>NC_019966.1:4525441-5171932 GCF_000328565.1 Mycobacterium sp. JS623 | reverse complement strand
CAGCAAGCAGCTTTACGGCGAGTTCGACTTCGAGGCTTACCGCGAGTTGGGCAGCAACGCCGTCCGCGAGTTGCTCCAGTCTGATGAATGCAGAGTCAAGCGGGGTTTGGCGCCATCGCGAGGCGTGTTCGAGGACCGGGAACCGGTTGACAATGCACTTGCCGGCGTCAGCGCTCGAGGCACCAACGGCGAGAGCGAGTAGGCGAAAAACGTCACCGACCGCGGAGGAACGCCGGATCAGACGCAGTTCTTCTTGCAGCTTGGCCTAAAGGCGAGGGCCCCGTGAAGCGCGACGTTGACTACGTGCTGACCCGCCCGGCCGTGATGTCGGCCACCAACAGGTCAGGGATGTACCGCTCTTTTGTGGGCTTTGCCACCTGTTAGCTTCCTTGCTCGTCGCGACGGAGACGCCGTAGCCTCGTGACGTGTCCGGCCTGACAGTTGTCCGCGCCGACGAACTTGCTGCGCTGGAGGTTTTCGCCGGCTGTCCCACCGACTCTCTGGTGCCGTTGGCGGAACAGCTGCGACCACTGACCGCGGCGCCCGGCCAGGTGCTCATGCAGCAGGGCGAGCTTGCGGTGTCCTTCTTGATCATCGAATCGGGACGCGCCGAGGTGACGCACACCGGAGTCGACGGCCATGACACCGTCGCGGAGTTGGCGCCGGGGATGATCGCCGGCGAGATCGCGTTGCTTCGGAACGGGCCGCGCACCGCGACGGTGATCGCGAAGGGAACGCTGACCGGCTGGGTCGGCGGCAGGGACGCGTTCGCGACGATGCTCGAGCTCCCCGGCATGCTCGAGAAGCTGCTACGCGTGGGGCGTCAGCGCCTCGCCGCGTTCCTCACGCCGATCCCGGTGAAGATGCGCGATGGCACCCAACTGCACCTGCGGCCCGTGCTGCCCGGTGACAACGAACGCACGACGCACGGCCCCGTCGAGTTCTCCAGCGAGACGCTGTATCGCCGCTTCCAGACCCCGCGCAACCCCACCGCGTCATTGATGCGGTACCTGTTCGAAGTCGACTACCTGCACCACTTCGTCTGGGTGATGACCGATGGTTTCGACGGGCCGGTGGTGGCCGACGCACGCTTCGTCCGCGACGAGGATGATCCGTCGGCCGCGGAAGTGGCGTTCATCGTCGGCGACGACTACCAGGGCAGGGGCATCGGCACATTTCTGATGGGAGCACTCGCCGTCGCAGCGGATTACCATGGCGTGCAACGCTTTACGGCGCGGGTATTGAGCGACAATTATCCGATGCGCGCGATCCTCGATCACTTCGGTGCGGACTGGCACCGTGACGACCTCGGCGTCGTCACCACCGTCATCGACGTGCCCCGGCCGCCCAACCCGCCGTTCACACCGGAGCTGACCAAACAGATTCGCGACATGACCCGCCAGGTCGTTCGGGTGGTCGGCTGATGCGCCCGCCGCTTTCCAAGGACACCCGGCTGTGCATCTCGCTGGCGGGACGGCCCAGCAATATCGGCACCAAGTTTCACAACTATCTGTACGACCAACTCGGCCTTGACTTCATCTACAAAGCGTTCACCACCACCGACATCGATGCCGCCATCGGCGGGGTGCGGGCGCTTGGCATCCGCGGATGTTCGGTGTCGATGCCGTTCAAAGAAACCGTCATCCCGCTCGTCGACACGGTCGAGCCGTCCGCGGCGGCGATAAATGCCGTCAATACGATCGTCAACGACGATGGTCATCTGACCGCGTCGAACACCGATTACCTTGCCGTGCAACGTCTTATCCGCGATCACGGCCTGAATCCGGACGACGCCGTCCTGATCCGCGGCAGCGGTGGAATGGCCAGCGCGGTCGGGGCGGCGTTTTCGGGCAGTGGCTTTCATTCCGGCATCGTGGTGGCACGCAACCGTGATGCCGGGCGCGCGTTGGCAGACCGCCTGGGCTATGACTACGCCTCCGAGGTCGCAGAGCTCACCGCCCCGATCATCGTCAACGTCACGCCGATCGGGATGGCAGGCGGGCCGGAGGAAAGCGAGAAAGCCTTCGACGACGCGACGATTGCCAAGGCCTACGCGGTATTTGACGTGGTCGCTCTGCCGTCGGAGACCCCGCTGATCAAGGCGGCGCGCGCGGCAGGCGTCAAGGTGATCACCGGCGCCGAGGTGATCGCACTACAGGCCGCGGAGCAGTTCGAGCGCTACACCGGCGTGCGTCCCACTCCCGAGCAGATCGCGCAGGCCTCCGCGATTTCGCGGGCCTGACTACGGCGCGTTGACCACCACAATCTGACGGCGCATCTTCTCGATGCCCTGAGTCCACTTCGAATACATCATGCTGGCCTCGAGAAACCACACCAGTGATGAGTGCACCGCTTCGCCGCTGGGTGGGGCGTCTTCGGGCAGCAGCACCGAGAACGGGATGGACACCGGTGCGCCCCGGCGCAAGGGGATGCCCTTGCCGAGTTTGATCACGTCGCCGCGCGTGTATCCGCCGCCCGCGGCCGGTGTGCGTGCAAGAGGATGCGAGATCGAGCTGTATGCCCAGTAGATCCCGAGTTCGGCGTCGGACATATCGACGGTCGGCGTGAGGGTGACGCTGCCGCTGATGAACTCGCCTGCGCGAAAGACCAGTGATGGCAACACGATATCGAGTTCGGTCCTGCCGTCGCCGCCGGTCCGTCGCTGCGGCTCGTCGACGACATCGGCGTTGTCCCTACCGATGACGACGCGGAAATCGCCACGGGCGTCGACGTCGCGGCCGCCGCGCGCGATCGTGAGGCGTGCCGACCACCGGGCAAGCGCGTCCGACGATCCCGGCGCCCACGACGGCACTGTGAAAGACGCTGAGCCGCCGGTGAATTCGCTGGTGCCGATGGGCAGGTCGACCTTCGTGACACCGACCCAGTCCTCGGTGTCCTTCTCGCTGCCCGCGTCGGTGCCGACCTGGTCCATCATCAGCCACGAGTCATTCATTGCGGCGGCCGCTGCATCGGCGCGCCCGGCCCAGCGGTAGCGGTAGAAGTTGGTGTAACCCCAATCCAGCGTCGCCGAGGACACCTTGGCGATCGGCTTGTCGGTGGTGATGGTCGCCTGCACCGTCGTCCGCGGCCGCACCACCGCCGGCGTCACCGACACCTGTACGCCGGTGGCTCGATTGAACAGGCCCATTATTTCTTCTGCGAGGCGGCGTATTCTTCGGGCCGGTTCTTCTTCATCCACGCCCGCACCGGCCAGAACAACAGCCAAAGCGGTCCGTAGACGGCGTAGTAGACCGCCGCGCAAAAAAGCACGCCGACGATCCAGGCCGGATAGATGAGAATCAAGCAGAACTGCAGGAATTGCTTGATCCCGACCGGGTAGCCCTCGGCCTGCGACAGGACAAACCGTGGGCTCATCGCCTTCAACAGCCCCTTGCCGGTCGATGTTTCGGCCTCTGCCTCGGCCTGTGCCGCGCTGACGTCGCGACCACGTTCCTCACGGGTGAGCCCACGCGCGGGGGGCGGCGGTTCGTTGGGGGCTGGAGTTGGAGTGGCGGTCATGGAGTGATCTTCGTCTGCTCGTCGATGACGTTCGTCGCGTTCATCAACGCGCCCATCTGATCCTCGGTGCCGTCGGCGTTGAGCTGCAGCACGAACAGCCCGTCCTGGCCCGGGATCACCACCGTCTTCTGGGCGATTGCGCGCTTCACACCGCCCTTGGCGTAGGTGCCGCCGATCTGCGTCGCGTCGAAGCCGCTGAGCTTGCTCGGGCTGCCGTCCTGGGGGCCGTCATAGCCGGGCAGGTTCTTGATCTCGCCGGGCGCGTACTCCAGGATCTTCGCCGGGTCGACATTGCCCGCCAGCTTCGACACGAGCGCGATGATGGTCGGCGGGTCCTGGGCGAACGTCGGATCGCTGGACAGAATCGCTTCGTAGGCCCACTGCGGCGTGTGGTTTCCGGCGTCTGCCCATCCGGGCGGGAGCGGCAAGTCGATGGTCGGCGCGCCCGCATCGCCCCGGTGGATGGGCGTCTCGACGATGCCGTTCTCCTTGATGTAGTCGACGATCGTCTTGCTCGGGCCCGCGGCCTGTGCCGACGTCGACGGTGCGGCGTTGCTGGTCGCGGTCGACGACGCCGAGGACGTCTGCTTCGAAGTAGACGGTTCCGACTTGGTGTCCGAGCCGCAGCTGGACAGGCCGATACCGACTGCGATCGCCGCGACGGCGACAACGCCGGCCCGAATTGAGCGTGACATCTCGTCTCCTGTCGAAAAGGGAAATCTCCGGCGTAGCCTACGGTCGGCAAACATCGGGCGCAGGCGAAATCGACAGCTCGGGTGCGGTTTCGCGGCAATATCTCGCCGTTACCGGCGGCCCGGGAGACCGCACACAACTGCGACACAGTTCGCTCATCGACGTCTGACGCCCGCGTAAGCGCCGACGGCAGGTCGGCTCTGCCCGCTGTCGGCCGCCAAATGTGTTGCACCCCAGGCGTAGTCAGCACTTGGCTGTCAAATACACCGTCTGGTAGACGATTTGGTTCACCATTTCGGTGCCATTTTGTACCGGCCGAATCACGGGCCCGACCGGACGCACGGAGTCAACCGTGCAGTGATCAAGCGGCGCCGCGCCGATCTTTTTCACCACGACATTGAACCCGTTGTCCTCTAGCTCGTTGACGGTGTCTTGTGCCGACCCGACACCTGACGGCGCGGCCTGCGCGTTGGCCGGAAATCCCACTGCCAGTGCGATGAACGCTGCACCGGCAATTGCGCTAAATGTCAACTCATTTAATTGTGGTGCCCTCACGTCTGCTCCTCAAGACCGACAGCTTCCCCTCTAGTCACCGCGGTCTGATAAGTGAAACTCGTAGTAGCGCAATTTGATTCCGCTACGACAAATGACGTGATGGTGTCGGCGCGGTTACACGTCGCAGTTCAGCGTCACATTGATCGACTTGCTCACGACGACGGTGATGAGTCGACGCTGTTTGCCCTCGCCGACCCAGAAAGTCCTGGTCTGCGTCTGCGGGTTGCGGACGCTGGTGACGATGCACTGGTCGGTCGGCGCATTGCCGACTCGGTCGATGATGACGTTGTAGCCCTCGTCCTCGAGCAGCCCAATCGTTTGGTAGGCGTTGCCTTGTTGAGTGGGCTCTGCCATCGCAAGGCCCGTCGGCGCGAGCATGACGCCCGACACCGCTAGTGTTGCTGCCACGCCCCGGCCTCCGCGCATGACAGTCTCCATTCTGTTGTTTGCCTGGTACTTGTTCATCGCTCTGCGGACACGGGACGTTGCAGGGCTTTTCTAAGCAATCTCTGTGGTATCAACGGGCGTGCGGCTGTTTGCCTTGCTCGCAGCGTTGCCACTGATGGTGGCGGCGTGCGCACAGTCGCCGTCCCCTGCGCCGTCGACCGCCGCGACGGCTTCGTCGACGTCGGTGAACCCGGCGCGGATCGAGGGGGTGCGAACGGCACTGCCGAATGGCTATGAGGTGGCCGCGCTAGCCGGGCGACCGGCCCCCGTCGCGTTTTGGGGGCTTGGCCCGGACTGGATCGCCGACCCGCCGCGGTGCGGGGCGCTCGCGGATCCCGTCGGTGGCGCGGCGACGACACGGGGCTGGTCGGCGTCGGGCGCAGGAGGGATCGTCTACGCGGTGGTGGCGAACTCGACGGCGACGCTCAAGCCGTCGCTGCTCGACGAATGCGCCCAATGGACGGTGTCGGCGGGGCATACGGGTGGAAACGTCACCGTGGTTGCGGGGCCCGTGATCGACGGCGCGACGACCGTCGGGCTGTCCGCCTCGACCACCACGACCGTCGAGGGCGGCACCGAAACTCATTCGCGCGTCGACACCTTCACCGCGTATCTCGGCGATTACGTCGCGTTCGTCACCGTCGTCGGCGATCCGGGCTCGCCGAATCCTCAACTCGGACACGAATTCGCATCGGACTTGCTGGTGAAAACGGTGTCGGCGTTACGCGGTTGAACGCGTGTGTGCCTGTACATTGGCGGCGATGTCGAACCCCAAGGCGATGGTCGTCGTTGCGTGCGCAGGCCTGCTGGCCGCGTGCGCGACCGGACAATCCGCAGAGCAGGACTTGTCCCATGCCGACATCGCACACGTCGGGAACGTCAAGTCCACCTTCGGACCGGAGTTCAAGGTCACGAGCGTGGGACCGACGGGCATCGATCCGCGACTGCTTGGGCCGCAGGCGTTGCCACAAGGCATGACGTTCGACCCCGCGGACTGCGCCAACGCCGTCAGCCAGCAGGTGCTGCCCGCCGGGGTGAAGGGCAACATGGCCGCCACGACCGCCGAGGGCAAGGGCAACCGGTTCATCGCGATCGCGATCGAGACGTCGGAGGCGGTGCCGCGCAACGACCCCGCGCAGAACTGCCAGAAGGTCGGCTTCACCGGCGCGGGTGTGCGTGGTCTGGTCGAGGTGGTGCAGGCGCCGCAGATCGACGGGGTGCACACGCTGGGCATCCATCGGGTGCTGCAGACGACCGCCGACGGGAAGCCCCGCACCGGCGAGCTCTACAACTACATCGCGAACTTCGGCACGTTCGTCGTCATCGTCACGGCCAACCCGCTGGTACTGCCCGACAAGCCGGTCGTGCCGGTGGACACGCAGCGCGCACGTGACCTGCTGACCGCGGCGGTCGCTGATGTACGGGGCTAGCGGACGTCATGTGGGCGGAACTGGATACTGATCCGCGGGCCGACTGGTCGCGTCGTCTTCGGGATCGCGTGCTCCCAGGTGCGCTGGCACGACCCGCCCATCACCAGCAGGTCGCCGTGCCGGTGCGCCAGTCGCAATGACTTGCCGCCGCCCTTCGGGCGTAGCGCGAAAACCCTTGTGGCGCCGAGGCTGACGATCGCGATCATGGTGTCCTCGGTGCTGCTGCGGCCGATCCTGTCGCCGTGCCAGGCGACACTGTCGTTGCCGTCGCGGTACAGGCATAGGCCGGCGGTGGTGAACGGTTCGCCGAGCTCGCCGCCGTAAGTGTCGTTGAGGCGTCGCCGCATCTGCTTCAACCGCGGATGAGGGGCCGGCTCTTCGATGAGGTTGTGAAAGCTGACGAGCCGGGGCACGTCGAGCACGCGGTCATACATGTGTCTGCGCTCGGCGCGCCACGGGATGCAGTCGTACAGTTCGCCGAACAGCTCGTCGGCGTCGGATAGCCAGCCGGAGCGCACCTCGACCCACGCGCCGCTGCCGAGGTCACGCCGCTCGGCGTGCTCGAACAGAGAGCTTTGGAGAGCCAGCTCCATGACGGCGAGTCTATCGCACAGGCGTTCGATTCCTAAAGGCGGACGGCACCGGGCCCCTGGTCGGCGAGCACGTCGCCCGGATTGGACAGCGCGCAGGTTTTCAGGCTCAGGCAGCCGCAACCGATGCAGCCGGCGAGGTTGTCGCGCAGGCGCTCCAGGTGCAGGATGCGGTCGTCGAGGTCCTGGCGCCAGCCGGCCGAGAGTTTGGCCCAGTCCTTGCTGGTGGGGACGCGATCCGACGGCAGGCTCGCGAGGGCATCGCGAATGCGTGCCAGCGGGATGCCGAGGCGCTGCGACATCCGGATGAACGCGACGCGTCGCAGCGTCTCGCGGGCGTACCGGCGTTGGTTGCCGCTGGTGCGCTTGCTGGCGATCAGGCCCTCGCGTTCGTAGAAGTGGAGCGCCGAGACGGCGACGCCGCTGCGCTGCGACATCTCGCCGGGAGTGAGTTCATGTATCAGCTCCATAACCCAAACCATAGTTGAGGTGCTGGATGCGGTTACGGTGCTAGATGTGAAGTTGGGCTGCGACTCCGAGGTCGGCACGCTGCGGACCGTCATCCTGCATCGGCCGGGGGCGGAGTTGCAGCGGCTCACACCGCGCAACAACGACGCACTGCTGTTCGACGGGCTGCCGTGGGTGTCCAAGGCGCAGGAGGAGCACGACGCGTTCACGGAGTTGCTGGAGTCGCGGGCAGTCGAGGTGCTGTTGCTCGCGGATCTGCTGACCGAGGCGCTTTCGCACAGCGGCGCGGCGCGGATGCATGGCATATCGGCGGCTGTCGATTCGCGACGACTGGGATTGCCGCTGGCGCAAGAGCTTTCAGCGTATCTGCGGACGCTGGACGCGGGCCCGCTGGCGCGGGTGCTGATGGCGGGTATGACGTTCAACGAGTTGCCGCTGTCTGGGGGCGACCTGTCGCTGGTGCGGCGCATGCACCATGGCGGGGACTTCGTCATCGAGCCGCTGCCGAATCTGTTGTTCACACGCGACTCGTCGTTCTGGATCGGGCCGCGGGTGGCGATCCCGTCGCTGGCATTGCCTGCGCGGGTGCGCGAGACATCGCTGACCGACCTGATCTACGCGCACCATCCGCGGTTCCTCGGGGTGCGGCGGGCATACGAGTCGCGGTCGGCGCCGGTCGAGGGTGGCGACGTGCTGCTGCTGGCGCCGGGCGTCGTTGCGGTTGGGGTGGGGGAGCGGACGACACCCGCGGGCGCGGAAGCGTTGGCGCGCAGCCTGTTCGACGATGACTTGGCGCATACGGTGCTGGCGGTGCCGATCGCGCAGGAGCGTGCGCAGATGCATCTGGACACGGTGTGCACGATGGTCGACGTCGATGCGGTCGTGATGTACCCGAAGATTGTGGACTCGTTGTCGGCGTTCACAATTCACCGCGACGGTGCCGGGGGTGTGAAGATCGACGACGCGGTACCGTTCGTGGAGGCGGCCGCTGCGGCGATGCACATTGACAAGCTGCGGGTCATCGCGACGGGCCTGGACCCGGTGACCGCGGAGCGTGAGCAGTGGGACGACGGCAACAACACGCTCGCGCTGGCGCCGGGCGTGGTGATCGCATACGAGCGCAACACGGAAACCAATGCGCGGCTTGCCGATGCGGGCATCGAGGTGCTGCCGATCGCGGCGTCCGAGCTGGGCACCGGTCGCGGCGGACCCCGCTGCATGTCATGCCCGGCGGCGCGCGACCCGCTCTAGTCGGGATCCAATTTTGCACTCACGGCTATAATTTCGTCGAATTCACAACCCTCACTGCAATTTTGGAGGTGTCCACCCGCGTCGGTCGAATGCTTCGTGCGCACGGTGCAGGATGAATCGCCTGCTGTGTTCGGCGACAACCTTGATGTCGATCCAGCCCTCACGATCGACCAGTTCTGCTCGGCCGATGTCGTGCACGTACCGATTGCGGTTGGCTTGGTGTTGCTCGCCGTCGTAGTCGAAGCCCACCATCGGCTCGTGGTAGCCCATGTCGAGAAATGCCTCGCACACTCCGTCGCTCACTCTGATCTGAGTGTGTGGCGGCGGCAACCCGTCGTCGATGAGGATCAGCCGGACTCGTGTTTCCTGCGGCGATTCAGCCCCACCATCCATCAGCGGCAGCGCTATTCGCGATCGTGGCAGTCCGCGTGCCCTCGGATAACGATCAGCGAGCAATTGGACATCGGTCACTTTGATGCCAGTGGCCCGAGCGAGCGCATCGAGATGTCGGATCGCGAGATCACGCGGCAGGTGTCGAGCGATGTCGAAGGCAGTTCGTTCCGGTGTCGTGACGGGGATTCCGCCGACCAGCATGATGTCTTCGGCGTCTATTCGCTCGGTGTGCACGACGATGCCAGCGGGAGGGCGACCGCATCGCCAGATCATCTCGATGGGCGTTGTCGCGTCGATCCACAGCGCACCGTGGAGTTCGGCCGCGGCTCGACCGGCGATCACGCCTTCGCGCTTCGACCACAACCACGCGCCGACGGTACGGAGCTGAAGCGATGGCACCGCAAGCTTGGAAAAGTAGACGTCAGGGAACATCGTGCGGTAGTTCCAACGTAGCTGCGCGCGCGTCAGGCCACCGCTGGCCAACGCCTCACTGCCGATGAACACCTCACGCATGCCGCGATGCTCTCGGTCAACGCCGACAGTTCCGCGGTTATCGCCTCGATTTTGCGCCTAGGGCTGTGGATAACGCCGAACTACAGCCTTGAGTGCAAAATTCAGCGCCAAGAGGGCAGCCAGATCTGCATATTCCACGTCGCCTGCGAGATGGGCAGACCCGTCAGGATCGGATACATCCACGCGAAATTCGTTATGACAAGCGCGATATAGCAGCACACGGCGATCAAGCCCAGTGTTCGCCGCTCCGCGTTCTGGTTCGGCTTGTGCAGTATGTCGCCCAGGATCATCGCGATCATCAACACGAGGAACGGCGCCATCGTCGCCGCGTAGAAGAAATACATCTGCCGGTCGATGTCGCCGAACCACGGCAGGAATCCCGCGCCGTAGCCGACCAGCAGCGCGCCATACCGCCAGTCCCGTTTGACGAACGCCCGCCACAGCGCCCACCCCAGCACCGGCACCGCGATGAACCACATCGCCGGCGTGCCGACCAGCATCACGGCCTTCACACACGACTGCGCCCCACACCCCGGCACGTTCTGGTTGTCGATCGCGTAGAGCACCGGCCGCAACGACATCGGCCACGTCCACGGCTTGGACTCCCATGGATGGTGATTGCCCGCTGCGTTGGTCAGGCCGGAATGAAAGTGATACGCGGCGTATGTGTAATGCCACAGCGAGCGCAACGCGTCCGGAATGGGCAGCACGCTGTCGGGCCCGATGGAATTGCCGACCTCATGCCGATTCACCGCCGTCTCCGACGCGAACCACGGCGAATACGACGCCAGGTACACCCCGAACGGGATCAGCACCAACGCATACAACGACGGGCCGAGGTCTCGCCGCAACGCCCCGACCCATGGCCGCGGCACCCGATACTGCCTGCGCGCGTTGATGTCGAAGGCGAGCGTCATCAGGCCGAAGAACACGATGAAGTACAGTCCGGACCACTTTGTGGCACAAGCCAATCCGAGCAGCACGCCAGCGCCGAACCGCCACCACCGCACCCCCAGCCGGGGCCCCCACGGCGTCTCACTGATGCGGCCTTCCAGCAAGGCAACGTGCATGCGCTCGCGTACCTGATCGCGGTCGACGATCAAAGCGCCGAACGCCGCCACCACGAACACCACCAGGAAGCCGTCCAGCAGCGCCGTACGCGATGCGACAAAGCTGACGCCGTCGCCGATCAACAACAGCCCGGCCATCCCGCCGACCAATGTCGACCGGCTGATCCGTCGCCCGATCCGCGCGACCAGCAGCACCAGGATGATGCCGCACACCGCGCCGCTGAACCGCCAGCCCAGCCCGTTGTATCCGAAGATCGCCTCACCGATCGCGATCAGCTGCTTGCCGACCGGCGGGTGCACCACCAGCCCATAGCCGGGGTTGTCCTCGACACCGTGGTTGTGCAGCACCTGCCATGCCTGCGGCGCGTAGTGCTTCTCGTCGAAGATCGGGGTGCCCGCATCGGTCGGCGAGCCCAGGTTCAGGAAACGCGTTATCGCCGCCAGCGCCGTGATGACCGCCGTCATCGCCCAGCCCTGCAGCCGGTCAACCGGGCCGAAGTCAGCGACGGGCACCAGGGGCGCGGGGCTGATGACGGGAACCGCGCGCCCCTTGGCAACGAGTTCATCGGCCAGGGCGGTCACGACAGCGATCGTAGGCTGTCTCCCATGTCCACCGGCCGACTGCTCATCGGCGCCACGCCGCTGGGCCAGCCGACGGACGCATCCGCGCGGCTGGTCAAGGCGCTGGCGAGCGCCGACGTGATCGCCGCCGAGGACACCAGGCGCATCCGCACGCTGGCCGCAGCCCTCGAGGTCAAGCCCCGCGGCAAGGTGCTCAGCCTTTACGACGCCAACGAGGCGTCGCGGGTGCCTGCGCTGGTGGACGACATCCAGGCCGGGGCGACGGTCCTCCTGGTCAGTGACGCGGGCATGCCGCTGATCAACGATCCGGGCTATCGGCTAGTCGCGGCCTGCATCGGGGCAGGCGCACAGGTTCAGTGCCTGCCGGGCCCGTCGGCGGTCACCACGGCGCTCGCGGTGTCGGGTCTGCCGGCGGACAGGTTCTGCTTCGAGGGGTTCGCCCCGCGTAAGCACGCCGCACGCGTGTCCTGGTTCAAGGCGCTCGCCGCCGAGCCACGCACATGCGTGTTCTTCGAATCGCCACGCCGGTTACCCGACACGCTGAGGGACGCGGTCGAAGCGCTCGGTCCTGGGCGCAAGGCGGTCGTCTGCCGCGAGCTGACCAAGACGCACGAGGAAATTCTCCGCGGCACGCTCGGCGAGCTCGCAAAGTGGGCGAGCGACGGCGTGCTCGGCGAGATCACGGTCGTGCTCGCCGGGGCGACCCCGAAGGCCGACATCGACACGCTCGTTGCTGAAGTCACCGCGCTGGTTGACGACGGAGCGCGCGTCAAGGATGCGTGCGCGCAAGTTGTTGAGCAGAACCCGGGGGCGCCGTCACGCCGTGAGCTCTACGATGCGGTGTTGCGCGCACGCCGCTGAGAGGGGTGGGCCACGGTGAGTACCGCGGTGTTTGTTGTCTTACTGGTCGTCGGGATTCTGGCTGTGCAGGCGTTGATCTGGATTCCGATCATCGTGTGGTTTCGGCGCCGCAGCCGCCGAGTTGCGGCCGAGCTGGCGACCGAGTTGCAGAGCGAGACCGTTGTCCGCCCGCCCGAGAAGGGCAACTATCGAGGGGCGACGGCGCCTGGCTACCCCATGGTCAAGAACAACGGTTTGATCGCGCTGACGAAGCGACGCCTGGTTTTTCGGACGCTGACCGGCAAGGCGATCGACATCCCCGTCGCCGCGATCACCGGCGTTCGCGAGGCAGCCGTGTTCAACGGTTCGGTGGTTGGCGGGCGCAAGCACCTGATTGTTGCGACGGCCGCTGGCGAAATCGGCTTCTACGTCTCGGATAACGCGGGCTGGACGGCCGCGCTGTTGCCGGGTCGGCAAGTGTCACTTTGACGGCCGATGAACGGTGCCGCCTTGTGCAGGCACTCCTCCCATTCGCGGTCGGGGTCGGAGTCGGCGGTGATGCCGCCGCCCACGCCAAGGACCGCGTTGCCAGCAGCGTCGAACTCCACCGTCCGGATCGCCACGTTCAGCTCGCATCCTGCGACGGGTGACGCTAAACCGACTGTGCCGCAATACACTCCGCGGCGATGAGGCTCCCAGCCGCGTAGCAGCTGACGGGCCCGCAGCTTCGGCGTGCCGGTCACAGACGCTGGCGGGAACGTCGCTTCCAACACCGAACCGAGTGGCACGCCGACCCCGACGCGCGCCGACACCGTCGACACCAGATGCCACACGCCCGGCGCCGGTTCGACCGCCAACAACTCGGGCACCGTGACGGTGCCCGTCATCGCGACGCGGCCAAGGTCGTTGCGGACCAGATCGACGATCATGATGTTCTCCGCGACGTCCTTGACCGAGGCCCGCAGTGCCGCCGGATCGGCGTCCCGCGGCAGCGTGCCCTTGATCGGGCTCGACGTCACCGTCTCACCGCGACGCCGCAGGAACAGTTCCGGCGACAACGACGCCACCGCGCCCCACGCGCCGGCCACATATGCGGCGCGCGCGGGAGACGTCCGCTCGACGGCGTCGACGAAGAAATCGATTGGTGCACCGTCGATGCGGCCCGAGAACTGCGTGCACACACACGCCTGGTAGATCTCTCCCGCTGCAATCGCTTCCAGGCACTCGAGCACGCCGCGGTGGTGAGCATCCCGGTCGGCGTCGTCCCACTCGATGTGGAAGTGCCGCGGCGGCACACGTCGGTCAATGGCTTCGGCCACCCACTCCGGAAGCGCTGTGCCGGAAAGGCTTTCATACCACCACTGCCCATCGCGGTCCTGCCGCAACACGCAATCCGACCAGCCGCCTGCGGCTACAGGAATTCGTGGACCACGGCCGTCGACGCCGCCGTCGGGATACGACAGATACCCGAACCAGCCACCGCCGATCGCGCGGCCGGATTCACCGGTGGGCACCGCGAAGACGTCGTCAACGGCGACGGCCTTCAGCGACGGAGCGATGACCGCCGCGGAGCCAAACCAGTCGCCGATCAGTGCGGCTGGCGGCGCATGGCCATACCGCAGTGCACCTGCGGCGATCGCGCTCAGCACCCCGGGTGCTTCGCCCAAGTCGCCGAGCCGCTCGATACGCACAGATCAAGCGTGACAGAGGGCTAGCGGCTGATCACCCGCGGGACCGCGATGCCCACCAGCTTGTCCGGGTTGCGCATTGCGTAGAAGTGCGTGATCTTGCCGTCGACGACCTCCACCAGGAACACACCCTCTAGGTGATCGCCGCTGTAGACGACGACCGCAGGCGCACTGTTGTACACCGCCGTCTCGATTCGCACGTTCGGCAGCTTCTGCCCGAGTCGGAAGATTCCGATGATCGCCTTGGCCACCCTGTCCGCGCCCACGACCGGGCGGCGGGCAGCGCTGGCCTTGCCGTTGCTGTCGGCGGTCCACACGGCATCCGGCGCGAGCATCGACATCAGCCCGTCCAAGTCACCGGTGGATGCTGCGGTCAGGAACTGCTCCGTCAGCTCTGTGGTCCGAGCGGAGTCGACGGGCTCGAAGCGCTTGCGCCGCGCATGCACGTGCCCGCGGGCACGGTGCGCGACCTGGCGCACCGTCGTGACGGATTTGCCTACCGCTCCGGCGATTTCGTCGTAGTCGAAACCGAACACCTCGCGCAACACGAACACCGCGCGCTCATCGGGCGTGAGTGTCTCGAGCAGTACCAACATCGCCATCGACACCGACTCGGCAAGCACGACGTCACTAGAGGCGTCGCACTCGTCGAGCAGCAGTGGTTCGGGCAGCCACGGGCCGATGTAGTCCTCGCGTCGACGAGCGCCTGCGCGCAACGCATTCAGCGCCTGACGGGTCACCAACTGCGCCAGATACGACTTCGTATCCCGCACCGTCGCGAGGTCCACTTCGGCCCACCGCAGATAGCTGTCCTGCAGCACGTCATCGGATTCCGTTGCTGAGCCCAGTATTTCGTAGACGATCGTGAACAGCAGCGGCCGCAGATGCGTGAACCGCTCGGCGTGTTCCGTCGACGAGGTGGTCACGATTCCGTGACCACCTGGCGCAGTGGAGCAGAAGGACGCCTGCCGCCCTTCATCACGAAGGTGGAGCCTGGCTTGCGCGCCTCGTGGCGGATGCCCCACAGCGTGCCCTTGCAGATGGCCTCCTTGAGCGCCGCGCCGAGTCGGCCGCCGAAGTAGAAATTCACGGGCGTGTCGTCCTTGCGGGCCAATTGCACCGTGGCGGCGTGCCGCCCCAGGCTGACGCAGGATCCCACGAACGCCTGGTCGATGGGAGCCGGCTCGGTGCCTGCGATCCGGCTCAGCACGGTGTCGGCCGCCCGCGCCCCCAACGGCACCGCGGCCTGGCAGCTCATCCGCAGTGGCTGGCCCGACGGGGCCGCGCAGTCGCCTGCCGCCACAATGCCCGGGTCGTCGACGCTGGTGAGCGATTCATCGGTGAGCAGCCGGCCCATCCCATCAGTCTGCAGTCCGCTGGCGGCAGCCAGTTCGGGCACGCCGAAGCCCGCGGTCCAGATGGTCAGCGCGCTCGGCCGGACTGCGCCGTCTGCAAAGACGACGGCATCGCGGCGAACTTCCTTCACCACGTCGGCGTCGAGCACTGTGACGCCCAGCTTGCCGAGCCGCTTGCGCGCGGAGCGCCGGCCGGGCTCCGACAGCGTCGGAAGCAATTGGCCGCCGCAGACCAGAGTGACGTTGCGACCCTCTTCGGCGAACTCGGCCGCGGTCTCGGTGCCGGTCAACCCGGCGCCGACGACGGTGATCGGGGCGGAAGGATGCAGCTCGTCGAGCGCGCTACGCAACCGCTGCGCCAGCTCCAATTCGGCGATGGGATAGGCGAATTCGGCCGCGCCCGGAACCGATGCGGGCGCACCGCCGGTGCTGCCAACGGCATAGATGACGTAGTCGTAGTCCAGCGCCCGACCCGACGCGAGGGCGACGGTGCGCGAAGCGGTGTCGATTCTGATCGCGCTGTCTACGACAAGGCGGACGCCCTCGCCGAGCAGCGTGCCGTAGTCGACAGTCGCGTCGTAGTTGCCTACGACGTGCTGGTGCAGCCTGATCCGCTCGACGAACTTCGGGCGGGAGTTGACCAGCGTGATGTCGACGTCGGTGCGCTGCCGCAAGTGGTTGGCCGCGGTGGTGCCTGCATAGCCGCCGCCGATGACGACGACGTTTGTGCTTCCGTTGTGTTCAGTCATGCCCTCAAGACACCGCCGACCGCCGCGATGTGACGAGGGGTGACGCAGATCACTGCTCTGCGGCGGCGTAATGCGCGCGGAATCATCTGTCCCCGTGCGCCGAAACATCTGCACGTCACATTGGTTGCATGTTTCATCTGGGTTGGTTCATGGGCAGTGGATTTTCGGTACAGACATGGGCGCTTGATCCGTGGGCGGGCAACACAGGCCACGACTGGATGAAGGGCGACCTCTTCGTCGATCTGGCCGCATCGCTGGAGCGCGCCCGCTTCGACTACCTGCTGGTCGAGGACACCAGCATGGTCGAGGACGCTTACGGCCGATCGATGGAGACGACGCTCAAGTACGGGATGCTGGCCCCCAAGTGCGACCCCGTCCCGCTGATCCCGCTGCTGGCCCAGCGCACCAAACACATCGGCATCGCGGTCACGCTGTCGACGAGCTTCTACCACCCGTTCATGGCGGCTCGGACCATGACCACCCTCGATCACCTGACCGACGGGCGAGTCGGCCTGAACGTGGTGACGAGCAGCTCGGCGCGTGCGGCGCAGCAGTACGGCTACGACGAGCTCATGTTGCACAGCGAACGCTACGAGATGGCCAAGGAATGGATGGAAGCCGTTGGGGCACTGTGGGACTCGTGGGAAGAAGGGGCCGTCCTGGTCGATGAGGACACGCCACGGTATGCCGACCACACGAAGGTGCACACCGTCGACTTCGAGGGCAAGTACTTCCGCACGCGCGGCCCGCTCAACACGATTCCTGGACCGCAGCGCCGTCCGGTGATCGTGCAGGCCGGCGCTTCGCCCGCGGGGCGTGACCTTGCCGCCAAGTACGCGGAATCAATGCTCGCCCACGGCACCAGCATCGAGGGCATGAAGGCATTCAGGCAGGACATGCACCGCCGGATGAAGGAGTACGGCCGCGACCCGAGCACGCTCAAGATCCTGTTCCTGATCGACCCGATTCTCGGCGACACCGATCGCGTCGCGCAGGCCCGCGAGGACGACATGAAGGCCGCTCGCTGGAGCGACCACGCGATCGAAAAGGCGTTGTGGGGTTTGAGTTACACGTCGGGCGGCGAATTCGACTTCTCCACCTTCGATCTGGACAAGGAGGTGCCCGACGTGTGGGGCAACGGTGAAACGAGCACGCTGCGCACGTTCATCGAAGGCGCACGGGGCAAGACGCTTCGCGAGGCGATCGCCACCGTCGACACCCACGCCGGTCTCGCGTTCGTCGGCTCGCCTGACACGGTGGCGGCGAAGATGGGCGAGGCGATGGAGGAAGTCGGTGGCGACGGTTTCCTGCTTTCGCCGGTCGTCACCCGGCGCAATATCGCCGAGATCGCCGACGGCCTTGCGCCCGCGTTGCGAAGACGCGGGCTGATCAGGGACGGATACCAGCACAGCACGTTCCGGGAGAACCTGCTGGAGTTCTAGTAACCGTCGCAATCCCGGCGTAATGCGCGGTGCACTGATGCGAAGCGGCGACGTCACACGCCGCCGATTTACTGCTCCGAAATGGCACGCCAGCGAATGCCGTGCTCTCAGGTCGAGCGTTGACCCACGTAGGAGGCATTCGTGTTCGAGACAACACACCCGCGGAGCAACCCGTCCGGTCCGCAGTGGGACCGCCGCGCATTCCTGAAGGCAGGTGGCATCACCGTCGGCGGCATCAGCCTCGCCGCTCTGATCGCCGCATGCGGTGGCGCGCCGGGCGGTTCGGGGAACGGCGGGACGCTTGTCCTGCGCATGCCGTTCCTGGCCGACATGCAGGTTCCCGACCCCGACATCATGTACGAGGGCGAGGGCGTGCAGGTGATGGAATCGGCCTATGAGGGACTCGTGCGCTACAAACCCGGCACCTCGGACTTCCTACCGAGTCTGGCGAAGTCGTGGACGGTCTCACCGGACCAACTGACGTATACCTTCACGCTGCAACCGAACGTGAAGTTCCACGACGGAACGATCGCCGACGCGCAAGCGTGGACCAAGAGCTTCGACCGTCGCGGGAGGATCAACCAGGGCCCCTCGTACATGGTCGCGGGTGTGGTCAAGACCGAGGCGCCGGACCCGACGACGTTCGTCGTCACGCTCAAGGAGCCAAACAACGCGTTCTTGCACTATCTCGCCTGCCCGTGGCAGCCGTTCGCGGTCAGCCCGACCGCCGTGGCCAAGAATGCCGTCGGCGACGATATGGCGCAGGAGTGGCTGAAAACCCATGACGCGGGCACTGGACCGTACATCATCAAGGAGTTCGTCACCGGCAGCCACTACACGCTCGAGGCATTCGGTGATTATTGGGGCGAGAAGCCGGTGTTCAAGAGCATCCGCATCGACATCACGCCGAGTGTGGCGACCCAGAAGCTACAGCTGGATTCCGGCGCATTCGACATGGTGACAAAGGGTTTCGCAATCCCCGACGTGCTTGCCTACCAGAAGAACACTCAGTTCGCGGTCGTCAATTCGTTCGGCGGTGTCGGCGAGGCGATCTGGCTCAACCCGACATCGGGCATCTTCGCGAACAAGGCGCTCCGCAAGGCCATGCTCACCGCCCTGGACCGCAAAACGATCGTCGACACGGCATGGGGCGGGCTGGCGAAGGTGCAGAACGCGATGTGGCCGGAGCTCACCCTCAACCCGGCACTGGCGCCGTTTCCGTCGCAACTCGACACAGCGGCGCTCAAGGCGATCGTGCCGACACTTCCTTCGAAGAAGATCGACCTCGCGTGGAGCGCCGACGGCGGAGCGCCCCGCGGGCAGATGGCCGAGCTCATCCAGAACCAGCTTGCGGCGTTCGGGCTCGACGTCACGGTGCGCCAAATGCCGGTTGCCGAGGAATTCGACCTGCCCAACCAGGCACCCGAGAAGCGGCCGGACATGCTGGTGTCTTTTCTCGGCGGTGATGCGCTACACCTGGACACGACGCTCCGGATCCTGCTCCGTACCGGCGCCAAACCGCTGAATTTCTACCAGTATTCGAATCCCGAGCTCGACAAGCTGATGGACGATGCGGTCCAGCAGGCGGATTGGGTGCAAGCACAACAGATCTACCAGAAATGCAGCCAGATGGTCGTCGACGAGGCGATCTGGATCCCGCTCTGCATTCCGCCGAACTCCACGATCGCGCACAGTTACGTGATCGGCGTCGAAGACAACTCGTTCTATCCGGCGATCTTCTGGCCGCAATCCCTCAAGCGGGCCTAGCGCACAGGGGCGAGCTCGTGAAAGTTGCTGCGGTGGAAGACCATCGGGGCGACATCCGGATACATCGCCAGCGAGACGATCTGCAGCACCACGATTTCATGGTCGCCTGCATCGATTCGCTTGTACGGTGCGCACTCCAGCCACAGCGTCGCGCCGTGGACGAATACCGCGCCACTGTCGGTCGCCATCCAATCGACATCGGAGAACCGGTCACCGGTCTTCGACGCGAGTGACCGCGCCACCGGCGCGTGGTCGCCGGCCAGCACGGACAGCCCAAGGCGCTGCAGCCGTGCCAGTTTCGGCCAAGTGGTCGATGACTTGGCCACACACACCGACACCAGCGCCGGATCCAGCGAAACCGAGGTGAACGAACTTGCCGCCATCCCCTCGGCGACGCCGTCGAGCAGGCCGCAGAATGCGGTCACCCCGCTCGGGAAACAGCCGAACGCCTGGCGCAGCAGCGCCTGGTCGAACTGGTCGTCCGCCGCCGCGATCACGACGACACCGCCGGGACGAAACGGCGAGCGACCGTGAGCCATTTCTCCAGATCCTCGGACGTCTCGTAGTCGGAGTCGAGCAGATACAGGCTCGGCGCCGGGCAGCTGGCGCCGATCTCGACAAGCACTGGGCGCAAGGTCAATTCGGGAGCAAGGGCATGTGTGTACGAGCCTCCGAGCATGAGCGGAAATGTCGTGATCTGAGCGAGTTCGCCCGCCCCGAACTGGTCGAGGAACAGTTTCAGCAGGCCGGTATAGGTGGCCTTGAACGTTGGCGACGCCACCACCAAGGAGTCGGCGGCTTTCACGATCGCCTTGGCCTCTGCCACCTTGGGGTCGCCCCACCCCAGCAGGCCGGCGCCAAGGTCGACAACATCGATAACGTGTTGAGGCGCAACGCCGGTCAGCTTTTCGGTAACCAGCTCGGCCGCAGCACGCGTCCGCGACATCGGCTTGGGATTTCCTACCACGACAACAGTCATGCCCCGCAGTCAACAATGTGCGGATTTCCTGGCTTCGGCCCTCGGGTAACGCCTTCATTGCGCCGCGGCGACGTCGGACGCCGTGATCGGCGCAATCTCACCGACACAGTTCCGACGTGACTCCGTCATCCGTTGCGGCTTTGCTCATGCCAAGAGATTGCGTGGCGCCGGCGCCCGATCGAACCCCAACGGGAATCGAGGCTAACCATGAGCGAGAACACGCCGCGCGCCAGGGTGCACGATCTGCGCGTCACCTTCCAGCGCCGCGGGGTTCCGTTGCACGCGCTTCGGGGCGTCAGCATGGATGTCCAGCCGGGCGAGGTGCTCGCGCTGGTCGGCGAGTCCGGATCCGGCAAGAGTGTGATGGGCCTTGCGCTGCTCGGCCTGCTCGCAGGGGAGCCCGCACCGATCATCAGTGGCAGGGCAGAGGTCTGCGGCATCGACATGGTCGCTGCCTCACCAGCGGAACGGCGTCAGGTGCGAAAGGCCCACTTGGGCGCGGTGTTTCAGGATCCGATGACCTCGCTGGACCCGACCATGCGGGTCGGCAGGCAGGTGAGCGAGGCGACGGGGGACTCCGAAGAGGCCGGGCGGCTGCTCGAGATCGTCGGAGTCCCCGACCCGAAGCGGCGCATGAAAGCCTTCCCACACGAGCTATCCGGAGGACTGCGCCAGCGCGTGATGATCGCGATGGCAGTCGCGGGCAAGCCGGATCTGGTCATCGCCGATGAGCCGACGACAGCTCTCGACGTCACGGTGCAGGCGCAGGTGCTCGGTCTGCTCCGGGACTTGTGCAACGAGCTGGGGACTTCATTCATCGTCGTCACCCACGACATCGGGGTGGCGTCCCAGATCGCCGACCGTGTCGCGGTGATGTACGGCGGACGGGTCGCCGAACTCGGTTCGATGGACGAGGTGCTGCGGGCGCCGTCGCACCCTTACACGGTCGGACTGCTGAACTCGCGGCTGGATCTCGATCTGCCACTCGGTCGCGCGATTCACGCGCTGCCGGGCCAGCCGCCCGACCCCAGAAATCATCCGAAAGGATGCGCGTTCTCACCGCGCTGTCCGGCCGCGGTGCTCGCGTGTTCAGACGCGCTGCCCGAACCGACCCCCGCCGCAACGCATTCCGGTGTGGCGGCATGCATCGTCGACAACGCGACAACAGAGGCGGGCACTCGCGAGGACACTCCGCTGTTCGCGCCGATGGTTAAGGTTGCCGATAGCCGAAAAGCGTTGCAGATCACCGGGATCGACAAGCGCTTCGCGGTGCGGCGCGGCTGGCTCAAACGTGACAGCCTGCACGCGCTGCGCCACATCATCCTCGACATCGCGGCCGGTGAGTCGATCGCGGTGGTCGGCGAATCCGGCTCGGGCAAGTCCACGCTGCTGCGCGTCGTGGCCGGGCTGATGCGCCCGGAGGACGGGACAGTCAGCTATCTCGGATCGCGACCCCAGATGGTGTTCCAGGATGCGGGCGCGTCGCTGACACCGTGGATGACGGTTGGCGAGATCGTCGGTGAGCGGCTGCTGAAGACGACAGGTCGCACCGAGCGTCGCGATCGCGTCGATCAAGCACTTCGCCAAGTCGGCCTACCGCCGGACGTCGCGGGCGTCAAGGCGACCAGCCTGTCCGGTGGGCAGCGTCAGCGCGTCGCGTTGGCGCGCGCGATCATCGTGCCGCCGCGTCTGCTGCTGTGCGACGAGCCGACGTCGGCGCTCGACGCGTCACTCGCCGCTTCGGTGCTGAACCTCCTTCAGGAGTTGCGCCGCGAACTCGGGATGGCCGTCATGTTCGTCACGCACGACCTCGCCGCGGCACGGTTCATCTCGGATCGAATCGCTGTGATGTATCTCGGCCAGATCGTCGAGGTGGCGCCGACAGAGGAACTCATCAACAGCCCCCAACACCCGTATACGAAGGCGCTTCTCGCCGCGGTGCCGACTCCGGGGACCGACCCAGTGCGGCTGCCGGGCGAACCGGCGAGCCCGCTGGCGATCCCGACCGGTTGCTCGTTTCATCCCAGGTGCGCAGAACGGGTGGACGGTTGTGACAGCAAAGTGCCGACATTGGTCTCCACCGACGGAACGAGCCGGCATCTGGCTTCATGCCTGCTGGTCGCCACCGACGACCCGTCGGCCGACCAGGTGGCGTAATGCCGTTGCTACGGCAGCGAATCCGATGAGACATAGAGCGGGCCTGTGATGAGGAGATGGAGATGACGAAAAAGTTCCACCTGGGTTGGTTCATGAATTTCATCCCCCCGGAATGGGATACGCCATGGGCATCGCCGGATGTGGCGAACTGGCCCAACGGCAAGTTCTACGTCGACATGGCCAAGAGCATGGAACGAGCCTGCTTCGACTACATCATGATCGAGGACACCGTGATGGTGGCCGACTCCTATGGCGGCACAATGGAGGGCTCGCTGAAGAATTCGGTGTTCGCACCGAAGCACGATCCGATCCCGTTGGCGGTGTTGATCGCGGCGAACACCTCGAAACTCGGTGTGGTGGCGACGATGTCGACGTCGTTCTATCCGCCATACCTGTTGGCGCGGCTGGCCTCGACGGTGGACTCGATCGCCGAGGGCCGCTTCGGCTGGAACATCGTGTCCTCGGCCGAGGACCGGGCCGCCCAGAACTTCGGCCTCGACGCGCTGCCCGAGCACGACGAGCGCTACAACGTCGCCGACGAGTACTACGACCTGGTATGCGAACTGTGGGATTCGTGGGATGAGGACGCCGTCGTGATGGACCGTGAGACCCACACGTATGCCGACTTCAAGAAGGTTCGCACCATCGACTTCGTCGGCAAGTACTTCAAGTCGCGGGGACCGCTCAACACGGTGCCGTCGCCGCAACACAAGCCGACCATCCTTCAGGCGGGGGCATCCCCGCGTGGGCGGGCCTTTGCAGCCCGCGCCGCCGATGCGATCGTCGCCGTCGGCACCGGCACGGAAGGCATGAAGGCGTATCGCGACGACATCAGGGCCCGCGCCGAGGCGGCGGGCCGCAACCCCGACGACGTGAAGCTCATGTTCTGTGTGTCACCGGTGGTCGCCGCCAGCGAGGATGAGGCGAGAGCACAGATCGACCGTCTCACCGCACTCGACAGCTACATTGAAAAGCAGCTGGCCGGAATCTCGTCCAACACCGAGATCGACTTCAAGCAGTTCGATTGGGACAAGCCACTTCCCGACGGCCTGACCACGAACGGGGAGCGCGGCTCGCTCGAGCACTTCATGCGTGGCGACGGCAGCCCTGGACCAAAGACGCTGCGGCAGTTGGCGATTGACTGGGCTACCACCGGCGTCGAGTTCATCGGAACGCCAGGGCAGGTAGCCCGCAAGATGGGCGAGACGATGGAAGAGATCGGCGGTGACGGCTTCCTGATCATGAAGCCGGGCTGGGACTTGAACCGCAACTACATTTCGTCGATCACCGACGGGCTGGTGCCCGAATTGCAGCGACTTGGACTGACCCGCACCGAATACACGCAGTCGACCTTGCGGCAGACGCTGCGCGAGTTCTAACCACAGCGATTTCACAAGGAGGCGTCAATGGCGGTCGCGGAATACTACGTACCGGCACCACTTGTGCGGTACCGAAGCCGTGTCGGGTTCTCGGTCCGGCAATACTTCCATGGCACATCGTTGCCCAGCTACGTCGCATTCGGCGCGTTGGCCGCGGTGATGCTGATCGCTATCTTCGCAAGGCAGATCGCGCCGTACGACCCGCTGGCAGCGGTCGGGCAGCCGATGACGGCCCCGAACGCCGCGAACCTGCTCGGCACCGACACCGTCGGGCGTGATGTGCTCAGCCGGGTCCTGGCCGGCATGCAGAGCAGCTGGTTCGGTGCTCTTGCGGTGTGCGCGTTCGGCGTGGTGTTCGGTGGTCTTGTCGGGCTGGTCGCAGGAGCGTGCGGCGGTTGGTTCGACGCCGTGCTGATGCGCGTGACCGATGCGTTCCTCTCGCTTCCGGGACCGATCCTTGCACTGGCGGTGGTGGCCGCGATCGGGCGGTCCTACACCCATACGCTGATCGGCGTCGCGATCGTCTGGTGGCCGCTGTACACGCGGATCGTGCGCTCGGAGGTCCGAAGGCTGAAAGCCTCGCCGCACCTGGAAGCGGCCAAAGTGGGCGGCGTCGGTTGGTGGCGGCTGATGTATCGCCATCTGCTGCCCGGTGCGATACCCGTCACGATCGTGACAGCGAGCCTCGACATCGCGGCTCTGGTTCTGATGGTGGCAGGCCTGTCGTTTTTGGGTCTCGGTGCGCCCCAACCTGCGCCCGAACTCGGCTCGATGAGCGCACAGGGCGTCACCTACATCTTCAGCGCCTGGTGGATTCCGATCGTGCCTGCTTTCGCCGTTGCGGTCATCGCGATCGTCGCGAACTTCGCGGGCGATGCGATCCGTGACCGGATCCGCGACCGCTGATGCTGACCGTCCTACCCCGCCGCCTGCTCGGCGCGATCCCCGTTCTGCTCGTGCTCATCCTCGCAGTGTTCACGCTGCAGAAGGTGGCGCCGGTGGACCCGGTCGCCGCGCTGGTCGGCGCCAAGGCCTCACCGCAGGTGTACGAGGCAGCACGGCACAAGTTGGGCCTGGATTCCCCACTGCCGGTGCAGTTTTGGCAGTATCTGACGCACGCGGTCAGGGGCGATCTCGGCGAGTCGAGCGTCACCCGCACCCCCGTGCTGTCCGACCTCGCGCAATTCTTACCGGTGACACTCGAGTTGCTCTGCGTTGCGCTCATCTTCACGGTGCTCATCGGCTTCGTCATGGGCTTGGCCACGGCACAGGGCTGGCGCGGGTCCGGAGCGCTGCGGGTGATGATGGTGTCCGGAGCGTCGGTGCCGGTGTTTCTGGCCTGCCTGCTCGGCATGCTGGTGTTCTACCGCTGGCTCAACATTCTGCCGGTCACCGATCAAACGTCCTACGTCGACGCCCCGGCCGGTCCGACGCACTTCCTGCTCGTCGACAGCCTGCTGGCCGGGCGACCCGAAGTGTTCCTCGACGACCTGTATCACCTTGTGCTGCCTGCGTTTTGCCTGGCGTTGACACCCGCCGCTGCCGTCGGGCGGGTGTTGCGCAGCAGCCTGGAAGCGACGCAGCGTGCCGACCACACCCGAACGGCGCGAGCAAAAGGGCTGGGGGAGAAGCAGATCCTGATCATCCATTCGCTGCGCAACTCCGTCGGGCCGGTGTTCGCATTGATCGGTCTGCAGCTCGCGCTGATGGTCGGCAACTGCATTCTCGTCGAGTTGATATTCGCCCGACCGGGTATCGGCCTGTACATCTCCCGCGCCATCGACAAGGCCGATTTCAACGCGATCGCCGGGGTGACCCTGGCCGTTGGACTGCTCTATGTGCTGACCAACATCGCCGTCGACCTCATGCAGTCGATCGCGGATCCGCGGGTGGCACTCTGACACGCGAACCGTTGGGCGGTTCGTTGCCCTGGCTGCTGATCAGCTCGTGGATGTGGCATCTCACGCGGTGGGGCGGCCTGTTTCTGGGGACGTACCTGGTCACGCATCTGGGTGGGCAGCCGATCGCCAACCAGTTCGTCGGCGTTGCGATGTTCGCCCCGATGTTGCTCGGCACCTACGTGTCCACCCGGGTCGACCTCGACCACCGCAAACTGGTTCTGGTCACCGAGCTTGTGCTGTTGCCTATTTCGGTGTTGATGGCCGTGCTCGTCGGCAGCGGAGCCGTCGCGACGTGGATGGTCTTCCCGTACGAGTTGGCGTACGGATTCGGTGGCATGGTCAACATGACCGCGCAGCGCGCACTGCTGTTCGGGATCGCAGGCCCGCTTCGTTCGATGCGCGTGCTGAACACCGAACTCGCGGGCATGGCGAGCGCCATGATGCTGGGGCCGCTCATCGGGGGGGTCACCATTGCGAAATTCGGTCTTGGCGTCGCGTTCGGCGTTCCGGCCGCGCTGCTCGCCTGCTCGGCGCCGCTGCTGTGGCTCTCGACTCGCCACCTTCCGGCCCAACCGCGCGAGACGGCAACTGCGACAACCGGGCGCAATGCCCACTGGCGGCTGATGCGCACCTCGCGGCCACTGGCGGTGATCCTGTTGGTGACGTTGATCTGCAATCTGTGCTACTTCGCGTTCACACCGCTGGTGCCCGTCATCGCCAAGCACCTGGGTGCAGGCCCGGCGATGGCAGGCGTGATCGGCGCGACCGCCGGCATAGTGCAACTGGTGATCGCCGCGGCTCTGATCGTCCGGCCGGCGCGGCATCCGATCCCGACGTACACCGTCGGCGTTGTGCTGTGCCTGTTCGGGCTCGGGATACTTTCCTACACCCCGGTTTTGACCGTCGCCCTGCTTGCCTTGGGTCTCGCGGGAATCGGCCAGGCCCTCTTTGGCTCGACGCAGGCGACGTTGCCGTTCACCGCGGTCGCACCGCACGAACGCGCCGCCGCGCTCGGGCTGATCACCACGACCATCGGCGTCGCGCTACCGACGGGCATGGTGATCCTCGGCGTAACGTCCAGCCTGCTCGGTGCGCAGCTGGCAATGCTGCTGTCGGCCTTCGTGGGGCTGGTCGCGCTCGTCGCCACGCTGCTGGCGTCACGCGGAGCGATAAGCGTTGGCGGAGAAGGCGACTCGATCACCCCGCAGCCGCAGCTGGGCGAGCGCGCGCGGCTGGGCGTTGTCATCCTCGATGACGTCCTCGAGCCAGACGAGTGGAGCGCCGATGTCGACACCGATGAGCTCGGCGGTCTGCTCGTCAGCGGCGACCGCGCCGATCGTGGTTTGGCTGCCGCCGATGCGAACCCCGAGTTGGCGCTCGAGGATCAGGATCACGTCGGCCTCGTCGACGTCGAAGTCCGGCGACTGGTCCTCGCCGAGGGCGATGTAGTTGACCGACAGCCCCAGCGGCAGACCGTTTTCCACCACGAGGCTTTCGATCATCAGCACCGTCCAGCCGACGGGCAGACGTAGCCTGTCGCGCACCATCGGCGGGCAGCCGAGCTGCCGACGTTCCAGAGTGCGCGCCTCGACGGTGCTGGACGGTTCGGTCGTGAATTGGGCGACCGGGCTGAGTTGGTCGATGCGCAGGAGCAGCGAACCGGTGGCCCTGGTGCCGTTCTTAGGCTCACGGGTGACGAGTCCCTCGCGGGCGAGCTGCTGGAGCACGGCCCGCACTGTGTTGCGGCTCGCCGACAGCGCGTCGGTGAGGTCTCGCTCCACGAGGGGCATCTGCCTGCCCGTGCTGACCAGCGTCGAGCGCAGCAGGTCATAGGTGCGCCGCGCCGAGTTGTTCAGCCGGTCCGGGCTTTGCCGCCGACGTTGGTAGAGCACTTCCGGAGGGACCTGCCCGGTCGGCAGCAACCTGGCGCGACATGCCGAATACAGGGATGGTTCGCGTGTTGACACCTGTTCATTGGACCAGTCGATTGTTAACAGGCCCGGGCGTCGTTGATTCGCCGGAGTTACGGGTAGGAACTCTCGAACCCACCGCACGCGCTTGCGCCCGTGCGGCGGTACTCGATGGTGGCCTATCCGGTGTGTGGGTTGTGCTTTTTCGTACCTGCATTCGTCGCGTCGGGTGGCGCAGTGGTCGTGTCGGATATTGCAGCTGTCACACTCGGAGGTGCCTGGGGCCCTTTGGTACACGCTACGTCGTACTGGGACTTCGCGCTGTAGTGTTGTCCGCCGACACCGCCGTTGGTGCTGTTGATGCCGGGTTCGTTGAACGGTGACCCGGGTGAGGAGCTGGAGTGGCCCGGTGTCGAGCCTCCGAGGCCTTCGCTGGCTTGACACGACTGGCTCGGTGGACCTGTTCCGCTGGGGTTTCCGCCTCCGGCGTATGCCATCGGCGCGGCGGCGGCGCTGACGATGATACTGGCCAGACAGCTTGCGGCAAAGAGCTTGTACATCATGATCGCATTCCGTTCCCGTGCGCGCCCTTCGCGCACTTATACCTGCAACACGTTGCTGACCGGCGGGCAGTTCGAGTTTCACGCGATTTGCGCGAGCCTGTGAATTTGCTGGACAGCGTTACGTCACGAGTGACCGCGCTACCTTGCAACCGGTTGACGTCGGTGGGGCGAGTCGAGCGTCGAGACCTGGCGCTGCGCGGTGCTGCGTGACCGCGCGCGTCGGGCCGCGACGAGGACGGTGACAGATAGGGCGAGCAGCGCGGACTCAACGAATAGACTTACGACACCGAGTGGTTCGGTCCAATTGCCGATGTCGTCGTCGTAGTCGGGGAGTCCGGGACCGCGGGACAGAACATATCCGAGTAGGGGTGCCGCCGAGACGAATACGGCTGCGATGGTCCATGCTGCGGCACTCAGCCGTGACGCGAGCGACAAAAGCAAGGCCGTGGCGGTGAGCACGGCCACTCCCTCCAAGAGGTAATAGCCGACGCCGAGATAGTCGGGGGTCTTCGAGCCGGGGAAACCGCCCTGATCGGCGATGTGGATTCCCGCGACCGCCAACGCCAGCGCGGCACCTGCGAATCGCGCGACGAACGCCGTCTTGACACGGAAAGAACCAGACATGCGCACATTCCTCCTCGCCCGAGCCGCCCGCGGCCCCGGGGTCGCGTCACAACGAGCCGACCTCTGCCCCTGTATACGCATCGCCACGGAAGTTCGTTCAATGCAACGCGATTCAGAAATCGACAGCAATCGACGCGAGCGACAATTGTCGGCCGAATGATTCGACGAACTGCAGGTGGAAAGCTGGAGATCACCACCATTGCATCGTAAATAGCCAGGGCGACAACAGGATTGAGATCAACCGGCTCGTGCATGATGCAGCCGACAGTGTGTTCGCAAGGCCTTGAAGCGTGGCTATCCGGCTACGGACGTCGTTACCGTTTGCAAACACAAACCCAAATCGCGAGTGTGCGTTGAACCGTGTTGGGGTCGTAGCTCGTTAGTCGAGTAGGTCGGGGGCTGTGCAGGGCACAGCATTTCAACAAAGGAGTGACCATGACTACTCGGCACGCAACGGTCAAGAGGTTTGCGGTTACGGCCGTGATGGCGACAGCGGTGACAGTGGTGGGCTTGGGTCTTGGCTCGGGCACGGCCCAAGCAACGACGATCCATCCCTGCCCGCACATGATGTTCTGCAGTCAAATTCACACCCGCGCGCAAAGCGCCGACAACTTCTTCGACTCTGTCCAGGGTGTGTTTCGCGTCGGCGAGAGTACCCGATTGGATAAGGCGGTCGACCGGCTCTTCGGTGTGAAGTAGACGACGACGCTGGTCGGATTACGTTGCGGGCAGCCGTCGCCCGACGACGTGCGCCAGCCGTGCGCTGCCCAACAGAACGATCGCAATGAGGGCGAACAGCGCCGCGATTCCGATCTGAGCCTCGAGTACCGCGCAGCCAACCGAGCCCGCGAGCAAACCGATGCCAGCTGAAATCCGGAACTTCGCGAGACCCGCCGAGGACTCACCGACCTGGGCCACGACCATCACGGGCAGACTCGCGGTCGCTCCGGCCAGGCTGACACCGAACAGTGCCGATGCCACCAGATAGGTTGTCGCGCCGGGAATCAGGGCAAGCAGCGTCGCGCACACCATGCCCAAAGCGAATGACGTGATGAGCACAGCGACGACCCCGATGTGCCGGATGATGCGATAAGCCACTGCAAGAACCGCGATCTCGACACCGGACATCAGCGCGATGGCCGCCGTGATGGTGTTCGTTGAGTACTCGCGCGCGGCCCCTGCGAGCGGGAGCGCGGTGAACAACACGCCGCCACGTAAGAAGTCGCCGCTCATCGCCAGTATGAGCGCGGCGCCGCCGCCTGGTGTCCCGTCAAACTTCGGCAGGCTGATTCGCGGCGGCGGTGACTCGGGCGGCGCGGCGAGGCTGGGGAGGGCGGCGGCCAGCGCGGCAGCGACGACCACGGCCAGCCCGCCGGTGACGACGAACGCGATCTGGTAGCCGGCCCGTCCCGCGATGAGACCCGCAACCAGCAGGCCACCCGGTGAACCGACAGCGCCGCCGAACAGGAAGGCCGCGTTGAAGCGGCCCAGCGACCTGGCGATGTCGCCGGTGGCAGGATCGACGCGCACCGCGGCTTGCAGTCCGGCGCCGAGCACCACGCCGCCACCAAAGCCCTGCATGACTCGCGACGTCATCAGAAGGACGCCGCCGGACGCCAGGCCCATGCCGATGCACGCCGCTCCGAACAGGCACAGTCCGATGATCAGTGCTGCCCTGGCGTCAAGCCGCGGAACGAATCTGGTGCCGAATACGTCGATCACGATCACGCCCAACGCCGCGCTCAGCATGAAGACGCCGATATAGATGCTGTTGTGCCAGAATTCGCGCACGAAAAGGACTTCCAGCGGCGCGGTGAGGCTCATGGCGACCCCGCTCGCGGCCATCAAGGGCAGGAACCATCGCGACCGCGGGATCGGCCCGCACCGTGCCCGCGTCATCAGGATGTCGATGCGAGGCGCGAAGATGCGGTGAACGGCAGGCCCACCGTCTCGGCGACCTCGAGGCCGAACGCCTCCAGCCCGATGCGTTTGACCGGGTGATTCGTCAGTAGCCGCATGCGCCGCACCCCGAGGTCGGCGAGGATCTGTGCGCCAAGACCGTAGTCGCGCGCGTCTGCGCCGGCATCCTCGAGGTGATGTGCGTGCCTGCGCTCGCGACCGCGAAGATAGACCACGACGCCGCGACCCTCGGCGGCGATCATCTGCATTGCGCGCTGCAGCTCGCCATGGCAGTCACAGCCTGCGGACTCGAAGACATTGCCCGTCAGACACTCCACGTGCACCCGCACCAGCGGCGGCGAAATAGCTTGTCCGGTAATGTCTCCCATCGCCAAGGCGATGTGTTCGCGACCGTCCAGCATGGACCGGAAGCCGTAGGCCTGAAATTCACCGTGCTCAGTCGGCAGCCTGCTGCTTGCCTTGCAATCAACGAGCCGTTCGGTGCGATGCCGGTAGGAGATCAACTCGGACATCGTCACGATAGGAAGCCCGTGTTTGGCGGCGAAGGCGCGTAATCGTGCGCCGCGCGCCACCGTGCCGTCGTCATCGACGACTTCGCCCATCACCGCGACGGGCGGCAGTCCCGCCATTTGTGTCATGTCGACGGCCGCCTCGGTGTGACCCGCCCGGCGCAGCACGCCGCCGTCCACGGCCCGCAGCGGAAACACGTGACCGGGTCTACTCAAGTCGCGCGGTTGAGTGCTGGGGTCGGCGAGCAGTGAGATCGTGCGTGCCCGGTCAGCGGCAGAGATGCCTGTGGTGATTCCCGTGCGGGCGTTCACCGACACCGCGTATCCGATGCCGCGTGAGTCCTCGCTGACCGCGACCATCGGCGGCAGGTGCAGTCGGTCGAGGTCGGCCGCCGGCATGGGCACGCACAGGATGCCGCCCGTGTGGCGCACCATGAACGCCACCCGCTCGGGCGTTGCGTGCGAGGCGGCGAGCATGAGATCGCCGTCGTCATGCGGATTTTCGGCGTCGACGACGATGACCATCCGGCCTGCGCGCAACGCGCCGACTGCCGCTCCGACAGGATCGCCTGCGCGGGCTGCGCGCCTGCGGATCCCGATGACACCCATGCTCAGAACTCGCGCAGAGTGTCTCGCAGGTGCGCGTGTGTGTACTGAGTCCGGGCCAGTCCCTGGCGCTGCAGCGCGGGGATCAGTCCTTCGCAGATCTCGGTGATGTAGGCCTTGCTCACCCGGTTGGTACTGATGAGGAAGCCGTCGCCGCCGACGGCCTCCATCGCCTCGCCCATCTTGGTGGCAACCTGGTCGGGGGTGCCGACCAACTCGATGGAGTCCGAGGTTCCGCCTGCATCAAGGACCAACTGGCGCAGCGTTTTACCGCTGCCCCATTGCGCGAACTTGTCGAGGGAGCCGCGCTCGCCGTTGGTCTCCAGCTGCGGAAGCGGCTCGTCGAGGTCGTAGACCGAGAAGTCGATGTCGGTGACCGACGAGATGCTGGCCAACGACTGCTCGAAGAACGCCGGATCCTCCGACGCGGCCTTCTTGCGGGCCAGCGCCTCCTCCTCGGTCGTGCCCAGCGTGGGGCTGACGACGAACAGCACCTTGATGTCGTCGGGATTGCGGCCCTGCGCGGCGGCCCTTGCCCGCACGTCGTCGCGGTAGGACTTCATGCCCTCCACCCCGTTGGCGACGGCGATGATCGAGTCTGCGTACTTCGCCGCGAACTGGCGTCCCTTCGGGGATCCGCCTGCCTGTACGAAGGTGGGTTGGCCCTGCGGGGAACGCACTGTGTTCAGCGGGCCGCGGGACCTGAAGTACTTGCCCGCGAAGTGAATTGCGTGCACCTTCTTGAAGTCGGCGTAGGTGTTGGTCTGCCGGTCGCGGATCACCGCGTCGGGCTCCCACGAATTCCACAGCTGGCACACCAGGTCGACGTACTCGTCGGCGATGTCGTAGCGCAGGTCGTGTTCGGTGAGCTTGTCCATGCCGAAGTTCTGCGCCGATCCGTCCTCACCGGAGGTGACGATGTTCCAGCCGAAGCGTCCCTCGGCGATGCTGTCGAGCGTCGAGGCAAGCCGGGCCAGCAGGAACGGCGGGTAGAAGGTCGTCGACATGGTTGCGACGACGCCCATCTTCGATGTGGCAGCCGCCATGATCGCGGCGAGCGGTGCCGGGTCGTGCTTGGGCGCCATCGTCGCGTACTTCAGGTACGCCTCGGAGTTGCCGCCGTAGGCCTCGGACACCATCAGCGTGTCCTCGATCATGATGTAGTCGAAGCAGGCCTTCTCCATCGCCTGGGCCATCTCGATGTAGAACTTCCCGTTCCACGGGTTTCCGTCGTTGCCGAACGGTGAGTTCCACTCGTTCGCCGTGAAGTTCATGAACCAGCCGAGGTGCAATCGCTTGTCGGTCATCAGAACTCACGAAGGTGGTCACGAAGCATGGTGGTGGTGTACTCGGAGCGGACGAGGCCGCGTTTCTGTAGTTCCGGAATCAGGCCATCGGTGATCTCGGTGATGTAGCGGCGGTTCAGCCGCATCACCGGGCTGGTGATCAGGTAGCCGTCACCTCCGACCTCGTCCATCACCGCCCCCATCTCGTCGGCGACCTCTGCGGGCGTGCCGATGAACGGGACGTTGCCGGAAAGGCCACTGCCGGTGACGATTTCGCGCAGTGTCTTGCCCTTGCCGCGGGCCAGGAAGCTCTCGAGCGCGCCGCGCTCGCCATTGGTCGACACGTCGGACGGCACCGGCTCATCGAGATCGAACTGCGCGAAGTCGATCTCGGTGATCGACGAGATCTCGGCCAGCATGTACTCGATGTACAGCGGGTCGTTGAACCACCGCTCCCGCTTGGCCAGCGCCTCCTCGTGGGTGTCGGCGACGATCGGGGTGACGAGGTAGAGCAGCTTGCAGTGTGACGGATCGCGGCCGTTGGCCCTCATCCTCGCGTGGATGTCGTCGCGATAGGCCTTCATCGCGTCCACGCCGTTGGCGGGCGCAACGATCGTGTCGGCGTGCTGCGCGGCCAGCTCGCGTCCCGGCGGTGACGCGCCCGCCTGGGCGATGGTCGGGCGGAACTGGGGTGACGGTGCGGTGTTCAGCGGCCCGCGGGACTTGTAGTACTTGCCCTCGAAGTCGATCGTATGGACCTTCTTGTAGTTGGCGTACGTCCCGGTCATGTAGTCGCGCTCGATGGCGTCGGGCTCCCACGACTCCCACAGCTTGCTCACCAATTCCAGGTATTCGCTTGCCATTGCATAGCGTTCGTCGTGTTCGTAGAGCTTGTCGAGCCCGAAGTTCTGCGCGGCACGATCCTCTCCCGAGGTGACGACGTTCCATCCGAACCGGCCGCGGGCGATGTGGTCGATGGTGCTGCACAGCCGGGCCAGCAGGAACGGCGGATAGAAACTGGTCGACATCGTCGGGACGACCCCGAGCCGGGTGGTGGCGGCGGCCATCAGCACCGCGAGCGGAACCGGATCGTGTTTCGGATTCACGCCGTGCTTGAGGTCGTGCTCCATGGTGCCGCCGTAGGCGGTCGACACCATGAGCTTGTCCTCGATCAGCACGTAGTCGAACTTGGCGCGCTCGAGGTCCTTGGCCATTTCGACGTAGAAGTCGCCGGTGAAGTCGCGGCCGCCGTCGCCCCAGTTTCCGTTCCACTCGTCGGCGACGAAGTTCAGGAACCATCCCAGATGGAACATGTTGGTCATGCCCTCAAGGGAAGTCGTGAGGCGTTACTCCGAGATTTCCTGATCGTTCCGCGGTGATTGCGCTACACGACCTCTCGCGAGCAGACGCAAAGTGCCCCGACACGCCGAGGATTTGGAGCATTTTGCGTCTGCTGGCGCTGGGAAGTCACTCGGGTTGGTAGCGCGGGAACACGCCGACGGGCGCAGGCAGCGCGGTGCCGGCTGCAAGCCGCGTGCCGATCGAAGCGAAGCTCCGCTGGTCGTCGGCCTGGCCGAGTAGTTCGAGCAGCTTGCCCGTCGACTCCGGCATCACCGGCTGGGAGAGCAACGTGGCGATCCGCACGGTCTCCAGCGTCACGTACAGCACGGTGCGGAACCGATCCCCGTCGGTCTTGCGCAGCACCCACGGCTCTTGAGCGGAGAAGTACTTGTTGGCCGCGGATAGCACGGACCAAATCGACTCCAAAGCCAGATGCATTGCGGTGGCGTCGTAATGGCTGCGGACCCGGTCCATCAACCCGTCGGCCAACTCCAACAGTCCCTTGTCCTCGGCGGTGAATTCGCCTGGCTCAGGGACCTTTCCGTCGAGGTTCTTGGCCACCATCGACAGCGAACGCTGCGCCAGGTTGCCCAGCTCGTTGGCCAGATCGGCGTTGATGCGGCCGATGATCGCATCTTCGCTGTAGCTGCCGTCTTGCCCGAAAGGCACCTCGCGCAGGAAGAAGTAGCGCACCTGGTCCACCCCGAAGGTGTCGATCAGGTTCAGCGGGTCGACGACGTTGCCCACCGACTTGCTCATCTTCTCGCCGCGGTTGAGCAGGAAGCCATGCACAAAGACCTTGCGCGGCAACTCGATTCCCGCCGACATCAAAAACGCCGGCCAGTACACCGTGTGAAACCGGATGATGTCTTTGCCGATCATGTGCAGATCGGCGGGCCAGAACCGCTTGAACATCTCCGACGAGGTATCCGGAAAGCCAACGCCCGTCAGGTAATTCGTCAGCGCGTCGACCCACACATACATCACGTGGTCGGGATGGTCGGGCACCGGCACGCCCCAGTCGAACGTGGTCCGCGAGATCGACAGGTCGCGTAGCCCGCCGGAGACGAAGCTGACGACCTCGTTGCGCCGCACCTCGGGTTCGATGAACTCCGGATGCGCCTCGTAGAGCGCCAGCAGCCGCTCCGCGTACGCCGACAGCTTGAAGAAGTAGGTCTGCTCCTCGGTCCACGTCACCGGGGCCCCCGTTTCGGTGGCGATCCGCACGCCGTCGGTGCCGACGGTGGTTTCGGCCTCGGTGAAGAAGCGCTCGTCGCGCACCGAGTACCAACCCTTGTACGCGTCAAGGTAGATGTCGCCGGCCTCGTTCATTCGGCGCCAGATCTCCTTGGACGCCTCGTAATGGTCGGCATCCGAGGTGCGGATGAACCGGTCGAACGAGATGTTGAGCCGCTCCTGCATCTCCTGGAACACATCGGAATTGCGCCTCGCCAACTCCGCGGCCGGAATGCCTTGGGCCGCCGCCGTCTCGGCCATCTTCTGCCCGTGCACGTCGGTGCCCGTCAGGAAGCGCACGTCGAATCCGTCGAGTCGCTTGAACCGCGCGATCGCATCGGTGGCGATGTATTCGTAGGCATGTCCGACGTGCGGGTCGCCGTTGGGATAGGCGATGGCTGTGGTGATGTAGTACGGGTCCCCGGGGGTGCGCGTCCTCGCGCCGGGGGAAATCGGGGTGCTCATTTGAGCTCAGCTTATTGTGTCCAGGTGAGCTCGAGTCGCCCGGCGCCGCCCGCCCCGGAGCCGCTCAGTCCCTTGATTGACGCACATACCCACCTCGATGCCTGCGGTGCAACCGACGCTGCCAGCGTGACAGCGATCGTCGACCGCGCGGCCGAAGTCGGCGTCCAGGCTGTCGTCACCATCGCCGACGACCTGGAGTCCGCGCGGTGGGTGACCGAGGCCGCAGACGCCGACCCCCGCGTCTACGCCGCCGTCGCACTGCATCCGACGCGCGCCAGCGCGCTCACTGACGACGCCAAAGCCGTCATCGAGCGGCTGGCGCAGCATCCGCGCGTCGTCGCGATCGGCGAGACCGGCATGGACATGTACTGGCCGGGCAAGCTCGACGGCTGCGCCGAACCCGCCGCCCAACGCGACGCCTTCGCCTGGCACATCGACCTCGCCAAGCGCACCGGCAAGCCGCTGATGATCCACAACCGCGACGCCGACAAAGAAGTCCTCGACGTCCTCACCGCCGAGGGCGCGCCAGACACGGTGATCTTCCACTGCTTCTCCTCGGACGCGGCCATGGCGCGTACGTGCGTGGCCAACGGCTGGCTGCTCAGCCTGTCCGGCACCGTCAGCTTCAAAAACGCGAAGGCGCTGCGGGAAGCCGCCCGCCTGATCCCGCCTGAGCAGCTGCTCGTCGAGACCGATGCGCCGTTTTTGACCCCGCACCCGTATCGTGGGGCCCCGAACGAGCCGTACTGCCTGCCCTACACAGTGAGGGCGCTCGCCGAAGTCGTCGATCGCCCGGCAGAAGAAGTTGCCCAGGCAAGTACCGCCACCGCCACGCGGGCCTATGGGCTGGCGAGTTGCCGCCCCTAGGCCTTTTCGTTACCGTGCTGTGATCGAACGGGGGGGTCGGCCTAGGCCGGCGACCGTCCGATAGTCGGGGATAGACCAGGCAATTGAATACTCTGAATAAGCTTCACGAAGCGCGCTCGCCGATGCTCCGCCTGTTGGTTGGTGCGATGTTGCTCGCACTCACCTTCGCCGGCGGGTACGCCGTCGCCGCGCACAAGACTGTCAAGCTGACCGTCGACGGTTCTGAGATGACGGTTGCCACGATGAAGTCGCGCGTGATCGATGTCGTCAAGGAGAACGGCTTCGACGTCGGCGAGCGCGATGACCTTTATCCGGCGGCCAACGACTCAGTGCATCAGTCCGATTCCATCGTGCTCCGGCGCAGCAGGCCGCTGCAGATCTCGCTCGACGGCGAGAACAGCAGGCAGGTCTGGACGACCGCCTCGACGGTCGACGAGGCGCTGGCGCAGCTGCGCATGAGCGACAAGGCTCCGGCCGCCGCGTCCCGCGGCAGTCGCGTCCCGCTGGCCGGCATGTCACTGCCCGTGGTGAGCGCAAAAACGGTGCAGCTCAACGACGCTGGCGTGATCCGCACCGTGCGCCTGGCCGCGCCCAACGTCGCGGCTCTGCTCGAAGCGGCGGGTGTGCCGCTGCAGCAGAACGATGCCGTCGTACCCGATGCGTGGGCGCCGATCGTCGACAATATGCAAATTCAGGTGACCCGCATCCGCATCGACAAAGTCACCGAGCGCATGCCCCTGCCACCCGACAACAAGCAGATTCCGGACCCCGCGCTGAACATGAGCCGCCAGGTCGTCGAGGACCCCGGCACCCCAGGCACACAGGACGTCACCTTCGCCGTTGCTTCCGTCAACGGAGTGGAGACCGGCAGGTTGCCAGTAGCCAATGTCGTTGTGAATCCAGCCCGCGACGGAGTGCTTCGCATTGGCGCGAAGCCGGGCACAGAAGTTCCTCCGGTAACTAACGGAGCTGTCTGGGACTCGCTGTCTCGGTGCGAAGCCGGAGGTAATTGGGCCATCAACACAGGCAACGGATTTTACGGTGGCGTTCAATTCGATCAAAACACCTGGGAACGACAGGGGGGTCTGAGGTATGCTCCGAGGGCGGATCTGGCTACCAGAGAAGAGCAGATCGCGATTGCTGAGGTCACTCGGGCGCGACAAGGTTGGGGCGCGTGGCCCGTGTGTAGCGGGAGGATTGGAGCGCGCTGACTATTCGACTCCTCGGGCGGACCGAGATACGACACCTGGCGAAAGAGATCGACTTCAGGCCCCGAAAGTCTTTCGGCCAGAATTTCGTCCATGACGCGAACACCGTTCGCCGTATCGTTTCGGCCTCCGGTGTCAATCGTCACGACCATGTCCTCGAGGTCGGTCCCGGCCTTGGCTCGTTGACGCTGGCCCTGCTCGACAGGGGCGCCAGGGTGACCGCCGTCGAGATCGATCCTGTGCTGGCGCGGCAGCTTCCGAAGACCATCGCCGACCATTCGCACAGCGAGATCAACCGGCTGACGGTAATAAACCGCGACATCCTGACCCTGAACCGGCCAGACGTTGAAGACCAGCCCACCGCGCTGGTGGCCAATCTGCCGTACAACGTCGCCGTTCCGGCGCTGCTGCATCTGCTCGCCGAATTCCCGTCGATTCGCACGGTGATGGTGATGGTGCAGGCCGAGGTTGCCGAGCGACTGGCCGCCGAACCCGGTGGCAAGGACTACGGCGTGCCCAGCGTGAAGGTTCGGTTCTTCGGCAATGTGCGGCGCTACGGCATGGTCTCGCCGACGGTGTTCTGGCCGATTCCCCGGGTGTACTCCGGGCTGGTGCGCATCGATCGCCATGAAGCCTCGCCGTGGCTGACCGACGCCGAATTCCGTAGTCGGGTGTTCCAGTTGATCGACGTCGCGTTCGCGCAGCGTCGCAAGACGTCGCGTAACGCGTTCGCCGAATGGGCGGGCTCCGGCAATGAGTCGGCCCGCAGGCTCCTGGCCGCCAGCATCGACCCGTCCCGCCGTGGTGAGACGTTGGCCGTGGCGGACTTCGTCCGGCTGCTGGAGCGCTCCGGCGAGTGGGAGGCCACCCCCGCCGCCCCTCCCGTGCCGCAGCCAGCCGTGCCGCAGCCAGCCGTCGCGCAGCCAGCCGTCACGCAGCCAGCCGAGCCGCAGCCGCAGACCCAGGAGCAGCCGGCGCAGCAGCCGCACTTCCGCGCGATCTAGCTGCTTCGCTGCCTGCTAGCGCAGCGCGCGGGTGATCAACGCGATGAACTCCGCGCAGGAGTCATACCTGTTGTCTGGGGTCTTCGCCAACGCTTTGCTCATGATCGAGTCGAAGGCGTGCGGCAGCCACTCGATTTTGCGCGACAACGTCGGCGGTTGCTTATGCAGTTGCTCGTCCATCAGGTCGATCGACGTGGCAGCGGTGAAAGGCGGTGAGCCGGTGATCAACTCGAAGGCGGTACATGCCAACGCGTATTCATCGGTTGCTGCCGACGGCGGCTGTCCGCGCAGCAGTTCGGGCGCCGAGTAGGGCAGCGACGCCTCAACGTGTGTTGGCCTGCGGCCAACGTCTTCGGCCACCGCGCGAGCGACGCCGAAGTCAATCAGAACGGCGCCACGCTTCGAAAAGGGCAGCGATGCAAGAATATTGGACGGCTTGACGTCGCAGTGCACGATGCCAAGCCGGTGGGCGTAGTCCAACGCGTCGGCAATCTGTGCCAGCGCCGCCAGCCGGTCCGGCAGGCCCTGCAACTCGGTCGCCGTGCCGCCTTCGACCAATTCCATTGCCAGCCAACCCTCGCCGCACTCGTACACCTTGATGATGTGGGGGTGGTCGAGCTGGTGTGCGAAGTCGAATTCTCGCTGTAGCCGGGCGATCTGGGCCGGTTCGCAGTGAAAATCGTCGAGAATCTTCAGCGCCACACGGCGATTCCTGTCCACGGCGTCATGCGCCAGATACACCGTCGCATAGCCGCCGTGACCGAGCGTGGCGTCGACGACATAGCGCTCATACCAGCCGCCGAGTGACACCACGCCCACCAGCCTAGAGTTTTTGCTGGGGGTATTCGCCTGCCAGGAATTGCAGCCCTGACGGGCCGTCTCGGTGCTTTCGGTGCATGTCCCGGTCGTCGCGGCGATAGTGTCGTGCCGTGTCTGCCTCCGACGGAAGCGCCGCCTCCGAGTGGGTCCCCACTGGGTCGGTCACCGTGCGAGTGCCGGGCAAGGTCAACCTGTATCTGGCCGTCGGTGACCGCCGCGACGACGGCTACCACGAGCTGACGACCGTCTTTCATGCCGTCTCGCTGCTCGACGAGGTCACCGTGAGCACCGCCGACGTGTTGTCGCTGGAGATGGCGGGCGAGGGTGTGGAGTCGCTGCCGACCGACGAGCGCAACCTGGCCTGGCGCGCCGCTGAGCTGATGGCCGAGCACGTCGGACGAGCGCCCGACGTCGCGATCTCGATCGAGAAGTCGATCCCGGTCGCGGGCGGGATGGCGGGTGGCAGCGCCGACGCGGCGGCCGTGCTGGTCGCGATGAACACGTTGTGGGAGCTCGGCGTGCCGCGTCGCGACCTGCACGCGCTGGCCGCGCAGCTCGGCAGCGATGTCCCGTTCGCCTTGCACGGCGGTACCGCGCTGGGCACCGGCCGCGGCGAGGAGCTCACAACGGTCCTCGCCCGCAGTACCTTCCACTGGGTGTTGGCCTTCGCCGACGGCGGCCTGTCGACCCCCGCGGTGTTCACAGAGATCGACCGCTTACGGGACACCGCGGGCGCCGGGCGAGATGCGCCGCCGCGGCTCGAGGACCCGGAGCCGGTGCTGGCCGCGCTGGCGTCGGGCGACCCTGCCGAGCTGGCCCCGCTGCTGGGCAACGACCTGCAGGCCGCGGCCGTCAGCCTCGACCCCGGGCTGCGGCGCACGCTTCGCGCGGGCACCGACGCGGGTGCCCTGGCGGGGATCGTGTCGGGGTCCGGCCCGACGTGCGCGTTCCTCTGCACCTCGGCATCCGCGGCGGTCGACGTCGGGGCGGAGCTCTCGGGCAGAGGGGTGTGCCGCACGGTGCGAGTGGCCAGCGGACCTGTGCACGGCGCACGCGTGGTGCCGACTCCGTCGACATCGGTTTGATCACGACGAAGTGTGACGCAGGCCTCAATTATCGCTTCAGTTTGGCGGCTACTTAAGAGTTGCTTAAGATGATCGACGGTGAAAGCTAGCGGTCAGGAATCGGGCGCGACCTTTTCAACTTCCGGTAACCCCGGCGGTGGCTCCGTCAGATATATAAGGCGAACCCCGATTCGAGACTTAACCGCTCCCCAAATGTGTGCGTGCCTACGCGAAAGCGTCGCCTATCAGCGGGAGCATGATTTGTCGACGTTTGCGCGGAAGCCAAATGTCGCCGGCGCTGCGGCTCCGGGAACCCAATAGGAGGTTGGCGTGAGCAGATTCACCGAGAAGATGTACCGCAACGCCCGCGAAAGCAAGCGCGGCATGGTCACCGGTGAACCCCACGAGCCCGTCCGCCATACCTGGGGCGAGGTGCACGAGCGCGCGCGCTGTATCGCGGGTGGCCTGGCCGTCGCGGGCATCGGCCTCGGCGACGCGGTTGGCGTGCTGGCCGGCTTCCCGGTCGAGATCGCGCCGACGGCGCAGGGCCTGTGGATGCGTGGCGCCAGCCTGACCATGCTGCACCAGCCGACGCCCCGTACCGACCTGGTGATCTGGGCCGAGGACACGATGACCGTCATCGGCATGATCGAGGCCAAGGCCGTCATCGTCTCCGAGCCGTTCCTGGTCGCCATCCCGGTGCTAGAAGAGAAGGGCATCAAGGTCCTCAAGGTTTCCGACCTGCTCGCGGCTGATCCGATCGACCCGGTCGAGGTCGGCGAGGATGATCTGGCGCTGATGCAGCTGACGTCCGGTTCGACCGGCTCGCCGAAGGCCGTGCAGATCACGCACCGCAACATCCACTCCAACGCCGAGGCGATGTTCATCGGCGCCGAGTACGACGTCGATAAGGACGTCATGGTCAGCTGGCTGCCCTGCTTCCACGACATGGGCATGGTCGGCTTCCTGACCATCCCGATGTACTTCGGTGCCGAGCTGGTCAAGGTCACTCCGATGGACTTCCTGCGCGACACCCTGCTGTGGGCCAAGCTCATCGACAAGTACAAGGGCACCATGACCGCGGCGCCGAACTTCGCGTACGCGTTGTTCGCCAAGCGGCTGCGTAAGCAGGCCGAGCCGGGTCAGTTCGACCTGTCGACGCTGCGATTCGCGCTGTCGGGCGCCGAGCCCGTCGAGCCGGCCGACGTCGAGGACCTGCTGGACGCGGGCAAGCCATTCGGCCTGCGACCCGATTGCATTCTTCCGGCCTACGGCATGGCCGAGACGACGCTGGCGGTGTCGTTCTCCCCGTGCAACGCCGGTCTGGTGGTCGACGAGGTCGACGCCGACCTGCTGGCCGCGCTGCGGCGCGCCGTGCCCGCCACCAAGGGCAACACCCGCCGGCTGGCCTCGCTCGGCCCGCTGCTCAAGGACCTCGAGGCCCGCATCATCGACGAGCACGGCAACGTCATGCCGCCGCGCGGTGTCGGCGTCATCGAGCTGCGCGGTGAGTCGCTGACGCCCGGCTACCTGACCATGGGTGGCTTCATTCCGGCGCAGGACGAGCACGGCTGGTACGACACCGGCGACCTCGGCTACATCACCGAAGAGGGCAACATCATCGTGTGCGGCCGCGTCAAGGACGTCATCATCATGGCTGGCCGCAACATCTACCCGACCGACATCGAGCGGGCCGCTGGCCGCGTCGAAGGCGTTCGGCCGGGCTGCGCCGTCGCGGTGCGACTGGATGCCGGGCACTCACGCGAGACGTTCGCCGTCGCAGTCGAGTCCAACGCCTGGCAGGACCCGGTCGAGGTGCGTCGCATCGAGCATCAGGTCGCGCATGAGGTCGTCGGCGAGGTCGACGTGCGGCCGCGCAACGTCGTCGTGCTGGGACCGGGCACCATTCCGAAGACGCCGTCGGGCAAGCTGCGCCGGTCCAACTCGGTCTCCCTCGTCACCTAGCTACTGCCGAACTACCGCGAGTGACCGTGTCTGTACGTAGACACGCCGGCTCGCGCTGTCATTTTGCGGTCGCTCGCGGAGATTTCCCGAGCGCGACGGGCGGCAGATATTCGCCAACGAGCGTGCGATGCCACCACATCTTTTCGTGCCGCAACTCGTGCCACGTGGTGAACCGGTACTGATACAGCTGCGCCCGCACATACTGCGGCGGTGCCTGGGGGAACGGGTTGTGCCGAAGCAGGCGCAGCGTGGGGGCATCGTTGCGCAACAGCCGAATCACGAAGGGGCCCAGCCAATCCCGCGCATAGGCCGGTGTCAGCGCGGCGAACCACATCAGCCAGTCCAGTCTTAAATGGTAGGGCGCCCATTGGCGCGGCAGCCGGTGCGGGTCACCGGGTTTGCCTTTGAAGCCGTATTCCTTCCACACCGTCTGCTCGGTGATCGCTGCGTCGTCGGTGCCTTCGATCACCACCTCGAGCCGCTCGCGACCGATGCTGCCGAAGGCACCGTAGGTGTTCATCAGGTGGAACGGGTTGAACGCCGCGTTCATGCGTTGGTGGCTTGAGATCATGTTGCGCACCGGCCAATAACTCAACACCACGCACACCGCTGCGAACACCATCACGAAGCTCGCGAACCACAGCGGCGGGTTGGACAGCGCCGGTGGCTCTGGCACCGGGAGTACCGCCGCGAACGATGCGTGGTCGATCGCGCAGAAGGCCAGGATGATCGTGACCCAGTTCAACCAGGCGAAATTGCCGGAGAGCACCAGCCACAGCTGGGTGACGATCACGATGGCGGCGGCCACGCTCGCTATCGGCTGCGGGGCGAACAACGCGAAGGGCACGACAAGCTGCGCGAAATGGTTGCCTGCCACCTCCACCCGGTGCAGCGGCTTGGGCAGGTGATGGAAGAACCAGCTCAGCGGCCCCGGCATCGGTTGGGTTTCGTGGTGGTAGTACAGGCAGGTCAGGTCGCGCCAGCACGGGTCGCCGCGCAGCTTGATCAAACCCGCGCCAAACTCGACGCGGAACACCAGCCAGATCGCGAGCAGTATTGCCGGCAGCGGCGGCGCGGTCTCGTCGTTGCCGAGGAAGATCGCGATGAAGCCGGCCTCCAAAAGCAAGGACTCCCAACCGAATCCGTACCAGCGCTGGCCGACGTTGACGATCGACAGATACAGCACCCAGAGCAGCAGCCAGATCGCCATCGAGGTCCAGAGCGGAACAAGATCGATCAGGCCGACGACGATGGCCGCAGACAATGCCGCACCGAACCAGCTGACAGCAGCGAAGAATCGGTCGGAGTAGTGCAGGTGAAAGATGCTCGGGGCAGCCCGCAACCGTACCCGCGCCACGAACGCCGGCACCGGCAGCATTCCCCGCTCACCGATGAGCGCCCGGAATTGTCGAGCAGCGGCGACGAAGGCGATCAGATAGATCACCGCGGCGCCCCGCTGCAGGATCTGCCTAGCCAGCCAATACTCGGGTGCTACGAACCATTCCGCGTCCATGTTCGGGTACTCCTGAATCTGTTGTACCCGCATGCGGGCGGAAGCGACGCGGAAACAAAACCAATGGCCCGGTGTCGGTCTGGGCCGATACCGTCGGTGGCATGACACCCGCGATCGAGGCCATTGACTTGGTCAAGAGATTCGGCGAAAACACCGCCGTCGACGGTGTCAGCTTCGCGGTTCCACCGGGCACTGTGCTCGGCCTGCTGGGGCCCAACGGCGCGGGCAAGACGACCACGGTGCGGATGATGACGACCCTGACGCCGCCGACCAGCGGCGCCGCCCGGGTCGCGGGCTATGACGTCGTGCGCGAGCCGGACAAAGTGCGCCGCAGCATGGGCCTGACGGGTCAGGTCGCCACCGTCGACGAACTGCTCACCGGCCGCGAGAACATCCGGATGATCGGCGGGTTGTACGGCATTCGGCGCAAGGAGTTGGCGCGACTGGGAGACCAACTGCTGGAACAGTTTTTGATCGCCGACGCTTCCGACCGCGTGGTCAAGTCGTATTCCGGCGGCATGCGTAGGCGGCTCGACCTTGCCGTCAGCCTGCTGGCGTCGCCGCCGGTGTTGTTTCTCGACGAGCCGACCACCGGGTTGGATCCCCGCAGCCGCAGTGACTTGTGGGAGGTGTTGCGTGGCCTCGTTCAGGGTGGCACGACGCTCCTGCTGACCACGCAGTATCTCGAGGAAGCCGATCAGCTCGCCGACAACATCGTGGTGATCGACAAGGGCCGCATCATCGCCGAGGGTTCGCCGTTGCAGCTCAAGGATCAGGCGGGCAAGGCGAGCCTGGTGGTCACGGTTTCGGACGCCGACGATCTGCCGGCTGCACAGGCGTTGCTGGGCAAGACGGGTGCCGAGGTGTTCGTCGACACGGGTGCCCGCCGGCTCACCGCAGCGGCCGACGGCCTGGCAGACATGATCCAGGTCGCGGGGTGGCTGCGCGACAGTGACATCGATGTCGACGACATAGGCCTGTCCCGGCCCAGCCTCGATGACGTGTTCTTGTCGCTCACCGGACACCGCACCGAAGAGGAAGAGGTAGACGCATGACGACCGTAGACGACGAGTGAGGATCGCAGCGAGGAACGAGCGAGGACCGGAGCGAGAAGGAGTCGAGGCATGACTTCAGTGGATTCGCCGCCGCGCATTCAGCTGCAGCCTGCGCGCACGCATCCCACCAATATCGTGCAGCAGTCGTGGATCATGGTGAAGCGCAACATGATCCACACCAAGCGGATGCCCGAAATGCTCAGCGACGTGACGGTGCAGCCAATCATGTTCGTGCTGCTGTTCGCGTTCGTGTTCGGTGCGTCGATCGCGACGGGCGGCGGGGCGTCCTACCGGGAGTTCCTGCTGCCGGGTATTCAGGCGCAGACCATCGTGTTCACGGCTTTCGTTGTGGCGTCGGGGATTACCGCCGATGTGGAGAAGGGCATCATCGACCGTTTTCGGTCGCTGCCGATCTCCCGGTCGTCGGTGCTGATCGGCCGCAGTGTGGCCAGCCTGATGCACTCATCGATCGGCGTGGTCGTGATGGCGGTGACGGGGCTGGCGATCGGCTGGCGCATTCGGGGCAGTGTCGCCGAGGCGGTGCTGGCGTTTCTGCTGATCCTGGTCTTCGGCTTTTCCATGATCTGGTTCGGCATTCTGATCGGCTCGGTGATGCGATCGGTCGAGGCGGTCAACGGCGTGATGTTCACCGTGCTGTTCCCAATCACGTTCTTGGCCAACACCTTTGCCCCGACTGAACCGATGTCGCACTGGCTGCGCGTGGTCGCGGAGTGGAATCCGGTGTCATCGCTGGCGCAAGGCATGCGCGAGCTGTGGGGCAACGGCGGCCCCGCGCCGGCAAGCGCACAGCTGCCGCTGCACCACCCGATTCTGGCGACCATACTGTGGTCGGTGGCGTTGACGGCGGTCTTCGCGCCGTTCGCGTTGCGCGCGTATGCGCGCCGCACCGGGGGTTAGTTCCGGCGCCGCGGAACGGTCCCATAGTCGGAATGCGTGCCTTGAGGACTGAGGACTCAAGGCGCAAGGAATAATATTTCACTCTTGAAAATAGTGTCCACAGAATCGTAGGCCGTTCAGAGTGCTTGAGAACTCGGCAGACTCTGGCATGGATTGCGCACAATTGCGGGCTGGTCGGGTGGTGCAGCCGAGTGGGATAGAGTTACGCATTCCGCTATTTATGTAATGATTGCTGGATGGCGAATCGGAAGCCGACCGTTGCGATCATCGGTGCTGGTCCCGGCGGCATCGCGATAGGCATCCAGCTCGCTGCCGGCGGCTACGACTTCACCATCTTCGACCGCAACGAGGGCTTCGGCGGCACCTGGCGCAACAACACCTATCCTGGCGCCGCCTGTGACGTGCCATCGCACTTCTACTCGTACTCGTTCGCGCTCAACCCGCGGTGGAGCAAGACCTTCGCCAACCAGCCGGAGATCCTCGCCTACCTCGAGAAGGTCGCCACCGACAATCGCCTCGCCGATCACCTCACAACGCGAAGCCGCATCACCACCCTGCGGTGGTCCGACGACCACCGGCGCTGGACGCTGGAGACCGAGGACGGCGCTGTATATCGATTCGATGCCGTCGTCACCGCAGTCGGCATGCTCGACCAACCCAATATCCCAGAGATTCCCGGCGCCAACCGCTTTCGTGGTCGTACCTTCCACTCCTCGCAGTGGGACCACTCGAAATCGACTGCGGGGGAGCGGGTCGCGTCGATCGGAACCGGTGCCAGCGCAATCCAATACGTTCCCGAGATCGCCCCAGCCGCAGCGCATCTGACCGTCTTTCAGCGCACGCCGATATGGGTGAGCCCCCGCTACGACGAACCCTTTACCCCTGAGCAACACGAGCTCTTCGAGCGTGATCCTGTCGAAGCCCTCAAGGTCCGCGACGCCGCGTTCGACGCCTACGAGTCCGCGAACTTCGGCGTCGACTCCGCGATGACCAAGGAACTCACCGACACCGCCCGCGCCTATCTGACGCGAAAGGTCCCAGATCCCAAACTGCGCGCGAAGCTGACGCCGAGCTATCCCGTTGGATGCAAGCGGCCGTTGCAGTCCCGCGCTTGGTTCCCGACCTTCGCGCGACCCAACGTGCATCTAGAGACGTCGCCGATCGTCGAGTTCACCGAACGCGGCCTGCGCACCGCCGATGGCACCGAGCATCAGGTGGACACCGTCATATACGGCACCGGTTTTCACGCCGCCGACTACCTCCGCAGCCTCGACGTCTACGGCGCGCAGGGCCGTCGCCTGCACGACGACTGGCACGACGGCGCCGAGGCCTATCTCGGCACGGTGGTCCCGGGCTACCCCAACCTGTTCACGCTCTACGGCCCCAACACCAACGGGGTCACTTCGATCGTCTACATCCTGGAGGCCCAGGCCGAGTTCGTTCGCCGCACCCTCGACGGCATGGTCCGCCACGGCGTACAGGCGATCGACGTCAAGCGCGACGTTCACGACGCCTATAACGTCGACATCCAGCAGGCCATGCAGGGCACCGTCTGGCTGGCCAACTGCAACAACTACTACCGACATCCGAACGGCAAGGTCGTCACCCAGTTCCCGTACAGCGGAACGCAATTCGCGGCGATGCTCGGCCAGGTCGGATTGGATGCATTCGATCGGATGGAGGCAACTGCGTGCCAGGAATCCACCACACGGCGATAGTCACCGCCGACGTCGAACACTCGAAGCGGTTCTGGTGCGACGGCCTCGGCTTCACCGAACTGTTCGACCACACCTTCACCGGCGATTGGCCCACGCTGTTCAACGCCCGCACCGACCGGCTGCGGTCGGTCTTCCTCGGCGACCCGGCCACACCCGACAGCGGCATCGTCGAACTCGTTCAATTCGACGACACCCCAACCGGACCCGAGCGACCCGATGAGCCGACGTTCGGCTTCTTCCTGCTTTCCTTGCAGCGCGAGGTCGACGTTACGTTGGCCGGTCTCGCCACACTCGGCTTCTATGACGGCGTGCGCCGCATCGACATGCCGGCACCTGGCGGCAAAACGGTTGCGATGGCGGTGATCACCGCGCCCGACGGAGTGCGCGTCGAGCTGATCGGACCACCGAAGTGATCGCCGTCGTCACAGGGGGAGCGTCCGGGATCGGCAAGGCAACAGCCGATCGCCTGCGTACCCGAGATGCCGACGTCGTCGTCTGGGACCGCAAGGACGGCGACATCGATTGCGACATCAGCGATCCCGACGCAGTATCGGCCGCCATCGACCAGACCATCGCCCGCCACGGCACACCTGACCGGCTGGTCGCCTGTGCCGGCGTCGGGGCGTCCAGTCTGCTGCTCGACCAGAGCCCAGCCGACTGGCGGCGCGTCCTCAACACCAACCTGACCGGCACATGGCTGACGATGCGCGCCGTCGCCAAGGCGATGGTGAACGCCCAAACCGGCGGCTCGATCGTCGCTGTCTCAAGCATCAGCGGAACACTTGCCGACCGCGACATGGGCGCCTATTGCGTGTCGAAAGCGGGCATCGACATGTTGGTGCGCGTCGCGGCTGCGGAATGGGGTCAGCACGGTATCCGCGTGAACGCCGTCGGGCCCGGCGTCACCCGCACGCCGATGCTCGCCAAACCGGAACAACTGCCCGGCTGGGTGGATGGCCTGACCGAACGCACTGCGCTCGGCAGACTCGGCGAGGCCGATGACGTTGCCGAGGCCATCGTCGCGGTGCTCGAAATGTCTTGGGTGACAGGGCAAACCGTGTTCGCCGACGGGGGTCTTGCGTTACACAGCCCTATCGACGCCTACGGTCAGATGAAGCGGGCGCGACGCGACTAGGCCGCTATGCTGGTGGATTCCATCTGGTCATAAACCCGCCACCACGTCATCTCGTGAGCCATCGGCGAGACGACACCGCGGGCAAGCAGTTCGTCGGCTTCCAGCAGCGCACCGGCGAGCGTGTCCAGTTTGTGAAGCAGCGCCGACGACACCGGATCGCGGTGACCCGCCATCACCATCACACCCATTGTCCTGACTTGTCTGCGCGCATCGCCTGCCCTGGTCGTGGCGACCAGACCCAATCCCAGGTAGATGGCCGTCGACGTGACAAGAGCCGTCATCGGCCCCGTCAGATGGCTCAGCCATACTTCGCAGAGGATCCACACCAGCGCGCCCCACAGGGGCCAGCCCTGCGCCACGCGTACCTGCCTGCGCTCGGAGTCGCTGATCCCCGGCGGGAACACCACCAGCCGATATCGGGTCACACCGAAGCGGTCGGGACGAACCTCGATTGACCCCCAAACACGGTCGCCGTCAAGCAACCGCGACCACCCTCGCCGTAGCAGGCCGGAATGGCCCGTACGTATGTCACTCATGTGTCCGGTGTACCCCCGTCATGGGCAGGAATGTCGGGTCCGAACGTTTTCTTTACGCAGGAGGCGGGCTTTCTAACGGGCCGAGGTAGCTAAGTATTGTGTACTATACTCAGCATGACGATCGAGAAGATCCCGGCCCGCCTCGCCGACCATCCGACGGTTCGCAAGGTGCGTGCTCGAAAGACCGAGAAGCCGGGAGTCATCGACGCGGACTGGCTGCGGCAGGTGTGCCTCGATGCCGGTGTCGACGACGTCGCGTTCGCAAGTGTCGAGAACGCTGATCTGGCGAGCGAGCGCGAGCACGTCGACGCGGCGCTGCCGGGCGTGCAGAGCTACATCTCACTCGTCGTGAAGATGAATCGCGACAATGTCCGCTCGACCGCGCGAAGCGTCGCCAACCAAGAGTTCCATCGCAGCGGCGAGATCATGAACGAGGCCGCACATCGGATCACCCGCGCGTTGCAGGACGCGGGATACCGCGCGATCAACCCGTCGATGTCCTTCCCAATGGAGATGGACCGCTATCCCGGTCGCATCTGGGTGGTGGCGCACAAGCCGGTCGCAGTGGCGTCAGGACTCGGTGTGATGGGCATCCACCGCAATGTGATACACCCGAAGTTCGGCAACTTCATCCTGCTCGGCACGATCCTGGTGGCCGCACCCGTCAGCAGTTACGGTGAGCCGCTTGACTATTCGCCGTGCCTGGAGTGCAAGCTGTGTGTGGCGGCCTGCCCGGTCGGGGCGATCAAGAAGGACGGCGACTTCGATTTCGTCGCCTGCTCGGTGCACAACTACCGCGAGTTCATGGGCGGGTTCACCGACTACGTGCAAACCGTCGCCGACAGCGCCGATGCCGACGACTTCCGCTCGCGCGTCAGCGATTCCGAGAACGCGTCGATGTGGCAGAGCCTTTCGTTCAAGGCGAATTACAAGGCGGCGTACTGCCTCGCCGTATGCCCAGCGGGCGAGGACGTCATCGAGCCCTATCTCGACAACCGCAAGGGGTTCATGGATCTGGTGCTGAAGCCGCTGCAAGAGAAGAAGGAGACGCTCTACGTGTTGCCCAACTCCGCGGCCAAGGAGCACGCCGAACGCCGCTACCCGCACAAGCAGGTGAAGGTCGTCGACAGCGGCATTCGGGGACGCTGACGTCGTCAACCCACCTAGTCACAACAATCACATTTGCACCAATTATCACTAGAGCATCAGAATTGATCTTGTTGGGCGAAAAATAGCACACCTTAAGAACACGGGCAACAGAAACAACATCTGTCACATTGGCATTTGCCATTTGTACGTGCGAGTGACGACATCGGTCGCCGTTGAACCCCAGATGCGCGCCGCTGACCTCGGGTTATCCGACGTGGCTCGGCAGCAGTGAGTCTCGCCAGCCTCATATGACGCATAGCTATTAAATAGACTCAAAGAATACATTGAGACTCATTAGACAGGCTGTTTAACTCGCGCCTCATGAGTAAGCTCAGTATCACGACCGAGCAACGGGGACATCGCCCGCTCGCCCTGCCCTTACTGGAGTGCGCGTCCGCGCGCCTTACGAAGGGATCGACATGCGCCTACGCAAGGTCATCGCCGTGCTAGCGATAACCGGCGCGCTCGCGATGGCTCAACTGGTGCTGCAAGTTCCGACCGCTGGTGCCGAACCCAACTGGGACGCAATGGCGCAATGCGAATCGGGAGGGAACTGGTCGGCGAACACCGGCAACGGCTTCTACGGCGGCCTTCAGTTCACGCCGGCCACATGGGCCGCGAACGGAGGTGTCGGGTCACCCGCCGCCGCGAGTCGGGACGAACAGATCCGGGTCGCGCGAAACGTCATGCGCACTCAAGGCGTCGGCGCCTGGCCGGTCTGCGGCGGCCCAATCGGGTTTGCGGCCTCGACATGCCGCGCGTTGGTGGCCTGGATTCCTCTCGGGAACCTGCCCCATCTGTGCAGCGTGTTGCTCAACCCGATGGCGTGATAACGATCTTGAACCCAACAGGTTTCGAATCGATATGGAGGTCTGAGTACGGGGCTGCGGGCCACTAACGTTGCTGCGTGCACCGCCGTACAGCCCTAAAACTGCCGCTCTTACTGGCGGTTGGTGCTGCAATGACCCGTTTGCCTCCGGCTGTCGCCGAGCCGACTCGATGGACGGCGGACTACGCCAATCGCTGGTATCAAGCGCAAGGCTGGCTCGTCGGCGCCAACTACGTCACGTCGACGGCCGTCAACCAGCTGGAGATGTTTCAGCCGGGTACGTACGACCCACGACGAATCGACGCCGAACTGGGTTACGCCCGATCGCTCGGGCTGAACTGCGTGCGGGTCTTCCTCCACGATCTGCTCTGGGCCCAAGATCCACGCGGATTTCTCGGCCGCCTAACGCAATTCGTCGGCATCGCGGCCAACCGCGGGATCAAGCCCTTGTTCGTGCTGTTCGATTCGTGCTGGAACCCGTTCCCCCGCGTGGGCCCGCAGGGCCCGCCAACACCCGGCGTGCACAACTCCGGCTGGGTGCAGAGCCCGGGCGCCGAGCATCTCGGGGATCCGCAGTACCGCAACGTTCTGTACGCCTATGTCACGGGCGTCGTAGGCCAATTCCGAAGTGACAGCCGAATTTTGGGCTGGGACTTGTGGAACGAGCCCGACAATCCCGCACGGGTGTATCGGAAAGTGGAGAGGAAGGACAAGCAGGATCTCGTCGCGGCGCTGCTACCCCAAGTCTTTCAGTGGGCGCGTTCGGTGAACCCGGTGCAACCGCTGACAAGTGGTGTCTGGACCGGAAGCTGGGACGAGGGCAGCCGCAGCGATATCAGCGACATTCAACTCGACAACTCCGACGTGGTCACCTTCCACTCCTACGGCAAGCCGGCCGAGTTCGAGGCCAAGATCAACGAGCTTTCATCACTGGGCCGTCCGATTCTCTGCACGGAGTATCTGGCCCGGCCGTTGGGCAACACCGTCGAAGGAATCCTGCCAATCGCCAAGCGGCACAACGTCGGTGCATTCAACTGGGGCTTTGTCGCTGGCAAGACGCAGACGTATCTGCCGTGGGATTCGTGGGACCACGCGTACCGCGGCGCTCCGAAGGTGTGGTTCAGCGACCTCGTATACCCCGATGGACGGCCCTTCCAAACCAGCGAAATTCAAGCGATTCGCCAGTTGGTCGGCGGGTCCGGCACCACCTGACGGCGCTACCCGTCCGCTCGGCTCTACCCCCAGGCGTGCACCGTATTCTGCGCTGGCTCAAGCCCTTGGGACACAAGGAGTTCGGTGGCGTCGGCCGCCTGCTCGCAGATAGTTGGAACCTCGCGCCATTCAGCGTTGGTGAAGTTTCCCAACACGAATGCCGCGCCTTCCATCCGACCGGGCGGACGGCCGATGCCTATGCGGACACGCTGAAAGTCATTGGTGCCCAACGATGATCCCACCGAGCGCAGCCCGTTGTGCCCCGCAACACCGCCGCCGAACTTGAGCCGGATGCGGCCGAAGTCGATGTCGAGCTCGTCGTGGATCACCACGATGTCGGCCGGCGGCACCGAGTAGAACTTGGCCAGCGGCCCCACCTGGCGCCCCGACTCGTTCATGTAACACCGCGGTTTGGCCAGCACGACAGACTGACCGCCGAGGCGGCCTGTCGCCACCTCGGCCCCCGACTTCTTGTGCACCTTGAACCCCGAACCGAGGCGGTCCGAAAGGATATCTGCGACAAGGAAACCGATGTTGTGCCGCGTCGTTGCGTACTGCGCTCCAGGGTTGCCGAGGCCGACCACCAAAATGGTTTCGGCCATATTGGCGTCCGTCTACTCGGACTCTTCGGCGGGCGCCTCTTCGGCCGCCTCGCCCTCGGCGGCTTCGGCCGGTGCCTCGCCCTCGGCTTCGGCTGCCTCGCCGGCACCCTCGCCTTCCATCTCCTCAGCGGTCGGCGCGGCGACGACGTTCACGACGAGCGTCTCCGGGTCCGAAACCAGGGTGACGCCCGACGGCAGCGTGATGGCGCCGGCGGCGAACTGGGTGCCGAGTTCCGCCCCCTCGATCGACACGGTGAGGTGGTCGGGAATCGACTGGACGTCGGCTTCGACCGTGATGGTGTTGGCGTCCTGGGTGACGAGCGCCCCGGAAACCGGCTCGCCCTCGACGATGACGTTGACCTCGACGGTCACCTTTTCACCACGGCGCACGACGAGCAGGTCGACGTGCTGGATGCTGCGGCGGATGGGATGGATCTCGAGCGCCTTGGTCAGCGCGAGCTGCTCCTTGCCGTCGATGTCGAGGGTGAGCACCGCGTTGGTGCCCGAGTGCCGCAGCACGGCCGAGAAGTCGTGCGCATCGAGTTCGAGGTGTTGTGGGTCGCTGCCGTGGCCGTAGAGAACGGCGGGCACCTTGCCGAGGCGACGGGCGCGACGTGACGCGCCCTTACCCGTCTCGGTGCGTACCGCAGCGGTCAGCTTGTTCGCGGTGGAAGTCTTAGCCATTTTCGTGCTGCTCCTGTGTCGTGTGCTCAGCACAGCAAGGGCGCACCACTGAAAAGAGGCTCGCGTCGATAACGGTGGCCGGGCCACCCTCGCCGTGATCGCCAGCAAGGTTAGCGCATCAGCTGTTCAGAGCGGAAATTTGGTGTCCGTGAGCTGCTCGGACAGCTCCCATAGCGCCGCCGCCTTCTTCGCGTCGCGTGCCAGCGGACTGCGCAGCGGGGTCGGCCCGGTCGGCCCCCAGAAGGCGCCGCGCGGTCCGACGTACGTGTTGCCCGGCAGCTCCTGCGACGCCGCGTACAAGGTCTGGCGGGCGCCGAATTCGGCCGACGTGGCCATCAGCGAATTGCCTGCCTGGAACACCTTGCCGAACAGGCCCGTCGAGTGCGACTGCAGTTCGGTCGCCGAATATCCGGGATGTGCGGCGAGTGCCTTCACCTGTGAACCCGCCGCCGCCAGACGGCGCTGCAGTTCCTTGGTGAACAGCAGATTCGCGAGCTTTGACTGCCCGTAGGCAGGCCACGCGAGGTATGGCCGCGACTTCCAGTTCAGGTCCTTGAGATTGATGCGGCCGATGAGATGCATCATCGACGCGACAGTGACCACCCGGTCGGTGATCTTCGGCAGCAGCAAGTTGGTCAGCGCGAAGTGGCCGAGGTGGTTGGTGCCGATCTGGCGTTCGAAGCCGTCGGCGGTCTGCGCGTACGGCACGGCCATGATCCCTGCGTTGTTGATCAGCACGTCGGCGCCGTCGACACCGTCGGCGAAGGCGCGCACCGACGCCAAGTCCTGCAGGTCGAGCTTACGAACCTCCACGTCACCACTCATCCCCGCGGCCGCGGCGTCACCCTTGGCGGTGTTGCGCACGGCCAGGATCGTCTTGGCGCCGACGCGGGCGAGCTCGCGCGCGGTGATCGCACCGAGGCCGCTGTTGGCACCGGTGACGATCACGGTGCGCCCGGTGAAGGAAGGCAGATCTGCGGCGGTCCACTGGCTCATGGCGCTAAGCCTAGTTCGGCGCTACGCGTCGTCTACTTCGGCAATGCGACGTTGAAGCCGCCGATCACGGCCTCGATGTCCGGGGCCTCTTCGGCGGCCTTCTCGGCGTAGCCCGTCACCGTGAACTGAACGAGGTAGCGCTGATTCGCCGGCGGCGCGGTCGTCGGGATCACAATGCGGTTGTAGCTGTGCATCCGGCGACCGTTGAGGTCGTAGCTGCCCTCGATCATCGCCGACGGGAAGCCGTGCCAGTTCGCAGTAGAAGCATTGAGCTGCTTGAAGTTCTGTGACAGTTGCGCGTCGGCGTAGCCGTGCTTGATCGCCTCGTTGACGTCGAAGTCGCCGGTCAGCTTGAAGACGATGAGCATCGCGGTGGGATAGGTGTCGTTCTTGGCGATCATCTGCGTGCCCGGTGCGAAGTTCGGATTGTTGTACTGCGTCCAACCCTTCGGCTGCGGCATCGTCACCGTCAGACCGCTGAGCTTCTGCGGCGCGACCGGGTCGCCCTTGACGCCCTTTTCCTCGAGGAACTGCGCGATCGGGACCGGCGCCGCATTGCTGGTCGTCGACGTGGTTGTCGTGGCTGACGTCGACCAAACCGATTGATAGTCAGGCGTTTTCGCGCCACAGGCTGTTGCGGTGAGCACCGCGAGAGCGGCGACCAGCCCTCGCCTCAGCTTCACAAAATCTCGCGAACCGCGTCGATCGGCCGGGCCAGCCGGGTGCCCTTGGGGGTGATGACGAATGGGCGCTCGATGAGGATCGGATGCTCGGCCATCGCGTCGAGCAACTCGTCATCGGACGCGTCGGCCAATCCGAGCTCCGCATACAGCGCTTCGCGCTTGCGCACCGCGGTGCGCACGTCGATGCCTGCGTCCTTGATCATCTTGACCAGCTCGGCCCGCGACGGCGGCGTCTTCAGATACTGGACGATTTCGGGATCGATGCCGTTGTCCCGCAACAGATCCAGGGTCTTACGCGATGTCGAGCAGTTAGGGTTGTGATAGATGACGTTTTCTGCCACTACGCCGACCCGTCGAAAAGGCCAGTGACAGAACCATTTTCGAACACCGCGCGGATGGTGCTGGCCAGCAGTGGTGCAATCGACAGCACGGTCAGCTGCGGGAACTGCTTGTCCTCACCGATCGGCAGCGTGTTGGTGACGATCACCTCGCGGGCACCGCACTCAGCCAGTCGCTGCGACGCCGGTTCGGACAGCACGCCGTGTGTCGCGGCGATGATCACATCGCCCGCGCCGTCCTGATGCAGCAGCTTCACCGCACCCGCGATCGTGCCGCCGGTGTCGATCATGTCGTCCGTGAGGATGCAGGTCTTGCCCTTGACGTCACCGACGACGCGGTTGGACTTCACCTGGTTGGGCACCAGCGGGTCGCGCGTCTTGTGGATGAAGGCCAGCGGGACACCGCCCAGCGCGTCGGCCCACTTCTCAGCGACACGCACGCGGCCGGAGTCGGGGGAGACCACGACCATGTCGTGGTCGGCGTAGTTCTCGGCGATGTGGCCGCACAGCAGGTTCTGCGCCCGCATGTGGTCCACCGGGCCGTCGAAGAAGCCCTGGATCTGGTCGGTGTGCAGATCGACGGTGATGATCCGGTCGACACCGGCGGTCTTGAGCAGGTCGGCGACCAGTCGAGCCGAGATGGGCTCGCGGCCGCGGTGCTTCTTGTCCTGACGGGCATACGGATAGAACGGCAGGATCGCGGTGATTCGCTTGGCGCTGCCGCGCTTCAAAGCGTCGATCATGATCAGCTGTTCCATCAGCCACTGGTTCAGCGGCGCGGGATGCGACTGCAGTACGAACGCGTCGCAGCCGCGAACAGACTCATCGAAGCGAACGAAGATCTCGCCGTTGGCGAAGTCTCGTGCGGTCTGCGCGGTGACCGGAGTGTCGAGCTCCTTGGCCACCTGCTCGGCCAGTTCGGGGTGCGCGCGACCCGAGAAGAGCATCAGATTTTTGCGGTTATCGGTCCACTCGGTGCCCACGGTGCCCTCATTGCTTGGGGATCGTTACGGGCTAATCGTACGGGTAGCCAGATGGCCAACAATCGGCAACCGGCTCACGGCTTTGCGGCGTCGCCCGAGTCCGTTGGTTCGCCGGCCTGCCTAGAGGCGGCCCGACGGGCGGCCTCGGCGGTGCCTGATGCCGCCGCCGCTGCGGCGGCCGCCTTCGACCCCGGCCGTTTCTTCGCCACCCAACCCTCGATGTTGCGCTGCGGGCCGGCCGAGACGGCCAGCGCGCCGGGCGGCACGTCCTCGCGCACCACCGTGCCCGCGCCGGTGTACGCGCCGTCGCCGACATTCACCGGCGCGACGAACATGGTGTCGGACCCCGTCCGCACGTGCGAGCCGATCGTCGTGCGGCTCTTGTTCTCCCCGTCGTAGTTGACGAAGACGCTCGACGCGCCGATATTGCTGTGCTCGCCGATGTCGGCGTCGCCGACGTAGGTCAGGTGCGGCACCTTGGTGCCGGTGCCGATGGTCGCGTTCTTGGTCTCGACGAACGCGCCGAGCTTGCCGTCTGCGCCGAGCACGCTGCCGGGCCGCAGATAGGTGAACGGCCCGACGTCGGCGCCGTCACCGATCGCGGCGGACGTGGCGTGCGTGCGGACCACCGAAGCCTGGTCGCCGACGGTGACGTCGGCCAGTGTGGTGTCGGGCCCGATCAGGCAGTGGCCGCCGATGCGGGTCGAGCCGAGCAGCTGCGTGCCGGGCCGGATCACCGTGTCGCGACCGATGGTGACGTCGACGTCGATCCACGTCGTGGCGGGATCGACGATGGTCACCCCCGCCCGCTGATGCGCGGCGACGATGCGCCGGTTCAGCTCGGCGCCCAGCTCAGCCAGCTGCACGCGGTCGTTGACGCCGGCGACCAGCGTCGAGTCGTCGATGTGCTTGGCCCGCACGACCAGCCCATCCGAGCGGACGATCGAGATCACGTCGGTCAGATACAGCTCCTGCTGAGCGTTGTGCGGCTCGAGCCGGTCCAGAGCCGAGCGCAGCGCCGTGGCGTCGAATGCGTAGACGCCGGCGTTGATCTCCTGGATGGTCAGCTCCGACGGCCCGGCGTCGGCATGCTCGACGATGGCGATGACTTCACCGTCGGCGGTGCGCACTACCCGCCCGTAGCCGGTCGGATCGGCCAACGTTGTGGTCAGCACGGTCACCGCGGCCGACTCGGCGCTGTGCGCGGCGATCAGCCCGGCCAGCGTGTCGGCGTCCAGCAACGGCACATCGCCATAGGTCACGACGACGACGCCGGTGAAGTCGTCGGGTAGCGCCGCCAACGCGCAGCGCACCGCATGACCGGTGCCCAGCTGCTCCTGTTGAACCGCGACCTGGATGGGCCGACCCAACTCCTCGGCAAGCGCGGCGACGGCGGGCTCGACGCGGTCGCGGTCATGGCCAAGCAGGACGACGAGATGCCCGGGTGCGGCGTTGGCCACCGAGTGCAGCGCGTGCGCGAGCATGCTGCGGCCGGCCAGGGTGTGCAGCACCTTGGGGGTGTCTGAGCGCATGCGGGTGCCCGCCCCGGCCGCCAAAACCAGGACAGCGGCCTCACCGCGCACATTGGACATAGAGCTCCGTCGCCAGGACTCGAACCTGAACTATCTGAACCAAAATCAGAGGTGCTGCCGATTACACCACGACGGACTGATCAACTCGTGATGCTAGTCGAACGCATCTACGTCCCAGGGCGCACGAGCGGAGCGGGAGGGGGATTAGCCTGATTAGCGTGGCAGCACCCGACAAGGAAGTGCGTGCACCCCGCGCCAGGATGACCGGCGCGGAGCGGCGGCATCAGCTGATCGACGTCGCGCGAACGCTGTTCGCCGAGCGTGGCTACGACGGCACCTCGATCGAGGAGATCGCGCAGCGCGCCAATGTCTCCAAACCAGTCGTCTATGAACACTTCGGCGGCAAGGAGGGGCTCTACGCGGTGGTGGTCGACCGCGAGATGTCGGCGCTGCTCGACGGGATCACGAATTCGTTGACGCTGATGACCAACAACCGGTCCCGGCTGCGGATCGAGCGGGTGGCGCTGGCGCTGCTGACCTACATCGAGGAGCGCACCGACGGCTTTCGCATCCTGATTCGCGACTCGCCTGCTGCCATCACGTCGGGCACCTACTCGACGCTGCTGAACGACGCGGTAAACCAGGTGTCGTCGATCCTGGCCGGCGACTTCTCCCGTCGCGGTCTGGACCCGGAGATGGCGCCGCTGTACGCCCAGGCTTTGGTCGGCTCGGTGTCGATGACGGCCCAGTGGTGGCTGGACGTGCGCGAGCCGAAGAAGGAAGTCGTGGCCGCGCATCTGGTCAACCTGTGCTGGAACGGGCTGGCCCACCTCGAGGACGATCCGCTGCTGCTCGACGAGTAGGCCTCTGCATTCGCCGAGATCGACGTAATGGCGCGCTGCACCCGTATTTTCGCGCGCAAACGTGAATTTGGGCGTCGGTGACGACCACCTAGGATGGACGACATCATGACCGCATCGGGGCACACCCATGTCCAAACCCCGATCGCGGGGCTGATTGACCTGGCGCTACGGGATCCCTCACTTCAGGACGTCGCCCGCCGCGCCGCCGACAGACCCAGCGATCTCACCCTCGTCGGGCCGGCCAGCGCCCGGCTGTTCGCGGCGTGCGCAATCGCGCAAGCCGGGCCGCTGCTTGTCGTCACCGCCACCGGCCGTGAAGCCGATGATCTGACCGCCGAACTGCGCGGCGTTTTCGGCGATGCCGTCGCGATGTTCCCGTCCTGGGAGACGCTGCCCCACGAGCGGCTCTCGCCCGGCGTCGACACCGTCGGTGCGCGGCTGATGGTGCTGCGACGGCTGAGCCATCCTGACGACGCGCGCCTCGGCCCGCCGCTGCGTGTCGTGGTCACGACCACGCGATCGCTGCTGCAGCCGATGGCGCCCGACGTCGCCGACATCGAGCCGGTCACGTTGACTCTCGGCGCCGAGGCCGATTTCGACGCCGTCATCGCGCGGCTCGTCGAGCTGGCGTATGAGCGGGTCGACATGGTCGGCAAGCGCGGCGAGTTCGCGGTCCGTGGCGGCATCCTCGACATCTTCCCGCCCACCGCCGAGCACCCGGTGCGCGTCGAGTTCTGGGGCGACGAAGTTTCCGAGCTGCGGATGTTCTCCGTCGCCGACCAGCGCTCCATCCCGGAGATCGCCGTCGACTTCGTGGTCGCGGTGCCGTGCCGCGAGGTGCTGCTCACCGACGACGTCCGTGACCGCGCCGCCAAGCTGTCCGCCGAGCACCCAGTGCGGGAGAACAGCGTGCCGGGCGGCGTGCCCGACATGCTGGCCAAGCTGGCCGAGGGCATCCCGGTCGACGGGATGGAGGCGCTGCTGCCGCTGCTGCGGCCAAGCCGAGCGGCGACGGCCGCGACATCGGGCTCCGAGCTGGCGACACTGTCCGCGCACCTGCCCGCCGGCACGCCCGTATTGATCTGCGATCCCGAGAAGGTCCGCACGCGGGCGGCCGACCTGATCAAGACGGGCCGCGAATTCCTCGAGGCGTCGTGGTCGACGGCGGCGGTCGGCGGTGACGTGCCGATCGACATCGAGGCGCTCGGCGCGTCGGGGTTCGTCGAACTTGACGACGCCCGCGCCGCGGCCCGTGAGGGCGGACACCCCTGGTGGACACTGTCGCAGCTGTCCGACGAGGCCGCGCTCGAGCTCAATGTCCGGCCTGCGCCGTCGGCGCGCAGGGCGCAGCCCAACCCAGACTTTCAAGCCGAGATCTTCGCGATGCTGCGCGCACACGTCGCCACCGGTGGTTATGCCGCGGTCGTCACGCCCGGCACCGGCACCGCGCACCGCATCATCGAGCAATTGGGTGAATCCGATACTCCTGCAACCTTTTTGGAGGATGGCGAGTCGCCCAAGCAGGGCGTCGTCGGCGTGCTCAAGGGCCCGCTGCACGACGGTGTGGTGATCCCGGGCGCCAACCTGGTGGTGATCACCGAAACCGACCTGACCGGCAACCGCGCGACGGCCACCGAGGGCAAGCGGCTGGCGGCCAAGCGCCGCAACGTCGTCGACCCGCTGGCGCTGACCGCGGGCGATCTGGTGGTGCACGATCAGCACGGCATCGGCCGGTTCGTCGAGATGACTGAGCGCGTGGTGGGCGGTGCGCGTCGCGAATACCTGGTGCTCGAATACGGATCGGCCAAGCGCGGCGGCGGCTCCGACCGGCTCTATGTCCCGATGGACTCCTTGGATCAGCTGTCCCGCTATGTCGGCGGCGAGGCGCCGACGTTGTCCAGGCTCGGCGGCAGCGACTGGGCCAACACGAAGACCAAGGCGCGCCGCGCGGTCCGCGAAATTGCGGCCGAGTTGGTGTCGCTGTACGCCAAACGGCAGGCCTCGCCCGGCCACGCGTTCGCCCCGGACACCCCGTGGCAGGCCGAGATGGAGGACGCGTTCGGCTTCACCGAGACGGTCGACCAACTGACCGCGATCACCGAAGTCAAAAGCGATATGGAGAAGCCGGTCCCGATGGACCGGGTGATCTGCGGCGACGTGGGCTACGGCAAGACCGAGATCGCGGTGCGTGCGGCGTTCAAGGCGGTCCAGGACGGTAAGCAGGTCGCGGTATTGGTGCCGACGACGCTGCTGGCCGATCAGCATTTGCAGACGTTCTCGGAGCGGATGGCCGGCTTCCCGGTCACCGTGAAGGGGCTGTCGCGGTTCACTGACCCCGCCGAATCGCGGGCGGTGCTGGCGGGCATGAAGGACGGTTCGGTCGACATCGTGATCGGCACGCATCGGCTGATCCAGACCGGCGTGACGTGGAAGGACCTCGGCCTGGTCGTGGTCGACGAAGAGCAGCGGTTCGGCGTCGAGCACAAGGAGCACATCAAGTCGATGCGCACCCACGTCGACGTGCTGACCATGAGCGCCACCCCGATCCCACGCACGCTGGAGATGAGCCTGGCGGGCATCCGCGAGATGTCGACCATCCTCACGCCGCCCGAGGAGCGCTACCCGGTGCTGACGTACGTCGGCCCGCATGACGACAAACAGATCGCGGCGGCGTTGCGGCGCGAGATGCTGCGCGACGGGCAGGCGTTCTACATCCACAATCGGGTGCGGTCAATCGACCAGGCGGCCGCGCGGGTCAGCGCGTTGGTGCCGGAGGCGCGGGTCGCGGTCGCGCACGGACAGATGAATGAGGATCTGTTGGAGCGCACGGTCGAAGGCTTCTGGAACCGCGAGTTCGACATTCTGGTGTGCACGACGATTGTCGAGACGGGCCTTGACATTTCGAACGCCAACACGTTGATCGTGGACCGTGCCGACACGTTCGGTCTTTCGCAATTGCATCAGCTGCGGGGCAGGGTCGGCCGTAGCCGTGAGCGTGGTTACGCGTACTTCCTGTATCCGCCCGAGGTGCCGTTGACGGAGACGGCGTACGACCGGCTTGCGACGATCGCGCAGAACAACGAGCTCGGCGCGGGTATGGCCGTCGCGATGAAGGACCTCGAAATCCGCGGTGCGGGAAACGTTTTGGGTGTCGAGCAGTCCGGGCACGTGGCTGGCGTTGGCTTCGACCTGTATGTGCGGTTGGTCGGCGAGGCCGTCGAGGCGTACCGCGCTGCCGCCGACGGGAAAACCGTTGTGGCGCCTGAGGAACCGAAGGATGTGCGAATCGATCTGCCGGTCGACGCGCATTTGCCGCCGGACTACATCGGCAGCGACCGGTTGCGGTTGGAGGCGTATCGCCGCTTGGCGGCGGCGGCCGATGACGCGGCGGTGGATGCGGTGATCGAGGAGTTGGTCGACCGGTACGGACCGCTGCCGGCAGCCGCGCAGAGATTGGTTGCTGTGGCGCGGTTGCGGTTGTTGCTCCGCCAATACGGGATCACCGAAGTCAGCTCCGTATCGGAGTCGACCTTGCGGGTCTCGCCGCTGCAGCTGGCCGACTCGCAGCAACTACGACTCAAGCGGCTGTACCCGGGTGCCCACTACCGCGCGACGACGTCGACGGTTCAGGTGCCGATCCCGCGGGCGGGTTCCGGCGTTGGGGCGCCGCGGATTCGTGATCTTGAATTGACCGCCATGGTGGCCGGTCTGGTGTTGGCCCTCGATGGAAAAGCCCAGGAAGGTGTTGATATAACGAAGTTCGGAGGTACGGCGATGAGTGACAAGCGACAGGCGACATGACGGTCGTCCTGGTCGACCCTCGTCGTCCTTCGCTCGTCCCGGTCGAGGCAATTGACTTGCTGACCGGTGATGTCCAGTACACCGAAGAGATGCCCGTCAAGGTGCCGTGGTCGCTGCCCGCGGCGCGGCCGGCTTACGACGGCGATGATGCGCCGGTGTTGCTGTCGTCGGATCGGGACCACCCCGCGGTCGTTGCGCGGCTGGCGGCGGGCGACAAGTTGATCGCGGCGCCGGAGGCCTCGCCGGGGGAGCGGTTGGTCGACGCGGTGGCGATGATGGACAAGCTGCGCACCTCGGGCCCGTGGGAGAGCGAGCAAACGCATGATTCGTTGCGACGCTATCTGCTCGAGGAGACTTACGAGGTGTTCGACGCAGTCCGCGGCGGCAACGCCGACGAGCTGCGCGAGGAGCTCGGGGACGTGTTGCTGCAGGTGCTCTTTCACGCGCGCATCGCCGAGGACGCGCCGCAGCATCCGTTCACCATTGACGACGTAGCGGATTCGCTGGTGCGCAAGCTCGGCAATCGGGTGCCTGCGGTGCTGGCTGGTGAGTCGATTTCGCTGGACGAACAGCTTGCGCAGTGGGAAGAGCGCAAGAAGCTGGAGAAGTCGCGCGACTCGTCGATGGACGACGTGCCGACCGGACAGCCGGCATTGGCGTTGGCGCAGAAGGTACTTGAGCGGGTGGCGGCCGCGGGACTGCCGGCCGATCTGATCCCGGAGACCATCACGAATGTGACGGTGTCGGTGGATTCGGACGCCGAAAACGTTTTGCGCTCAGCGGTTTTGGAGTTCATGGATACCGTGCGACGAGTCGAGCATGCGATTGCGGCAGGCCGCCGCGGTGAGGATGTGCCGGAGGAACTGGACGTGTCGAAGCTCGGGGAGATCTCCGAGGAGGAGTGGCGGTCGTACTGGACGCCCGTGGCCGTCGAGGATGTCGTGGACGAGCAAAACGAGGCGCAGGCCGAGGACACCGAGCCGGCACCTGACCGCATCCCGGAGCCGACGCCCGCCGACGTTCCGGAGCCGGCGCCCGCCGATGTGCCAGAGCCCGCGCCGGTCGAGGTACCGGAGCCGGCGCCGGTGGACGTGCCAGAGCCTTCGCCCTCTCGTCCCGAGCCCGCGCCCTCTGAGCCCGCGCCAGACGGCATCTCGACTGAAGAGGCCGTGGCCGAGCCCGAGGATGAAGCCGAGGAGCCCGAAGAGGAAGCCGCGGCGGCGAAGTTCACCGCCTAGCCGATCTTTCACCCGTGGGCGAGCTTTCGCCCCTTCGCGGGCTTTCACCGCCGCAGCGTCCCAACCCGCACGCACTTTGGCATGCGCCCCTGAAGCTCAGCCGAACAGCGTCGAGCCCCAGTACGCCGACGTGTCACCTTCCCGCAAACCCGGCGGGCACGCGAAAACCGCTGTGCCGGTGTGGAAGATGTACTCGTTCAGCGCGTCAGTGGACATCTGCGACAACACCGGGATAAAGTTCGTCGCGGGGCTCCGCACGAACGCGATGAAGAACAGTCCCGCATCGAGGTGCCCAAACCCATCGGACCCGTCGGTGAAGTTGTACCCGCGGCGCAGCATCTTGATCCCGCCGACATGCTCGGGCGCGACCAGCCGAATATGCGCATCAACATCGACCAAAGGAGTCCCGTCGGCGTCCGTGATGTCGAAGTCCACCGGCGCGAACTCGTCGCCGTAGCCGTTGGGCGCCCCGCTGCCCTTCTGCCGACCGATCACCCGTTCCTGCTCCTTGAGCGAGGTGCGGTCCCATGCCTCGATGCGATTGCGAATGCGCCGCGTCACCAGATACGTGCCGCCCGTCAACCAATCCGGACCATCCCCCTTGGCCACCCAGACGTTCTTGTCCAGCGCCTCGTGATCCTCGGCCTTGATGTTGTTGGTTCCGTCCTTGAAGCCCAACATGTTTCGCGGGGTCACCTGTTCGCGCGTCGTCGACGACGTCCGGCCAAACCCGAGCTGCGAGTACTTCACCGCCACCGTGCCGAAACCCACCCGGGCCAAGTTGCGCACGGCGTGCACTGCGACCTGCGGGTCGTGCGCGCACGCCTGGATGCAGATGTCGCCGCCACACTTCGCGGGATCCATGATCTCGTTGGTGAACTTCGGCAGGTCCGCAAGTGCGGCCGGACGCTGTGCAGCGATACCAAACCTGTCCTTGCCGTCCTTGGAGAAAAACGACGGCCCGAACCCAATGGTCAGCGTCAGCCCCGACGCAGGCAGACCCAGCGCCTCGCCCGTATCATCTGGCGGCGCATAGGGATTGCCGCCAACCGCACCGTCGTGCACCGCATCCTCGCCCCGGGTCATCCGCTCGGCCATCGCGGTCCACTGCTTCAGCAACGCGATGACGTCGTCGCGGCTGTCCGTCGTCACATCGAACGCGCAGAAGTGCATCCGATCCTGCTGCGGCGTGATGATGCCGGCCTGGCGCTCGCCGCGGAACGGGATCGGCTTGTCCAGCCCGCCGAACTCCGTACTGGCAGCCGATGCCCGGCCCGCCAAAGCGCCCGCGCCCGCCGCGCCCACGACCGCGGCTGTTACCCCCGCCGCGCCGAACAGCTTTCGTCGCGAGAGTCCAGGAGCCGCCGGCTTATCGGGGAGCGATGACACCCTGCACCTGGCTTACTTCTGCGGACAACGCGTCGATCGCCCGCGACAGCTCCTGGCGCTGCGGCTCGGTCACCTTGTCGTAGGACACGAAACCGCCATCCTGGCGGTACTTTTCGAGCAGCGCCTCGACTTCGGCGAACCGCTGGTCCACCTTCTTGCCGAGCTCCGCATCGCGCTCGTCGAGGATCGGTCGCACCGAAGCAACCGCCGTCTGCGAGCCCTCGACATTGGCCTTGAAGTCCCACAGGTCGGTGTGGCTGAAGATATCCTCCTCGCCGGTGATCTTTTTCGACGCGATCTCGTCCAGCAGACCCTGTGCGCCACCAGCGATTTGAGTCGAATCGATCTTGTACGGCGGCGCCTTCACACCCGCGTCGAGCTCCTTCACATCGGCCATCAGCTGATCGGCCATCGCCTTGCTGTCCGGCTGCAGTCCGGTGACCCACAGGTCCTTCTCCAGCCGGTGGAAGCCGGTCCACTTCTGGCCCGGCTCCAAATCGGCTTCGCGCAAGTCGATTCGGGGATCGAGGTCGTCGGGGAATGATTCGGCCACCGGCTCGATGCGCTCGTAGTAGGTGCGTGCCAGCGGGTACTGAGCCTTCGCCGCGTTGACGTCGCCCTTCTTGATTGCGTCGACGAAAACTCCAGTCGCGGCGATCAACGCGTCGGTCTGGCTGTTCACGTACCGCTTGTAGCTCTCCGACGCCTCTTTGAACTTGCCCGCTTCGCCGACCGTGACCTTGTCGCCGGTGACCTTGAAGTCCCCACGGATGCCGTCGCCGACCATGCCCGGCTTGCACGCGGTCTGGTAGGTGCCTGGCTCGCCGAGCTGAACGATCAGCTTGCGCTGCAGCCCGGGGGAGATGTTCTCCACCTCGCCCATGACGCGCTCGCCCTCGCCGTACACGTAGAACTCGGTGACCTTGTTGCCGTTGTTGGTGATCACGAAGGTGTTGGCTCCGGTCGAACCTTCGGTGCCCGACAGCTCGCATGCGCTGTCCGACGCGTTGACCGTGATCTCCGAAGCACTCTTGCCCGGCTCGGCAGGAGCCGCCTGCTCCTTGGCCTGGCAGCTCGTCAGCGCCAGACCAGCCAACGCAGCCGCGGCGACGGCGATGGTCGTATGAAGCTTCACGTGGTGGACCTTTCGGGTTCGGGTAGAGGTTGTGGTGACGGATCGGGTTTCGCGGGCGCCTTCGTCGGGCGCAGGAAGATCGACAGCACGATGCCGAGATAGGCCAGCCACGCGACGAGCTGAAAAACGGTCGGCGTTGGCGTGACGTTGAAGACGCCTTGGATGATCTCGGCGTACCCGGACGACCAGTTGAACCACGTGCTGATGTCAAATGCCTTGTCCGCCAAGCCCGGTAGCCAGCCGACGGTCTGCAGCGCCCCGACGCCGTAGGACAGGATTCCCGCGGCGACGAGGATCAGGAAGACGCCCGTGTACTTGAAGAACTTGGCGAGGTTGATACGCACGGCGCCCGCATACATCCCGTACGCGATCGCGGCGGCGACCACGACGCCGATCACGAGGCCGATCAGCGGCCACGACGTCTGCGCCTCGGCATAGCCGACCATGAACAGTGCGGTCTCGACGCCCTCTCGACCGACCGCAAGAAACGCCAGCGCCAACACGGCCATCGACCCGGTCTCGAGCGCGCGCTGCATATCGCTGCGCAGCTCGCCGGACATCGAGGCGGCCGCCCGCTTCATCCAGAGCACCATCGTCGTGACAATGACGACGGCCGCCAGCGAGGCGATGCCGGCGATCGCCTCGGCCGCCAACCCCGAGATCGTGTTTTCGCCGAATTGGATCACCAGGAAGACTGCGACGGTCATCGCGATAGCTGCGCCGACGCCCAGCCATACCCACTTGAGCGCGTCGCGGCGGTCGGACTTGACCAGAAACGCGACGAGGATGCTGACCACGATCGCGGCCTCGAGACCCTCGCGCAGGCCGATCAAACCACTGCCGAACAGCTGCGATGTGATGTTGGGTGCGGCGGCCTGAATACTGACGTGAAGGTCCGTACCAGCAGTCATCGACTTGTCCTCGCTACGACTATCCGCGCTGTTTGCTTTGGCTGTCCAAACCAAGGTGTGCCTTACCTTAGCAGGGTGCGAGTTGGAGGGTACACGCTCGATGACGGTTGCCGATCTACTCCGAACGCGTGGGACGATGGGCAACGACCACAGTGGGTTTGAGGGAGTCCGGTGTCGCCAGTGCGTTGGCTGCGGGCTGTCGCGGTGATAGGCGCGACAGTGCTGCTGATGGCCTCTTCCTGCTCGTGGCAGCTGGGCACGCCGATCCCTGACGGCGTGCCGCCGCCGCCCGGTGAACCGGTGCCCAAGATCGACACGCACGCCAAGGGCCGGCCAGCCGACCAGCTGCACGATTGGGCGGCGCAGCGAGCGCCCGCCTTGGGCCTTCCGGTCACCGCGCTCGAGGCCTACGCGTACGCCGCGCGCGTCGCCGAGGTGGAAAACCCCGACTGCCACATCGCGTGGACGACGCTGGCAGGCATCGGGCAAGTGGAGAGCCACCACGGCACCTACCGCGGGGCGGTCATCGCGCCCGACGGCGACGTCACCCCGCCGATCCGCGGCGTGCGACTCGACGGCACCAACGGCAACCTGGAGATCATCGACAACGACGGCGAAGCTGACGGCGACCCCGAATTCGCCCGCGCCATGGGCCCGATGCAGTTCATCCCCGAGACGTGGAAGCTCTACGGCGTCGACGCCAACAACGACGGCATCGTCAGCCCGGACAACATCGACGACGCCGCGTTGTCGGCGGCCGGTTATCTGTGCTGGCGCGGCAAGGACCTGGCCAAGCCCCGCGGCTGGATGGACGCGCTGCACGCCTACAACCACTCCGACCAGTACGCCCGTACGGTGCGGGACTGGGCGACGGCCTACGCCAACGGACACCCCCTCTAAGCACGCCATCGCGCAGCGCACGCTCTAGGCTCAATGCCGAGTCCAGCCCCATGACCAAGGAGAAGCCAGTGCCCATCATCGAGCAGGTCGGAGCCCGCGAGATTCTCGACTCCCGCGGTAACCCGACGGTCGAGGTCGAAGTGGCCCTGCTGGACGGCACATTCGCCCGTGCCGCGGTGCCCTCGGGCGCATCGACCGGCGAGCACGAGGCGGTGGAGCTGCGCGACGGCGGCAGCCGCTACGGCGGCAAAGGCGTCGAGAAGGCGGTCAATGCGGTGCTCGACGAGATCGCGCCAGCGGTGATCGGGCTGAGCGCCGACGACCAGCGACTGGTCGACCAGGCGCTGGTCGACCTCGACGGCACGCCGGACAAATCGCGTGTCGGCGCCAACGCCATGCTCGGGGTATCGCTCGCGGTGGCCAAGGCAGCGGCGGAGTCCGCCGGGCTGCCGCTGTTCCGCTATGTCGGCGGGCCCAACGCGCACATCCTTCCGGTGCCGATGATGAACATCCTCAACGGCGGCGCCCACGCCGACACCGGCGTCGACGTCCAGGAGTTCATGGTCGCGCCCATCGGTGCGCCTTCGTTCAAGGAGTCGCTGCGCTGGGGCGCCGAGGTGTACCACTCGCTGAAGTCGGTGCTCAAGAAGCAGGGGCTGGCCACCGGCCTCGGCGATGAGGGCGGATTCGCGCCCGACGTCGCCGGCACCAAGGCCGCGCTGGATCTGATCCTCAGCGCCATCGAGGCGACGGGTCTCAAGCCAGGTCCCGAGGTCGCACTGGCGCTTGACGTCGCCGCCACCGAATTCTTCACCGCCGGAACGGGTTACAGCTTCGAGAAGGAGACCCGTACGGCCGAGCAGATGTCCGACTTCTACGCCGGGCTGATCGACTCCTATCCGCTGGTGTCCATCGAGGACCCGCTGTCCGAAGACGACTGGGACGGCTGGGTAGCGCTGACGACGGCCATCGGCGACCGCGTCCAACTCGTCGGCGACGACCTCTTCGTCACCAACCCCGAGCGTCTCGAGGACGGCATCGAAAAGGGTGCGGCCAACGCGCTTTTGGTGAAGGTCAACCAGATCGGCACGTTGACCGAGACGTTGGACGCGGTGGCGCTCGCGCATTCCAGCGGCTACCGCACGATGATGAGCCATCGCAGCGGCGAGACCGAGGACACGACGATCGCCGATCTGGCGGTCGCAGTCGGCAGCGGTCAGATCAAGACCGGTGCGCCCGCCCGCAGCGAGCGGGTGGCCAAATACAACCAGCTGCTGCGCATCGAGGAGACCCTCGGCGACGCCGCCCGCTACGCCGGTGATCTCGCGTTCCCGCGCTTCTCGGTGGGCGATGAGCCGCTTGCGCGAAGAGCAGAGGCAGGAGCCAAATAACCCGTGCCCGAGGCGAAACGGCCCGACCCCAAGCGACGGTCCCCTGCGGGCCGTCCGAAGGGGGCGGCGCCCGCCCGCCGCAAGCCACGTCCGGTTGACAAGGGCTCGGCACCGAACGCTTCGACGCCACAGCCGGAGCCGAAAGAGACCATCCGAGAGTCGATCGTCGCGTCGGCGGAACAGCAGTCCGAGCAGCGATTCGGCTCGGCGGCTCGGCGCGCAGCGATTCTCGCCGCGGTCATCTGCGTGCTGACCCTGACCATCGCGGGTCCGGTGCGCACGTACTTCGGTCAGCGCACCGAGATGAAGCAGTTGAAGGCGACCGAGGCCCAATTACGTTCGCAGATCGCCGATCTCGAGGAGCAGAAGGTCAAGCTTGCCGATCCGGTGTTCATTGCGGCGCAAGCCCGCGAACGGCTCGGCTTCGTGATGCCCGGCGACATTCCGTATCAGGTGCAGCTGCCTGCAAATGCCGCCGTGCCGGGGACTCCGGGCAGCGAGCCCGCGACGAAGCACAGCGACCAGCCTTGGTACACCGCGCTGTGGCACACCATTGCCGATGCGCCGCATGGCGTTTCGCCTGCACCAGCCCCGCCGCCCGATGCCCCACCTCCCGGTGGTTGACGCAGCGGATCTCGAGGCCGTCGCGCGGCAACTGGGCCGCGAGCCCCGCGGTGTGCTCGAGATCGCCTACCGTTGCCCGAACGGCCAGCCGGGCGTCGTCAAGACCGCGCCGAGACTGCCTGACGGAACGCCGTTTCCGACGCTGTACTACCTGACGCATCCGGCATTGACGGCCGCGGCCAGCCGGTTGGAGTCCGAGGGGATGATGCGGGAGATGACCGAACGGCTGCAGCAGGATCCGGAGCTGGCCGCCGCGTATCGCAGGGCGCACGAGTCGTATCTGGCGGAGCGTGATGCGATCGAGCCGCTCGGTACGACGTTTTCCGGCGGCGGCATGCCGGAGCGGGTCAAGTGCTTGCATGTAGTGATCGCGCACTCGCTGGCCAAGGGTCCGGGGGTGAATCCGTTTGGCGACCAGGCACTCGCGGTGTTGGCGGCCGAGTCTGCGATGGCGGGCATCCTGGAGAAGGGTCGGTGGACATGAGCTCCCGAAGGCGACCGCGAGGGAGGATCGCGGCGCGGAACGCGCGAGGACCGGAGCGAGCGGGAGTCGAGGCATGAGCAGAGTAGCCGCGGTCGACTGCGGCACCAACTCGATCCGGCTGTTGATCGCCGACAAGGTCGACGGCCGGTTGCGCGACGTGCATCGCGAGATGCGGATCGTCCGATTGGGCCAAGGCGTCGATGCCACAGGACAATTCGCGCCTGAGGCGCTGGCTCGTACCAAGGCGGCGTTGGCCGATTACGCCGAGCTGATGTACGAATTCGAGGTGTCCAAGGTGCGGATGGTGGCGACGTCGGCAGCCCGCGACGTTGCCAACCGCGAGGAGTTCTTCGGAATGACAGCCGAGGTGCTAGGTGCGGTGGTGCCCGGCGCGGTCGCCGAAGTGATCACCGGCACCGAAGAGGCGGCGCTGTCGTTCCACGGCGCAGTCGACGAATTAGACCCCGCCTCAGCACCTTTCGTCGTTGTCGACCTTGGCGGCGGGTCCACCGAGGTGGTGCTTGGCTCACGCGAGGTCGACGCGAGCTACTCCGCCGACATCGGCTGCGTGCGACTGACCGAGCGCTGCCTACACTCCGACCCGCCGACGGCCACGGAGATCGCGGCCGCGCGCGAGGTAGTGCGCGAGGGGCTGGGCCAGGCGCTGCGCGTGGTGCCCGTCGAGGGGGCGCGGACGTGGGTCGGAGTCGCGGGCACCATGACGACGCTGTCGGCGCTGGCGCAGAAGATGACGACCTACGACTCAGAGGCCATCCACTTGTCCACGGTGGGCTTCGACGACCTATTGCCGGTGTGCGACGAATTGATCGCGATGACACGCGCGCAGCGAGCTGCCCTGGGGCCGATGCATGAAGGCCGCGTCGACGTGATCGGTGGTGGCGCAATCATTGTGGAGGAGCTTGCGGACGCGCTCGGCAAGCGGGCCGGCATCGACGAGCTGGTGGTCAGCGAGCACGACATCCTCGACGGCATCGCGCTGTCGATCGCTTAGTGCTTGGCGCCGATTTCTGCGTGAGGGTCGTGATTTCACGAGAATTACAGCTCTGGTGCAGATTTCGGCGAACGCCTGCGTCTTTTCGTCGGGTCGCGCTGGCCGGCGAGCGTGACGCCCAGAAGCATCATCCCGAAGCCGAGGCCGAAGTGCAGCCAGTTGTCAGCGCCGTTGATCGGCAGTAGGCGGCTGCCCATGAGCCATCCGTGCAGCCACAGTGCCAGGTAGACCAGACCTCCGCCGAGGAAGTAGGCCCTCGACGCGGCATAGGTGCGGGCCAGTGCGAAGCCGACGAAACCCGACAGCAAATGCAGCACGTTGTGCAGTCCGGAGATCGCAAACACCCCGAAAAGTTTGCCGTCCGGCGTCACGCCCGGGATGAAACCCAGCACGCCGATTACGACGAATGCCGCGGCGACGAGCAGCGCTGCGCCCTGCACAGCCATGTACTTGGGGGTCGTCGTGGTCATCAGCTATCTCCTGCGCTTATTTACGCAGCAGAAATACCCCGGGCGATGCCGGGCTAACCCGAGAATTCGAGGTTAACTACCGCCTGATGTTGCAGTTGGGCGGATTACCGCAGTGGTGGCCGCCTTCGCATGCGTTGCAATGACAGTTGCAACCGGAGCCCGCTTTGGCCTCTGATGCTCGCATCGTCGATCAACTCCTCTGTCGCTCTGACCAACCTGAGAGGGTGGGAGCAGAGTTTGTTACCACGGACGCATATCAACATATGACGACATCACAATAGTTGGCATCACTCTGGAAATAAAGGAAAGTCGACGGGTGGAGGTTCACCGACTCCGTGCCTCCCGGCGTGCCCGGCACGTATTTGATCGCGGGGCCCGGCGGACGGCTGGCGGCCTGTGTCGATCCGCGGGGCGCCCGGCTTCCGGCTGTGGCGGCCCCGGCTTCGGCTGGGAGCCCAACTCGTCAACGCACCCGGCAGCTGGAACTTCAGCGATCTGCACACCGGAGACGCGCCGCCCGGCTTCGCCGACGCCATCGCCTGGGTCGCGCCGTTGGCCAATGGCCAGGATCACTGGCATGTCCGTTTCACGGTCGCATCACGCGACGAGTCTGCGGCGAGCGCTGAAAGGCATGGCGCCGTAGTGCTTTCGTCGGATGACACCGAACGGACCAAGACCGCGCTGATCCGCGATCCACAGGGTGCGGAGCTGACGCTGAGCCAGTTCACCCCACCAGCCAACTAGTGGCCCCGCCTGCCAATTGGCACCGGCTGCCCGGGTTGACCGTGGGGTGAACGGGGGTGAAACTTTGGTGGTGATCGAGTTGAGCGAGCAGACGGTCATTGAGCAGTTGGTCGTGCGCCTGACGCATCGGTATCCCACGATTTCGGCGTCGACCGTAGCGGACGTGGTCCGTGATGTGCATGCCCGATTCGAGGGCAGGCCACTGCGCGACTTCATCCCGTTGTTGGTAGAGCGCCACGCCAAAAGCGAACTGGACCGACTCCGCGCGCCAGCTCGCTAGCCGACCACGGGCGCGGGTCGCTCAGAGCGAGCGGGCCAGCCCTGGCGTCAGCGGGGCGCTGTCGGCGCGACGGTCCGGGTGGTCGCGTTCGTTGAATTGGCGTAGCCCTTCGAGGGTTTCGGATGCGGCGATCGACCGGCTGAAGCATTCCGCCTCGATGCGCAACCCGTCGTCGAGCGGTCGGCCCAGTCCGGTGCGCGCCGCTTCGAGGTCAGTGCGCAGCGCAGGCTGGGGGAGTGCCGCGATGGTCTGCGCCAGTTCGATCGCCCGCTGCAGGCACGTCCCGTTCGGCACAACTTCGTTGACGAGCCCGATCCGTTCGGCTTCGCGGGCGTCGATCACCCGCCCGGTGACGATCAATTCGATCGCTCGGCGGTATCCGAGGATGCGGGTAAGTCGTTGTGTGCCACCGTCGGCCAGCCCGATGTTCCAGCGTCGGCACGTGACTCCGAAGGTGGCGTGTTCGTCGGCGATCGCCACGTCGGTCCAGCACGCCCACTCCAAGCCGCCTGCGTACGCGACGCCGTTGACCGCGGCGATGGTGGGCTTGTAGATGTCGGTCCATCGCGACGGCCCGAGCACGCCGTCGTCGGGACTGCCGTCGAGGTCGAGTTCCCCGCCGAACGCTGCCTTCAGGTCGCCGCCCGCGCAGAACGCCTTGTCGCCCGCGCCGGTGAGGACGCCGACAAGGGCGATATCGTCGTCACGGAATCGGCCCCACGCGTCTACCAGCTCCTCATGTGTCTGCGGCCCAATGGCATTCATCCGCTCTGGTCGATTGATTGTGATGACCGTGACCGGCCCGCGCTGCTCGTAGGTCAGGTGCTCGTAGTCTGTCATCGAATGCATGCCAGCCTTTGGTCGAGGTTGTAGTGGAAGCGCCCGATGGCACTCTCGTGCGTACCGAACTCGACGAAATCATTGGCGCCCGCGTACAGGCCCTTCTGCACACCCTCCGACATCTCGTTGTCTTCGATCCCACCTTCGTTCAGCAGATCGCGGGCGCCGGTAGCGGAATCGGGGTTGGCGGACAGGCGCTCGGTGACCTCGGGTGTGACCATGGCGTAGATCGTGACGTTCGTGTGGTCGATGTCGATCGGATCGATGGTTATCACCAGCACCTGGTTGGGAAAGGTCGCGACCATGACGTTCGGGAACAGGTGGTACACGTACGTCACTCGATGCCCGACGTTCCAGGTGGCTTCGGGGCGGTCGCGGAGTCGTTCAATGTTCTGGTACGGGAACGTGATTCGGGTGTTTGGCCCGAACGTCTCGACGACGTTGAGGTCGTCGTATTGGATGGGGTAGAAGGTGTTCTTGTGGGTGGTGCGGATGTGGTAGCCCTCGAGGAACTGTTCGACCAGCACCTTCCAGTTCATCTGGCGCAGAGCCGGCCTCACGGTGAACAGCCGGCTTGCGGGCAGCAGCTTGTCGCGCCACGGCCTGCCGTCCGTCAGCGCGGTCATCGCCGCTTCGGCCCCCGGCGCCGGTGACCCGAGCGGGCCGATCACGATGAGGCCATCTACCTCGCGGCTGTCGACCTCGACCAGCCCACGGGCGGACATGTCGAGATCAGGGAAGGCCTCGTCGTGTGGGACGTGTGAGAGCGAGCCGTCGAGTCGGTAGGTCCAGCCGTGGTAGCGGCACACCAACGCGTGCGCACAACCCGGTCCTTCGACCAGGGCCATCCCGCGGTGTCGGCACGAGTTGCGGAACACGCGGGCCCGCCCGTCGCGATCGCGCACAGTAAACAGCGGAATGCCGAAGGTGGTTCGCTCGGCGTGGTCGCCGGGGTTGGGGATCGCCGCGGACGGCAGGAACACGCTCGGATACGAGCGCAGGGTTTCCAGCTCAGCGGTGAATCTGTGTGGATTCAAATAATTTTCGACGGGCTCCCGCCAGGCGTCGCCTACATCGGTGGTGCCGGCGTCGATGTGCGCCAGGATGCGGTGAACGATCTCCACATCGTCGGCGACCGACGTCGTTGTCGGAGTGCTCATACTGTGGAAGTATCACACTATGAACGTCACGCGTCAACAATTACGTGAGATGGGTGATGATGGACGCGTGCCAGCAGTCAATGGGGGCCGCGGCCAGCTCGCCGATCTGATCGGTGACCAGTCACTCAGCGCACGGTCGGTCCTTGCGACGGCGCTGCTCGGCGCCCCGCACCCACACCTGACGGTTGGGGAACTGGTGGCGATGGCCTCGCTCTTCGGCATCAGCGACGGCGCCGCCCGCACGTGCTTGTGGCGCATGGTCTCCAATGGGGAACTCACCAGCGAGGACGGCACCTATGCGCTCGCGGGCAGCCTGCTCGAACGGCGGCAGCGTGTCGACGAGGCATCCCGCGCTCCGGCAACTCGGCCGTGGGATGGCAGCTGGGAGTTGGCGATCGTGTCTTTGGAGCGGCGGTCGGCCGCAGATCGCCTGGCGCTGCGCAAGGCGGCAACCGCTCTGCACCTCGCAGAGCTACGGGAGGGCGTCTGGATTCGGCCCGACAACCTCGACCCCGAGCGCCTGCCAACACTGCGCGCCGTGCTCGACCGCCAATGCGTGCACTTCCACAACGCCGCGACGGACATCCCCGCCGAGACCGTGAGATCTCTGTTCAGTCTTGATGATTGGGCTGCAGACGCTGACAGGTTCACCGTCGCTCTGCAGGACGAGCTCGACATCGAGGCGGTCGGCTCCGAGGACTTTGCGTATTGGTTCGCCTTATCAGTCGCGGTCGTCCGTCATCTTCAACTCGACCCACTGCTACCCGCCGAAGTCATCGGAAACGACTGGCCGGGAGACGAGCTGCGCAGCGCGTATCGGCGTTTCAACGAGGTGTTCCAGAAGCGGCTGAACACGGCGTTCCGTTAACGCGCCGGCGGTAATGGATCATTGCCCTCCTCTGGCCTCCTTTACCGCGCGAGCAGACGCAAAGTGCCCCAAATCGTCGGCGTGTCGGGGCATCTAACGTCTGCTCGCGGAGACACCCTGGGCGCAGAGTCAACGTTGCAGAATCGGTTTCAGCGCGTCGAGCACCCCCGGGTCCTCGATGGTCGAGGGCATCGGTTCCTCGCGGCCGTCGGCGATGCCGCGCATCGTCTTGCGCAGAATCTTGCCCGATCGCGTCTTGGGGAGTGCGGGTACCACGTCGACGATCTTGAAAGATGCCACCGCGCCGATGTTTTCGCGCACCGCCTCGATCAGTTCCTCGGCAAGCCGGTCGGCCGTCGCGCCGGCCTTCAAAACGACGAGACCCCGCGGCACCTGCCCCTTGATCTCGTCTGCCACGCCGATCACCGCACACTCGGCGACTGCAGGGTGACCCGCAAGAACGGCTTCGATTGATCCTGTCGACATCCGGTGTCCCGCAACGTTTATCACGTCATCGGTGCGGCCCATCACAAAGAGGTAGCCGTCGTCGTCGATGTATCCGCCGTCGCCGGTCAGGTAATAACCGGGGAATGCCGACAGATACCCCTTGATGTAACGTTCGTCATTACCGAAAATCGTCGGCAACGTTCCCGGCGGCAACGGCAGTCGCACGCAGATCGAGCCCTCTTCGTTCGCGTCGCACTCCGAACCGTCAGGCCGCAGGATGCGCACGTCGTAGCCCGGCATCGGCACCGTCGCCGAACCCGGTTTGATAGGCAGCGGTTCGACGCCCATCGGGTTCGCCGCGATGGCCCAACCGGTTTCGGTCTGCCACCAGTGGTCCACGACCGGGATGCCGAGCATGTCCGACGCCCAACCGTAGGTGCCCGGATCGAGACGTTCGCCCGCCTGGAACAAATACTTCAGCGCCGACAGGTCGTACTTGCTCAGATGCAAGCCTTCGGGGTCTTCCTTCTTGATCGCGCGGATCGCCGTCGGCGCGGTGAACACCGCCTTCACGCCGTGCTCGGATGCCACGCGCCAGAACGCGCCCGCATCCGGGGTGCCGACGGGCTTGCCCTCGTACAGCACGGTGGTTGCACCAAGCATCAGTGGCGCGTAGACGATGTAGGAGTGCCCGACGACCCAACCGACATCGCTTGCTGCCCAATAGACTTCGCCGGGATGCGTGTCGTAGATGTTGCGCATGCTCCACAGCAGCGCCACTGCATGCCCGCCGTTGTCGCGAACGATGCCCTTCGGCGTGCCGGTGGTGCCCGAGGTGTATAGCACGTACAGCGGATCGGTGGCCGCCACGGGCACCGGGTCGACGGGCTCCGCGTTGGCCATCAGCTCGCGCCAATCATGGTCGCGGCCCGCCAACGGCTCGCACGGTCGCTGATCGCGCTGCAGGATCACGCACGCGGGCGTGGCGTGTACGGAGAGCTGCAAAGCCGTGTCGAGCATCGGCTTGTAGTCGACGGTCCGCGTTGGCTCGACACCGCACGACGCGGTCACGATGACGGCCGGTTTCGCGTCGTCGATGCGGGCCGCGAGTTCGTGCGCGGCGAACCCGCCGAACACCACCGAATGCACCGCGCCCAGTCGAGCGCACGCAAGCATCGCGATCGCCGCCTCGGGCACCATCGGCATGTAGATGACGACGCGATCGCCTTTGCCGACACCGAGTCCGCGCAGTGCTCCCGCGAAGCGGGCGGTCTCGTCCAGCAGCTCGCGGTAGGTGTATGTGCGTTGCGATCCGGTCACCGGGGAGTCGTAGATCAGCGCGGGCTGGTCGGCTCGGCCGCCCTCGACGTGACGGTCCAGCGCGTTGGCGCAGGTGTTCAACTCCCCGTCGGGAAACCAGCGGTAGAAGGGCGGGTTCGAGTCGTCGAGAATGCGCTTCGGTTCACGGGTCCACGTCACCGACCGCGCTGCGTCTGCCCAGAATGTCGTTGGATCGGCGATGCTGGCGTTGAACAGGTCTCGGTAGCCACCCATACCGCGACCGTAGCGCGGCAGCGGTTACGTAGAGTGCGAATCATGCCTTCTGAACCGCCGCCGATCCCGGGGGCGCGCCGGTCGTTCGTCGAGGCCCGCGGAGTCCGCTTTCATGTCACCGAATCGGGCCCCGAGGACGGCCGCCCGGTCATCGCGTTGCACGGCTGGCCGCAGCATCACTGGGCCTATCACCATCTGCTCGCCGACCCGCCGCCCGGCCTGCGGATCATCGCGCCCGACCTGCCCGGCTTCGGGTGGTCCGGACCCGCGCCGCACAAGTGGGCTAAGGACGACGTCGCCAGCGATGTGCTGGCCCTGCTCGACGCGCTCGCGCTGGACAAGGTGCTGCTCGTGGGGCACGACTGGGGCGCGTACGCCGGCTATCTGATGGTCCTGCGGGTGCCCGAGCGCTTCGACGGCTACCTGGCCCTGAACATGGGTTATCCGTGGGTGACTAGGCGGAACTTTCTGGCCCACGGTTGGCCGCTGCTGCAGTACCAGCCGCTGATGGCCTCGTTCGGTGTGGCCGCGCAGCGCTACACGAATTTCCTCTACCTCGTCTTCAAACTGGGATCTGCGCTCGATCGTGACACCGTGCGCGTATACGTGGACCGCTTCCGCGATCCCGTGGTGGCGCGAGCCGGCCGCGACGCCTACCGGACGTTCCTGCTACGCGAGGTACCAAGGGCTGCAAGGCATCCCGAGAAGCGTCGCGCCACCGTTCCCATTCGTGCCCTCTACGGCGTCAACGATGCTGCCATCCATGAATCGTGGACGTCGCCACAAGACGCCATCGCCGATGACTTCACGTTGGAGAAGGTCGACGCCACGCACTTCATCATCGACGAGCGCCCCGACCTGGTGCGGGCAAGACTGATCGCGCTGGCGGACGAAACCAAGCCCTGAGCGTTTGGCTTTGCGGGTGTCGGGTAGCCCGTGGGTATGGCAGAGCCAGCGGCAATTGATAGCTCCTTGACCGTGAAGCGGGACACCACCGCGACACGACAGCAGGTCTGGGACGTAGTCGCCGATGGCTGGACGTATTCGCAGTGGGTGGTCGGAAACACCCGGATGCGCGCGGTTGATCCCCGATGGCCCGAGCCCGGCAGCAAGATCCATCACACCATCGGCGTATGGCCGTTTGTCCTCAACGACGAGACGCACGTCGAGTCCTCGACGCCGCTGGAGGAGCTCGTGCTGCGCGCCAAGGGCCGTCCGTTCGGCGGAGCACGAATAGCGTTGCGGCTGTTCGATATCCCGACGGGATGCCGCATCGAGATGGCCGAGGTGCCCGTCGGTGGCCCGCTGAGCCTGGTGCCGCGGCGGCTGGCCCTGGCCGCGGCATACCCGCGAAACCGTGAGTGTCTGGCCCGGTTGGCCGCGTTGGCGGAGCGGCGAAAAGAACCCGCGTGACCCTCAGGCGCCGCCCCAGTCCTGCAGGAACGCTTCGGTGACGATCGCGGCGTTGTCTGCCGCGATCTGCTTGTAGACGGCGAATGTGAACGGATAGCCCGGCAAGTTGAGCGGATCACCTGGCCCGTCGGACATGCCGCGAATGCCGAGGAACGGGATGCCGTGCGCGTCGGCGACCTGTTGCGCCGCCGCGGTCTCCTGGTCGACGGCGTCCACAGCCGGCGTCATAGGGTTCAGCAGTCCCGTCAGGTTGCTGACGAGTCCGGAGGCCAGGAACGGCACGATGGCCTGGAAGAAGTTGCCGGTGAACAGAAGTGAGAAATCCGGTGCTGCGCAGGGCTGGGCGCCGAAGATGTCGCCGACCAGCGGAATAGACGGCAGGGCAGGGAAGGCCGTTCCGTTGTTGTTGTCGTCGCTGGAACCGTCGCCGCCGACGAACAGGTCCGGTTCGCGGTTGAGGTCGATCTGCGGGCCCGCGAACAGTCCGCAATAACAGCTCGGGTCTCCGATGCTGTCTCGACTCAGCAGGTCGACATCCAGTGCGCTGGCGGTGGCCAGCATGCCCGGATCGACAGCGTGCCATGTTTGGCCGTCATCGGAGGTCCATCGGGCCGGCACCGCGACATCGCCGATCTCGGTGCGCCCGGAGCCGCCGGCGACGCCCGAGAACACCACTGCGCCAATCGATATGCCGGAGTCGGGGGTGAAGTGGTCGAGCGCTATCTCCGTCGTCTGGGTGGCGTTGACGATGCCGATGCCGGTCATCGCCACGATCACCTTTTTGCCGCCCAACGTGCCGAGGTAGAAGTGATGCCCGTCGACCACCACCGAGGGATTCGGGTCGAGCGTGGTGCGGGCGAGAATGGCGTCGGCCTCGGCGGGGAAGGCAGACAGGATCAGGGTGCGCTCTTCGCTCGTCTGGCTCGTTGTCTGTGTGTCGACGGGTTTTTCTTGCAACGACGGCGTGGTGAATGCCCGTTCGAATTCGCGTCGCGCGAACGCCAGCAGCGACCAGATCGACGGCGCCCCGGCAGGCGCTCCCGGCATGCTACTGGCGGCAAACGGGCTCACGATCGCATTGACGACACCCGACACCAGCGCAGTCACCGCACGGATCACGTTGGGCTGCACCGGTTTCGGCGTTGTTACCGCCGTTGTGACAGCGGGCAACTCTGTCGTTGCGATGCGCAGTGCCGCGTGGGTGGGTGGTGTTGGATCTGAGGGTCCGCTGTTGGCGGCGGTTTTCTCCTGCGGCGTCACGTCGGCAGGCGCCTCGTGCTTCACCTCCGAGGTAGCCGAGACTGCCGTCGCCGCCTTCGGCTTCGCGGGCTGGGCCGCCGGCGCGTTCGACCCCGTCTTTCGCGACGGCTTGGTGGGCGGCGTCTCGTCGGCACCCTTCTTCGGCGGATCGGCCGCTTCGGTCGGTGTACCGACGTCGTCATTCGTCTTGCCGGGTGCGCCGACGTCGGTTTGGTCGGCTTTCGTCTCGGTTCCGGCGGTGGAGGTGGTCGATCCGGCAGTTCCACCGGTCTCGTCAGCCCACGCGAGGCCGCTGTGCCAGCCGGTCATGACGGCAACGGCGATAACCAGGGCGATGGCTACGCCGCCGACCCGACCTGCGTATGCCTTGCCAGGCATGCGGCATGTATACCGCCTGAGCCCGGTCGGCGCGCCGGAATGCCGGGAACTCGGAAGTTTGCCAGCGTCGGTCGGTTACAAATCCAAGACCACGGCCGAGGTGGGTCGAGAGCAGCAGATCAATGCGTTGCCGTCGGCGGCGGATTCGACGGGGTCCGGGTCGTAGTGCACTGTGCCGGCAAGCAGCGCGCTCTCACAGTTGTGGCACACCCCGGTCCGGCACGACCACCGGACCGGCACGTCGCAGGCCTCAGCGAAGTCCAGAAGGCTGGGGTAGCGGTCACTCCATTTGGCGGTGATGCCGCTGCGCGAGAACGAGACCTCGGGACCGGTGCCAGCGGGACCTGCCGGCAGGTGCGGTGGGGGAGCTGCGGCCGCGACGACGCCGGGCGCCAAAGCGCCCTGGGCGCCGAACGTTTCGGTGTGGATCCTTGCCGGCTCGATACCGGTTGCGGTCAGCGCAGCGGTCATGTCGCGCATGAATGACTCGGGACCGCACACGTAGACGTCCGCCTCCCGCGGCAATGCCATTTCGCTCAGCGATTCCGCGGTCAGCCTGCCTTTGATCGTGTAATCGACGCCGAAGTGACTCGCCACGCCGGGGCGACTGTAGGCAACATGAGCCTCGACGTTGGATAGTCGGCCGAGCAACTCGGCAGTTTCGGCGGTGAACGGATGCTCAGAGCCGTCCCGCGCTGCATGCACCCACCACACCCGGCGGTCGGGTTGGCTGTCGCTGATCGCGTGCAACATCGCCAACACCGGGGTGATCCCGACGCCTGCGGATATCAGGACGACCGGCCCGTCGCCATCGCCCAGGTAGAACCCTCCGCGGGCCGCTGCCACCTCGAGGCGATCCCCGACCCGCAGATGGCTGTGCAGGTACCCGCTCGCGACGCCGGCACGCTCTTGCTTGATTGCGATACGGTAATCCGGGTCGCCGGGCCGGTTCGACAACGAGTAATTGCGGTAGATCGGCAGATGATCGCCGTCGATGTGGATTCTGAGCGCAATCGATTGTCCCGCAAGCCAACTCGCCAGCGGTGCACCGTCGGGATCGGCAAGCACTACTGAGAATACGGAGTCAGACTCCATCTTGATATCTGACACGATCAACGATCGAAAGCCCGGCCACGCCGGCGACGGTGTTCCTGCGGCCGCGCTGAGTCCACTGTTGCCACTCACACCGTCGCGTTCCGTTTGATCCAGCAGACTCCGTAACGACGCCTGCCACCCAGGGCTGAGCGCGGGAATTCGCAATGCGCGCTGTAACGATTCCCGCGGATGTCCCGGCAGGTACAGTAATGCGTCGATCTCGTTGACGGACATCGCTTCTGGGTCCGCGGAGATCTTGGTGATGGTCTGGCCCGGTTCCACAAACCCCTCCTGCAGGACCCTGCAGTAGAAGCCCGGGCGGTGATGCGACACAAGCAGTGCCGCCATCCGCGGTTCGTCAAGTCGGATTCCGACGCGATAGCACGTGACCCTGGGCTGCGTTACTTCGAAGACGGCGTCGCCGATCCGATACCGGTCGCCGATACATACCTCATCGTCGGGAAGCCCGTCGACAGTGAAGTTTTCACCGAAATGACCCGGCTCGAGATCGTCCCGCTTCAACACCTGCGCCCAATAACGATACGACTCAGTCTGATAGATCAGCACGGCGCGCTGCTCACCACCGTGGCCCCCGAGATCACCCTGGCCGTCGCCGTCGATATTGAGGCGGCGCACCATCTGCGGCCCGCTCACCGGCCTCTTGAACACTCCGGTATGGACCACACGGCCCTGCCACTGCACGTCCGTCGGCAGGCCGACGTTCACCGATACCAGCGTGGCCATCAGTGGCAGTCGGCGTTGTCGCGATAGCTCTGCAGCCCGCAGCCCACGCCGACCCAAGCGATCCGGCGGGAACCCAGCATGAGCAACAACGCCGCGGCCAGCGGCACTACCTGCACCACGGCGCGAAGGATTTGGCGTTCCCATCGGCCTCGGCCGGTTAGATCACGCAGCACCCACTCACGGTAAACGCGATCCGAGCGTGCCGCCGAAGCTGTACCAGATCCAGCGCAGGGGGTCGGGTCCTTCGCATCGATGACTCCTTCACGGACCCTTCGGCATCACCCCGTAGAAGGGCGGAAGCCGCCCGATCAGCGCTGGCTAGCGGTAACGTTGGCACTACCAACAGCAAACTCCCAGAAAGTTACCTCTGACATGTGGTCCATCCCGCTTGGAGCTCTGGCCGCCGGTGCGGCGGTATCGTTGGCATTCGCCTCGCCCGCGGGGGCTGACCCAGGGAGCTACCTCAAAGACGTGCAGCCCTTCTACCAGAACTTCAGCGTCGAGCAGCTGCTGTCCGAGGGGTTCAGGGTCTGCTCGGTAACGCAACGCGGTACGACCTCCTCGCAGGCCGTCCAGATGGTGCAGGACGACATCGGGGCATCGGTGACCGCGGCCGGCGATATCGTCGCGGCCGCGGTGGTCAAGCTCTGCTGAGCGCCTGGCTCACCCGGTCGGCATTCGGTCGATGCCTCTGCGAACCTCGCCGGCAACGTGCTCTTCGCGGGTGAGGTCGTGCTGTGCCGACGAGTGCAGCTGCCACGGCACGCTGGTCACCATGACGCCGGGCTCGAAGAGCAACCGCCCCTTGAGTCGTAACGAACTCTGATTGTGTAGCAGGTTCTCCCACCAGCGCCCGACAACGTACTCGGGGATATAGACGTTCACCACGTCCCGCGGGCCGCTTTGCCGCTGTTTTTTGATGTACGCGACGATCGGCCGCGTGATCTCCCGGTACGGCGACTCAATGACTTTGAGCGGGATAGCGACGTTGAGTTCCTCCCACTCCCGAACCAGCGACCGCGTCTCCGCATCGTTGACATTGACGGTCAGCGCAGTCAGGGAGTCGGGCCTGGTCGCCTTAGCGAACATCAATGCACGCTGAGTTGCTTTGTGCCAGCTGGAGATAAGCACAATGGCGTGGATCCGGCTCGGCAATGTCGGCTCGTCGTCGTCAACAGTGCGGAGCTCGGCACGCACCGCCGCATAGTGCCGGTGGATGCTCTGCATCAGAACGCACAACAACGGTATCGCGATGACCACCAGATATGCGCCGTGCGTGAACTTGGTGATCATCACGACCACCAACACCACGCCGGTGAAACAGGCGCCGACCGCGTTGATCACTCGCGCGCGCCGAATTCGGCGGCGCAGTGCGGGCGTCTCTGTATCGCGCAGCGCCCGATTCCAGTGCGACACCATGCCCGTCTGGCAGAGCGTGAAAGACGTGAACACCCCGAGGATATAGAGATTGATCAGTCGGGTGGTCGAGCCGTCGAACGCGTAGATCAGCACCGCAGCGATCAAGGCGAGCAAAATGATGCCGTTCGAATAGGCCAGCCGATCGCCGCGGGTGTGCAGTTGGCGGGGCAGGTAGCGGTCCTGCGCGAGAATTGAACTGAGAAGGGGAAACCCGTTGTACGCGGTGTTGGCCGCCAGGATCAGGATCAACGCCGTCGCGGCCTGCATGTAGTAGAACATCGCGCTGTTGTTGCCGAATACCGCGGCGGCAACCTGGGCAATCACCGTGCGCTGGGCGTCGTTGTTGCAGTCGCCGGGAAAGCCGATGAGATCGCAGGTGTGCTCGACGACGTGGGTGTGCGAGATCAGCGCTAGCGCGGTCACACCGATGAACATCGTGATCGCCAGCGTGCCCATCGCGGTCATGGTTCGAGCGGCATTGAGCGACTTGGGCTTTCGGAACGCCGGCACTCCGTTGGAGATCGCTTCCACGCCGGTGAGTGCGGTGCAGCCTGACGAGAACGCCCGCAGTGCGAGCAGCGCGATCGCCAGGGTGTTCAGTCCGACGTGTTCGGCATGGATGCCATAGTTCGCGCTCTCGGCCACCGGCGCGTCGCCAATCAGCGTGCGGAACAAGCCGATTGCGATCATCAGCATCACACCGGCGATGAAGGCGTAGGTCGGCACGGCGAATGCACGGCCGGATTCGCGCACACCGCGCAGGTTCATTGCGGTCAGCACAACAATGAAGCCGATGTTGATCGCGACGCGATACGGGTTCAGTTCGGGGATCGCCGAGATGATGTTGTCCACACCCGCGGCCACCGATACGGCGACCGTCATCACATAGTCGACGAGAAGCGCTGCGGCCACCACCAGTCCCGCGCGGGCACCCAGGTTCGTGGACGCCACCTCGTACGAACCGCCGCCGCTTGGGTAGGCCTGCACCACCTGGCGATACGACAATGTCACGACGGCGAGCAGCAGCACTACCGCCGCGGCGATCCATGGCGTGAGGTAGAGGTACGCCAATCCGCCGAGCGTCAGGATCAGCAGGATTTCCTGGGTCGCATATGCGACGGAGGACAGCGGGTCGCTCGCGAAGATAGGCAGGGCAATGCGTTTTGGCAGCAGCGTGTGACCAAGCCGGTCGCTACGGAACGGCCGCCCGACGACCAATCGCTTGAGCACAGATGTCGGTGACGACACGACTTCGGAGCCTAGTGTCGTTCCGCCCGACCCCGCCCGCCGCAGGGTGTATAGATTTCGTAAAAGTCCAGCTAGTCGGCGTATGGATGCCGTAAGGCGGCCTTTACGGCTGCAAGCTTGCTACCTACCGTGCGGCGAATGTCCGCTATCGGTGAACCGGACTCTGTGCCGGACCTGCTCGAGCTAGTAAGCCATGCACACGTGCTCGAAGTACTCGACGCGCTCACCCGCGGGCCAATGTCTCGTGCAGATCTGCGCACTCATGTCCACGCTGGCCGGCGCGGATTGTCGGCGGCCTTGAGACTCCTCGGGGCTCGCGGACTGGTCACGAGAAACGACCACGGAAGCTGGGACACCGACGCTGCCGCCGACGTCGTGTACCGGCACACGGACCTCGGTCGTGTCGTTGTCGAGGCACTGTCGTGCTACTCGCTCTGGACTGCGATGTATGACCGTGTGGAGACGAGCCAGGATCACTCCTGGAAGCGGTAGCCCATTCCGGCTTCGGTCAGTAGGTGAACCGGACGTGACGGGTCGTCTTCCAGCTTGCGTCGCAGCTGCGCCAAATACACGCGCAGATAATGGGTTTCCTTGGCGTAGGCCGGTCCCCACACTTCCTTGAGCAACTCCTCGCGGCCGACGAGCTTGCCGCGGTTACGCACCATCATCTCCAGCATGCCCCACTCGGTGGGCGTCAGGTGGACCTCTGTGCCGTTCTTTGTCACCTTCTTCGCGGCGAGGTCCACGGTGAATGACGACGTTTCGATCACAGGCTCGTCGGTGTCGGACGCGGCGGCGCCGCGGCGCACCGCGGCCCGCAGCCGGGCCAGGAATTCGTCCATCCCAAAGGGTTTGGTGACATAGTCGTCGGCACCCGCATCCAGTGCCTCGACCTTGTCCGACGAATCGGTGCGTGCCGATAACACGATCACCGGTGCGGTCAGCCAGCCGCGCAAACCCTCGAGCACCTCGATGCCGGACATATCGGGCAGGCCCAGGTCCAGCACGATGACGTCGGGACGGTGGTCGGCCGCAGTTCTGAGAGCCTCGGCGCCGCTGGCGGCGATAAACACCTCGTAGCCGCGCACCGAAAGGTTGATTCGCAACGCGCGCAGGATCTGTGGTTCGTCGTCGATGACCAGCACCCTGGTCTTCTGCGGGGTCATGCCACCCCGTCCTGTGGTGCGGCAAGGTCGATTTCGATGGTGAGCCCGCCGCCAGGTGTGTCGGTTGCAGAGATGGTGCCGCCCATGGCCTCGACGAAACCGCGCGCCACTGACAAGCCCAGCCCCACTCCGATGCTGGTGTCGTGGTCACCGAGCCGCTGAAACGGTGCGAACAACTGCTCCTCGGTGCCGCGCGGGATGCCCGGTCCTTCGTCGATGACGGCGATGAGCACGCGCTCACCTACTTGGCCCGCCGTGACGCGGATCGGGCTGTCCGGCGCGTAGCGCAGCGCATTGTCGATAAGGTTGGCCAGCACCCGCTCGAGCAGGCCGCTGTCGGCCATGACGACCGCGTCGTCGACGTCGACCTTGACACGGTCCAGACCCTGTCGGCGAAAACCAGTGATGCCCTTGCTGATTGCTAACAATGCGCGCTGCACGGTCTCTTCCAGATACACGCGCTGCAGCTCTGGCCGCAGCACCCCGGCAGCGAGCCGGGACGAATCCAGCAGATTGCCGACGAGCGCGGTGAGCTGGTCGATGGATTCCTCGATCGTGGCGAGTAGTTCGGCGGTGTCTTCTGCGGAGAAGTCAATGTCGCTGCTGCGCAGGCTGGATACTGCGGCCTTAGCGGCGGCCAGCGGCGTGCGCAGATCGTGGCTGACGGCCGACAGCAGCGAGCGGCGCAGTTCGTCGGCCTGCGCGATGGCCTCGGCCTTGCTGGCCTCCTCCGTCAATTCGCGTTGTTTGACCAGCCCTGCAGCCTGTTTCGCGACAGCCGTGAGCACCCGTCGGTCACGCGCAGGCAACTTACGCCCGGCCATCAGCATCCAGAATTCGTCGTCGCCGACTTCGATTGCGGTGTCCGCCGAGTCGACGTCGACGCACGGGTCATCACCGACACACGCGACGATTTCACCTTCCGAGTCGCCGTCCAGTACCCGCAACATGCTCACGGCGCGTTGCGAATACGTCTCTCGGACCCGCTCCAACAACGTCTCGAGGTCTGCGCCGCGCAGCACTGAGCCGGAGAAGAGCGCCAGCAGTTCAGCCTCCTGCGAGGCGTGCCTGGCCTCGCGGGTACGTTTCGCGGCACTGTCCACCAGCGCTGCCACTGCGACGGCGACGACCAGCAGAACGAAACTGGTGATCGCGTTGTCAGGCTCGGCGATGGTCAACGTGTAGCGCGGTTCGATCAAGAAGTAATTGAGTAACAACCCGGACAGCACGGCCGACAGCGCCGCCGGGGCGACACCGCCCAGCAGCGCCACCACGAGCACCCCGACAAAGAAGAGGGCGCTCTCGCCGCTGATTTTGAGATAGGGGTCAAGCAATGCCACGATCAGCGCACAAATCGCCGACGGCACCACGAGTGCGGCCACCCATGACGCCAGGTGTTGCTGGCGTGGTGAGACCCGTGACCACCAGGACCCCCTGCTCGCCTCCGGGTGGGTGACCATATGGACGTCGATCGTTCCCGAGTCCTGGACCACAGTGGCCCCGATACCCTCGTCGAAGATGCGCGCCCATCGCGAACGCCGGGAAGTTCCGAGGACCAGCTGGGTGGCGTTTATTTCGCGAGCGAAATCCAGCAGGGCACTCGGCACGTCGTCGCCGACGACCGTGTGCAACGTCGCGCCCAAGCTGAGGACGAGCTCACGCACCTTGCCCATCTGGGGTGCCGAGACACCCGATAGGCCATCCCCGCGCACGACGTGCACGACCATCAACTCGGCACTCGACTTCGACGCGATTCGGGATGCGCGGCGCACCAGCGTTTCAGATTCGGAGCCACCGGTCACCGCAACGACGACGCGTTCGCGCGCCTCCCAGGTCTGGGTGATCTTATTCTCTTCGCGGTATTTCTCCAGGGCCGCGTCGACCTGGTCGGCCAGCCAGAGCAGCGCCAATTCGCGCAGCGCCGTGAGGTTTCCGCGACGGAAGTAGTTGGACAGCGCTGCGTCGATGCGCTCCGGTGCGTAGACGTTGCCGTGAGCGAGCCTGCGCCGCAACGCTTCCGGCGTGATGTCGACCAGCTCGACCTGGTCGGCCGCGCGAACGATCTCGTCCGGTACCTTCTCCTGCTGTTCGATGCCGGTGATCTGAGCGACGACGTCGTTGAGACTTTCCAAATGTTGAACATTGACGGTCGATATCACGGTGATGCCCGCATCGAGCAACTCTTCGACGTCCTGCCACCGTTTGGGGTTCTTGCTGCCAGGAGTGTTGGTGTGCGCAAGCTCGTCGACGAGCACCACTTCGGGCTGGCGTTTCAACACGGCCTCGACGTCGAGCTCAGGGAACTTGGTTCCCCGGTATTCGATGTACTTCGGCGGGATCGCCTCGATTCCCGCCAGCATGTCGGCGGTCTTCTTGCGGCCGTGCGTCTCCACCACCGCGGCCACCAGGTCGGTGCCCCGCTCGAGTCGGCGGTGCGCCTCCCCGAGCATGGCGAAGGTCTTGCCGACGCCGGGAGCTGCGCCGAGATAGATGCGCAGCTCCCCGCGCTTCTTTTTGTAGTCGGTCCGATGAGTGAGGGCGTCCGCGTCGCTGGACGCCCTCACCGGCAGGAGATCACTGCCTGATGCCGGTAGCGTCGGCGGATCATCGGCGTCCGATGGTCCTGGCGCAAGCGGCTGATCGTGGCTGGTCACATGCTCATCATCCACGGCATTTGTCAGCTCTTCACGGGGTACTTCTGATCAAGGGCGATGTTGAGCTGCAACACGTTGACCCTGGCCTCGCCGATGAAGCCGAAAACGCGGCCGTCCTGGTTGGCCAGCACCAATCCTCGGATCTGGTCAGGGCTGACGCCGCGGGCCTTGGCCACCCGGTTCACCTGCAGATCGGCGTACGCCGGCGAGATGTGCGGATCCAGGCCGCTGCCGCTGGCCGTGACGGCGTCGGCCGGCACTGCGGGATCGGTCGGGGCCGCACCGCGTATGGGCACGATTTGGCCGATCGAGTAGTCCTCGCCGAACTTGGCGCATTCCACCCGCACGCCTTCGTAGGTAACGAGGAACGGCTGCGGGGTGGTATCGCACGGCTCGTTGACGCTGACGACCTTGGTCGGGTGTACGACGTTGCCGAGCGAGTCGCGCGGACCGATCACGGAAAGCACGGCACCCACACCGTCACCCGTGCAGAAAGGGCGTGATCCGTCGACGCCCTCGAGCTTCCCGACGGCATAGCTGCGCGAGCACACCATGGTGAGCAGGCTGGCCTTGTAGCCGTTGTCGTCCTTCGGCAGCGACGGATCGGCGGGCGTGTCGACGATGCTCTCCGGCCCCAGGTTGCTCGCGCTGGTCGCGAGCGGGTCATACCCGTCACCGGCCGCAGACGGCCGGCTCTGGAAGTACTGCGGCAGCGCGTTGCCGTCTTTATCCGTGAACAGCTGACCGATGATTCGGCTACCCACCGGCTTTCCGTGGACCTCGATGATCGAGCCGTTGGCGTTGTCCTGCAGACCCGGCAGTTGCGCCACCAGCCAAATGAACAGCGGGTAGGCCAAGCCGGTGATGACGGTGAGCACCAGTAGCGCACGGAACGCGGCCCAGTGTTGGCGGACGAAGTTCGAGAGATTCATTTCTCACATTCCCGGTAAGAATTGGATGACGAGGTCGATCAGTTTGATGCCGATGAATGGCGCGATGATGCCGCCGAGCCCGTAGACGTAGAGGTTGCGGCTCAACAACTTTGACGCACTGCTCGGGGTGTAGCGAACACCCCGCAGGGCCAGCGGGATCAGCATCACGATGATGATTGCGTTGAAGATAACCGCTGACAGGATCGCCGACTGCGGACTGTGCAGCCTCATGATGTTCAGCAGATCCAGGCCTGGGAACAGCGCAACGAACATCGCCGGGATGATCGCGAAATACTTTGCGATGTCGTTGGCGATCGAGAAGGTCGTGAGCGCGCCACGGGTGATCAGCAGCTGCTTGCCGATCTCCACGATCTCGATGAGCTTCGTCGGGTCGGAGTCGAGGTCGACCATGTTGCCGGCCTCTTTGGCTGCCGAGGTACCGGTGTTCATCGCCACGCCCACATCGGCTTGAGCCAGTGCGGGAGCGTCATTGGTGCCGTCGCCGGTCATCGCCACGAGCTTGCCGCCGGCCTGCTCTTTTTTGATCAACGCCATCTTGTCCTCGGGCGTCGCCTCGGCGAGGAAGTCGTCGACGCCGGCCTCGTCGGCAATGGCCTTGGCGGTCATTGGATTATCGCCGGTGATCATCACCGTCCGGATGCCCATCTTGCGCATCTCGTCGAATCGATCGCGCATGCCCTGTTTTACGACGTCCTTGAGGTGAATGACGCCCAAGACAGAGGCCTTACCGTCTTTCACCTCTCCGACCACGAGCGGGGTGCCGCCCGCGGCGGAAATACCGTCGACGATCCCGCCGAGTTCGATGGGGACCTCGCCGCCCTGCGACCGGACCCACTCCGCCACCGAGCTGGCTGCGCCCTTGCGGAGGAGATGCCCGTCGAGGTCGACGCCCGACATCCTTGTCGTGGCAGTGAATTCGACCCAGTGCGCATGGGCGAGCTCACCCGGCGTACGGGCTCGCAGGCCGTATTGCTGCTTGGCGAATACGACGATGGAGCGCCCCTCAGGCGTCTCGTCGGCGAGACTGGACAACTGGGCCGCGTCGGCCAGCGACTCCGGCGTCACTCCGGTCAGCGGCACGAAGGCGGATGCCTGCCGGTTTCCCAGGGTGATGGTGCCGGTCTTGTCCAGCAGCAGGGTGTTGACATCGCCCGCGGCCTCCACCGCACGACCCGACATGGCCAGCACGTTGCGCTGCACCAGCCGGTCCATGCCGGCGATGCCGATGGCCGACAGCAGCGCGCCGATCGTCGTCGGGATAAGGCAGACCAGCAGGGAGACCATCACGATTCCGGTGACGCCGTTTGACGTCAGCGCTAGCGTGTCTGGGACACCGGGGTTGTTCGCCTTGGAGAAGATCGCCAGTGGCTGCAGTGTGGCCACCGCGAACACAAAGATGATCGTCAAAGCTGCGAGCAGGATGTTCAGCGCGATCTCGTTCGGCGTCTTTTGCCGGTTGGCGCCCTCGACAAGCGCGATCATCCGGTCGATGAAGCTCTCGCCCGGCTTCTGCGTGATCTTGACGACGATGCGGTCCGAGAGCACGGTCGTGCCACCAGTCACCGCAGACCGGTCACCGCCGGATTCGCGGATCACCGGCGCGGATTCACCGGTGATGGCCGATTCGTCAACCGACGCAATGCCTTCCACGACGTCACCGTCGCCGGGTATGACCTGTCCTGCCTCGATGACCACGACATCACCCTGTTGGAGCAGGGGCGCTGCGACCTCCTCCTCGCGCCCGGGGCTGCCCGGTTGCCAGCCGGCAAGACGACGCGCCATGGTGGCGGTCTTCGTCTTGCGCAGCGATTCGGCCTGGGCCTTGCCGCGACCCTCGGCGACAGCTTCGGCCAGGTTGGCGAAAATGACTGTCAGCCAAAGCCATACGACGGTAAGCCACGCGAACCACGACGGCTCGATGATCGCCAGGATCGTGCTCCAGACGGCGCCGACCTCGACGATGAACATGACGGGATTGCGCCATAACGTGCGTGGGTCGAGCTTGGCCAGTGCCCCCGGCGTCGACTTCCACAGCATTTGCGGGTCGAGCAGGCCACCTTGCACGCGGCCCTTTGGCGCGCTCGTCTTCTGCTGCGGAGTGGCAGCGGAATGAATTGTGGGTGTTGACATTTAGTGGATTCCTTCAGCGAGTGGGCCGAGCGCGAGCATCGGCAGGAAGGTCAGGGCCACCAGGATCAGCGTGACCCCGGCGACCATCCCGACGAATTGCGGTCGATGCGTGGGCAGCGTGCCAATGGACTCAGGCGTGGTGCCCTGTTTGGCCAACGAACCGGCCAGCGCCAGCACCAGGACCATCGGCAGGAACCGGCCGAACACCATCGCCAAGCCGAGGGCGGTGTTGTACCACTCGGTGTTGACGCTGATGCCCGCGAAGGCCGAGCCGTTGTTGTTCGCCGCAGAAGTGAACGCGTACAACACTTCCGAGAGTCCGTGTGGCCCGGTGTTGAGCATCCCGGCCCGCTGTCCCGGCATCGCCATCGCTATTGCCGTTCCAGTCAGCACGATGAGCGGTGTGACCAGGAAATAGCTTGCGGCGAGCTTGATCTCGCGCGGATTGATCTTCTTGCCCAGATACTCCGGGGTGCGACCGACCATCAGGCCGGCGACGAACACCGTGATCACCGCAAGGATGAGCATGCCGTACAAGCCCGAGCCGGTGCCGCCGGGCGCCACCTCACCGAGCTGCATGTTGAACAGCGTGATCATGCCGCCAAGGCTGGTGTAGGAGTCGTGGAAAGAGTCGACAGCACCGGTGGAGGTCAACGTTGTCGCATCGGCGAACACTGCCGAGTTAGCGATGCCGAACCGCTGCTCGACGCCTTCCATCGCCGCGTTGACGGACGTGGGAACGGTGCCGTGGTGCTGCAGCTGGAACCACATCATGAACGAGACGCTGATGAGGAACAGGCTCGCCATGACCGATGTGATCGCGTAGCCCTGCTTCTTGCTGCCGACCATGCGGCCAAACGTGCGTGGCAGGGAGAAGCTGATCACCAGCAACAGGAAGATCTCCAGCCAATTGGTCCACGAGGTCGGGTTCTCGAACGGATGCGCGGAGTTGGCGTTGTAGAAGCCGCCACCGTTGGTGCCGAGTTCCTTGATGGCTTCCTGGCTGGCCACGGGGCCGCCGGTGATCGTCTGCTGACCGCCGGCCAACGTGTTGACGACCTGGTCGTGCAGGTGGAAGTTCTGGATCGCGCCGCCGGCGATCAGAATGATCGCGGCGACCACGGAGATCGGCAGCAGGATGCGGATTGTGCCGCGGACCAGATCGACCCAGAAGTTGCCCAGATCGCCGGTGTGTTTGCGGGCGAATCCGCGGACGAGCGCGATCGCGACGGCGATGCCGACCGAGGCCGACACGAAGTTCTGGACAGCCAGGCCCGCCATCTGAACCAGGTGACCCTGCGTCGACTCACCGGAATACGCCTGCCAGTTCGTGTTGGTGACGAAGCTGATTGCGGTGTTCCAGGCGAGTGCCGGTGTCATGGGTGTGGCCGGATCGTTGAGGTGCCATGGCAGCTTGCCCTGGATCAACTGGAAGATGAACAGAAACAGAACGCTGATCGCCGAGAAGGCCAGCACGCTGCGGGCGTATGCGCCCCAGGACTGTTCGGACTTCGGGTCCGCCCCCATGAGCCGGTAGATCACGCGCTCGACACGAGAGTGCTTGTCGGAGCTATAAACCCGATACATGTAGTCACCGAATGGCACGTGCACGACGGCAAGCGCCACGATGAGGAGCGCGAGGAAAAGTATCCCCGCCGTTGTCGTAGTCACTAGAACCTTTCGGGAAAGAGCAGTGCGGCGACCAAAAACAGCGCGAGAAGCACTGAAAGCACGAGGCCGACGAGGTTTTCGTAGTTCACAGTCCTTCGACCAACTTCTGCGCCAGGCCGAGCAGGCCGAAGATCAGCACCGTCAGCACGATGTAAATCAGGACACCCATCTCGTCTCCAATTCGCTGGGTATTGCGGTGGCTATCGGGGCCTCCACCGAGGCAGCATCCGCGGGGCCGTCGGCGTCGAGGACCACCACGAAGTTAGACCCGGTCCCGCCTGCCGGGACTGTTCGTTGACGTTTTCTTAACGCCCATCGGTTGCACCTTTACGGCCTTCATCTGTGCGCGACACATTGTCGCGGGCGGAAGCTGCCATGCCGCGCGTCCCGTCTAGGGGAACGGGGGCCGAAAACAGCGCCCCGCCAGGTGAAATCTACCGCCGCCGGGCACGCGCCGGTGGGTGTTTCGACTCCGCCGGGCCGGCGGTTCGCCTCCGAGCACCGCATTTACACCGTCGCCGAATCAGCGTCGCGTCAACATGCATGGGACCAGTCGTATTGATTGCGTAACTGGGGGGGTGAACGGCGTGTAGGAGGCCCTAGTTTTGGTTCGAGCGGCCGGATTGACGAAGGAGCCTTAGATCAACGATCCACAGCACTGGGCAGCGACGGCTTGGCTGCAGCTAATCGCCGTCGTCATGCTCGTTGTCATCCTTCATGTTCCCCTCGGCAACTACATGGCCCGGGTGTACACCGACAGCGGGCATTGGCGTGTGGAGCGGGTGATGTACCGCCTGATCGGCGCGCAGCCCGACAATCGGCAGCGTTGGTCGAATTACGGCTTCTCGCTGCTGGCCTTCTCGGCGGTCAGTGTGCTGTTCCTGTACGGGCTGTTGTTGGCGCAAACGCGGCTTCCCGAACCCTGGGGACACACGGGGATGACACCGGCGCTGGCGTTCAACACTGCAATCTCGTTTGTCACCAACACCAGTTGGCAGAACTATCCGGGCGAATCAACGCTCGGGCATGTGGGATTGGCCGTCGGCCTCGGTGTGCAGGCGTTCGCCAGCTGCGCGGTCGGTATGTGCGTCGCCGTAGCGCTGATCCGCGGCCTGGCGCAGTACCAGAAGGAGGAGCTCGGAAACTTCTGGGAAGACCTGGTGCGCTCGGTGGTGCGGGTGCTGTTGCCGCTGTCGGTCGTCGTCACGCTGCTGCTGCTCATGCTCGGGGTCGTCAACAATTTCCATGGTGCGCAGGAGATTTCGACGCTTGCTGGCGGCAACCAGACGATTCTGGGCGGCCCGGTGGCTTCTTGGGAGTCGATCAAGTTGATGTCCGGCGACGGCGGCGGGGCCTTCAACGTCAACAGCGCGCACCCGTTCGAAAACCCGACGCCGCTGACCAACGTCGTGGAAATCGTTGCAATGCTGTTGATTCCGGTTGCGTTCCTGAGGACCTTCGGAATCATGGTTGGCGACAAGAAGCAGGGCTGGGCGTTATTCTCCGCTGCCGCAATCCTGTTCGTCGTCGGCACCGTGGCGCTCGCGTTGGCCACAGGGGTGGCCGACGGCACAGTTGTGCATGCCGTCGGGGGGCCGTTCGAAGGCACGGAGACACGGTTCGGCCTGCCCGGCAGTGCCCTGTTTGGCCAGGCCGCGACCGCAAGCGCGGACGGTGCGGCGAACTCCTCCTACGACAGCTTCGTCAGTGGCGGCGGCGCGGTGCTGATGCTGAACATGATGCTGGGCGAAGTGGCTCCAGGCGGGGCCGGCAGCGGTCTGTACGGCCTGGTGATGATGGCTCTGCTGGCGGTGTTCCTCGGCGGACTGATGATCGGGCGGACGCCGGAATACCTCAAGCAGCGACTGGGTGCGCGGCACATGAAGCTGATCAGCCTGTACATACTGGCTCTGCCGGCGGCGGTCCTGGTCGGTACGGCGGTGGCGATGGCGCTGCCGGGGGAGCGGGCGTCGATGCTCAATACGGGGCCGCACGGACTGTCGGAAGTGCTGTACGCGTTCACGAGTTCGGCGGCCAACAACGGCAGCGCGTTCGCGGGTTTCAGCGGTAACACGGTGTGGTACAACACCGCGCTTGCGCTCGCGATGATGGTGGGACGCTTCTTGCCGATCATTGCCGTGCTGGCGATCGCAGGCACCTTTGCAGCGCAGCGCCCGGGCGTCGTCACCGCAGGCACGCTCCGCACGCACAGTCCGACGTTTGTGTTTCTGATCGCCGGCGCCACGCTGCTCATCGTCGGTCTGGAGTATCTGCCTGCATTGGCGCTCGGCCCTGCGGCCGACGCGCTCCGGTGATGTACGGGGGCGATGAAGCGCGGGTGTGGCCGTTGCGCCCTTGGGCTACAACCAGTTTTGCCGTTTGAACATCGCGTACAGCCCGAGGCAGGTGATGAGCATCAGTACAAGGGCAAACGGGTAGCCGGCCGCCCAATGCAATTCGGGCATGTGGTCGAAGTTCATCCCGTAAACCGTGCCAATCAATGTGGGGGCGAACAGGATTGCCGCCCACGCCGACACCTTCTTGATCTCCTCGTTTTGGGCGTAGCTGGCCTCAGTGAGGTTCTTCATCTCTTCGTTTTGAGCCTGGCTCACCAGCGTCGCGTTCACCGTGAGGATGCTGGTCAGCAGTTTTTGGAAGTCGTCAACCCGCTCCACCACGGTGGTGACGTGGTCTGCCACGTCCCGCAGGTAGCGTTGTAGCTCCTCGCTGGTGCCGTACTTCGAGAACCCGGCCTCCAATGAGGCGAGCATGCCCAGAAGGGGACGGGTGGCTCGCTGGAATTCGATGACTTCGCGCGACAATTCGTAGATGCGGCGGGACACTTGTGGATCCCCGCCGAACACCTCGGTCTGGATCTCGTCAATGTCATTCTGCAGCCCGCGCACCACGGGGGCGTAGCCGTCGACGACCGCGTCGAGGATGGCGTAAAGCACTGCTTCCGGACCGAGCCCTAACAGGTCGGGATCGCTCTCCATCCGCTGGCGCACTGCGGCCAGATTCGGTGATTCGGCGTGTCGCACGGTCAGCACGAAGCCAGGGCCCGTGAATACGTGTAACTCGCCAAACTCGACCTGTTCGGACTCGTCGACGTAGCGGGCCGCGCGTAACACGACGAACAGCGTCTCTCCGTAGCGCTCCAGCTTGGGCCGCTGGTGAGCGACGATGGCGTCCTCCACCGCGAGCTCATGCAGGCCAGACTGTTCGGCGACCGCCAGTAGCTCCGTTTCGCTGGGCCGGTACAGCCCGATCCAGGCCATGCTCGTCTGGTCGGGCAGGCTACGTAGCGCCTCCTCGAGGGTTGCCGGCGATTCGGCACGCCGTCCGTCCCGGTACACCGCGCTGTCCACCAAGCTCGGCACCGCCAGGGTGGGTTCTTCCTGCGTGCGGGGATCCATCGACCGCTCCGGTGCGGCCGACAGATCGGCGCTCTGCTGACTCGAACCTTGCGCACGCCTGGGCATCAAGAAACGCAGTCGTGAATCGGGCATGACTCCAACCTTCCGAGCGAACGGCTACCGACCGTGGCTGGCCGGCCCAGATCGGCATGCGGTCGTCACCGACCACGACGACGCCTTTGCAGCGTAATGCGGCTGCATCGCACGATGCCCGTCATCATGCCCCGTACCTTCGAAAGTTGTTATTTCCGAACCTATTCCCACCTGTCCTAGCGTTCTCGTCGTCGGCGCCACAGATGGCAGCGGTTACGCGACGGCATTTTGTTTCGTTGACGAGGGCGCCACGGTATTCGTGGCGTCAGACGTTAGGACACCGTAAAAGTTCCCGGTCTGCACGTCAGGGGAGCGCTAGGAGCGCATTCACGCGCCTGCCTAGCACACATGCTGGGCGGTACATCGCAATCAGAAAGGGACTCCGTGAATGTCGGTTGGTCTCAGGATGAAGGAAACGTCGTGACGTTTGGCCGTCTGTACTTGAACACGTTGGCGCCGAGTAGGAACTGTTCGCCTCCGGCCGCAAAGGCGACGTGGACGTCGCGCCTTATGCGAACCCTTTCGACTAGCTGGACGAAGGTGAAGTAAGCGTGACGATGGCGTACGTGTTCTTCATCCACCTGATGGTGGTCTGCCCAGTGATCCGGTTGCTGTCGGTGTCGATGAAGGAGAACGCCAAGCGTCGTTGATCGACGCCCCAGGTCGATGGCACCGTCAACGCGGCGTAAAGGTTCGACTCGGCGGTGTCAAGAGAGCGCTAAAGATGTGGCGGAGCACCATTGGTCTGCGTCATCGTCGATTAGTTGCCGCTGGCAGCAGGCCAGGGCCTCAAAGAAGAAATGGTCTCGGTGACTCTCTCGGCTTTTCTTGTATCTGTGCTATCCGGACACACGCCGCACGCTCAAGTGGCGGGTCGCGGATCCGACGATATGCACAATGGGCGACCTCGGATGCTCGCCCCGGAGGAAGTGGCCGTGCAGCGGTGCAAGATGTACCGCAAGTCCTTCCCGACGACCGAGATCGCCCTTCCCGCAACGGCTCTGAGGAATCGTTCGATTGCGAAATGGGTGCGGGATCACCGCGTGATGGTGGACGTCTGCGGCGGTGAACAGCTCGCTACGGCAATCGCGGCGGGAGCCCGGCTGCAGCGGCTGACCTTGTACGCCGAAGCGCTGAGCGAGTCCGAACTGCGCGCGGCGGTCAATCTCGGAGTGGGTCGCGTCGTCGCTGGTTCGGTGCAACAGATCGAGCTGCTGCGATCCGCTGTGACGGACCGCGCGCAGGATGTTGTCATCCGGATGACGGACGTCAACACACCGGTTCTAGCCGTCGCCGGTGGCGGTGATGTGCAGTCCGGGTTCCGGTTCGACAGCAATGAATCCGACACTGCGATCGCAGCGGTGCTCGACCACGAGTGGCTCAATCTGGTCGGGTTGCATTGTGAGGTCGGTTCGCAAGACCACGACTTCGTCAGTTATCCGGCCGCGATCGGCCACATGATCGCCGAGATGACGCAGGTTCGACGAAATCATGGTGCCGTGCTCACCCGGCTGGGCCTAGGCGGTGGTCGTGCCATACCGTCGGGCGACTGGGCGTTCGAATTGCCGCAACTTGCAGCGCAAATCGACGATTCGCTGGACGACGCGTGCGGCACCCTGCGCTTCCCACGACCGTTGGTCGTGCTATCGGCGGGCCTGGAGATCATTGGGCGAAGCGCCGCATGACCGCGCACTCGCTCGACAATCTTTGGTCGCTCCCCGCGGACGTAGTCGCGTGGTTCGAGCATGGCACGGACCACGATGCGAAACGGCTTGCGCTCGTTGACGAAACCGTTGCCCTGCGCCGCAGCGCCCTCTACCGCAAGGCTTTTAAGGGCATTGCCATCAGCTATCCGGCTGCGTTGCTGGAACTAGACGCGGTGGCGGTGTGGATGCGGCGCGAACGCGTCACGGTCGAAGTCACCAGCGGCGGCGAGCTTGATCAGGCGATTGCGAACGGGGTTGACCCGAAGTACATCGTCATGCACTCCGGGGATGCTGCGTCGATCCGCCGCGGGGTCGAGGCAGGAGCGGCGAGGTTCGTAGTCGGCTCCAGGCGGCAGATCGCTGATGTGGCCGCCGGCGCTGAGCGACTTCAGCGGATAGTCGTCGATGCACCCTCTGGCAGTGCGCTGGTGTCTGACGCATTGACGCACCCCGAACTCGACGTCATCGGGCTGCATTGCAGCCTCGACGATGACGACGACGCGATCGGTGCGGTGAAGCTGAGGCAGATGGTCGCGGAGATGGCGCGTATTCGGCGTGAGCAGGGCGTCCTGCTCACGCGGATCAGCCTCGCGGACCTGGAGGTGGGGGACCGCTTCCTCGAGCCGAGGATCCTTCGTCGTGTCGCCGAGGCCGTCGGCGAGGTGGTTGGCGATGCCTGTGCGCAGTACCGCTATCCGCGGCCCGCGCTCACCGTGTCGCCCACGCGGACCGCTCTTTTGCCGGCATAGCCAAGTCGTCTGCACATGCAGTGACCTCACGGGGCGGGTGATGCGTTCGCGACGGGTTCGGAGACCCACAGAGACCGGCGACCCGCACCCAGGTCAGGCCATGGCACACACTGCCTATCCGCCTGTCAGACGGGGCTGAAACGCGAGTGGGAGCCGTGTCCCCAAATCCGCAAAAAATTGGCTCGAACCGAGAACTGAAACGCCCGCTAGGCTCTCTACCTGCATCGCCCCCATAGCCCAATTGGCAGAGGCAGCGGACTTAAAATCCGCCAAGTCTGGGTTCGAGTCCCAGTGGGGGCACCAAGTGAATTGCCTGGTAGACCGGATTATCGACGAGAGCCACCGCTAGATGGGCAGGCTCGACACGGCGCAATCGGACCTGGTGATGGACAGACGGGCGCCTGTTGCAGCCCCGTCGCTGGCTGTGCCGCCCACGGCGACGGTTCCGTCATGAGTTCGCCCCTGGCCATTAGATTTGAGCAAACGCCGACGGTGACTGTCAGAGCGTTTGTGTGCGGCAGCTATGGCCCTTGAAATGCCACTTCAAATATGTGGTCCGGCTGCGGCCGCTGCTCTGCGCTGAGGTTTAGGTCATCAAACGCGGGAGCAAGATCCTCACGCATGAATCGGTCTAGGCCGTCACGAGATTGCCATAGCTCGAAGATGCACCAGCGACCATTCGCATCGCCGGCGGCGTGGAACTGCAAACCCTTCTCTTTGCCGCTGGGCACTACCTTCTCACGTACCGCGTCATACGTCTGTTTGTCGACATCAGGGAACCAAATGACGCCGATAGCCATCCGTCCACCCCCTTCTGGCGAGGTTGCCGTTCTTCCCCCAAACGGTGATTAAATCGAATCACCTCGCCTCCGGGCGCGGCAAGTATTTCTTTGTTTGCCTGAGCAGAGGAGTCGTCGAAGGCGGCTGGTTCGGAACGGCCGTTGGACTTTTCAACGGACAAAGGGGGCGGCTTGTACTTCGAAGAGAGGGGACAGGGGGTCCCCGTCCTTCTCGTCCACCCCGCCGGCGCTACTGCTTCCACCTGGGGAGGCGTCGCGGACGATCTCGCCAAACATGGTCGGGTGATCGCCTATGACCGGCGCGGGTACCGCCGATCAGGAGGCGCACCGGCGAATTCGATCCCTATGCACACGTCGGACGCCGCCGCGCTCCTCGACCGATTGCAGTGCCCGCCTGCGGTAGTTGTCGGCACAAGCATCGGCGCGACCATCGCCATCGATCTTGCCCTCCGTCGCCCCGATCTCGTCCGCGCTGTCGTCGCCCACGAGTCGCCGTGGCATGTAACCCGACATCCGCCCACCCATCGCAGGTCGGCGCGCTCACCAAGATGGGATGGCTGGCGTCGCGACGCCAGCATGCGCGCGCGGCTGAAGCATTTCTCCGCTTCGCCTACACCTACCGCGACGGTGGCACGGCGTGGGACGTCTTCCCTGAGGAGTGGCGACGCACAGTCAGGGAGAACGCCGAAGCCGCGATTGTGGATATCCGCACCGCTATCGGCAACTATCCAAGGGCGAAGGACCTGGCGGCCGTGAAGTCTCGGGTCATATGCAGCTACGGCCTTCGGCGCCCGAAGACCATGGCCCGGGTCACGCGGTCGCTGGCCGCGACCATGCCGAACAGTGCGGTCGTGTCCATCGAAGGGGCGGGCCACGCCGCACCATTCGACGCTCCCGCCAACTTCGTAGCGGTGATTACCGAAGCGCTGAGCCAGCGGAGTTGATGGCCCGAACGTTTCCGGCATCACAGTCGGTGCGTCTCAATCGGTACTACGGTAGAAAATGCCAAGGAGGGTGGCCCAATCGCCGAGTGTCGCGCCACAACTGAAAAGTCGTCATTATTGGCCGACGTCTCGTTGCAGCGGGACGCAGTGATCAGACGTTGGGTTCTCCTCGGAGATGTATCCACGGCGGCGTGGACGCCGTGTGGGCGTGGCGTCCCAGCTGTCGGGTTTGGACGTTATGACGAATAACGTATGATCATAGGAGACGACGACCTTCTTAGCTGCAGCGCTTATCCTGTAGTATTGATCTCCAGGCGAGTTGATCATACACTTCTTGTTGATATGTCCAAACCCACGCTCCCGCGAAGCTTGAGACATCGATGAACGGCACCGCTCCCGACGTCTTCGAAGCTGGCCTCCCCGCGTTCAATTACAGCCTCGCCGCCACTCCGCACGACATCCTCGAAGACATCCGGCTGGCACAATCGCGTGCGCCCATCGCCATCGGACCTCTCGGTCCTGAGATACTGTCCTACGAGTTGGCTCGGGACATATTGCGCGACAACAGATTCCGACTGCCACCCGGCATCACTCTAGCGGCGCAGGGCATCACGTCCGGTCCGTTGTTCGACAAGATGGCGAGCAGCCTCCTGGGTCTGGACGGTGCACCACATGTTCGGTTGCGCAAACTGGTTTCCAAGGCGTTCACTCCCCGCGCGACATCTCGCCTCCAAGACACGATCCACGAGGTGGTGAACGGGCTGATCGATCAGGTGGTGGACGCCGGACGGTGCGACGTCGTGACCGACATCGCGCGTCCATACCCCACCCCGATCATGTGCGCGCTGCTTGGTGCGCCCCGCCAGGATTGGCACCTGTTCGCGGACTGGACGGAGGAGGTCTTCAAGGCCCTCAACTTTCAGCCAGATGTCACCTTCGACGAAGCCGCGATCATGCGGGCGTGGGGCGAACTGGACGCCTACGTCGACCACATGGTCGCCGCCCGCCGAAAGAATCTGACCGATGATCTGCTCTCCGAACTCATTCGCGCTGAAAGCGACGGCGACCGGCTGAATCTCGACGAACTCCGCATGCTGGTGGCCGGCTTCTTGATGGCGGGAACCGATACGACGCGAAATCAACTGGCGGCGTCGGTGCAGGTGCTCTGCGAGCATCCGGATCAATGGGCAAAGCTGCGCGACCATCCGCAACTTGCGATGCAGGCGGTCGAGGAGAGCATGCGCCACTCACCCGCAGCCTGCATCGTGCCGCGAACCGCCATTGAAGACGTCGAGTTCGGTGGCTACACGTTCCCGGCAGGGACCTTCGTACTCGCGAACACCTTTGCAGCCAACCGAGATCCAGCGATCTACGACGACGCCGACCGCTTCGACATCGCCCGCAAGGACGCACCGGCAATTCTGACCTTCGGCGGTGGCGCGCACTACTGTCTAGGGGCGAACCTTGCACGCCGGGAACTGGCGGAAGCACTCATAGTCCTCACCCGCCGCCTCCCGGCCCCGCATCGCGTCGGTCCGGCCCCGTGGAAATCCCTGCTGGGAATGACCGGTCCGACAACCCTTCCGATCGAATTCACCAGCGAAAGACTCGTGACGGCGGATGCGTAGTCGTGGCTGGGCGGGTCTGACTCCCTCATCGGACGAAGAGGCGATCTCGCGAATTCTGACTGCGGTAGACGAAGAGGTCGCCGAACGCGGATCAGGGATTCGCCTTGCCGACGTCGCCCGCAGGCTCGGTGTCACTCGCCAGACGGTCTACCGGTACTTTCCCAATGCCGACGCGCTGCTCATCGCCAGCTCGATGCGTGCGGTCAACGGATTCATCGACCAACTCGTAGAACACGTCCGCGGACTCAACGACCCGGTCACTGCAGTCGTCGAATGCGTTTCCTTCGGAGTCGAAAACCTCACCGGCGATCCACAGCTGGAGAGCCTGTTGACCAATCGACCGGAGGGCCAAGCTGTTACCTCGCTGACCTCCGACACAGCGATTGCATTTTGCTTGTCGGTCTTCCAGCGCCTCGATGTCGATTGGAAACTTCACGGCTTCGACACCACCGCGCTCGGCGAGCTCGCCGAAATGACCCTGCGCACTGTGCAGTCCCTCCTGACCGATCCCGGGCAGCAACGCGACGAAATTGCACTACGTCGCTTTGTTGCGCGATGGCTCGGTCCAGCGATCCTTTATCCACGGATGGCGTCGCTGTCGATTCACGAAAGCGGTCACACCTGAGCCATTCCACCGTCGACGCACAGTTCGGCACCGGTCACGAAACTGCTGTCGTCACTTGCGAGAAACAGTGCGGCTGAGGCGATCTCGTCAGGACGACCCAATCGTCCCATCGGAATTGCGGCGGTCAGCGAGGCGCGAATGTCATCGGACACAGAGGCGAACATCGCGGTGTCGGTTGGTCCCGGACTCACCACGTTGACCCGGATGCCGCGCGGTGCCAACTCGGCGGTCCAGGTCCGCGCCAGTGACCGCACGGCTGCCTTGCTGGCGTTGTAGATGCCGTAGCCCTCCGTGCCGAGCTGGTCACCGATCGACCCAATGAGGACGATGGCCGCGCCCTTTCCCATCAAGGGCAGCGAGAGTTGGACCGCGAAGAACAGCGCTCGCACGTTGAGTTCCATCTGCCGGTCGAAGTCCTCTTCGGTGGCGTCGTCGATTCGCGCGGAAATGGAGGTTGCAGCGTTGACCACGAGTACATCGATGCGCCCGGCGTCGCGCTTCATCGTTTCAACCGCTGCCTGCAAGTCCGCTCGACGGCTTGGATCAGCGACCACGGCGCGGGCGCCGGATCCGATGCGTGTCAATGCCTCCTCGAGGTCGGTTTGGCGTCGCCCGGTGATCAGAACGGCTGCGCCCTCGGCGGTAAAGCGTTCCGCGATTGCCAGTCCGATGCCGCTGGCTCCGCCGATCACCAATGCGGCCTTTTCCGTCAGTCGAGTCAACGCGGTGTCCTTTCCATCGAGACCTTCGGCCACGCCTAGCGGAGACAATGCCGGGGCTCGTCCGTATTCCGCGCGTAGACACGAGCAAGCACTATTTATGACTTTGCCAAAGAAGGTCGGACCCCTCCGCTGGTTGTCTACATCCGCACCCGCCGTTCGCCGCCGGTGCGCCGTCGAAGGCGCCCCAACCGATCTACGACCTAGCCATTGCGGCGTTCAACGGGGCACAACCCTCAGCTGGCCTCGTGTGACCTCGACCGTCCGAGCCGCCACTTGGTCTTCTTCGGCGTTTGGTAGTAGTCCTCGGTCCAGGCATCCATCATCGTGTCGGCGTCGCTGTGCACGGGGCTGTTCGTCACCCGCCCTCCGCGACCTTCGATCTCATGGGTGCACCACCGTATCAACGACCCCTCAGCGCCGATCTCCTCGGCGAGAAGCACCCGCTCCTCAGACGTCAGCTTGTCGCTGAACGCGTCCATACAGTTCTTCAGGCGAAAGTACGGAACACTTTCATCGAATCTCCGGCACAGCTCTACGAGTTCCTTTCGGGCCCGGTCCAGCAGGGGCGTCGGTTCGCCTTGTTCCGCGGTAGACCCGGTCTGCGTCTCACGGCTCTCGGCGCTCGGCTCTGCCCTGACTTCCAGGTCGTCGCCGTGCCCCACCAGCTCGCGGTACTTGGCGCGCAGCTCATCGAGCTCAGCCGTGGCCGCTTCGGCTCGCTCACGCCACCATTTGAGGTGGTACTCAACCAGCCTCGCCTCGCAGTCTGGGCAGACCGCGGCTGGACGGAATGTGGGGTCTAGCGGCGCCGGATTCTCGAACGCTAGCCCACAGAGCGCTTGGTCATCGTGGTTGTTGAGGTAGTTCTGGTGGTGCACCACCGAGGAGGATGCCTCGTGCACGTAGTTGTGGGGTGGTTCCACACTGCGAACGTAGTCGAGGAGCGGTGTCCCGTTTGGCGCTTCAGTGAAACGAACCGACGCTTGCCACCAGTAATGGGGATACTTCGCGCGGTTGATCTTGTTGCCCACCAGGCCTACGGCAACAAGAATGGCTGCGGCAGAACCGATTAGGGCGACAAACTCCCAGCGCGGAATCGCAGGTGCGACAGCGATCATCGCCATCGTGGCCGCCGGTGAATGCGACATCCGCATCAGCTTCATGACGCCAAGCGCCAGTGCCCCGGCAAGCGCGCCGCCCCATATCGCGTTCACGCCTACGTGCCGACAAATCCCCCGACGATCGCCGACATGATGTGCCCGCCGATGACATTGCGCGGCTGTGACAGCGGGAAATGCGCACCGCCGATCACCAACGCCATGCTGGCCGCCAACGGGGGAATCAGCCAGGGCTCCCGGGTCAGCGCCGTCAGCGCCCTCAGAGTGGCCACTATGCCGAGCGCGACGAGGCTCACGATAGAGCGGCCGCTGCGGCGCCAACTCGCATCGTCGCCCTTGCAAGGTTTGATAACAAGCTGGTCAACCGGCGCGCGCCATCCAAGGGTCGGTGCCATCGCGCTGCTACCTTGCGCCTCGTGAGGCTATTGCTCGGCAGAATCTGCGTGGTGTTGTTGGCGGTGCTCGCGACGGTCGCGGTTGAATCGCCGACGGCCGCAGCGTATTCCCGCAAGGGGTTGCCTGTGGAGTCCCTCGACGTTCCGTCGCCGTCGATGGGCCGCAACATCAAGGTGCAATTCCAGGGCGGTGGACCGCACTCCGTGCTTCTGCTCGACGGGCTTCGCGCTCAGGACGACGCCAGCGGCTGGGACGTCAATACCGCGGCATTCGAATGGTTCTACCAGTCGGGCGTCTCAGTGATCATGCCCGTCGGCGGCCAATCCAGCTTCTATTCGGACTGGTACCAGCCGGCGACGGGAAGCTCGGGAACCCTCACGTACAAGTGGGAGACCTTCCTGACGCAGGAACTGCCGGCGTGGCTGGCCGCGAACAAGGCGCAGGCACCGACTGGCAATGCCGTTGTCGGACTGTCGATGTCGGGTAGCGCGGCGTTGACCCTGGCGATCTGGCATCCGACGCAGTTCATCTTCGCTAGCTCGCTATCTGGATACCTCAACCCGTCAAACGGCTTGTGGCCCACGCTGATCGGCGTGTCGATGAAGGACGCGGGTGGTTACAACGCTTCCAACATGTGGGGGCCGACGACCGACCCCGCCTGGCGTCGCAACGATCCGATGGTCAACATCAGCACATTGGTGGCCAACAACACGGCGCTGTGGATCTACTGCGGCAACGGTGTCACCTCTGAGCTCGACGACGGCGCGAATTTCGGCAATCAATACAGTGCCCAGTTCCTGGAGAACATCACGCTGTCGACAAACAAGGAGTTCCAGCAGAAATACGTTGCGGCCGGCGGTCACAACGCGGTGTTCAACTTCCCGACCGACGGCACACACAGTTGGGGTTATTGGGGTTCGCAGCTGCAGGCCATGAAGCCCGATCTGGTGCGGATAATCGGCGCCCCACCGCCCCCACCGAGCTAGCCGAAGGGGGTCTGCCGGCCGCCAGCCTCATACCGTCGCCGCGTCTCTACGCTCGAAATTGCACACATGGCTGTGGTCGAAGGTTTGCGCACGACCCTCAGCGATCTTTCGAGCCTAGGGGGCACCACAGCAGGTGCGGCCTACAGTGAAACCATGCGTATTGCCACCATCGTTATCGGCGTAGTCGTCTTCTTGTTCGGCACGCTCTGGGCGTTGCAGGGCTTCGGCGTCGTCGGCGGCAGCCCGATGAGTAATACGACAACCTGGTCCATCATCGGCCCGATCGTCGCGGTCATCGGCATCGCACTCGTTGTCGGCGCGACGCGACGCCGCAAGTCCTGAAGGACGGCGTTCGCGCAGTTTGGCGTGGACGGCCAAACCGCGACGGTAACGCCGTTTGCCTGATGGCGCCTGAAGTTGCTCGTTCGGCCAGCACCCAATTCCGTTACCGCTGAACGGAATTCGGCGTAACGTCGATGTATGGCAGTTGTGTTGCGACCGGGTGATAGTAATGATCTTGTCCGGCTGTTGCAGGCCCGGCTGAACCGCGACTATCCGCTGTACTCCAACCTCGTCGTCGACGGAATCTACGGCCTGCGCACCACCGCGGTGGTCCGCGAATTCCAGCGACGGGCCGGGCTGGTGGTCGACGGCATCGCGGGTCCGCGGACGCTCGGCCGGCTCGGCCTCAACTTCGACCAACCCCCGCCGTTGCCCACGAATCTGCCCTTCTTTTACTGCGCCTCCGGCACCTGGGCCACGCCGTTCCAGGGGCCGCCGTTCGATGTGGGCTGGCGTGTCGAGCAGATGGGTCTGGTCCGCAATCAACCCGTCGGATATCCCGCGGCGGGCTTCTTGTATCCGAATCCGTTCCTGAGCTACGACGAATCGGTCGCGGACGGTGTCGCCGAACTGATGCGGCTGATCCTGATGAATGCCGGGCAGTTCTACCTCTGCGGCTACAGCCAGGGGGCCGAGGTGGTGGTGCGCACGCTGCGGCTGATGCTGCCCGGTCAGCCGCTTGCGCACCGCGCCGGCGATCTGCTCAAGGTGATCACTTTCGGCAGTCCATGTCGTCCGCCCGGTCCGACATTGCTAGGCAACAACCCACCGGGAGCCGGCATCTCCGGCATCTACACGCCTGAGCAGTTCCGTTCGCGCACATACGATTTCGTTTTGGATGGCGACATGTACGCGACGACGACCGACGATACGCTGCTGCACCTCGGCTACGAGGCGCTCACCCCGCTCGAGCTCGAGCTGCCGTTCGCACTGAAGATCTTCACGCTGATCCAGAGCAACGAGTTCCTCGCCCTGCTCAACCTCGCGAACACGCCGGAGACGTTCGCGAAGGTGGTGAAGACGTCGATCGTCGTCGGTGACTTCTTGATCCGCAACCCGCACATCCACTACGGCGACTGGCCGGACTTCAACGGCGTCACCGCCGTCGACCGCGCGGTGCAGATCGTCGCGATAGGCTCCACCGGCGGGCCGTGACCCCCGATCATTGAGTCGTGTGGCACGACTGGTGGACGATTCCGCTCGGCATCGTCGGCGGGCTGGTGCTGATCTGGAGCGTGCTTGCGATTGTGCTGTGGCTGACCAAGCCCGGCGACTACGACCTCAAGGACGCCCTGCGGCTGCTGCCCGACCTGATCCGCCTGATCAAGCGTCTGGCCGCGGACCCGGCAACTCCGCGTGGCGTCCGGATCAGGCTGTTGCTGCTCCTCGGCTATCTCGCACTGCCGTTCGACCTCATTCCGGACTTCGTTCCGGTGCTCGGTTACGCCGACGACGCGATCATCGTCGCGCTGGCGCTGCGCTCGGTGACGCGCAGTGCAGGACCCGACGCGTTGGCCAAGCACTGGCCGGGCGCCCCGGAGGGGCTCGCGACCCTCAACAGACTGTGTCGGCTGAACGGCAAATGAACTTTTGTGATCCAGCTAACACAGCAATCTCTGGGGATAGTTTCCCCCTGGGCGCGCATATCTACCGTCGCGCCAACGTGTGCGACACATGACGGGCGTCGGAAAGTTTGCTGTCGTGTCGGGTGTGATCTACCGCTCACTTTCGCTCAGAAACATAAGAATCCGTTATTTAAAAGTCGGAAATAGATGATCGTCAACGGGTTGCCGTAACGTCGAACACCCTGATCAACAAGGGAAATCGCGTTGCCAGCACAACATAACAACTACATAACGGAGAGTTTCTTAAGCTGCGCCTGAGAGGTTCGGCGCAATTTCCGCGGATTGGCCATGTCACCCGCTCGTAACGCGCTTTTTCGTCGCTAGACTCGACGCAGATCGCGCCGAACAGGCGCAGATGACCTGCAATCTAGGGCCGGTGCACGCCCATACCGGCGGAGGTACCGATGAAGATGGCTAACTATTTGTTGCCAAAGAGCACTACTGATTCGCATGTGAATAACGAGGCGCACATCCACCCGGACGTCGCTGCCGTGGGACGCGTCGCCGTCCGGCGCGGGCCGATCGGCGACATTGCCGCTGGCGACGTCGTCGTCGTCACCAATCACGGCCACGACAGCATCTCGTTCGTCAACCCCGATGGACTCGTCCTCGAGCAGACGGTCGGGGTCCCCGGCGAGCCGGTTGCCGTCGTCATCTCGGCTGACCGCGCCTACGTGAGCACCACGTCCGCGAAATACGACTGCGTCTCGGTGGTCGACACCAACACCAGGACCGTCATCGCGTCATACCCGCTGGCCTTCGGCGTCACCGCCCTGGCCATCAGCCCGGACGGCAAGCGCGTCTATGCGGGCCGCACTGGCGACAGCCACGTCGACGTCGCTGTCATCGACACCACCGCTGAGCGCGTCGGCACCATCGACATCGCGTCCGGTGCCGGCATCGGCATCGACGCCATCACCGTCGACCCGACCGGCAAGCGGCTGTATGTCGCCACCACCGACGCCCGCGGCAGTCAGCTCGTCGTCGTCGACGCCGAGACCACACGCGTCGATCGCAAGGTGTGGGTCGGGTCGCCGATCCGCGACGTCGCCTTCGCCGACGGCACCGCGTATGTCCTGACGTCGGATCGCGAGCGCGGAGGCGCCGTCAGCGTCATCGACATGGCGACCAACCGGATCACCGACACCATCGAGCTCGGCGTCGGCGCTCCCACACAGATGGCGCTGAGCCCAGACAAGACCCGCGCGTACATCGTCGACTACGACCATGTCGCGGTGGTCTGCACGCTGACCCATCAGGTGGTCACCAAGATCACGATCGACGCTCGACCCTCTTGTGTCGCAGTGACTTCCGAAGGTGGCAGGCTCGTCGTCGCCGACTACGACGGCCATGTCGGTGTCTTCACCGTCGCTTCGACCTTGCCGACGTTCTATTCGCAGCTTGTGGCCACCGAGCCGATCGCGCTGCGGGAGCGTGCACTGGAGCCCGTAACCGCCTGAGTGCTCGCACTCCCGCGAGCGACCGCGTTTGTACGGCCGTACGCGGCGTGGCGGCGTGCAGACACGGTCGCTCGCGGTAGAGGGGTGCAGCGGTGGAGGGGTGGAGGGGTAACGGACTAGCGCCAGGTGTAGCGGGTTTTCGGGCGGCCGGCCTTGCCGTAGTCGGTCTGCCGCGTGACCGTGCCCTCGTCGGCGAGGCGTTCGAGATAACGCCAGGCCGTCACCCGTGACACACCGATCTGCTTGGCCACCTCCTCGGCGGTAATGCCGTCGACGGAATCCCGGACAGCACGGGCGATTTCGTCGTTGGTGCCCGGCGCGGCGCCCTTGGGTGCAGCGGATCTGTCTGAGCTGACCCGCAATTCGGCCAGTGCGCGGTCGACCTCGGCCTGGCTGGCAGCATCGGTGCCTGCAGGCAATGCCTCGCGGTAGCGCTGGTAGCGCTCCAGTCGGTCGCGGAACGCCGCGAACGTGAACGGTTTGAGCAGATAAGCCAGCGCGCCGCGGCCGACGGCGGCCCGCACCATCTCCAGATCACGTTCGGACGTGATCGCGATGATGTCTGGTGCAGGGCGCAGGCCCGACAGGCCCGACGCCAGCGCGATGCCGTTGGCGTCGGGCAGTCCAATATCGAGCAGCACCAAATCAATTGGCGTCTCGGCCGCGAGCGCTTCCGACGCGGCGCGCATGGCATCGCGGGCGGTGTGTGCGACAGCGACGACTGAAAACCCCGACAGCCGACCGAGATACGTACGATGCGCCTCGGCGATCAGCGGCTCGTCCTCGACGATCAGCACGCTGATCACGATTTCACCGTCACTGTCACCACCGAACCGTAGGTCACATCGGCGGTCAGCGTGCCGTTGTGTCGTTTCACGACCTGCGCAACCAACGCCAGACCCAGACCGTGCTGTTCGGCGTCAGAGCCGGATTTCGTCGAATAACCGCGCTGCATGGCCTTTTCGAAGGCTTCGGCGTCCATACCGGGGCCGCTGTCGGCCACCCGGATCAACAGCGTGCCGTTGTCCTGCGCGACCGTCACCTCGATCCACGGGTCGTCGCGGTCGCAGGCGTCCATCGCATTGTCGATCAGGTTGCCGAGCACGGTGACCATCTCCGGGCCTGACAGCGCGAGATCGTCGGCGTTCGACGGCAGATGGGTCTCCTCGGTGACGGTCAGCTCGATACCCCGTTCGTCGGCCTGGGCCGTCTTGCCGAGCAGCAGGGCCACCAGAGCAGGCTCGCCGACGGCGCTGGAAAGCCGGTCGACGAGTTGCTGGGATAGCTCGAGTTCGTTGGTGGCGAACGTGACGGCTTCGTCGGCGCGGCCCATCTCGACCATCGTGACGATGGTGTGCAGCTTGTTGGCTGCCTCGTGCGCCTGCGCGCGCAACGTATCGGTGAGCACCTTCAGCGAGCTGAGTTCTCCTAGCGCGCCTTGTAATTCGGTGCGGTCGCGGATGGTGACGACTTCGGAGTCGCGTGGCGCGTTCTCGATGTGGGAGCGGTTGACCACCAGCACCCGATTCTCGGTCACGTGCACCTCGTCGCGCGCCCCGGGGTTGTAAGTACGCAGGAACTCCGGCAGTTCCGACCGATCCACCGGGCCGGGCGGTAGCGCCAGCAGCCTGCGCGCCTCGTCGTTGACCACCGCCACGCCGTTGCGGTCCAACACGATCAGTCCTTCGGACACCGAATGCAGGATCGCATCGTGGTGTTCGTACATGACCCGTAGCTCGTCGGGCCGCAGGCCGTGCGTCTGACGCAACAACCGCCGCCGGATCGCCCACACCCCGACAAGGGCTATCGCCAGTGCACCGATGCTGACCCCGACGATGGTCGGCACCTGCGTGCGCCAGCGATCGGCCAGGCTCTGCTGCAGGATGCCCGCCGAGACCAGTCCGACGATGTGCCCGCTGCGATCGCGCACCGGCGCGACCGCGCGGATCGAAGGGCCCAGCGTGCCGGTGTATACCTCGGTGAACGTGTCGCCTCGCAGCGCGGGGTCGATGGTGCCGATGTACTTCCCGCCGATCTGCGTGGGGTCGGTGTGGGTGAAGCGCGTCCGGTCGGGCGCCATGATCGTGATGAACGCGATGTCGGTGTTCTTGCGGACGGCCTCGGTGACCGGTTGCAAAGTCTCTGTGGCCCTCCCGGATTGGATCGCTGCGGCCGTCGACGGGGAATCGGCCAGCGCAGTGGCGATGCCAAGCACTTGTTGACGCGCGGCGCTGTCACCGTCGCGGGCGGCGTCGAACAACGCCAGCGCGCTGCCTGCCAGCACGACGACGGCGATCACGAGGATCTGCAGGACGATCGCCTGGGTGGCGAGGGACCACGGCCGCGGGCGGCCGATGGACCCGGGCCGCGACCTGTTCAAGCGCACGCTCCTGAACGTAATGAACTAAAACGTGACCTGGCTCACGTCCTCGCCGAACATCCTTGCAGACCACTTTTGCAATTCGACCTGGAGGGACGCATGACCACGAGTTTGGAAAGGCAGCCGGTATCCGAGCCGCCGCGCCGCCGCGACCGCACCCACTGGCTCTACATCGCCGTCATCGGCGCGGTGCTTGCCGGCATCGTTGTCGGCTTGGTGGCGCCCGAGGTCGGCAAGAGCGTCGGCGTGCTCGGCACGATGTTCGTCAGCCTGATCAAGATGATGATCGTGCCGGTCATCTTCTGCACGATCGTGCTCGGCATCGGCTCGGTGCGCAAAGCCGCCACCGTCGGCAAGGTCGGCGGTCTTGCGTTCGTCTACTTCCTGGTGATGTCGACGTTCGCGTTGGCGATCGGCCTGGTGGTTGGCAACCTGATCCACCCCGGCAGCGGCATGCACATCACCGAAAAGACCGCGAGCAAGGGCGCCGAACTCGCCGAGAAGGCGCATGAGTCCGGCGGCCTCATGGACTTCGTCCAGCACATCATTCCCGACACGCTGTTCTCCGCGCTGACGGCGGGCAACGTGCTGCAGGCGCTGTTCGTGGCGCTGCTCGTCGGATTCGCATTGCAGGCGATGCGTCGCCAGGGCCAGCCAATCCTGCGCGGCATCGAGCATCTGCAGAAGCTCGTCTTCAAGGTGCTCGTCATGATTCTGTGGCTGGCCCCGATCGGCGCGTTCGGCGCGATCGCCAACGTCGTCGGCCAGACCGGCTGGAGCGCCGTCACCCAGCTGCTGACGCTGATGCTCGGCTTCTACATCACCTGTGTGCTGTTTGTGTTCGGCGTACTGGGCGTCATCCTGCGCGTGGTGTCCGGCGTCTCGATCTTCAAGCTGGTGCGCTACCTGGCCCGCGAGTACCTGCTGATCTTCTCGACGTCGTCGTCGGAGTCGGCGCTGCCGCGGCTGATCGCGAAGATGGAGCACCTCGGTGTCGACCGCAGCACCGTCGGTGTCGTGGTGCCGACCGGCTACTCGTTCAACCTGGACGGCACCGCGATCTACCTGACCATGGCGTCGCTGTTCATCGCCGACGCGATGGGCGCCCCGATGTCCGTCGGTCAGCAGATCGGTCTGCTGGTCTTCATGATCGTCGCCTCCAAGGGCGCCGCCGGTGTCACCGGCGCAGGCCTGGCGACGCTGGCCGGGGGCCTGCAGGCCCACCGCCCCGACCTGCTGGACGGCGTCGGCCTGATCGTCGGCATCGACCGGTTCATGTCCGAAGCCCGCGCGGTGACGAACTTCTCGGGTAATGCCGTCGCGACAGTGCTCGTTGGCTCGTGGACCAAGACGATCGACCGCGACAAGGTGGACGCCGTGCTGGGTGGAGAGGACCCGTTCGACGAGCTCACCATGATTGATGACGATCGCGCCCCGCACGCCGAAGAGCCGCCACAGGAGCGAATCCCTGTGCCGGTGTAGGGCGCGCGAAGGAAGGCCCGGCCGAGCCCCTCCGGCCGGGCCTTTCTATGCGCACGCAAAGTCGTTCAAATTCCTTTGAACCCCCTTCGACCTCCGCCCGTTGAACCGGCTGACATCCACTCAACGGAAAGAAACGGAGGCTCGCCATGCGTGCCATCTTGCTCACACTGATCGGGTTGGCCGCAGCGGCTTGCGGTTTGATCCTCGCCCCTGCGGGTTTGGCCAACGCCGAGTCCGCAATCGTCACCATCGGCTCGCTGCAGGCTCAGGGCTTCGACGTGAAGATCGACCGGGTCGGCAGCGCACCGCTGTCGCAGTGCGTGGTCACCAATGTGCGAAACCCAAGGAATCGAACGGAATTCGTGCCTGTGCTCGGTGACCGTGATCGCGGCGGCGTCGTTCCCGTCATCGTTGACCGGACAGTCACCGTGTCGCTGGACTGCTCAGCACACTGACATTGCGAGGGCTGCTGCGTCAGCTCAGCGTGAGCAGTTCAGGGTCACCGAAATCGTCTGGCTCGTAACCACCTGTACGAGCACGCGATCGCCATTTCTGCCGGGCCCGGTGTACGGCACCCACTGCGTGACTTGCTGAGGGTTTCTTACGTTGGTGACCACGCACTGATCCATCGGACCGGTGCCGATGCGGTCGATGTTGACCGTGTAGCCCTCGCTCTGCAGCCGACTGATCGTCTGCTGCGCCGACTCATCAGCAGACGCGAGGCCCGCGGGGGCGGCGATCGCTCCGCACACACCCGCAACCATCGCGGTGACCATCAACTTCTTGCGCATAGTTCAATAGTCCTCCCCAGCGCGAGCAGACGCAAAATGCCCCGACACGCCGAGGAAAAGGGGCACTTTGCGTCTGCTCGCGAGGAGTAGTGACTACCGCTCGGCGCGCTGATACGCCGTGACCACCGCGGCCCCACCGAGGCCGATGTTGTGCTGCAGCGCGGCGGTGACGTTGTCGACCTGCCGCTTGTCGGCCGTGCCGCGCAGTTGCCACGTCAGCTCGGCGCATTGCGCAAGTCCCGTCGCACCCAACGGATGGCCCTTCGAAATCAGCCCGCCGGACGGGTTGACGACCCAACGCCCGCCATAAGTGGTGTCGTTGTTGTCGATCAGCTTGGGCGCCTCGCCCTCGGCGCACAGGCCAAGGGCCTCGTACAGCAGCAGCTCGTTGGCCGAGAAGCAGTCGTGCAGTTCGATCACCTGAAAGTCGGACGGGCCGAGGCCGGACTGATCGTAAACCTTCTGTGCGGCTTGGACATTCATGTCGTAACCAATCAGGTTCTTGGCGCTGCCGTCGAAAGTCGAATCGAAGTCGGTGGTCATCGCCTGTCCGACGATCTCCACCGCCTGGCCTGCCAGCCCATGCTTGTCGACGAACGCCTCGCTGGCCACGATCGCCGCGCCCGATCCGTCGGAGGTCGGCGAGCACTGCAGTTTGGTCAGCGGATCCGAGATCATCTTCGCCGCAAGGATGTCGTCGAGGCTGTACTCCTCCTGGAACTGCGCATACGGGTTGTTCACCGAATGCTTGTGGTTCTTGTACCCGATCTTCGCGAAATGCTCTGCGGTGGTGCCGTATTGGCGCATGTGCTCGCGGCCTGCGGCGCCGAACATCCATGGCGCGACGGGGAAGGCGAACTCGTCGATCTCGGCCATGGCCTTGACGTGCTTGCCCATTGGCGATTCGCGGTCCTCCGCGCCGCCCTGCAGCGGGCCGGGCTGCATCTTCTCGAAGCCGAGCGCGATCGCGCAGTCAGCCAAACCGCCCCGAATCGTCTGTGCGGCAAGGAATAACGCCGTCGAGCCGGTTGAACAGTTGTTGTTGACGTTGGCGATCGGGATGCCGGTCATGCCCAACTCGTAGAGTGCGCGGTTACCCGACGTCGAGTCGCCCGCGACGTAACCGACGAAGCCCTGGTCGACCTCGGAGAAGTCGATGCCGGCGTCCTTGAGTGCATTGGTGCCGGATTCGCGCGCCATCTCGGGGTAGTCCCACCCCTCGCGTCGGCCCGGCTTTTCGAATTTCGTCATCCCAACACCGACGACGAAAACCTTGTTTGCCATGCCACCGACAGAAACACATAGGGGGCGAACTGTCTAGGGCGACGTGCGCGACGAGACTGCAGCCGCGCACGGAAAGCTCGAGCAACGGCGTGCTGGAATGCCGTTTCGGCCCCCGCACCTTTTTGTCGACGGGACCGCCGCCAAAAAGGTGCGGGGGCCTCGCCGCCGCAGCGAGGCCCCCGCATGGGGAGGGGTTATTCGAAGTAGCCGGCGTATTCGGGGCAGTAGGCGTTCACCGCGGTGACCACGAAGACCGCCGCCTGATGAGTGGTCAGGTCCGTGTTGTTCAGGATCTCCAGGCCGAGGTCGGCAGGGTCGGCGCCCTCATCGAGCGCGCTGCAGACGTAGTGGGCGTTCTGGATCGCGGCCTTGGCGGATTCTTGAAGGATTCTTGGCGTCGTGGCTAGGTCTGCTGCGGCGCGATCTCAAAGGTGAATTCGTGGTCACAGATGCGGATCCGGTCGCCGTCGGCCAAGGTCGCGGTGCCGCGGATACGCTGCCCGCCCACGTCGACCCCGTTGGCCGAGCGCAGATCGGTGATCACGAAACTCGTGCCGGTGTCGATGATGACGGCGTGGTGGCGGCTGACATTCGCATCGTCGAGCACGATGTCGTTGTCGGTGAGCCGCCCGATCCGGGTGGCCGCTGCCCGCAACGGAAAGGCGTGCCCGGCTGCCGATCGCAGGTTTGCGTGCGTGTGCGACATGTCCACCGAGGTGCGCAGTCCGATGTTGTGGACGGTGTGCACGGCGGTGGTCTTAGCGGCTTTCTTCACGTCCAACGGTTCTTGGCGCAGGATCCGCTCGTGCAGCGCACGCACCGTCGGGCCCGGATCGATGCCGAGATCGTCGGCGAGCGTGGTCTTCAGCCGCTGGAAAGCATCGAGTGCTTCCGACTGTCGGTCGGACAGGTAGTACGCGGTGATCAGTTGCGCCCACAGTGGTTCGCGGTACGGGTGTTCGATCGTCAACGATTCGAGTTCACCGATGACGGCATAGCCACGCCCACAGGCGATTTCGGCCTCCGCCCGCGCGGTGTGCGCCACCACCTTGTCCTCGGTGAGCGCGGTGGCGAACGCGCCGACGAACTGGAAGTCGCGCAGATCCTCCAGCACGGGTCCGCGCCATTCCGCCAACGCCGTCGTCAGGTGGCGGCTGGCTTGCTCGAATTGACCTGCGGCGGCAGCCTGCACGCCCGCCGTCTTCTCGAGAATGAATCGGCCGATGTCGCAGGCGGTGTCGTCGACCGTGAGCCGATATCCCGGTGGCGCGTTTTCCAGCATCGAGCGCGAGTCGCCGAGTAGCCTGCGCAGGTTTGAGATGTAGGAGTGCAAGCTGGCCCGCGCCTCCGACGGTGGCCACTGTTCCCACGCCGCAGTGATCAGCGAGTCGATTCCGACCGGCCGGTTGCGGTTCATCACCAGCACGGCGAGCACAGCGCGTTGTTTCGGGGTGCCCAGCGACACGGATTTGCCGTCGACCGTCGCCTGTAGCGGTCCCAGCACACCGAATCCGATCTTGGTCATCGCGCCAATTGTCACCCGCGGCGGCTGTTTTGTGGTGTAGACCGGAGTAGAACGTGTTCTAGTTTTCCTACCGCTGTCAAGGAGTTGATATGGGCCTGCGGGTCGTGCAGTGGGCAACCGGGGGTGTCGGCGTCGCCGCCATCAAGGGCGTGCTGGAGCACCCTGACCTGGAACTAGCCGGGTGCTGGGTGCACTCGCAGGACAAGGCGGGCAAGGACGTCGGCTCGATCATCGGTGGTGAGCCGCTGGGTGTCATCGCAACCAATAGCGTCGACGAGATCCTGGCCCTCGATGCCGACGCCGTGGTGTACGCGCCGCTGTTGCCGAACCCCGACGAGGTGGCGGCGCTGCTGCGGTCGGGCAAGAACGTCGTGACACCGGTGGGCTGGGTCTATCCCAGCGAGCGGCAAGGTGCGTCGTTGCGCGAGGCGGCGTTGGAAGGCAACGCAACGTTGCACGGCACCGGAATGGCGCCTGGCGGCATCAGCGAGAAGTTTCCGCTGATGTTCTCCATCATGTCCACGGGCGTGACATTCGTTCGCGCCGAGGAGTTTTCCGACCTGCGGTCCTATGAGGCGCCGGATGTGGTGCGCCACATAATGGGCTTCGGCGAAGTGCCGGAGAAGGCGCTGTCGGGGCCGATGCAGAAGCTGCTCGACGGCGGCTTCATCCAGTCGGTTCAGATGTGTGTGGACAAGCTGGGTTTCAACGCCGACCCGAAGGTGCGGTCTACGCAGGAGATCGCGGTGGCGACGGCGCCTATCGACTCGCCGATCGGGGTCATCGAGCCGGGCCAGGTCGCTGCTCGAAAGTTCCACTGGGAGGCGCTCGTCGGCGACGAGGTCGTCGTGCTCGTGACCGTGAACTGGTTGATGGGTGAGGAAAACCTCGACCCCGCATGGACATTCGGCTCCGAGGGGCAGCGCTACGAGATCGAGGTCCGCGGCAACCCGGATATCACGGTGAGCATCAAGGGCTTTCAATCGGCAATCGGCGGTGAGGGTCCGGAGTACGGCATCGTCGGTACGGCCGCGCACTGCGTGAACTCGATTCCCGCGGTGTGCGCTGCCGAGCCCGGCATCGCCACGTATCTGGACCTGCCGTTGATGAGCGGCAAGGCGGCGCCGCGGTTGAGCTAGCACACAAGTCGCATCAGCGCGGCAGGATACCGCCGTCCAGCGTGACCACCTTGTTGGTCAGATACCCGTTGCGCAGCATGGCAATTGCCATGTCCGCCACCTCGGCGGGCCGGCCCGCGCGGCCGACCGGAATCGGCATCGGTGTGCGGGTGGCGCTATCCGGGTCGACGGGGAACATTCCGGTGTCGCCGATCAACGCAGGCGCCAACGTATTGACGGTGACGCCGTCGGCGGCCACCCGCGGCGCCAGGTGATGCATCAAGCCGTGCAGCCCAGCCTTGCTCGCGGCGTAATGGGCGCCGACGACGCCGCCGTTGAGGCCGGCCACCGACGAAACGAACAACACCCTTCCGAACCGCTTCTCTACCATCGCGGGCAGCACCTGCTGCGCCAGCAGAAACGGTGCCGTCAGGTTGATCGCCAGCGTCGCATTCCACGACTCGAGATCGATGTCCTGCCAACCCTTTACGTCTGCGGTGCCGGCGTTGGCGACCAGGATGTCGACGCCGCCCAGGTCACTCACGGCCCGCGCGACCAAGCGGGCCGGCGCGGCCGGGTCCGCCAGGTCCGCCGATCCGACGACGACGCGTCTGCCGACGCCGCGGGCGTGGGTGGCAACTTCCTCGGCATCATCAGCATGGCGGCCGTACGTCAGGAACAGATCCACGCCCTCGTCGGCGAGCGCCCGGGCGATGCCCTTGCCGATGCCGCCCGACGCGCCGGTCACCAAGGCCACCCGGGCCGCCAGCTCCGTCACGGCTGCACCAAGATCCGAATCGGGTTGCCCTCCTGGCGTTCCAGCTTCTCGATGCCGACCCTGACGTCCTCCAGGGAGACGACGTCGCTGATGGAGCGCGACAGATCAAGCCGGCCCAGGGACACCAAGGTGGCCAGTGTTTCGATGTCGACATTCTGGTAGCCCAGGTGGCCCACCACGTGCTTCTGCGTCAGTCCGAACATGCTGGTTGGACCAACGCTCGGAGCCTCGGCGCTCATCCCCACGCCGACGAGACGCCCGCCAACGGTGATGCAGTCGAGTGCCTGCTCGAACGTCGACTTCAGACCGACCGCATCGAAAGCCACATCCAACATTCTGCCGCCGGTGATCTCGGCGATCTTGTCGCGCAGCGCGGGGTCGCTTGCGTCCAGCGCGTGGTCGGCGCCCAATTCCAGCGCTCGGTCCAACACGGCGGGCTTGATGTCGATCGCGAGCACTGGCGCGGCACCGACGAGTCGGGCCAGTTGGACGATGTGCGTGCCGACGCCGCCGACACCCCACACGCCGACCGATTCTCCGATGCCCACCCGCCCGGTGCGCACCACCGCGCCGAACGGCGTGGACACCGCGTCGGCCAGGATCGCGGCCTGCTCGAGCAGCATGTTCTCGGGCACCCGGGTCAGGCCGACGGCCTGCGCGACCGTGTACTCGGCCCACGCGCCGTCATAGGCGAAGGCCATCAACTGAAGCCGCTGGCAATTGGGGATGTCGCCGCGCCGGCATTTCGGGCATGTTGTACAGGGCCTGCCTGCAGCGACGATCACGCGGTCGCCCTCTGACCAGCCGGTGACATCGGGGCCCAGCTTGGCGATAGTGCCCGACGCCTCATGGCCCTGCGTCACCACCGGCAGCTGTGCGGGGAAGGTGCCGTTGATCAGGCTGAGATCGGAATGGCAGATGCCGCAGAACGCGACCTTGACGAGCACCTCGCCGGGACCCGGCTCTGGAATCGGAACATCCTCCACCGCAATGGTTTTGGAGTCAGCGTAGAAACGCTCGGCACGCATGGTGTCAACCATTCCGTCACGCTACCATCGGGCCATGTGCCGACTGTTCGGCCTTCATGCCGACAAACGCGTGGTTACCGCGACGTTCTGGTTGCTCGATGCGCCCGATAACCTCGCCGAGCAGAGCAAGCGCAATCCCGACGGGACCGGGCTGGGGGTGTTCGCGGCCTGCGGTAAGCCGGGGGTTTACAAGCAACCGATCGCGGCCTGGCAGGACCAGGCGTTCGCGACCGAGGCGCACGAGCTGACCGGCACGACGTTCATTGCCCACGTCCGGTATTCGTCGAGCGCTGCGCTAGAGCCCCGCAACACCCACCCGTTCCTGCAGGACAACCGGATCTTCGCGCACAACGGCGTCGTCGAGGCGCTGGATGTGATCGACGCGCGGCTCGCCGACCTCGGCGTCGACGATTTGGTGGTCGGCGAGACGGACTCGGAGCGAATCTTCGCGTTGATCACCGGCTGCATCAGGCGCGGCGACGATGTCGGCGCGGGCATCGTCGACGCGATCGGTTGGCTGGCCCAAACCGTGCCGATCTTTGCGGTCAACATCCTGCTGAGCACGGCGACCGACATGTGGGCGCTGCGCTATCCCGAGACCCATGAGCTGTATCTCCTCGACCGCCGCGACGTGGACAACCGGCGGCTGCGGATGCGCAGCCCCCGCATCACCGCCCACTGCGACGAGCTGACGTCAGATGCCTCGGTGGTGTTCGCCAGCGAGCCGATGGACGACGATGACTGGCAGCCGCTGGCACCGGGGGAGTTGGTGCATGTCGACGACGACCTGCAGATCGAGCGTCGCATCGCATTCCCGGATTCACCCAAACATCAACTGCGCCATCAGGATTTGACCCCGCGGGCCGCGGCCTCCCAGCACGCCTCGGTGGCGTGATCAGGGAATGCGATAGAACGGGTTCGGCAGAAGGTAGGTCTGCTCGGAGAAGCCGCCGGCCAGGTCGGATGGTTGATCACCGAGATTCGCGATGATCGTGTAGCCCTGCTGCTCGATCTTCTCTCGCTGCGGCGCTTTGAAGTCCGCGGCCGAAACATAGTGGGCGCCAGCGGGTTCCATGATCAACTGGGTATAGCCCGTGTAGCCGACGGCCTGCAGATTGCGTTCGGTGGCCGTGCGCTGGGTCTCATCACGTCCGGTGATGAAGAAGATCGCCGCACCACGATCACGCACCGTCCTGAAGACGTCCATCGTCGGCTGGATCACCGTCGACTGCGCCCGCTGATCCCACGCGATCAAGCCGCACGGGCCTTGCGGCAATCGGTCGCAGGGGCCGTTGAAACGGCCAAAGTCGTTGGCTTTCAGACCTTCCCAGTTCGACAGCGCCGTCTCGTCGATATCGAAGACCACCGCTGGCCGGTCCACCCGCGGCGCCTCGTCGTTGATCCAGGAGATCGCAGGCGCGGTTGCGATCTGCAGGTCGGTCAGGTAGGCGCCGCTGTTGTAATAGTCGGTCGCGGTGAACTTCAGATCGCCGATGTTCGCGGGCTGCGCCGGCGGCGGGATGATCGGCTCGGGCGGTGCGGGCGGCTCGGCAACCGCGCTCGGTGCGAATCCGACTAACCCGCCGACGACCAGGGCTACGACAATGCGCATGTCTGGACCCTAACGGGGGCCTGGCACACTCGCTGCCGTGGCAACGAAACGCGCGCTGGTGCTGGCCGGTGGAGGGCTGGCGGGCATCGCATGGGAGACCGGCATTCTGCGGGGCATCGCCGACGAGTCGCCAGACACCGCGCAGGCCCTGGTGGACGCCGACGTGCTGGTGGGCACCTCGGCAGGATCGACGGTCGCCGCTCAGCTGAGCAGCGGACTAGGGCTGGACGCGCTGTTCGACCGGCAGACCACCACGTCATCGGCCGAGCTCAACCCCAATGTCGGCATCGACGAGATCACCGACATGTTCCTCGCCGCGATGCTGGCGCCGAACACGACGCAGGCGGAGAAGCTGCAGAAGATCGGCGCCGTGGCGCTGTCGACACCGACCGTCAGCGAAGCAGTGCGCCGCCAGGTGATCGCGCAGCGACTGCCTTCGCACGACTGGCCGCAGCGCGTGCTGCGGATCTCCGCGATCGACACCGCCACCGGCGAGCTGGTCACCTTCGACAACGACTCGGGTGTCGGCCTGGTCGACGCGGTGACCGCCAGCTGTGCTGTTCCGGCCGTCTGGCCGCCGGTCACGATCAGCGGCCGGCGTTACATGGACGGCGGCGTCGGCAGCAGCGTCAACATGAGGCTCGCGAACGACTGCGATGTCGCGGTGGTGCTGGTGCCGTCGGGCCGAAACACGCCGTCTCCGTTCAGCGCCGGTGCGGGCGAAGAGGTCGACGCGTTCGGCGGCGCCACGTTCGGGGTGTTCGCCGACGCCGCGTCGATCGCCGCGTTCGGTCCCAATCCACTGGATCCCGCCTGCCGCAAGCCTTCCGCGCTGGCTGGCCGTGAGCAAGGCCGACGGACCGCCGCTGCGATCGCGGACTTCCTCGGCAGCTGAATCAGCTTTCCTGCGTTGACTTTTCGAGCTCGTCGAGCACAGCGACGGCCAGCTCGCGGCCGATGTCGATGACCTCGGCCGCGCGATAGAACTCCAGGCTTCGGCATGCAGTCCGCGGCACCTCGACCAACACATCGGGCGGATACGCCGCCAGCGTGTGCCGTGCCAGCGCCGCCTGCGCGATGTCGATGGTCCGATTCATCACCTCGAAGCTCCCCAGCCGCGGCACTTGCTCAACCGGACCTACTGGCTCTTCCTTGGATACGTCGACCAGTTCCTCGGCGGACTCGTCGGGAGCGGCACCCGTGCGTTCGAACAACGCGGTCGTGCTTCGCCACATCCGGCTCAACCATTCGGAGGTCGCTCGCGGTTCGGTTTCGGTCGGCTCGTAGCGGCCGCCCGTCTCGCTGCCCGCCAAACTGACCGCGATAGTGAGGTCCGCGTTGACGGCGGCGATCGGCGCCATCGGCAACGGGTCGAGGATGCCGCCGTTGGCGAGCAACCGTCCGTCGAACACGTGCGGGGTGATCACGCCTGGGATGGCGATCGAGGCCCGGATTGCCGCATCCACCGGACCACGTTGCAGCCAAACGGATTTCCCCGATAGCAGGTCGGTGGACACCTCGGTATAGGGAATCGGCAGCTCCTCGATTGTCACTTCGCCGAGAATGTCGCGGACAGCGTCCAGGATCTTCTCCGCGCGCAGCACTCCCGCGGCGGCGATCGACGGATCGAGCAGCCGCAGCACCGCCCGCTGTGTCAATGACTTGGCCCAGTCGGAGAATTCGTCGAGCTTGCCCGCGGCCTGCAACCCGCCGACGAGGGCACCCATCGACGACCCTGCGATCCCGACGATGTCGTAGCCGCGGTCGCGCAGTTCGTCGATGACGCCGATGTGGGCGTATCCGCGCGCGCCGCCGCTGCCAAGAGCGAGCGCGACACGCTTTGAAGCCATACCGCTATTTTGCGCCGGTGCGGCTACTCACACTGGCCGTTGCCCGCGGCGGTGATGGCCACGATGACGCCCGCCTGTTGCGCAGGCGTCAGGTTTGCCCACGGGGTATTGAAGTTCCCCGGCCCGATGAAGTCGGGCGCCTGGATCAGCTTCAGGTACGGCTCGACGAGCGTCTTCGGGTCGTCGGCGTGCTGCTCGTCCATCCAGACCTTGGCCGCATGGCAGGCCTGCCCGTACTGCGATTCCGTTGCGTCGGCCGGGACGTCGACCCTGGTGGTGACGCCGCCGGGGGAGACGCCGATCGCTCCTGGCTGTGCGGGTGCCGCAGGCAGAGGCGGCGGCTCGCTCGTAGAGGTCGTCGGCGTCGACGGCTTCTGTTCATTCGACGAACACCCGGCGATCGCGAGCACCATCAAAGCAACCAACAGGACGACGCGTTGGGGGTACCTGCGCATGCCGCCCAATCTATGCAACGCGACCGCGCCCGCTCTGGCGCCTCGTCCCATAACGGGACACCGAGTTAAGTTCATCGTGAATCTAGTGAGATTAGCGCGCTTGAGCAGGCCGGTTACCGAAACGCGTGGATGCGGCCCCGGTGTGCGCCGCCGCGCCCCCATTAAGCGATGCCACACTGGTGGCCGTGACGATCGGATTTCTCGCGCGGGCCATCGGCCCCCTCGGCGAGTGTTGTCGGCCCTAGCGCCGACCGCCCGATCCGTTCCCGTCATTTCTGGAGTCCGTCATGGTTTCCGCACAGCCTGCTGTGTTGTCCTCTGCCGCCCCCGCAGTGTCCTCGCCGACCCGCCTGCGGCTGCCGGACCTGATGCAAGCCACCGATCGCTACGCCGACGACGTACTTTCGGGCCGATTCGAGAGGTTGCTGCCCGCCGACGGGCCACCGACGGATGAGCGCTGGTTCACTCGACTGCACGGCGACGACGAACTCGACGTCTGGCTGATCAGTTGGGTGCCGGATCGCTCGACCGAGTTGCACGACCACGGCGGCTCGCTGGGCGCGCTGACGGTGGTGTCCGGTGCACTGCGGGAGACCCGTTGGGACGGCGAGGCGTTGCGCCGCCGCCGCCTTCGGGCCGGCGATCAGGCCGCCTTCCCGCTCGGTTGGGTGCATGACGTCGTCTGGACACCCGAGCGGGATCTGTCGACGCCGGTCAACCCCACGCTCAGTGTGCATGCATATTCCCCGCCGCTGACGGCGATGTCCTACTACGAGGTGACTGAGCGGAAGACATTGCGCCGCAAGCGAACCGAACTCACAGATGCTCCGGAGGGATGATGAGTCGAATCGAAAGGGTGCTGGATCAGGCCCGCTCGCGGCTGCGCAGGCTCTCTGCGCGTGAGGTGCCCGCGGCACTCGAGCGTGGTGCGCTCTTGGTCGATATCCGTCCGCAGGCTCAGCGTGAGCGCGAGGGCGACGTGCCCGCCGCTCTGGTGATCGAGCGCAATGTGCTCGAGTGGCGCTGCGATCCGACAAGCGACGCCAGGTTGCCGCAGGCCGTCGGTGACGACGTCGAATGGGTCGTGCTGTGCTCGGAGGGTTACACCTCGAGCTTGGCCGCCGCTGCGCTCGTCGATCTCGGACTGCACCGCGCCACCGACGTGGTCGGCGGCTACCACGCTTTGAAGGCCGAAGGTGTTCTGGTCTAAGCGTTTTCGTCGTTTGATAGCAGGGGGCGCAGCTTCTCGGTCTTCTCCGGCGTCCAGCCCGGTGGCTGCAGAATGGCGGCCCAGGCGTTGGCGACGTCCCTGACGTAGACATGGCCGTGCCCGTCGGGCACGTCGACCGCGACGGCCATATCGGCGGACACCTGAAGGAACGTCACGATCGGGATCCACTCCATCCGCGGCGACAGGTCGTAGCCGCGTGGTTCCTTCAGCCAATCCGGTTTGGAGAACAGCAGATCGACGTTCCACCACGCGATCGGATCGGAAGCGTGCTGCAGGTACACCACCCTCGGGTGGCCCCACGGATCCGCTGGCCTGCCGAGGTTCTCTGAACGCGCCGCGAAGCGGACGTTGTCGCCCTTGTCGTAGATGGGTAGCCACATCGGGGAGTCCTTGTCGCGGTTGCGAGTCAGGTCTTCCCAGATCGTGTTGTTGAACGTCGGCCCGGAGAACAGCGCGCCGTCGGTGCGAGCGATGAGGTTGTTGAGGGCGAGGAACGGCGCCTCGCCACCAAACGAGCCCAGGCTTTCACCGAATACGACGAGCTTCGGGCGCTTGCCCTCGGGTAGCTCCCTGACCAAGGCGTCGACGGCTTCGAACAGCGCCTGGCCGGCCTGGCGCGCGTTTTCCTTGTCGACCAAGAACGACAGCCAGCTCGGCAGGAACGAGTACTGCATCGACACGATCGCGGTGTTGCCGTTGTACATGTACTCCAGTGCGGACGCCTCCGCCTCGTTGATCCAGCCGGTGCCGGTGGTGGTCGCGACGGCGACCACGGCGCGGTCCAGCCCGCCCTCGCGGCGCAGCTCTTCGGCGGCCAGTTTGGCGGTCGCCTTGATGCCGTCGGCGGAATGCAGTCCCGCGTAGGCGCGGATCGGTTCGATCGCCGGTGCGCCGTTGAACGTGGTGAGCTCGTCGACCGTCGGGCCTGCGGACACGAACACCCGGCCCTGATGGCCCAACGACTCCCAGCTCGCCAGCGACTCCGGCCCGCCTGACCGCAGCCTCGACGTCGGCGCCGGGAAATCGGGGTCGGTCTCGTCGTTGACGGCCGAGAACGTCTTGTTGATGGTGCTCATGGCGAAACGAGCCACCACGCCGTTGAGCAGCGCGATGGTCAACGCGAGAAGCAGGCCTACGACGATGACGGCCGAAATACGCGGCGGCACAAAGCGATCCCCTTTGCGCACTAGGAAGCGCACGAATCTGCCTATCAGCTGGCCGATTTCGACCAACGCGAACAGCACAACGATCGACAGGACCGCAGTCAGCGGGTGGTCCCAGAACCCAAGGCGCGGAACGCCGTTGAGGTCGCGCACATCGTCCTGCCAGATGTGGAAGTAGATGATCATCAGAATCTGACCGATGACACCGATGACCAGAAGTCCTAGCCACGCTTGCCGCGGTGCCGGCGGGCTGGTGTCCTTCGAGCGCATGTAGCGCACCAGCCATACCGCGAACACGCCGATGGCGTAACCGATGGCGCCTGCGGCACCGCTGACGATGCCTTGGAACAACGGCCCGCGCGGCAGCAGCGACGGCGTCAGCGAGAGCCAGATGAAGACCAGGCCGACGGCCGTGCCGGTGAAGGTGTAATGCCGCTCCCACCACGGCTTCTTGGCGGGCTTCTCCTGCGGAGGGGTGTCCTCGGTGGTCTCCGCCGTGTCCGTCACGGACGGAAATTTACCTGTGCGTGAAGTTCGGGGGGCGTTTCTCGGTGAACGCGTTCATGCCTTCGGTCTGGTCGTCGGTGGCAAACGCAGAGTGGAACAGCCGGCGCTCGTAGAGCAGCCCTTCGGCCAGCGTGCTTTCGAACGCGCGGTTGACGGCCTCCTTCGCCATCCGAGACGCCGATAGCGACATACCTGCGATGGTCTTCGCGACGGCGTTTGCTTCGTCGAGCAGCTTGTCGGCGGGCACCACGCGCGACACCAGGCCGGCGCGGTCGGCTTCTTCGGCATCCATGTTGCGACCGGTGAGGATCAGGTCCATCGCCTTGGCCTTACCGATCGCACGGGTGAGCCGTTGCGAGCCGCCCATCCCGGGCAGCACGCCGAGCTTGATCTCGGGCTGGCCGAATTTCGCGGTATCGGCGGCGATCAGCAGATCGCACATCATCGCCAGCTCGCAGCCACCGCCGAGCGCGTAACCCGCGACCGCGGCGATGGTGGGGGTTCGGGTGGCGGCGAAGCGGCCCCACGCCGCGAAGAAGTCCGCGGCGAACACGTCGGCGAACGACAGCTCGGCCATCTCCTTGATGTCCGCGCCGGCGGCGAACGCCTTCTCGCCGGAGCCCGTGACGATGATCGCTCCGATGCCCGGGTCGTTGTCGAATTCGGCTGCAGCCGTGACGACTTCGTTCATCACCTGACTGTTGAGCGCATTGAGCGCCTTCGGTCGGTTCAGCGTGATGGTGCCGACGCGATCGTCACGGGTGACCAAGATAGCGGAGAATCTGGTCTCGTCATTCATCTTTAGAACTCCAGTTCGCGGTCGGCCGGCGCGAAGTAGGCCTCGACGTCGGCGGTGGTGACGGCCGCCAGCGACGCAGGCGACCATTTCGGGTTGCGGTCCTTGTCGATGACCTGGGCGCGGATGCCCTCAACTAGATCATGCGAGCGCGAGGATCCGCAGGACGTCCGATACTCCTGGCGCAGCACGTCTTCCAGTGTGTCGAGCTTGGCGGCGCGACGGATGGCCTCCAGCGCCACGGAGACCGCGATGGGGGAGCGGCTGGCGATCAGGTTGGCTGCGTCGACGGCGGCGATGCCGCCAATGCGGCCGGCGGGGCTCGTGTCATGTGCGCGCAGCGCCGCAATGATGTCCTCGGCGGTGTCGCCGGCGTAGCAGCGGTCGATCCAATCCTGCTGCGCCAGTAGCTGACTCGGGGGCGGCTTTTGCGTGTACGCGGCCAGCGCAGCTTCGATGCCGTCGGCGATGATCGCATCCTTGAAGGCGGACAACTTGTCGTGGGGCACGAAATGGTCGGCGAAGCCGAGCGCGATCGCGTCTGCGCCGTCGAAGTTGGCGCCCGTCAGCGCGGCGTGAAGGCCGAGCCGCCCCGGTGCCCGAGACAAAATGAGCGTGCCGCCGACGTCGGGGATCAGGCCGATACCGACTTCGGGCATCGCCATTTTCGTGGTGTCGGTGACGACGCGGACACTGCCGTGCGCGCTGACCCCGACGCCGCCGCCCATCACGATGCCGTCCATCAGCGCGATATATGGCTTGTTGAAACGACCTATCTGCGCGTTGAGCAGATACTCGTCGTACCAGAACTGTCGCGCCTCGGCGCCGTCAGCGCGCGCACTGTGATAGATCACGACGATGTCGCCGCCGGCGCACAGGCCACGCTCACCGGCGCCGTCGACTACGACCGCCCGCACGCTGTCGTCCTGCTCCCAGTCGGCGAGCACCTTCGACATCGTGGTGACCATGGGGTGGGTCAGCGAGTTGATCGCCTTGGGGCGGTTGAGGGTGATCAGGCCGAGGCCGTTCTCAACAGTTACTAGGACATCCTCGTTTTCCGCCACGCTTATGCAATCTAGATCGTCGCCCGGATAACGCCAGCGCCGGGTAGGGTTTCCTGTGAACTAGCTGGGAGATTCTCTCGGGAACCGATGCCAGGTAGTTGAACGTTGAGAGTGTGTTCGCCAACTTGCCGAACCACAGCACACGAGAGGAACCGACGGTGCGCGAGACCAGCAACCCGGTATTTCGATCCCTGCCTAAGACGCAGGGCGGTTATGCGCAATTCGGTACCGGAGCCGCCGGCTACGGTACGCAGGCGGTACAGGCCGATCCATACGCCGGCGCGTACCCCGAGCAGCGGCAGGCGGGCGTTGCGCGGCCGCTGACCATCGACGACGTCGTCACCAAGACCGGCATCACGCTCGGCGTGTTGGCAGCGGTCGCGGTGGCCGCCTACTTCTTGGTCGCGCAGAACCTCGCGCTTGCCACGCCGCTGCTGATGGTTGGGATGATCGGTGGCCTGGTGCTCATCCTGGTCGCGATCTTCGGCCGTAAGCAGGACAACCCGGCGATCGTGCTGAGCTACGCGGCATGTGAAGGCCTGGTCGTCGGCGCGTTCTCGTTCGTGGTCGCCAATTTGATGGTGTCGGGCATCAGCGCGGGCGCGCTGATCAGCCAGGCCATCGTGGGCACGTTCGGCGTGTTCTTCGGCATGCTCGTGGTGTACAAGACCGGCGCCATTCGCGTGACGCCGAAGTTCACCCGCTTCCTTGTTGCCGCAGGCTTCGGTGCCGTCGTGCTGATGCTCGTGAACCTGGTGATCGGGCTGTTCACCCACAGCGCCGGACCGCTGCGCGACGGTGGCCCGATGGCGATCCTGTTCTCGCTCTTGATGATCGGCCTCGCGGCGTTCTTCTTCCTGGCGGACTTCGATCAGGCCGACCAGGCGATCCGCGCAGGTGCGCCGGAGAAGGCGGCGTGGGGCATCGCGCTCGGCCTGACCGTCACGCTGGTCTGGCTGTACCTGGAGATCCTGCGGCTGCTGTCTTACTTCAATAGCAGTAACTAGCAGCCCGACGAAAAGGCCCGGCACGAAATGTGCCGGGCCTTTGTCGTTGATTCTGCGCATAGGGCGTTGCGCCGAAACTGCTCACAGATCGCCATTCATCCACAGATTGCGATCTGTGAGCAGTTTCGCGGAGGCTGACGAGCGACAGTCGAGTCATGGAGATGCTCGACGGTCCGTTTATCGGCAGTGAGGCGATAAACAATGGCGCGATTCGGAAGCATGAACTTCGAGCCGAATACCGCCCGGAGTTCCCGGATGTCTACGTACCGAAAGATGCGGTGTTGACGCTGCGTGAGCGCGCGAGGGCCGGTTGGCTGTACTCGCATCGTGAAGGTGTCATAGCGGGCGTGACGGCGTCGGCGCTCCATGGGGCGAGATGGGTGGATAACGACCTACCGATCGAGCTGATCTGGTCCAACGCCCGGCGGCCGCGCGGGCTTCGGACATATGACATGCGGCTTCGCGCTGACGAATTGGCGGAGTACGAACAGATGCGCATCACGACTGTCGAACGCAGCGCCTTCGACATCGGACGCAGAGGTCGACTCGACGATGCTGTTGCTCGCCTCGACGCACTCGGTAATGCAACGCGCTTCAAGGCCGACGATGTGCGTGTGATCGCTGATCACCACCGCGGTGCCCGCGGGATGCTTCAGCTACGCGTCGCGCTCGATCTGTACGACCCCGGCGCAGAGTCGCCGAAGGAAACGTGGTTGCGGCTCTTGATGATTCGCGCTGGATATCCGCGACCGCAGACGCAGATTCCGGTGCCGAGACCGGATGGCCGTGGCTGGTATTACCTCGACATGGGTTGGGAGGACCTGAAGCTCGCCGTTGAGTACGACGGTGAGCAGCATCGCAACGACCCGGCTCAGTTCGCTTATGACATCCTCCGGTCCGAGGATCTCGACGTGATTGGCTGGACGCGGATCAGGGTCGTCAAAGCGAATAGTTCGGTGGACGTTCTCCGTCGACTGGATCGCGCGTGGCGGTCGAAACTGCGCACAGATCGTGAAATTTCGTGAATGCGCGATCTGTCCGCAGTTTCGCAGCAGAAACGAAAGCCAGTGGAACGCTGGCTACGCCAGCCGTTCGACGATCATCGCCATGCCCTGGCCGCCGCCGACACACATCGTCTCCAGACCGAACTGCTTGTCATGGGTCTGCAGGTTGTTCAGCAGCGTCGCAGTGATGCGGGCGCCCGTCATACCGAACGGGTGACCCAGCGCGATCGCGCCGCCGGACACGTTCAGCCTGTCGAGGTCCATCCCCAACTCGCGTGCCGAGCCCAGCACCTGCACCGCGAACGCTTCGTTGATCTCGTACAGGTCGATGTCGTCGATCGTCATGCCCGCGTTGGCCAGTGCCTTCCGCGTCGCCTCGATCGGACCGAGGCCCATGATCTCCGGTGACAGCCCCGACACGCCCGTCGCGACGATGCGCGCCAACGGCGTCAGCCCCAATTCGCGAGCCTTGGCGTCCGACACCACGACCACCGCGGCGGCGCCGTCGTTCAGCGGGCACGCATTGCCCGCGGTGATCGTGCCGTTCGGCCGGAACACCGGCTTGAGCTGGCTGATCTTCTCGTAGGTGGTGCCTGCGCGTGGCCCGTCGTCCTTGGAAACCGTCGAGCCGTCGGGCAGTGTCACCGGGACGATCTCGCGATCGAAGAAGCCGTTGTTGATGGCCTCCTCGGCGCGGTTCTGGCTGCGCACACCCCAGTGGTCCTGGTCCTCGCGGCTGATGCCGGTGTGGATCGCGACGTTCTCGGCCGTCTGACCCATCGCGATGTACACGTCGGGCAGCAGCCCGTCGGCACGCGGATCGTGCCACTCTTCGGCGCCGGCCGAAGCCTGCATTGAGCGCTGCTCCGCATCGGAGAACAGCGGGTTGTGCGAGTCCGGCCAGCCGTCAGAAGTGCCCTTCGGGAACCGCGAAACCGTTTCCACCCCAGCGGAAATGAACGCGCTGCCCTCGCCTGCCTTGATCGCGTGGAAGGCCATCCGCGTGGTCTGCAGCGACGACGAACAGTACCGGTTGACGGTGGTGCCGGGCAGGAAGTCGTAGCCAAGTTCGACGGCTACCGCACGGCCGATGTTGAAGCCGGCTTCACCGCCAGGCTGCCCGCATCCCATTATCAAGTCGTCGATCTCGCGGGGGTTGAGCCCCGGCACCTTGTCCAGCGCCGCGCGCACCATCTGGGCGGCCAGGTCATCCGGCCGCATATCGACCAGTGAACCCTTGCCTGCGCGGCCGATCGGCGAACGCGCGGTCGAAACGATGACGGCTTCAGTCATGACGGCTCCTCGTATCGAGTGATAGGAGAAACCTAGCTGGCGGGCACCACGATGGGTGCGGGCACCCCGGTCGAGCGACGCCACAGCCTGCGTACGTTGGTCACGCGGGCCAGCAACGAGCTGTGATCGGCCGATCGCTGCTCCAAAGCGTCTTGGGCGACCGGGTGACCGATGAACTCCGGCAAAGCTTTACCGAGCGCGGGCAGCAGCTGGCTGGCCGCCAACGCGTATCCGGCGGCCGACGGGTGAAACATGTCGTGGGAGAACAGCACCTCGGGCATCTTTCGGAATTCGGGCGCCAGCAGGTCCGAGAACGGAACGGGCACACCGCCAGCCGACCGGATCTCTGAGGCCTGCGCGCGCGCCAGCCGCAGCCCGCGGCTGCGTGCCACCCAGCGCAGTGGCTGCGGGATCGCGGTGATCACCCCGAAGTCCGGGCAGGTGCCGACCACAACGACGGCGCCGCTGGCGCGCAACCGCCGCACCGCCCGGCCCACCCTGCGCGCCGACGGCCCGATGCCGTTCGGCTTGGTGATGTCGTTGGCGCCGATCATGATCACGGCAGCATCCGGCGGCGGGCCGGCGACGAACATCGCGTCGATCTGGCCCGACAGCCCCTTCGACGTCGCGCCCACGATCGCCTTGGTGCTGAGCCGCACGCGCTTGCCGGATTCCTCGGCCAGCCCCCGCGCGATCAGCACACCGGGCAGCTCGTCGGCGACCTGGCAGCCGTAGCCCGCAGCAGTGGAGTCGCCGAAGATCATCAGGTGCAGATCGAACGGGATCCCGCGGTGCCACTTCTCGAATGGACCGCCGCCGGGCGCATATACGCCGTCGGCGCGCGGGGGGATGTCCCACGACTTGGGTATGACCTGTCGCGCCTGGTCAGCCTGCCCGCTCAGTAGGTTACGGGCCCCGACGTAAACGGTGCCCGTGGAAGCCAGCCCGGCTGCCGCCGCCAGGGCGATGGTCGACCGACGCCCCACACGAATGCGCACGGGACAAGTTTATGTGGGAAATCGGGGGCTTTCCGCGTGGCAAGACCCGGCCGGCGGTCACATTGCGGTATCAAGTCCGGTATCGATTTTGAAAAGTTAATTGTTGAATGGTCTATAGGGTGTCAAGCTAACCTCGTTGGGTTAGCCCAGTTAAGTCTGGGGCACCCCGGCACTACACAGGCGTAGGAGTGGTGGCGATGACGGCACCGAGCAAGGTATCGAGAGCGTCTCATGCTGGCGTCAGCCCAGCTAGCTCGCGTAGACCACGAAAATTTCCGGTCAGTGACGGCGCGCCCGTAGAGGTTGTCGAAGACGGTCCCAGTCTCGCTGGGCGGCTGACTGCTCTCGCGGCTCTGCTAACTATTCGACCCACGCTAGCAATCGGTAGTTATGCGCCACGCCTGCCCTGGCCATGGGGTTTGGTCGACTTCGTTTCGCGTGTCATGCGGCCAACTCCCGGCACCGTTCGCGCCACCATATCTTTGCCGCATTGCACTGCGCAGCTGGTCCGCGCCGGTGGCGTACTTCCCGCTGACGGCAAGCACAGCGTCATTCTCTACATGCACGGCGGCGCGTTCCTCACCTGCGGCGCCAACTCGCACGGTCGAATGGTGACCGCGCTCTCGAAATTTGCCGACAGCCCGGTGCTACTCGTCAACTACCGCATGATCCCCAAGCACTCCGTGGGGCAAGCGCTCGACGACTGCTACGAGGCCTACAAGTGGCTGCGCCTCAAGGGCTACGAACCCGACCAGATCGTGCTTGCAGGCGACTCCGCGGGCGGGTACCTGGCCCTGGCGCTGGCCGAGAAGCTGCAACAGGAGGGCCTGGCCGGGGAGACGCCGGCCGCCATAGTGACCATGTCGCCGCTGTTCGAGATCGACAACGAAACCCGGGCCAACCACCCGAACGTCCGCACCGATGTGATGTTCCCGCCCAAGGCATTTCACGCGCTCGTCGAGCTAATCGAAGAGGCCGCCGAACGACATATCGTCGACGGCAAGCCCGAAGAGGTCTACGAGCCACTCGACCACATCGAGCCCGGACTTCCGCGCACGCTGATTCATGTGTCCGGATCCGAGGTTCTGGTCAGCGACGCCCGCAAGGCCGCACACATGTTGGCCGCCGCCGGCGTGCCGGTTGAGGTGCGCGTCTGGCCCGGCCAGATGCATGTGTTCCAGCTGGCCGCCCCCATGGTGGCCGAGGCCAGCCGGTCGCTGAAGCAGATCGGCGATTACATCCGAGAGGCGACCTGGTAGTCGATTCTCGGGCCTGAGACGATGGACGCATGCGCATCGCCCGGCACATCAGTGAGCTCATCGGCAATACGCCTCTGGTACAGCTGAACTCAGTTGTTCCCGACGGCGCCGGCACCGTCGCGGCGAAGATCGAATACCTCAACCCCGGCGGCAGCGCCAAGGACCGCATCGCGGTCAAGATGATCGACGCCGCCGAGGCCAGCGGTGAGCTCAAGCCCGGCGGCACCATCGTCGAGCCGACCTCCGGCAACACCGGCGTCGGGTTAGCTCTGGTAGCCCAGCAGCGCGGTTACAAATGCATCTTCGTCTGCCCCGACAAGGTCAGCGAGGACAAGCAGAATGTGTTGCGCGCCTATGGCGCCGACGTGGTGGTGTGCCCGACTGCTGTGCCGCCCGATCATCCGGACAGCTATTACAGCGTCTCCAATCGGCTGGTCGAAGAGATCGATGGCGCGTGGAAACCCGACCAGTACTCCAATCCGATGGGGCCGGCCAGCCACTACGAAACGACGGGCCCCGAAATCTGGGCCGACACCGACGGCAAGGTCACGCACTTCGTCGCGGGCGTCGGCACCGGCGGCACCATCACCGGTGCTGGCCGCTACCTCAAGGAAGTTTCCGGCGGGAAGGTCAAGGTCGTCGGTGCCGACCCCGAGGGATCGGTGTACTCCGGGGGCACCGGGCGGCCCTACCTGGTCGAGGGCGTCGGCGAGGACTTCTGGCCGTCGGCATACGACCCGACGGTGCCCGACGAGATCATCGCGGTCTCCGACGCCGACTCCTTCGAGATGACGCGGCGCCTCGCGCGCGAAGAAGCACTATTGGTAGGCGGCTCGTGCGGCATGGCCGTCGTCGCCGCGGCCAAGGTCGCCGAGAAGGCCGGCCCTGACGCGCTGGTGGTCGTGCTGCTGCCCGACGGCGGAAGAGGCTATCTCTCAAAGGTTTTCAACGATGCGTGGATGTCGTCGTACGGCTTCCTGCGCACTCGGTTGGACGGTTCGGTCGAGGAGTCGACGGTCGGTGACGTACTGCGGGGCAAGTCGGGTGCGCTGCCCGACCTGGTCCACACGCATCCGTCGGAAACCGTGCGCGACGCGATCAGCATCCTGCGTGAGTACGGCGTGTCGCAGATGCCGGTCGTCGGCGCAGAGCCGCCGGTGATGGCGGGTGAGGTCGCAGGCAGCGTGTCGGAGCGGGAACTGCTGTCTGCGGTGTTCGAGGGCCGGGCGAAGCTCGCCGACGCGGTATCGGTGCACATGAGCCCGCCGCTGCCGTTGATCGGTGCAGGGGAACTGGTCAGCAATGCGGCCAAGACGCTGCGCGAATGCGATGCGGTGATGGTGGTTGAGGAAGGCAAGCCGGTCGGCGTGCTGACCCGTCACGACCTGCTGGGCTTTCTGTCCGACGGCAAAACCCGCCGATAGTGATATGCCCGACGCGGGTTTTCATGATCGAATCCGGGTGGAAAGCCCTGCTATTGGGGACCTCTCAGGTTAGGGTGAGCACGCTCGTTGCCAGCTAATTCCACACTGGAAGGCGTCCATGACCGATCAACCGCCACCACCTCCTGGTAACTATCCGCCTCCGCCACCTCCACCCGGTGGTTATCCGCCACCTCCTCCGCCGCAGGGCTTTGGTTACCCGCCGCCTCCACCTCCGCCTGCCGGTGGTGGTTACCAACAGTCGCCGCAGGTCGCGACCGGCTATCCACCGTCTGCTCCCGCCGGTGGTCTGGCGTTGCCCCAAGAGGCGTACACGCCGTGGCCCACCCGCGTGCTGGCGTATCTCATCGACGCCATCCCGATCATCATCCTGGAAGCCATCGGATGGGGATTGCTCCTCGGCACCCGCGAAACGGCATGCATCACCGACACATCCGAGTACAACCTCGGCGAGTACTGCGCGACCGGTGCGTCGACGCTTGGCCAGGTGTCGATGATCGTCGTGGGAATCATCGCTTTCGCGTATTGGGTCTGGAATTTCGGCTACCGCCAGGGCACCACGGGCTCGAGCATTGGCAAGGGCATCATGAAGTTCAAGATCGTCAGCGAAAAGACCGGCCAGCCAATCGGTTTCGGGATGTCTTTTGTGCGCGAGCTCATCTACCTGGTGGCCGCCGGCATCTGCGGCATCATTTGGCTCGTCGCCGTCCTGTTCCCGCTATGGGACCAAAAGCGGCAGACGTTGGTGGACAAGATCATCAGCACGGTCGCACTCCCGATCTAGGCGACTTCTGGAGATTCAGTGACCGACCAGCCCCCCTCGTCACCGCCGGCGGCCGCGTTGCCGAAAGAGGCGTACACAGCGTGGTTTACGCGCGTTGTCGGATACGTCATCGACATCGTGCCCGCGGCGGTGGTGCTGGGTATCGGGGCGGGCATCGCCTTCGGCACAGCCGCCAACCAGTGCACGGGCGGCAGCGGCCAGTACGAATACGGCTACTACTGCACCTCGTCGATGACGGCTTTCGGCATGATCGCCTACATCGCGGCGTATCTCGTCGCGTTCGCCTATGGGATCTGGAATGTGGGCTACCGCCAGGGCACCACCGGCCAGAGCATCGGCAAGTCGGTGATGAAATTCAAAGTGATCAGCGAGAAGACCGGCCAGCCAATCGGTTTCGGCATGTCGATCGTCCGTCAGATCGCCCACGTCGTCGACGCGATCATCTGCTACATCGGTTTCCTGTTCCCTTTGTGGGATGCCAAACGGCAGACCATCGCTGACAAGATCATGTCGACGATATGTGTGCCGATAGAACAGTCGGCGCTCAATCCGCAACCGCTGCCGCCGCAGCAGTAATGAGGAAGGGTCAATGACCGATCAACCGCCCCCGCCGCCGGGGAACAATCCGCCCCCACCACCCGGTGGTTACCCGCCGCCGCCTCCCCCGGGCGGCTACCCGCCACCGCCTCCGCCGAGCGGTTACCCACCCCCGCCACCCGGCGGCGGCTACCCACCGCCTACACCGCCGGGTAGCTATCCGCCACCGCCCCCACAGAGCTATCCACCGCCGCCACAGGGTTATCCGCCCCCTTCGGCGGGTGGTTATCCGCCACCTGGTGGATACCCGCCGCCCGGTGGATTTGCGCCTGCGGCGCCACAAATCAGCGTCGGCGAGGCCTTCTCGTGGGCATGGGGTAAGTTCCGAGAGAACGCCGCGGCGCTCGTCGTGGCGACGTTGGTTTACGCGGTGATCGTGGGTGTGCTCTACGGCATCGTCTACGGCATCGCGTTCGCGTTGGCTCCCAGCCCCGTCACCACGTACGACTCGTATGGCGGCGGTTTCGAGTATTCGGCGAGCAGCTCGCTCGGCGTTGCGAGTATCGCCGTGTTGGTGCTCGGCGGGATCGTGCTGTTGGTCGCGGTCGCGGCGATTCAGTCCGCGTACTACGGTGGAGCGCTGGATATCGCGAACGGACAACCTGTTTCGATCGGGTCCTTCTTCAGGCCCCGAATGGTCGGCAGCGTCATCATCGCGACAGTGCTCATCGGCATTGCGTCCGTAATCGGTTCGCTCTGCTTCATTTTGGGCATCGTGATCGCGATCTTTACGCTCTTCACCGCTGTCGCTATCGTCGACCGAAGCCTGTCGCCGATAGACGGCATCAAGGCGAGCATCGACATCGCCAAGGTGAACTTCGTTCAGGTGCTTCTGACCTGGCTGCTGGCAGCTGTGATCTTCACTGTCGGTCTGATCGCGTGCGGCGTTGGGGTGCTTGTCTCCGCCCCCGTTTCCGTGCTCTATGTGGTGTACGCCTACCGTCGCCTCACCGGCGGGCAGATCGCTGCGCTGAATCCGCAGCCGCTGCCGCCGGGGCCGCCGCGGCAGTTCGGTGGGCCACCACCGCAGCAGTTCGGTCCACCGCCACAGCAGTAACGACGCTCATCGGAAGGCGCTGACGCCCGTCAGCGCCTCTCCGATGACCAACTGGTGTACCTCGGACGTGCCCTCGTAGGTCAGCACGGACTCCAGATTGTTGGCGTGCCGGATCACCGGATATTCGAGTGTTATTCCGTTGGCGCCCAACAGCGTTCGGCATTGCCGCGCTATCTTGATCGCCTCACGCACGTTGTTGAGTTTGCCGACGCTCACCTGCTCCGGCCGGATACGGCCGTCGTCCTTGAGTCGGCCAAGGTGCAGCGCAAGCAATTGCGCCTTGCCAAGCTCGACCGCCATATCCGCGATCTTGGCCTGCGTCAGTTGATATCCCGCAAGCGGCTTTTCGAACACTTCGCGGGTGCCGACGTAATCCAGAGCGGTCTCCAAGCAGTCGCGGGCGGCGCCGACGCTGCCGAACACGATGCCGAACCGCGCCTCGCTCAGGCAGGCGAGCGGACCCGAAAGGCCCGAGGCGTCGGGCAATTGAGCGTCAGCGGGTAACCGCACATCGTCGAGATGCAGCTCCGAGGTGACCGATGCGCGCAGCGACAGCTTGTGCGTCATATCGCGCGCCGAAAAGCCCTTGGTGCCTGCGGGCACGACGAAGCCGATGATGCCCTCCTTGGAACGGGCCCAAACAATCGCGACGTCGGCCACCGAACCGTTGGTGATCCACATCTTCGAACCGTTGAGGATCCAGTCCGATCCGTCGCGGCGCGCGGTGGTGCGCATGCCGCCGGGGTTGGAGCCGAAGTCCGGCTCGGTCAGCCCGAAGCAGCCGATGACGTCCCCGGTGGCCATCGCGGGCAGCCACTGCTTGCGCTGCTCCTCGCTGCCCCAGCGGTAGATCGCGAACATCGCCAGCGACCCCTGCACCGAGACCAGGCTGCGCAGACCGGAGTCGACGGCTTCGAGCTCCTGGCACACCAGGCCGTAGGCCGTCGCGGTCGAGCCGCCACAGCCGTAGCCCTTCAGGTGCATGCCCAGCACGCCGAGCTTGCCAAGATCGGCGGCCAGTTCGCGAACCGGCACCTCGCCTGCCTCGAACCAGTCGGCGATGTGCGGGCGCAGTCGTTGTTCGCCGAACCGGCGCACCGTCTGCCGCAACTCGATGTCTTCGGGCGTCAACAGCGTGTCGAGGTCGAGCAGGTCTTCGATCCGGGTAGGCATGGTCCATGTCTACACCGGCGAAGCGGCCATCCGGGCCTCGATACGCTGAGCGGGATGACTGAGCACAAATACCAGGGCCTGGCCACGAAGGCCATCCACGCGGGTTTTCGACCAGACCCGGGCACCGGCGCGGTCAACGCCCCGATCTACGCGAGTTCGACGTTCGCGCAGGACGGCGTCGGCGGGTTGCGCGGAGGATTCGAGTACGCCCGCACCGGCAACCCGACGCGCGCGGCGCTCGAGGCGTCGCTGGCCGCGGTGGAGGAGGCGACGTTCGGGCGGGCCTTCTCCTCAGGTATGGCGGCCACCGACTGTGTGCTGCGCGCGGTGCTCCGGCCAGGCGATCACATCGTCATGCCCGACGACGCCTACGGTGGTACCTTCCGGCTGATCGACAAGGTGTTCACGCAGTGGGGGATCGGCTACTCGGCGGTCGCGCTGTCTGACGTCGACGCTGTCCGCGAGGCGATCACACCGAAGACGCGCATGATCTGGTTGGAGACACCGACCAACCCATTGCTGTCGGTCGCCGACATCTCCGCGATCGCACAACTAGCGGCGCCGTCGAACATAAAGGTGTTGGTGGACAACACGTTTGCCTCGCCCGCACTGCAGCAGCCGCTGACGCTCGGCGCCGACATCGTGCTGCATTCGACGACGAAATACATCGGCGGACACTCCGATGTGGTCGGCGGCGCGCTGTTGACGAACGACGAAGAACTCGACAACGCGTTCGCCTTCCTGCAGAACGGCGCGGGCGCGGTGCCGGGTCCATTCGATGCGTACTTGACGATGCGCGGGCTCAAGACGCTGGTGCTGCGGATGCAGAAGCACAGCGAGAACGCCGCAACGGTAGCCGAGTTCCTCGACAACCATCCGGCAATCGAAACCGTGCTCTATCCGGGCCTGCCCAGCCATCCCGGCCACGAAGTAGCCAAGCGACAGATGAGCGCTTTCGGCGGCATGGTGTCGGTGCGAATGCGTGGCGGACCGCAAGCGGCGCACGACTTCTGCTCTCGGACAGAGATTTTCATTCTTGCTGAGTCGTTGGGCGGGGTCGAGTCGCTGATCGAATATCCGGGCGCGATGACGCACGCGTCGACCGCGGGCTCGCAGCTGGAGGTGCCCGACGACCTGGTGCGACTGTCGGTCGGCATTGAAGATCCCGCCGACCTGCTCGCCGACGTGGAGCAGGCGCTAAGAAGCTAGCGCGCTTCGCACCGCCGACGCGGTGATCGCCAGATTCACCTCGGGCAGCGCGGTCGGATACTCGTCAACCCAACTGCCCATGGCGATTTCGCCTGCGCGCGCGTGCACCCACCGCCAGCCGCGGTCATTGAGGCTCAGCAGCGCTCCGAGACCGTCGACGGCGTGCAGCAGCGAGATGATGGCCGCTGTCGGCGGGGCGGGCGGTCTGCGGTCGAACAACGACGCCAGCAGCGCCGAGCGTGCGTGTGCGACCCGGTCCCTGTTGATCAACGGCCAGGCATAGGGATGGCCAAACCGTCTGGAGTTCAACCGAACACGGCGGATCTGGCCCATGTACTCCAGGTAGTTGGCGAGGTTCTCCTCGGTGTGCTTGGACAGCCGCTTGACCGCAGTCGCGGGACGCAGCGGCCGTCGCTGCAACAGCTCGAACGCGGGTGCGACCACCGGATCCATTGGGCCTGGCGCCGATAGCGCCACTAGCCGGCCGGTCTCAACCGGCTCACCGGCCATCGCGGGCCGGATTCGACAAGCGAGCGCGAGATCGAGCAACACCGCGCCGGTGAGCACCCGCTCCCGGCGGGAGCGGTCAAGGCCCGGCTGCGCGGACGCGTTGTCCAGTAGCAGCAGAAAAAGGTCCTCGGCGATCTGCGCCATAGGCGGACTGTAAACCGCGCCCTGACGTGGTCGCGACTTAGGGACGCGGCTGAGCCGCGACCTAGGAGTGGTAGGGCTCGGCGCTGACCAGCGTCACCTTGACGGTGTTGCCGTTAGGCACCTGATAGCTGCGGGTCTCGCCCACCTTCGCGTCGATCAGCGCGCCGCCCAGCGGCGAGTTGGGGGAGTACACCTCGAGCTTGCCGTCCGAAACGCCCTCCTGGCGGGTGGCGATCAGGAACGTCTCGGTGTCGCTCTTGTCGTCGTCGTAGTAGACCTTGACCACGGAGCCGGGCAGCGCCACGCCGGACTGCTTGGGGGCCTCGCCCACCTTGGCGTTGTTCAGCAGCTCCTGCAGCTGGCGGATGCGGGCCTCCTGCTGGCCCTGCTCCTCGCGGGCGGCGTGATAGCCGCCGTTCTCGCGCAGATCGCCCTCTTCGCGGCGGTCGTTGATCTCGGCTGCGATGACCGGTCGGTTGGCGATCAGCTGATCGAGCTCTGCCTTCAGCCGGTCATACGCCTCCTGGGTCAGCCAGGTGACCTGGGTGTCGGTCATGTCTTCGCGCTCCTGTCGTCGTTGCTCTCGCGCTTGTTCGCGTAAGAAGTCTCGTGTCTACGGCGCCGGGAGCTTCCTGCGTGTATTGCCGCGATCATCAACGCCTAACCCGCGCACAAAAAGCAGCAATACACGGCCCCAGCAGGAACCGTGTATCGGACCATTCTAGCACCGTCGCGACAGCGGATTTTTACATTTCGGCTGCTCGCCGTTTGCTGCGCCGACGTCTGCGGTCCGCCTAGGAAGCCACCAGGTACGACGGCACGTCGGTGCCGCAACCGTAGACGTCGCCGACCACCGGCGGTTTGCTGGTCTTGACGATCGTCGTCACCTGCACGGTCTTTTGCGTCGACGGACTGACCAGCACCTCGCGGCGGCCGGTTTCGCTGCCGTCGATCGAGCGGGCCCGGACGATGCACACCACCGGCCGGGACGGGTCGTCGCGGGTCACGGTGACCGTCACCTGCACGGTTTGGTCGTCGACCAGCTGATAGCCGCCCAGCTCGCCCTTGACCTCGCCGGTGCCGAGCCGCTGTGAGGCGATCACGGCGATCGCAATGCCGACCCCGAGCACCAGGACACCCAGGAGGATGGCGATCCAGCGGCGGTTGGTCCGCGACAGCCGCTGCGGCCCGTAGCGGGCGGTGGGACGCTCGATCATCTCGTTTTGCAAACCCGTCGGTCGGATAGATCTACTAGTGCTGGAACTATAGGGGCACCGACGATGGTTGAACCGTCTCGGAATGTCTGCACAGGTGAGAGAGAACAGGTTGAGCGAGCTGCGGTTGATGGCGGTGCACGCCCACCCGGACGACGAGTCCAGCAAGGGTGCCGCGACGATGGCGCGGTACGCCGATGAGGGCGTGCGCGTGATGGTGGTGACGCTCACCGGTGGCGAACGCGGGGACATCCTCAATCCCGCGATGGACCTGCCCGACGTGCACGGCCGGATGGCCGAGATCCGCCGCGACGAGATGGCCAAGGCCGCCGAGATCCTCGGGGTCGAGCACCACTGGCTGGGCTTCGTCGACTCCGGCCTTCCTGAGGGCGACCCACCACCCCCGCTGCCCGACGGCTGCCTCGGCCTGGTGCCACTGGAGGAACCCGTCGAGGAACTGGTGCGCGTCATCCGCAAGTTCAAGCCGCACGTGATGACGACGTACGACGAGAACGGTGGCTACCCGCATCCGGATCACATTCGCACCCATCAGGTTTCGGTGGCCGCCTACGAGGCTGCTGGTGACTACCTGCGCTTCCCCGATGCAGGCGAGCCCTGGAATGTGCTCAAGCTGTACTACAACCACGGTTTTCTGCGGAAGCGCATGCAGCTGCTGCAGGACGAGTTCGCCAAACACGGCCAGGAGGGCCCGTTCGCCAAGTGGCTCGAACAGTGGGACGCCGACCACGACATCTTCGACAAGCGGGTGACGACGCGAATCGAGTGCGCGAAGTACTTCCCGCAGCGCGACGACGCACTGCGCGCCCACGCCACCCAGATCGATCCCAACAGCTTCTTCTTCGCCACCCCGATGGAATGGCAGCAAAGGCTTTGGCCCACTGAAGAATTCGAGCTTGCCCGATCGCGGGTGTCGGTGTCGTTGCCAGAAACCGACCTGTTCGCGGGCATCGACACATGAACGACACGCTGATGCTCGCGATCGGCTTGCTTGCCGATGATGCGCCCCGCAACACCGGCCCGGACTTTGGCAAGGCCAGCCCGTTCGGCCTCGTCATCATCGTGCTGTTGTTGATCGGCACGTTCGCGTTGGTGTGGTCGATGAATCGGCACCTGCGCAAGCTGCCCAAGTCCTTTGACTCCGAGCCGGACCAACCGCTCGACGAGGACCACAAGAGTGAGCCCGGCGGGTAACACCCTTTCGGAGGCGACCAGCCCCTACCTACGCCAGCACGCCGACAACCCGGTGCACTGGCAGCAGTGGACGCCCCAGGCACTGGCCGAGGCGGCCGAGCGCGACGTGCCGATCCTGCTGTCGGTCGGGTATGCGGCCTGTCACTGGTGTCACGTGATGGCCCACGAATCGTTCGAGGACGACCAGGTCGCCGCGGCGATGAACGAGGGTTTCGTCAACATCAAAGTCGACCGCGAGGAGCGGCCCGACCTCGACGCGGTCTACATGAACGCGACCGTCGCGCTGACCGGGCAGGGCGGCTGGCCGATGACGTGCTTCCTCACGCCGGACGGCAGGCCGTTCTTCTGCGGGACGTATTATCCGAAGCCGAACTTCTTGCAGCTGTTGGCCGCTGTCACTGAGACCTGGCGCAGCAGGCGCTCTGAGGTCGAGCAGGCCTCCGACCGGATCGCGGGTGAGCTGCGATCGATGGCCTCAGGCTTGCCCGGCGGAGGGCCGCCGGTGCAGCCGGCGCTGTGCGACCACGCCGTCGCCGCAGCGCTGCGGGACGAGGACATCGAGCGCGGTGGCTTTGGCGGTGCGCCGAAATTCCCGCCGTCGGTGCTACTGGAAGCGCTGCTGCGCAATCACGAACGCACCGGCGACATCATGCCGATGGAGACGGTGGAGCGGACCTGCACAGCGATGGCGCGGGGCGGAATCTACGACCAGTTGGCCGGCGGGTTCGCCCGCTACAGCGTTGACGCGTCGTGGGTGGTGCCGCATTTCGAGAAGATGCTGTACGACAATGCGCTGCTGCTTCGGGTGTATGCGCACTGGGCCCGGCGCAGCGGTAACCCGTTGGCGCGCAGGGTTGCCCAGCAGACTGCCCGCTTCGTCATCGATGACCTGAGCGTCGGTGGCATGTTCACCTCGTCGCTGGACGCCGACGCTGACGGCGAAGAAGGCTTGACCTACGTCTGGACGCCTGCACAGCTGCGCGACGTGCTGGGTGACGACGACGGGCGTTGGGCTGCAACGCTTTTCACTGTGACCGAGGCAGGCACCTTCGAGCAGGGCAGCTCGGTGCTGCAGCTGCCGGCCGATCCGAACGACGCGCTTAGGTTCGAGCGGGTCCGCGGGAAGCTGCTGACCGCGCGGCTGACCCGGCCGCAGCCCGGCCGCGACGACAAGGTCGTCACTGCTTGGAATGGGCTGGCGATCACTGCCCTCGCCGAGGCGAGTGTGGCGTTGGGCCGCCGTGGGTTGCTTGGCGCGGCAACGCAATGCGCGCAGTCGATCCTCGATTTGCACCTCGTCGACGGCCGGCTGCGGCGTGCCAGCCTCGGCGGTCGGGTCGGCGACAGCGCCGCGATCCTCGAAGACCACGCGACCCTGGCGACCGGGCTGTTGACGCTGTATCAGCTGACGGGCGATGCGTCCTGGCTGGAGTCGGCCACCGGGCTGCTCGACGTCGCGCTCGACCATTTCGCCAACCCCGAGCGGGACGGCCGTTGGTTCGACACCGCTGACGACGCCGAGCAGCTGATGGTCCGGCCGGCCGACCCGCTGGACGGCGCCACCCCGTCGGGCGCCTCGTCAATCGCGGAGGCGCTGCAGCTGGCCACTCACCTGGCACCTCACCCGGAGCGTTACGCCGCCGCCGCCGAAGCCACCTTGGCCAGCGCGACGCCGATCCTGGCCCGGCTGGCCCGCTCGGGCGGACATTGGCTTGCAGTTGCCGAAGCCGCAGTGCGCGGGCCGATTCAGATCGCGGTGTCCTGCGATCCGCAGCATTCGCAATTGCTCTCTGCCGCACGCGAATTGGCGCCTGGGGGAGCGGTTGTCGTCGGTGGGCCGGTGGATTCCTCGGAGCTTCTGCTTGACCGCGGCAGGGTCAACGGCGCCGATGCCGCGTACGTTTGTCGCGGTCGGATGTGCGATCTGCCTGTCACCACTATCGCCGAATTGACGGCCGCGCTGAGGTAGCGTCTCGGCCATGCCGAGCGCCGAAGACATCACCCAGACCGTCACCCGCTACCTCGATTTCGTCTCGAGGGGGCAGCCCGATGAGGTCGCCTCGCTCTACGCAGACGACGCCACCGTCGAGGACCCCGTTGGCGGCGAGGTGCACATCGGCCGCCAAGCGATCCGCGGTTTCTACGGCGCGATCGAGAACGTCAAGGCCGAGACTGAGGTATTGACCCTGCGCGCGATCGGCAACGAGGCGGCGTTTCATTGGACACTGTCGCTCGACTTCGGCGGCAACGGGATGCGCATCGACATCATCAGCACGATGACGTTCGATGAGGACAGCAAGATCTCATCGATGAAGGCCTACTGGAGCCAGGACAACGTCACGACCTTCTAGCGCGAGCGACCCCAAAATGCCACCTTTCGGCGGCGTGTCGTGTACAAACACGGCCGCTCGAGCGGAAAGGGTGACCTAGAAGACGGCGAACCACATCGCGATGTAGTGGCAGATCGCCGCGACCGCGGTACAGGCGTGGAAGAACTCGTGGTGCCCGAATGTCGTCGGCCACGGGTTGGGCCACTTCAGCGCATAGAGAACGCCACCGATCGAATACAGCGCACCGCCGACGATCAACAACACCAGCGCGGCGACGCCTGCGCCGTCCATGATCGGTCCGACGAACCACGCCGCGACCCAGCCGAGCAGGATGTACAGCGGCACACCGACCCAGCGCGGCGCGGACGGCCAGAACATCTTGAGCAGCACGCCCGCGATCGCGCCGCCCCACACGATCCAGAACAGCACCCAGCCCTTTTCCGACGGCAACGCCAGTAGGGCGAACGGCGTGTAGCTGCCCGCGATGAAGATGAAGATCATCGAGTGATCCGCGCGCTTCATCCACTTGCGCGCATCCACCGAGCGCCAGGTCACCCGGTGGTAGGTGCCGCTGACGGCGAACATGGCCACGATCGTGAAGGTGTAGAGCAGCGTGGCCAGGCCGGCGCGCGTCGACTCCACGGCCCACGACACCGACACCAGCGCGGCGCCGGCGATGAACGCGACGACGGCGCCATAGACGTGGATCCAGCCGCGCAGCCGTGGCTTGCCGAGGAACTGGGCGACGCCATCGGCAACGGCTTCGGGCAAGTCCTCGGCGTATACGCGCGGCGGCTGTTGCTGGGCCTCGTCGGCGGTGTCGATCTGGGCCATGTCACCTCCATCAATGCCATGGGGGTCTTCGACCGAAACAGTAGTCTGGATCCTCGTGGACATCATTCCTCCTCGTCTCAAGGAACCGATGTACCGCCTCTACGAGATGCGGCTGCGTCAGGGGTTGGCGTCCTCGAAAACTGAACTGCCCCGCCACATCGCGGTGCTGTGTGACGGTAACCGACGATGGGCACGTGATGCTGGTCACGCTGACGTGAGCTACGGCTACCGAATGGGTGCCCGCAAGATCGCCGAGATGCTGCGCTGGTGTCAGGAAGCCGGCATCGAGATGGCCACGGTCTATCTGCTGTCCACCGAGAACCTGCAGCGTGACCCGGGTGAGCTGGCGTCGCTCATCGGGATCATCACCGACGTCACCGAGGAGATCTGCGCCCCTGCCAATCGATGGAGTGTCCGTACGGTCGGCGACCTCGAGCTGATCGGGGAGGAGCCGGCGCGACGGCTGCGCGAGGCCGTCGAGTCGACGCAGTCGGAAGCGGCTGCCGGGGTATTCCATGTCAACCTCGCTGTCGGCTACGGCGGGCGCCAGGAGATTGTCGATGCGGTTCGGGCGCTACTCGGCAAGCAGCTGGCCGACGGCGCTAGCGGCGAGCGGTTGATCGAGGCCGTCACCGCCGACGCGATCTCGGAGAACCTCTACACCTCGGGACAACCGGACCCCGATCTGGTGATCCGCACATCGGGGGAGCAGCGGCTGTCCGGCTTCCTGCTGTGGCAGAGCGCGTACTCGGAGATGTGGTTCACCGAGGCGTACTGGCCGGAGTTCCGGCGGGTCGACTTCCTCCGGGCGCTGCGTGACTACACCGCGCGCCATCGCCGGTACGGCCTGTAATCGGCTCGGCCGATCTGGCATGTGATGCCACACTTGAGCCATGGCTGCGTGGTCAGCGGTGGTGTTCTCGCTCAGCTGGTGGTTGGGCCTCTATCTGCTGGCCCGTGACCCACGCAAGCCCGTGCTGGTCCTCGCCGCGATCGGGTTGACCAGTTTCGCATCAGTGGTGGCGCTCGATGCGGTCCGCGTTGTCAGCGGGTCCGACGTGCTGAGCAGCATCGAGGTCTACCTCGTCGTCGTGCCTGGCGTCGCGTGGTTCGCGGTATTGCTCGAAATGTCGCGGCCGAGTGACACCTGGCGCAGTCGGGTAGGCGAAATCGCGCTTGTGGCCGGTGTCGGCGCTGTCGCGCTGTTCGGCGCCGTGCTGGCAGGCAACGTCGACGGCCCGGTGCGGCTGGGTCACTGGGTGATGTTCGCGGCGATCTCGTCGTCCACGCTGGGCGCGATGATCATCGTGGTGATGCAGCGCTCGCCCCGACGTGTCACACGGTTCGTTGTGATCGGCACGCTGTTCTTCGCGCTCGCCAACGCGATCGTCGTCATCCCGCTGGGTTTGGTCCCGAGCTGGATTGCGTTGGCGTCCACGGGGTTCGACGTCGGGGTGCTCGGCTTGGCCGTCGCGATGTGGGACGCGTTCGACGAGGGGCAGGCGTTGCGGGCCGATATGCTGCGGTCGTTCGCGGCGACAGCCGTGGTGGCGCTGTTGTTCGGCGGGCAGCTGTTGATCGGCCTTGCGGTATCGGGGCAGCAGACGGCGTTGACGGTGCTGCTGTTCACCAGCCTGGGCATCGCAATCGCGATCAACGTGCTCGCCGATCCGTTGGCCGGGCTGCTCGACCGTGTCGCGTTCTCCCGCTCGCCCGACCTCCGGGCCGACCGCGCCGCGTTGCGGCGCACCGAAGCGGCGTTGCCGCTACGGTCGGCCAACCCGCTCGACGGTGTCGATGACGACACCTTCGTCCGCCTCACCCGCCGCGCGCTCGGCCACTACGGCGATCTGTCCAAGCTCGTCGCCAGTCCGCTGACAGCGCTGCCGATCATCGATGAGCGGCTGGCCGCCCGCGGCGCGCCCGATGCACCGTTGGAGCGAGCCAACGAACTCAAGGCCCTGCTGGCCGATCACATCGCACGGCTCAAGCCCCGCGACGGCGGCGACTTCGGCACTACCGAGCAATGGCGGCATTACAACTCGCTGTACTTCCCGTATGTCGTCGGGGTGCGCGCCTACGCGCAGAACGCCACCGCCTCGGGACTGGACCCGGTTGCCCGGCAGGCGTGGCAGTGGTTCGTCACCGAGGTGCCGCAGCGGTCGCTGCACAATTGGCAGAACGCCGCGGCCCGGCTGATCGCCGCGGATCTGCGCGGAAATCTCGTCGCTGCCCAAGATTGAGTCGTTGCCCAGCCCTGATTGGTCACCTCCTCCTCGGGCTCGTTCCTCGCCCGCATCGTCGCTGACCTGCGGCTGGCAGTAACTGGCAGCGTCCGGCGTCGATCTGGCAGTGGATTCTGAGCAATCTCAGAACCATGACCGCAATCAGCACCCGCCCGGTCCGGGAAAGTACCGACTCGCTATTACGTTTTGCCCTTCGCGCCGACGCCACCCTGTGTGCCGGCCTTGGGCTGCTCGTCGCGATGGCGGCCGATCCGCTGTCGCGGCCGTCCGGTCTGTCGTCGACGTCGGAGTGGATCGGCGGCGCGGCCTTGGTGGTCTACGGCGCTGCGATCTACCTGGCCGCCGGCCTGCCCGACGTCCGACGCGTCGGCGTCGGTGTGCTGGCCGGAAACGTCGCCTTCGCGATCCTCGTCACCGTAGTCCTCGTCGCCGGGTGGCTACCGCTGACCGAACTCGGAGTCGCCGCGACGGTCGCATTCACCGTCGCGACCCTCGCCTTCGCCTCCGCCCAATACCTCGGAGTGCGTCGTCTCGCGTGATTCCCACATGACTGGTCCGGAGCCGCCGCCGTAAGAGGTTGCGGCGTCGGCTCCGGAACGGTACTCACCCAACAAGAAAGGAAGTTTCATGACCGCCATCAGCACACCGAAACTCGCGCAATCCAGCGACTCGTTCCTGCGCTTCGCCCTTCGAACCGACGCGACCTGCAGCGGACTGATGGGTATCGCAGGCCTCGCGCTGGCCGGCTGGATCTCGGAGACATCAGGCATTACAAAGGCATTCGAGTACTCCGTGAGCGCACTCTTCGTCGCCTTCGCTGTGGGCGTGTTTCTCCTGGCCGCGAGGCCGTCGGTCAGGCAGGCGGGCATTGTGATCGCCGCGGGCAACGTGCTCTACACGGTCGCAAGCATCGTCTTCGTGCTGGCGGACGTCTTCCCGCTGACCACCACAGGTGTGGTGTCGACCTTGGCCGTCGGTGTCTACACCCTGATCATGGCCGAACTGCAATACCAGGGCTGGCGCCGCGCCAAGTAGTCGTCCAGCGGCCACTTATGGCACGGTTTCTCCCGAAACGCGTGTCATAAGTGGCCATTCGACGTGTTCGGGTCTACAGCTTGCGCAGCCGCAGCCGGTTGATCGCGTGGTCGGCGTCCTTGCGCAACACCAGCGTCGCGCGGGGGCGCGTCGGCAGGATGTTCTCAATCAGGTTGGGCCGGTTGATCGAATGCCAGATATCGCGGGCCGCGAACACCGCGGCTTCATCGGTCAACGTGGCGTAGTGGTGGAAGTGCGATGCCGGATCGGCGAACGCCGTCGTCCGCAGGCCGAGGAACCGGTTGATATACCAATGCTCGATATCCTCGATGCGGGCATCGACGTACACCGAGAAGTCGAACAGATCCGACACCATCAGCGCCGGGCCCGTCTGTAATACATTGAGGCCCTCGAGAATCAGGATCTCCGGGTGTTTGATGATCTGCTTTTCGCCAGGCACGATGTCGTAGAGCAGATGCGAATACACCGGCGCGCAGACCTTGTCGGCACCCGACTTGACGGCCGTGACGAACCGCATCAGCGCGCGCCGGTCGTAGCTCTCAGGAAAACCCTTGCGGTGCATCAGGTTTCGTCGGGTCAGCTCGGCATTCGGATATAGGAAGCCGTCGGTGGTGACCAGGTCGACCTGCGGGTGGTTCCCGAAGCGGGCCAGAAGAGCTTGCAGCACACGGGCAGTCGTCGACTTGCCGACCGCGACGCTGCCGGCCACACCAATGACGAACGGCACCGGCCGGTCCGGATTCTGCTGCGGCTCACCAAGGAACTCAGACGTAGCGGCGAACAACCGCTGGCGCGCCGCGACCTGAAGGTGGATCAACCGAGCCAGCGGCAGGTAGACCTCTTCGACCTCCAGCAGATCCAGCTTCTCGCCGAGACCCCGCAGCTGCAGCACCTCGTCTTCCGTCAACTTCATCGGCGTCGACATGCGCAGGGCGCGCCATTGACTCCGGTCGAACTCCACATAGGGGCTCGGCTCGCTCAGCCGCGGCATGGGCTCAGTCTTGCATTTACGGTTGAGGCCATGAATATGGGCCCGGGCGCCGGCGCTTCATCTCCCTTAGTCCGTGAGTATCTGCTGCTCGGTTTGCGCTTCGACCGGATCGAGCACGGCTACGTCGACTCCTTCACCGGCGACCCCGCCCTGCGTCAACAGGTACAGAACGAGCCGGTCCCGGACCCCGCTGACCTGGCCGTTCAGGCCGAGCGATTGCTGGCCGAAATCCCCGATGGTCTCGAACCGGCCCGCGCTGACTACGTCGCGGCCCACCTGCGGGCGCTGGCCTGCGCGGGCAAGAAATTCGCGGGCCAGGACGTCGGCTTCGTCGACGAGGTTGCCGCCTACTTCGACGTGCGCATCACCAAGGGTGATCCCGAGCGCTACGAGCAGGCCCACCGCAAGCTCGACGACGCGCTACCGGGCAACGGATCGCTCGCCGAACGCATGCAGAACTACCGCGCGTCCGAAGAGATCCCGCCGGCCCGGCTCGAGGAAGCCATCCACGCGTTCTCCAGCGCGCTGCGTGACCGGGTGCGCGCCGAATACCCCTTGCCCGACACCGAGACCATCACCTACGAGGTGGTCACCGACAAGCCATGGTCGGGGTTCAACTACTACCTCGGCGACTACCGCTCCACCGTCGCCGTCAACGCCGACCTCAAGCAGCAGATGTCCAACCTGCCGCGGCTGGTCGCGCACGAGTCCTATCCGGGCCACCACACCGAGCACTGCCGCAAGGAAGCGGGCCTCGTCGAGGGCAAGGGCCAGGCCGAGCAGACGATCTTCCTGGTCAACACGCCGCAATGCCTGATGGCCGAGGGGCTGGCCGACCTGGCGCTGCACGCCGCGATCGGACCGAACTGGGGCGGCTGGGCCAGCGACATATACGCGGATCTGGGGCTGCGGTTCGACGGCGAGCGCGCGGAGGGCGTGTCGGAAGCCTCGGCAGCGCTGGCCGACGTGCGCCAGGACGCCGCGCTGATGCTGCACGACGAGCACCGCGACGTCGACGACGTCGTCGCCTTCCTCGAGCGCTGGCTGCTGGTCAACGACGAGCGCGCCCGGCAAATGCTGCGCTTCCTGTCCTCGCCGCTGTGGCGCGCCTACACCAGCACCTATGTCGAGGGCTACCGGTTGCTCCGCGGCTGGCTGGACGCCAGGCCCGACGGGATCAGCCTCACCGAGCGCTTCGGCCGACTGCTAGACGAGCCGCTGATTCCGTCGGCGCTGCGGGCATGACAGCCACGTTGCGTGACGCCATGGCGGAAAATCGGCCTGAACTTCGCCACCGCCTCACGTAAACCGCGGTAGACCATGAGCCTTCAGTCGATTCTGCGGGACGTAGGCTGAACCGCATGACCGCTGACTCGACCGCGACCACCACCACCGCTGCTCCCGGTGCCGAGTACGCCGATACCGCAAGCGCCGCTTACCGCTCGATCCTGCAGATCATCGAGTCCGTCGAGCCGCGCATCGCGGCGGCCACACGCAAAGAGCTTGCCGACCAACGGGATTCGCTCAAACTGATCGCCAGCGAGAACTACGCCTCACCGGCGGCGTTGCTCACCATGGGCAGCTGGCTGTCCGACAAGTACGCAGAAGGCACCATCGGGCACCGGTTCTACGCCGGCTGCCAGAACGTCGACACCGTCGAAACCGTGGCCGCCGAACACGCCCGCGAACTGTTCGGCTCGCCCTATGCCTATGTGCAGCCGCACTCGGGCATCGACGCCAACCTCGTTGCGTACTGGGCGATCCTGGCCACCCGCATAGAAGGTCCCGGACTAGCGGCGCTCAATGCGAAGAACGTCAACGATCTCGCCGAGGCGGACTGGCAGGAGCTGCGCGCCAAACTAGGCAACCAGCGGCTGATGGGCATGTCGCTCGACGCGGGCGGCCATTTGACCCACGGCTTCCGGCCGAACATCTCCGGCAAGATGTTCCACCAGCGCAGCTACGGCACCGACCCGAACACCGAGCTGCTCGACTACGACGCGCTCGCGAAGGCCGCGCGCGAATTCAAGCCGCTGATCCTGGTCGGCGGATACTCGGCCTACCCGCGGCGGGTCAACTTCGCCAAGCTGCGTGAGATCGCCGACGAGGTGGGCGCCACCCTGATGGTCGACATGGCGCACTTCGCAGGCCTCGTCGCGGGCAAGGTGTTCACCGGCGACGAGGACCCGGTGCCGCACGCCCACGTCACCACCACCACGACGCACAAGTCGCTGCGCGGGCCGCGCGGCGGGCTGGTGCTGGCGACTGCCGAATACTCCGACGCTGTGGACAAGGGTTGCCCAATGGTGTTGGGCGGGCCGCTTTCTCACGTGATGGCGGCCAAGGCCGTCGCGCTGGCCGAGGCCCGTCAACCAGCGTTCCAGGCCTACGCGCAGCGGGTGGCAGACAACGCCAAGGCGCTCGCCGATGGCTTCTTGAAGCGTGGCGCGCGACTGGTCACCGGCGGCACCGACAACCACATCGTGCTGCTCGACGTGACATCGTTCGGGCTGACCGGTCGCCAGGCCGAGTCCGCGCTGCTGGACTCCGGTGTCGTCACCAACCGCAACTCGATCCCGGCCGACCCCAACGGCGCCTGGTACACCAGCGGCATTCGGTTGGGCACCCCGGCGTTGACTACCCGCGGCTTCGGGGCCGACGACTTCGACCGCGTCGCCGAGCTGATGGTCGACGTGCTGTCCAACACGCAGCCGGAGGGAACGTCGAAAGCGAAGTACCAGCTGGCGGACGGCACCGCCGAGCGGGTGCACGCCGGCGCTACGGAACTGCTGGCGGCCAACCCGCTGTACCCCGGCCTGACGCTGTAGTTCGGCGCGCGCGAGCCACGGCCACCCGATTTCAGAAAACATGTGAATTCGGGTTACAGTTACTTTTATGGCACAGAAACCTGTACCTAATGCGCTGATACTCGAGCTCGAGCCGGTCGTGCAGAAGGAACTGCGGCGCCACATCGACTCCGAGGACCTCTGGTACGCCCACGACTACGTGCCGTTCGAGCAGGGCGAGAACTTCGCCTTCCTCGGCGGCCGCGACTGGGATCCATCGCAGGTCACCCTGCCCAAGGTCGTCACCGATGCCCTCGAGATCCTGCTGATCACCAAGGACAACCTCGCCGGCTATCACCGCGAGTTCGTGTTCAGCTTCATCCTCGAGGAGAAGTGGGGCCGCTGGATCGGCCGCTGGACCGCCGAGGAGCACCTGCACGCGATCGCGCTGCGCAACTATCTCGTCGTCACCCGCGAGATCGACCCTGCCGCCAACGAAGACGTGCGCGTCGAGCACGTGATGAAGGGCTATCGCGCCGACACCTACAGCCAGATCGAGCGGCTGGTGTTCATGGCGTTCTTCGAGCGCGAGCACGCCGTGTTCTGCCGCAACCTCGAGGCGCAGATCGCCGAGCCGGTGCTGAAGGGGTTGGTCGGCCGGATCGTCCGCGACGAGGAGCGGCACGAGGAGTTCTTCGGCAACCTCGTCGGGCACTGCCTTGGCTACCGTCGCGAGGAGACGATCGAGGCGATCGCCCGGCGCGCAGCCGAACTCGACGTCGTCGGCGGCGACATCGACGCGTACAAGGACAAGATTGCGCACATGGCCGACGCCGGCATCTTCGGACCGGAGCAACTGCGCCAGGTGGTCGCCGACCGCATCACCGCGTGGGGCGTCGCCGATGAGCCGTCACTGAAGCAGTTCCTCTGACCCAGGGTTAGCCACGGAGCCGCTCCGGCCGGCGACCTCGGACACGGCGCGCCTGCACGGCGCGAAGCGAGAAGCGGGAGTAGCGTCGTTTCTCGATGGCTAGCGACATGCTCTGCTATCCGGGCGGTACCGATCGTTATCACGAGAGGACCGGCCCCGGTCCTGGTACCGCAGCGTCCGCCGATGTGTGTTCGTGCGGGGTCGCATGAACTCCCTCGCCTCGAGGAGCGCTACGTGACCAAAACTGCCGTCCGGACCTATGTGCTCGACACCTCCGTGCTGCTGTCCGATCCCTGGGCCGCAACGAGGTTTGCCGAACATGAAGTCGTGGTCCCGTTGGTGGTCATCAGCGAGCTGGAAGCCAAGCGGCATCACCATGAGCTTGGCTGGTTCGCCCGGCAGGCACTGCGGATGTTCGACGATCTGCGGCTCGAGCACGGACGGCTGGATCAGCCGATTCCTGTTGGGACGCAGGGCGGAACGCTGCACGTCGAGCTGAACCACAGCGATCCGAATGTGCTGCCCGCTGGCTTCCGTAACGAGAGCAATGACGCGCGGATCCTGACGGTCGCGGCCAACCTCGCCGCGGAGGGTAAGCGAGTCACGTTGGTCAGCAAGGACATTCCGCTGCGGGTGAAGGCGGGCGCGGTCGGCCTGGCCGCCGATGAGTATCACGCGCAGGACGTCATCACGTCCGGCTGGACGGGAATGGACGAGATCGAGCTGTCGGCCGACGACATCGACAAGCTGTACGCAGACGGCGAGATCGATCTGGAAGCGGCGCGTAACCTCCCGTGCCACACCGGAGTCCGACTGCTTGGCGGCACCTCGCACGCGTTGGGGCGGGTCAATCCGGAGAAGCGGGTGCAGCTGGTGCGTGGCGATCGCGAGGTGTTCGGGTTGCGCGGGCGCTCGGCCGAACAGCGGGTGGCACTGGATCTTCTGCAAGACGAGTCGATCGGCATCGTGTCGCTCGGCGGCAAGGCGGGCACCGGCAAGTCTGCGCTCGCGCTGTGCGCGGGGCTGGAGGCCGTGCTGGAACGTCGCACCCAGCGCAAGGTCGTCGTGTTCCGGCCGCTGTACGCGGTCGGCGGACAGGAGCTCGGCTACCTGCCCGGCAGCGAGAGCGAAAAGATGGGCCCGTGGGCGCAGGCCGTCTTCGACACGCTCGAAGGTCTGGCGAGCCCCGCGGTACTGGAAGAGGTGCTCTCCCGCGGCATGCTCGAAGTGCTGCCGCTGACACACATCCGCGGCCGCTCGTTGCACGATTCATTCGTGATCGTCGACGAGGCGCAGTCCCTTGAGCGCAACGTATTGCTGACCGTGCTGTCGCGGCTCGGCGCCGGATCGCGAGTGGTGCTCACTCACGATGTCGCGCAGCGCGACAATCTGCGGGTGGGCCGCCACGACGGTGTGGCCGCGGTGATCGAGAAGCTCAAGGGCCATCCGCTGTTCGCGCACATCACGCTGCTACGCAGCGAACGCTCACCGATCGCGGCGCTGGTCACCGAGATGCTCGAGGAGATCAGCCCCGGCGCCCTGCCCTGACCGCGATTTCGGCGCGCCTACAGGACGCTGAGCGGGCGTAAGCGCGCCGAAGCCGCAACTCGGTAAACTCGCGGCGTGCCGAAGCGACCCGACAGTCAGCGCTGGCGCTACGCCAGGACCGTGCTTGGCGTTGGCGCGGCCGCTGCGGTGCTGATCATCGGCGGGCTCACCGGGCACGTCCGTAAGGCCAGCGCCGAGGACGTCGACTGCTCGAAAGAGAAGTGCGTGGCGCTGACCTTCGACGACGGGCCAAGCCCGTACACCGACCGGCTGCTACAGATCCTCAAGGACAACGACGCGCGCTCGACGTTCTTCCTGATCGGCAACAAGGTTGCGGCCAACCCCGCGGGTGCCAAGCGCGTCGCCGACGCCGGCATGGAGGTAGGCAACCACACGTGGGAACACCCGAACATGACGACCATCCCGCCCGAGGACATTCCGAGCCAGATCTCGAAGGCCAACGACGCGATCCAGGCCGCAACTGGCCAAAAGCCACGGCTCCTTCGCACCGCGGGCGGGCTGATCAATGACAATGTCTTGGCGGCCGCCAAGCAGCAGGGGATGGCCGACATCAATTGGGACGTCATCCCTTTCGACTGGGCCAACGACTCCAACACCGGCGCCACCCGCTACATGCTGATGACGCAGATCAAGCCTGGCTCGGTGGTGTTGTTCCACGACACCTACTCCAGCACAGTCGATCTGGTCTATCAGTTCGTCCCCGTCCTGAAGCGCAACGGCTACCACCTGGTGACCGTCAGTCAGCTCGTCGGCCCGCGTGAGCCGGGCACCAGCTACGGCAGCCGGGAAAACGGCCCGCCGGTCAACGATCTGACCGACATCCCGCCGGCCGAAATCCCGACGCTGCCGAATACACCGTCGCCCAAACCGATGCCGAACTTCCCGATCACCGACATCGCGGGTGCCAATTCCGGCGGCGCCAACAACGGCGCCTAGTAAGGGCAACCGTGCGCGCCGACAACGCGTTCGTGGGGTGGCGCGATGCCGATTGGCGGGTGGTGAGTTTCGCCGCCGGCCCGCTGTTCGTGGTGCGATTGCCCGCGGTGTCCATCGCCCAGGTCGGCACCGACTCGCCCGCCCGCAGCAGGCTGTTCACCGTATGGCTCGGGCCACGCGGCATCGGCACCCTGGTCGCACAGCCTCAGGGCACCGCTCTGGATTCGGCTCTTGCCCGCTGAGTCGCCGCAGCCGACGGCGCAAGAATCCTGAATTCCGGTTCGATAAGCCGTGTTTCGATGCTGCCGCCAGACGGCTTGAGCCACGCCGCCTCGGCCGAGGTGTTTCCAGCGTCGTAGTCCCACTTCTTGCAGACGTTGTCTATTCCGATCGGATAGACGGTCACTGCCTCCTTCGTGACGTGGATGCGCAGAAAGTTCTTGTAGCCGGAGTAGCGGAACGACGAGAACGCCTCCGTGCTGTTCCAACCGAAGAGGGTGAACACCACGAACAGGAATGTCGCGAAGATCAATGAGCCGACAATGCCGCCAGCCAGACCGATCAACAGCGTGCACAGCAGTAGCCGCCAACCTGTCAGTGTCTCGCTTTGAAAGGCCTGCACGCAAACCATCGCGATCGCGGCCTGCGCAGCAACGTGGGCAGCGGTCTGAGTAACCCCGGCGAGCCCTCTGTACATTCGGGACTTCCCAACGTTCACGCGTTTCGGCACGATGTAAAACGCGGAAAGTATTGCGGCGACGGCGAATACGATGGCCAGCGTCGTCACACCCATCGCGCTTACGAGGAAGTCCTGGAAGCCAAACGGCTCCCGCTTGATGTCGAGGGTGATCTCGTTGTTCTGCTGCCCGAGCCGCGACACACTGGAAACGAACAACAGCACGTACATGATCGCCGGTATGAGCATGAACCACGGGTTGCGCAATCCAAGGGAGAAGATGTGACCGTTGAGCCGGCGCGACTGGCCAAGGCTGGGATAGCGGCATGCCAGATTGAAGGGTTCGGTGTCATCGGTCGCGGGATTGTCGTCGCCGATGGGCCTCGGCACATTCGCGGGGTCGGCTAGCTTCTGCGTCGTCGAGAGGAACGCCCCGCCGCCGCCGGCGGTAACCCTCATTCGGGGTCCCTCCGGGCCAACGTCTTTCGCTGCTTCATAGCGCGCGTAGTGGTGCTTGTCGCCAGACAGCATCAGGATTGTGCGTACGCCGGGAGGCACCATGGTCCGTTCCACAAACGCGAGGTTGCGGTACGCGTCTTTGGCGTCGCGAACGTCGGTCCAACTCGGTTTTGCGGTGCACAGGATCAGCGCGTCATCCGGGGTCATCTGGGTGGCAGCTGTCTTGAAGTACTTGATCTGCAGGGCGTCGACGTAGTTGTCGCTCTGAATGTCGATGCCCCACAGCCAAAATGGTCCGGGCAGGTCGACGGCGAAGTAGCTACGGCTCTGCTCCAGCTCGCGGCCGCCGATCCAGTCGGCCTGCGCGAACAGCCTCATGAATCCCGTGAGGCCGTCGTACCAGTCGTGATTGCCCGGAATCGCCAGCATGCGCGCATGCTTCTCCTGCGGGCGTGACGAATCAGGTTCCGTCCACGGCAGAGCGGCAAGGTATGGCCCGCTGAACCTATCTTCGTATTCCTTGGGGGTGGCGTACGGGTATACCTCGTCGCCGCCGAAGACGATCAGCTGTGCGCGGGGCAGCTTGCGGTCGAGTCCGATTGGCGCGATCTCGCGCTGCGAGGCACACCACGCCACGGAATAGGTCTGATTGAATCCGTCTGCGGTGTCGGCGATGAAGTCGATCCATACGTCGTCCGACCCTGCACCTGCGCGCAGCACGCGGGATTCCAGAGTGCTTTGCATTTCCCGCTTGTCGAGATAGTCGCCGAAGGCTGCCGACAGCACGACCTTGGCTGCCGCGCGCGCCAACGTTGGCGGACTGAACCATCGCACAGCCTTGCGCCGGGCGAACCCGAGTTCGTTGTCGCTGGTTGGTCGCGGTCGCGGTTGAATGGCCGATGTCATGTCGCCTCCCCGAAGTGCGACCATATCGTTTGAAACCGCAAAAGATGACCGCATTGGGCACCGGGCCGCAGGCCCGGCGACGCGACGGCTGACGGCTAGCGGCGCCGGCCGCCCCGCATGAGGAACCAACCCGCGGCGGCTGCGCCGCTCAGTGCGACCACCCGGTCGGCGCGGTCGGCCTTGGGCAGATCCAGTAGCGAGACCAGGCCCAGCATCGCGAAGCCGGTGCGTAACGCGGGTTGGCTGGTCGCCGTGGTCACCAGGGTCGCCGGGCCGCGGGTGGCCGGGTCCAGGGTTACGGTCAACGTTCCTCCTGCTGAATGAGAATTCCAACTCAGGCTGGGCTCGACGCTAATTCGGTCAAGAGTGTTGAGAAATAGGGTGTTTCCCTATATCTGATTTCTGACCCGGCTAGCGCTTACCCATGTGACGGCCGAGTTCAGCTCGTGACTTGATGCCCAGCTTGCGGTAGATCCGCGCCAGGTTCGCCTCGACGGTCTTCGGGCTGATGAACAGGGCGGTCGCAACGTCGCGGTTCTTCATCCCCGAGGCGGCGAGCTCGGCGATGCGTTGTTCCGATGGGGTGAGCTGCCCGGTCTGCCGGGGGCCGACGTTCGCGCGGGCGAGTTCGGTGCGGGCACGGTCGGCCCACAGCGGGATGTGCAGCCGCTCGAAGATCTCCAGCGCTTCGTGCAGGCTGGCCGAGGCGGCTTCCTTCCTGCGTTGCCGGCGTTGTAATTGACCCAACAGCAACAACGTTCGGCCGCGCTCGAACGGCATCGGCAGCCGGTTGTGCTGGGTGATCGCGTCCGCGGCGGCTGCGGCGGCGGCATCGATGTCACCGCCGGCGGCCAGCAGCATGCTCCTGCCGCGGGCGCCCGCGGCCAGCATCCACGCGCGGTCCAGCCGCTGCCCGTTGCGCTCGAGGGCCTCGATCAGCGGCTCCGCCTCGGTGTCCCGCCCGATCTGGATCAGCGCCTCGATGGCATCTGCCAGAAATGCGCCAGAGGGCAGCTCGGTCGAGGTCGACTTCGGATCGAACTTGGCGATCAGGGGCTGAAGCGTCGCGACCGCTGCTTCGTAATTGCCGAGCGAGACATCGAGGAAACCAAGGGCGGCAACCACCCTATCCGTCAAGCGAACTGCGCCCGTTCGCCCGCCGGTCTCCAGCGCCGCTGCGGCCGCCTCTCGCGCGTCGGCTTCACGGCCCGCATACGTGGCAAGCTTCGCTCGCAGGCTGTACGCCACGAACAGCGGCGTGTCACCGCCCAGTTGGCGGGCTCGCTCCATGGCGTCCTCGGCGACCAGTTCGGCCTCGACGAACTGACCGCGCCAGATGCTGCTCAGCACCACGTGCTGGGAGATGAAGATCAGCTCGCCCTCTTCACCCGTCTCAGCGCAGCGCCGCCTGACCCCTTCGAGCACCTGATGAGCTTCGTCGAGCCGGCCGGTCCACTCCAGCAGCAGTGCGCGCTGAACCGACGGCCGAAACACCAAGGGCGTGAAGATCTCCGGGTCCTCCAGCTCCGCGGCCCGACGAAGCTCGTCTTCGTCGAACCCGCCGCCACCGAGGAACCGCAGGATCACCCGCATGCCGAGCGCCAGACCGAGCAGATGCCCCTGGCCGAGACGCTCGGCCTGGGCCACGGCCTGCTCGGCCATCTGCACGCTCGCGCGCGGCTCGTTGGCTTGAAGCAGGGCGTAGGCCAACGTGATCAGAATCTGCACGCGCAGCGGGCTGTCGGGGTTGACCTCACTGAGCGCTCGCTGCAGCAGCGTCGCGGCCTCGACGAACCCGTCGCCGTATAGCCGCACGACGGCGAGTCGGCTCAACGCCTCTGCGCGCAGATCGCCTGGCTCGAGCCGTTCGACGGTGTCTTCGAGGACGGCGCGCGCCCGCTCTTGGTCACCTGCGTCGAAATGGTTTAGGGCAGAACGGAGTCGACGTTCGGGGGTATCACCTCCGAGACCGATCGCCAGGTCCATCAGCTCGGCGGCTGCCGCGGGTGCACCGCGAACGCGTGCGGCTTCGGCCGCCTTGTCGAGCGCGCGTAACGTGATCTGGTCGCCGCTGGTGGCGGCCAGCGCAAGATGCCGTGCCCGTAGCTCGGGTTCGTCAACGATGTCGGCCAGTCGGCGATGCATCGTTCGACGCCGGCTGGGCTCGGCTTCGGTGTACACACCCCTGGCCAGTAGGGGGTGGGCGAATTGGATCCTGTTGCCGTCGATCGCGATGATGCCCTTGGTTTCTGCACTCTCGAGAAGCCCGATCAACCGGTCGTCTTCGCCGATCGTCGCGCTCGACACCTGCTCCACCGTCGGCGAAGGCATGCAGGACGCCGCAAGCAGCGCATCGTGGACGTCGGGGTGCAGGCCGGACAGCCTGGTCCGCACGACATCGGCCAATGTACGCGGCAGCGTGGTCTCGACACCAGGTGCGCGTTCGGCGATGGCCCGCGCCAATTCGATTGCGTAGAAGGGGTTTCCGCCAGACAGCTGATGAATCCGGCCCATCGTCGGGCGCGAGAACGGTCGGCGCAGCCGCGCCGACACCGCCTCGTGCAAGTCATGGATACCCAAGGGATTCAAGCGAACTCGGCTCACTGCGTCGGGACGCGGCAGCTGTAACCAGGCGGCGCCACTGCCGTCTCCATTGGTGCGCACGCTGCCGAGGATGCCGACGGGCCCGGCGAGCCGGCGCGCTGCGAACGCCACCACGTGCATGCTGGACGGGTCGATCCATTGCATGTCGTCGATCGCCAACAGCAGCGCGCCGTCGTCGATCAGGTATCCGAGGACCGACAGGAACGCCGCGGCCACTGCGCGTTGATCGGTGGCCGTTCCGTCCTCGGCGCGCATCAGCACCTGGTCGACCGCGTCTCGCTGCGGTTCGGGCAGTTCGGCCCACGCTGATGCGGGCACACCGTCCAGCAGGTCGGCCAGCGCCGTATAGGCCAGTACGGATTCGGCCGCCGCCGCGCGGGCCGACAACACCCGGAATCCGGAGTCGTGCGCCAGCTCCGTGGTCTCCAGCCACAGGGTGGTCTTGCCGATTCCGGGTTCACCCTCGATCAGCAATGCCGACGGCTCTGCCATCGCAGATGACAAGAACCGATTGATCATCGGGCTTTCCGTTGGACGGCTCTGCACCCCTGCTCCCCGCACAGCTAAAACAATTCCAGCTAACGGCCATCCGGTCCGCTTTTTCAGTCAACTAGGCAGAATTACCGCAGCTGGCAACATTCCCGCCAGTATGGTTACCCGTTGTGCCGGATCGTATGCGCATGCCGGCCGAGTTCGGCGCGCGATCGGATGCCCAGCTTGCGGTACACCCGCGCGAGGGTGGCCTCGACGGTCTTCGCGCTGATGAAGAGCGCGGCCGCCACGTCGCGGTTCGTCATCCCCGACTCCGCGAGTTCAGCAACGCGTTGTTCTGCAGGTGTCAGAACTTCCTGCGGCGGCCCGGCTCTAGGCCGGGTGCCAGCAAGCTCGGCGCGAGCACGGTCGGCCCAGAGCGGGGTGCCGAGTTGCTCGAACACCGCCAGCGCCTCTCGTAGCACGGTTGTGGCCTCGGAGCGATCGCGGCGCAACAGTTGGCCGAGCAGCAACTGCGTCCGTGCCCGCTCGAACGGCATCGGCAGTCGGTCGTGCTCGGTGAGCGCGTCGAGTGCGCTCTGCACCGCGGCGGCCACGTCACCGCGGGCGGCCAGCACCATCGCGCGTCCGCGGGCGCCGACCGCCCGCATCCACGCTCGGTCGAGACGGCGACCATTGCACTCGAGCGCGTCGACAAGGGGTGCGGCCTCATCTGCGCGGCCCAAGGCGGTCAACGCCTCCACCACGTCGGGCACGAACGCCGCCGCGTTGATCTCGGTGGAGGTCGGCACGTATCTGGACAGCAGCGGCTGCAGCGAGTCCACAGCGTCTGCGTGATTGCCGACTGATACCTCCAGAAACCCAACCGCGGTGCGCGTCCAATCCTGGTGCCACGCGGCACCGGTGCGCTTGCAGGCGTCGATCGCATCCGCGACAGCCAGCCGAGCATCGTCTTCAGCGCCGGCGTACACGGCGAGCCATGCCTGCAGGACAAGGCTCAACATGGTCGGGAATTCGGCGTCGAGTTGTCGCGCCAGCGCCGTCACGTCAGCGGCCAGTCGGTTGGCTGCGGCGAAGTCCCCCCGCCAAATCCGGTTCACCACAACATAGAAGTCGACGAAGATCAGTTCGCCTTCCTCGCCCTTGTCGGTGCAGCGGCGCTCGATTGCCTGCATCCGGTCGTACGACGTATCGAGGTCACCGGTACACGCCAGTATCAGCGCATGCTCGACGCTGGGCCGAAGCATGATGGGCGTGAACGCGTCGTGGTCCTCCAGTTCGAGTGCTCGTTGCAGGCTCTGTTCGTCATCCCGCCACCGACGAAGAATTGAATTGTCGCCCGTGCCCCGAGGGCCTCGCTGAGCAGACCGGGGACAGCGACACGTTCGGCGAGCGACACGGCCTCTTCTGCACGGCGCCAAGCGGTTTCGGGTTCGCCTGTCATGTACAGCGCGTACGCCAACGTGGTCGCCATGCGAACCTGCACGGGGTCATCGGGGGCGTCCTCGTCCAGCGCCCGGCGCAGTAATTCGGACGCCTCGAGGTAGCCGTCATCGATCAATCGCACGACGGCCAACGCATACAGTGCCTGCGCACGGACCGGTCCTGGTTGCATGCCCGTGATCGCTCGTTCCAGCAGGGTCCGGGCACGTCCCGGGTCTCCGGCGTCGAAACAATGCACTGCCAACCGGATTCGCCGTTCCGGGGTGTCGCCGCCGAGTCCGATGGCCAGCTCGAGCAGCTCGGCCGCCGCCGCTGGCGCGCCGCGAGCATGAGCGGACGCGGCCGCGTCGTCCAGCGCTGCGAAGGTTTCGGCATCGCCGGTGGTCGAGCCCATTGCCAAGTGCCGTGCGCGAAGTTCCACCTCGTCGACGACTCCGGCGAGGCGGCGATGCATCAGTCGACGCTGCGTCGATGAGGCATCGGCGTACACGCCGCTGGCCAGCAGGGGATGGGTGAACCTGATCCGGTTTCCTTCGATGGCGATGATGCCGTGGCGTTCCGACCTTTCCAGGAGTTCGATCAGCCGGTCATGGTCGACGGCAGAAGCTTCGCCGACCAGCTCGACCGTCGGCGCCGCAAGACAAGCGGCGGCGAGCAGCACCTCTTGCACCGCGGGGTCCAGGCCGCCGATCCTCGCCCGCACCAATTCGGCCAGGGTGCTTGGCAGCATCTCGCCGGCGTTCGCGATAAAGGCGCGCGCCAATTCGATGGCGTAGAACGGGTTTCCGGCCGAGACCTGATGCATCCTCGCCATGACGGCCCGTGGTACTGGCCGGCCCAGCTCGTGTTTGACAACGCTTTCCAGCGCCTGTGATGACAACGGGTGCAACGTGATTCGGCGTACGGCGGCCTCACCGTCGACCACCAGCGCCGACGGCCTGTTCTCCGCGACAGCCAGGAACTCGCCGAGAGCCTGTTCCTCGGCGGGGCGACTGGCCATGCCCACGGTCATTTCCGCAGAATGACAGCAACCGCTGGCGACCGGTTCCTTTTTCAAGCGAATGCTAGGCGTCGCCGTCCGCTTTATCGCTCTTCGCGCAAGCGCTCGTCGTCGACCTTGGCCATCGCCAGCACGTCGAGACGCTTGTCGAGCTCTTCCAGCGACAGTTTGTCGCCGATCAGGCCACGGTCGATGACCGTCTGACGGATGGTCTTCTTCTCCTTCAACGCCTGCTTGGCGACCGCCGCGGCTTCCTCGTAGCCGATCGCGGAGTTCAGCGGCGTGACAATCGACGGCGAGGACTCGGCGAGCTCACGCAGCCGCTCCTCGTTGGCGACAAGACCGTCAATGCAGCGCTCCGCGAACAGCTTTGATGAGTTCGTCAGGATCTTGAATGACTCCAGCAGGTTGCGGGCCATCATCGGGATGTACACGTTGAGTTCGAATGCTCCCGATGCGCCACCGAACGCAATGGCGGCGTCGTTGCCGACCACCTGCGCGGCAACCTGCGTAACCGCTTCGGGGATAACGGGATTGACCTTGCCAGGCATGATCGAGCTGCCCGGCTGTAGGTCGGGAAGCTGAATCTCGCCGAGGCCGGTCAGCGGGCCAGACCCCATCCACCGGATGTCGTTGGCGATCTTCGTCACCGACACCGCGATGGTACGCAAGGCACCCGACGCTTCAACCAGCCCGTCACGTGCCGCCTGCGCCTCGAAATGGTTAGCCGCGACCCGCAATTCGGCAATACCGGTTTGCTCGGTGAGCACAGCGACCACGCGCTCGTCGAAATCGTCGGGTGCGTTCAGGCCGGTGCCGACGGCGGTGCCGCCGATGGCCAGCTCGCCCAGCCGCGGCAGCGTGGCCTTCACCCGTTCGATGCCCGCCTCGACCTGCCGGGCGTAGCCGGAAAACTCCTGGCCGAGCGTCACCGGCACGGCGTCCATCAGGTGGGTGCGGCCGGACTTCACCACGGTGCGCCATTGCCGCGCCTTGCCCGCCAGCGACTCGTGCAGCACCTCGAGTGCCGGAATCAGGTGGCGCACAGCGGCTTCCGTCGCCGCGATGTGCGTTGCGGTGGGGAACGTGTCGTTGGACGACTGCGACATGTTGACGTCGTCGTTCGGATGCACCGTAACGCCGTTCTGGGCGGCGATGCCGGCGATCACCTCATTGGTGTTCATGTTCGAGCTGGTGCCCGAGCCGGTCTGGAACACGTCGATCGGGAACTGGTCGTCGTGCAGCCCGTCGGCTATCTCGGCGGCCGCGGCGATGATCGCGTCGGCCTTCTCGGGGGCAAGCAGCCCGAGATCCTTGTTCACTTGCGCGCAAGCGCCTTTCAGCAGTCCCAGCGCCCGGATCTGCGTGCGCTCGAGACCGCGCCCCGAGATCGGGAAGTTCTCCACCGCACGCTGCGTCTGCGCGCGCCACAGCGCGTTGACAGGCACCCGGACCTCGCCCATGGTGTCGTGCTCGATGCGGTACTCGACATCGCTGTCGATGCTCATGTGTGTCCTTCTCGGTGAGGTGATTACGGGAGCGGGTAAACGGCGTTGCTGTCGCCGGTGAAGTCGATGGCGGAGTATTCGTTGAGCTTGGACAACCGGTGGTAGGCCTCGATCATCCGCACGGTGCCCGACTTCGACCGCATCACGATCGACTGGGTGGTGCAGCCGCCGCCGTAGTAGTGCACGCCCTTGAGCAGGTCACCGTCGGTAACCCCGGTGGCGCAGAAGAAGACGTTGTCGCCCGAGACCAGGTCCTCGGTGAGCAGCACCTGGTCCAGGTCGTAGCCGCGGTCGAGGGCCTTCTGCCGTTCTTCGTCATCCTTGGGCGCCAATTGGCCCTGGATAGCACCGCCCATGCAGCGGATCGCGGCCGCGGCGATGATGCCTTCGGGCGTGCCGCCGATGCCGACGAGCAGGTCGGTGCTGGTGTTGGGGCGGCACGCCGAGATGGCGCCCGCGACGTCGCCGTCGGAGATCAGTCGGCACCGGGCGCCGGCGGCACGGACGTCGGCGATCAACTGTTCATGGCGGGGCCGGTCGAGGATGCACACGGTGAGGTCGGACACTGATACGTTCTTGGCCTTGGCGACCTTGCGGATGTTCTCGCCGATGGGGGCGGTGATGTCGATGGCGTCGACCGCATCGGGCCCGACAGCGATCTTGTTCATGTAGAAGACCGCCGACGGGTCGTACATGGTGCCGCGCTCGGAGACCGCCAGCACAGAGATCGCGTTGGCCAGCCCCTTGGCCATCAAGGTCGTGCCGTCGATCGGGTCGACGGCGAAGTCGCATTCGGGGCCGTCGCCGTTGCCGACCTCTTCGCCGTTGTAGAGCATCGGGGCGTTGTCCTTCTCGCCCTCGCCGATCACCACCACTCCGCGCATGGAAACCGAGTTGACCAGCTCACGCATGGCGTCGACGGCGGCGCCGTCGCCGCCTTCCTTGTCGCCGCGGCCTACCCAGCGGCCTGCTGCCATGGCGCCGGCCTCGGTGACTCGCACGAGTTCGAGGGCGAGGTTGCGATCTGGGGCTTCACCACGCGCGGGGCTCATGGGCCAGATTCTCCCATTGCCAGGTCGGAGTTTGGCAGCTGGGATACTGGCGGGTGATGGATGGACAGCCAATACCCCCTGCCGATGTCGCCGCCCAAGCGGTTCCGGCCCCCAAGCCTGCGAAGCCCCGCATCCTGCAGGACGGCCGCGACATGTTCTGGTCGATCGCGCCGCTGGTGATCGCCTGCATTGTGCTGGCAGGCATGCTCGGCATGTGCTCGTTCGCGCCGACCGGGCCCGGCAAGGGGCCGACGCCGACCTACGACGCTCCAGCGGCGCTTCAGGCCGACGCTGACGCCCTGAAGATCCCGATTCGGTTGCCCAAGCTGCCCGAGGGCTGGCAGCCCAATTCCGGTGGACGAAAAGGGATCGACGGCGGCCGCACCGATCCGGTGTCGCGTCAGCAGGTCCGCGCCGTCAGCTCGACCGTCGGATACCTGGCCCCCAGCGGCATGTACCTCAGCCTGACGCAGAGCAACGCCGACGAGGACAAGCTGATCACCTCCCTCGACACCGACGTGTATCCGACAGGGACACGGGACGTCGACGGCGTGAAGTGGGTTGTGTACGAGGGCGCCGACCAGGACGGCAAGCGGGCAGAGCCGGTGTGGACCACCCGGCTCAGTGGCCCGGGCGGCCCGGCGCAGATTGCCATAACAGGTGCCGCGGGTACCGACGAGTACCGTACGCTGGCCCAGGCGACGCAGATCGCCTCGCCGCTCACCGCCAAGTAGGGGATTCGATGACCGCGCCGCAAGGGGACTTGACCGGTTGGACCGTCGCGCCGTTTTCCGCGGCCGGCTACACCCACGACGTATACCGCAAGGGCGAGGGGCCCGGCGTGGTGTTGATCCCGGAATTGCCAGGGATGGGTCCAGAGGTTATTGGCCTGGGTAATCACTTGGTGGACAATGGATTTACTGTCGCGTGCCCGTCACTGTTCGGCACACCGGGCGCTGCGGCGATGAGGCCGGGGGCGATCCCGGTCATGGTGCGCGCATGTGTGACAAGGGAATTCGCAGGTTTCGCGTTGAACGCCGACCGGCCGGTGGCCCATTACCTACGCGCGCTGGCCCGCGACCTCAACGAGAAGACGCCAGGCAAAGGCGTTGGCGTCATTGGGCAGTGCTTCACGGGCGGTTTCGCATTGGCTGCCGCGGTAGATGACAGCGTGTTGGCGCCCGTGCTGAGCCAGCCTTCGGCGCCGATCGGATTGACGGCCAAACACCGAGCCGACCCCGGCCTTTCCGAAGGCGAACTGAAGGTCATCGAACAGCGCGCCGCCAACGAGGGCCTGTGCGCGCTGGGGCTGCGATTCAGCGAAGATCCGCTATCTCCTGGTGCGCGGTTCAAGACGCTCAAGGACCGGCTGGGCGATGCCTTCGAGGTCATCGAGATCGACTCGAAGAAGGGCAACGAGCACGCTTTCGGCAGGATGGCCCACTCCGTGCTGACGCTAGAGGTCCGCGAGCAGGACGGACACCCGGCCTACGAAGCACGCAAGCGCGTCGTCCAATTCCTCACCGAGCGTCTCAGCTCGGATTAGGCGGTAGCACGGTTGGTTTAGCCGCGGCCTTCGCGGGTTTCTGCTTGCCGCGGCGCTGACCAAACCAGCCGAGAAGCCGACGCTGCTTTGGCTTTTCGTCGTCGTCGGGCTGATCCATCGGCACGCCCTTATACACGGCCAGGTAGACGCTGATCGTGGTGACGATGACGATCATCAGCACAGGACCGATCACGATGCCCCACGCGCCGAACATGGCGATGCCGGAGAAAACGGCGAGCAGCATCAGTGCCGAGTCGAGGCGCGCGGCCCGCGGTACCAGGATCGGTCGCAGGAAGTTGTCGATGTTCGTCACGACGATGAGATGGAAGACGATCACGAACACGCCACCGAATACGTTGCCGAACAAGATCATTCCGATACCGAACGGGATCGTCACGATGCCGCTGCCGAGCGGAATCACCGACAGCGCGGAAAGCAGCACCGCGAAAAGAAAGAAGCCTTGGTGGAACCCGGCGATGTAGATGGATGCTGCGCCCGCGACGCCCTGACAGACGGCGATGACGAATTGGCCCATCACGGTGCCCTTGACCATCGCGCCCATCTTCGACATGTAGACGTCGGTGATGTCCTCGCCGAGCGGGTTGAGTCGACGGATCAGCATGAGCACCTTGTCGCGGTTGGTCAACAGCGACAGGAAAACGTAGAGAAACAGGATCGCGGCCGTCACGCCGCCGAAGACGCTGCCCGCCGCACCCTGCAGCAGACCGAGCAGCCATTCGCCGACCTTCTGCGCCGCGGTCGCCATCGAGCCCCGCAGTGAGTCGGGCGTGACTGTCACATTGATGAACGGCACCCGGTGCAGCACGTCATTGACGAAGCGCAGCGCTTGATCGCCGAGCGTCGAAAGGTCGGTCCTGCCGACCCACTCGGCCACCCGCTCGACCATGTTGGTGATCTGCACGACGGCGAGCAACACGAACAGCCCCATGGGCACAACGACCGAAGCGATTGCGGCCAACAGGGTCAGCGTCGCGGACAAGCCGGCGCCGAAGCGGTTGTTGAGCCAATTGAACAACGGGGTGAACAGGTAGGCGGCGACGGCCGCCACGACGATGAGTATGAAGTAGCCGCGCAGGAAGTACGCGCCAAACAGGAGCGCGATCACGGTCGCAACCGCCAACGCACGCTTCTGTGTCAGCGTGAACTCGGTGTCCATGGCTGTGACGCTAGCTGAGCTGTGAGCGTCCTGTGGCCTGGCTGGCGCGCTGGCGTTCGATGAACCCGATCGACACCCGGTTCATCAGAGTCGGTGCGAGTCGGGCAAAAATCCACTGGGCGTGTGCCAGCCGCGGTTTCACGAGTATTGCTTTGTTCTTCTCGATGGCGCGCAAGGTATCTCGCGCAAGCCGGTCGGGGTCGTAGGCGGTTTTCACGCCTTGGCCCTCGAGAAAGTAGTTGCGCCCGACGAATCCGCCGACCGCACCCTTGTCGAGGATGGGGGTCTCGACGGCCGACGGGCACACTACCAACACGCCGACGCCGCGACTGATGGCCTCGGATCGCAGGGCCATGGATAACCCGACGACGGCGTGCTTGGTGGTGACGTAACTGGTGATCTGTCCGGCCGCCGTCAGCCCCGCCATCGAAGCGGTGTTGATGATGTGCCCGTGGCCTTGCTTCACCATCAGCGGGTAGGCCGCGGCGACGCCGTGTACGACGCCGCGGATGTTGACGTCGATGATCGCGTTCCACTGGTCGAGCGTGAGCAGTTCGGTGTCGCCGCCCCACACGATGCCGGCATTGTTGAACATCAGGTCCAGCCGCCCGCGGCGATCGACGACCTCGTCGACGACCGTCTGTACGGCCGCCGCGTCGGTGACGTCCAGGCGTGCGGCGCGAGCGTTGGCGCCCAGGGCTGTGGCGGTGCGTTCGGCGGCGTCTCCGTCGATGTCGGTACAAACCACCTCGGCGCCACCGGCCACCAGCGCGCGGCATAGCGCAGCGCCGATACCCGAGCCGGCGCCGGTGACGATCGCCTGTTTGTCGTTGAAACGCTTGGCTTTCGGCTCTTCGCTAGCGAGGCTCATCGCGGTGCCTCCGCCAGTTTCATCACATGGCCGAGGATGTCCGGGTAACGCTTGAGGTGCGCGCCGCCGTTGAGGTCGAGCACTTCTCCGGTCAGCCATGAGGACGCGGGTGAGCACAGGTACAGCACGGCGCCCGCGATGTCCTCGGGCGTGCCGGCCCGGCCAAGCGCGGTGTTTTCGACGTACTCCTCGACGACGCCGGGCACGGCGGCGGCGGGTTCGGTGAGCGGGGTGTGGACGAAGCCGGGTGCGACGGCGTTGACGCGGATTCCGCGTGGGCCGAGCTCGAGGGCGGCGACCTGGGTGAGCATCGAAAGGCCTGCCTTGGCCGCGCAGTAGGCGCTCATGCCTGCCGCGGGCTGGCGGCCGTTGAGTGAACTGATGGAGACCAAGACGCCGCCGGGGCGCAGGGTGCGGCCCGCGTGCTTCGCGACGATGAACGCCCCGGTGAGGCAGACGTCGATGACGTCGCGGAATTGGTCGGCGGGCATGTCGGTGATGAGGCCGACGTTGGAGAACCCGGCGCAGTTGACGACGATGTCGACAGGGCCGGTCTGTTCGAACAGCCGTTGTACGGAGTCCTCGTCGGTGACGTCGACGGCCGCGGAGGTGTGGGGCGCGCCGAGTTGAGCGGCCCGGCTGTGTGCGCCGTCGGCGTTGAGGTCGGCGACGGTGACGCGGTCATCCTGGGCGGCCAGTGCTTGGGCCGTCGCCCAGCCGATCCCGGAAGCTCCGCCGATCACGACAGCGTTGCGCTGCTTGCTCATCCCGCGGACCTTTCGACGCTGAAAGTAGAACGTGTTCCAACTTAGCGGTAGGGCAAACTCGCGATGTGACCGATTTGAAGATGTCCGATTCGATTTCCATAGCGGTATCGGCCGATGAGTTGTACGCGCTGGTGTCCGACGTGACGAGGATGGGCGAGTGGAGCCCGGTATGCAAGGCCTGTTGGTGGGACGAAGGGGCAGGCCCGGAGGTCGGCGCCTGGTTCACCGGCCGCAATGAGCTTCCGGAGCGGACGTGGGAGACACGCAGTCAGGTGGTCGCCGCCGATCCCGGTCGCGAGTTCGCGTGGGAGGTGAACAACGGCTGGGTCCGCTGGGGCTACACCTTTGAACCCGAGAACGGTGGCACCCGGCTCACCGAGCATTGGGAGTTCCTGCCCGCAGGCATCGCCGGCTTCCACGAGCGCTGGGGCGATAAGGCCGACGCACACATCGAGCATCGACGCGAACTTGCCAGGACTGGTATCCCGGCGACGCTCGCGGCGATCAAGAAGACCGCGGAAGCCGGCAGCTAGCGCTGAGCCAACCTCACCGCTTGACGCAGCGAAAGCCGATGTGGCTCATGCCCGTATCGACGGGTTGCGGCCGCCGCGCCGCGGGCCGGTATCGCAAGCAATAGTTGTCGGCGCACAGGAAAGAGCCACCCTTGACCACTCTCCGCGGCACCCGGAACTGCGGCTGACGCGGGTCGTAAGTGTCTTCGGCACAGCAGGATTGACGTGCTCTGGTGTCGGCATACCAGTCCGTGGTCCACTCCCACACATTGCCGGCCATATCGACCAACCCATACCCGTTGGGCGGGAAGCTGCCGACAGGTGTGGTGCGGCCGTAGCCGCGGTCGGGCCGCCACGGGAAATCGCCATGCCAATAGTTGGCCAGCGACTGGCCCGGCTGTTCGGGTTCCTCGCCCCACGTATACGTCGCGCCACCGAGACCGCCCCGTGCGGCCGTTTCCCACTCCGCTTCGGTGGGCAGCGCAAGCCCCGCCCACGACGCGTACGCCTCCGCGTCCTCGTAGGCGACATGCACGACGGGATGATCGGCTCGCTTGTCGATCGACGAGTTCGGGCCGACGGGATGCCGCCACGACGCCCCCGGCGTCCACGTCCACCACAGGTTCAGGTGCCTCAGGTCAACCGGGCCCTGAGTGCGGGTGAACACCATCGACCCCGGCTGCAAGTTCTCCGCAGGCGCGCCGGGATAGTCGGCGGGAACCAGCGCCCGCTCGGCAACCGTGAGATACCCAGTGGCAGCTGCGAACTCGGCGAACTCCGAGTTGGTCACCTGGTGGGTTTGGATCCAGAACCCGTCGATAGTGACGGGTCGCGCAGGCTCCTCTTCTGCGTAGTGCTGGTCGGATCCCAGAACCGCGGTTTGCGGTGGAATCCAGACGAGTTCGTTAGTCACCGAAGACTGTCGTCCAATCATTCTTCATGCTGACGACGGTCCAGTCGTCCTTGCCCGCCTGCTCGAGTGCCTTCTCGGCGCCTGCGGTGTAGTCGAATTCGCGATCGGCGTCGTCGTGCAGCAGGAGCAGTCGCAGGCCGTGGGTGAACTCCAGCATTTCGATGTCGCCGTTGGAATTCCCCGCGGCCAGGATCGGCCTGCGGCCGATCCGGCTCCACAGTCGCACCGGCTTCATGGGCCCGTCGTCGAGGAACTCCGGTTGCGAGGTCGTGTACAAGTGACCGTCGCGGTAGTCCAGCCCGACCGTGCTGCCGACCACGCGTTCTGGCGGAATCCCGTACAGCGCAGTGGTGATCGGGCGCATGAAGTCTCGGCCGCCGCCGGACACGATGTAACAGGTGAACGCGCTGGCCTCCAGGTAGCGCAGCAGCTCGACCATCGGGTGATATCCGCACGACGTGTAGGGCCGCCTGAGCGTCGGATGTTTGGCCTCGGCGAAGAAGGCCTCCACGCGACTGCGGTGTTCGTCTACGGTGATCGCTTCGTGCGCGGTCAGCACTGCCGACATCAGGGTCGTGATGTCCGTGTCATCGCCCTGGTAGTGCTTGGTGACGGCGTCGCTTAGCCATTTCAGGTTGCGCTCGAATGCCGCCTTGTACGGTTGCTTGTCCCGCAGCGACGGGTCGGCCTTCGCCTGCTCGGCGAATCGCCGGACAAGAAAGTCGAGCTGGATGTACATCGGTTTCTCGCACCACAGCGTGCCGTCGTTGTCGAAGACCGCGACGCGTTGGTGCGGCTCAACGTAATCCGGACCGCCATGAGTGGTGACGCCACCCACGAAGTCGACGATCGCCGACCTCGTGGGTCCGTCGTTCCAAGAAGCCAGCACGGTCACCCGCCGCGCGACGCGAGGAACTTGTTGAGCTCCTCTACCGCGTGGTTGATGGTGAACGACGAGGGCTCTTGGCGCGGCGGGAACTCCTTGAACGTCTCGAGGAACTGGGTGGCGATCGCCGATCCGAAGAGGACCAAGTAGATACGATCGATCATCCAGTCCCAGTACGTATTTGACGTGATGTCGGCGCGTTCGTACGGGTCTGTACGCAGGTTGAACAACTTCGGGGCCCGCAGTGGCGTGAACGGCTCGAACCAGATCTGCAGCGTGCCCCGGCAACGCTGCTCCATGAAAACGACCTTCCAGTTCTCCGCCCTGATCCCCAAGACGTCACAGTCGTCGGAGAAGTAAATCATGCCGCGGCGTGGGCTCTTGTCCACCTCACCGGTGAGATAGGGCAATAGGTTGTACCCGTCGATGTGAACCTGGTAGGTGATGTCACCGATGGTGTGACCGGCCTTCAGCTTGTCGATGATGCCCGGATCCCCTGCTGCGGCAAGGAAAGTCGGTAGCCAATCGTGATGCTGGATGATCTCGTTGGAGACACTGCGGGGCTTGATCTTTCCCGGCCAGCGGATCATCTCGGGAACACGGAAGGCCCCTTCCCAGTTGGTGGCCTTCTCGCTTCGGAACGGCGTCGTGGCGCCATCCGGCCAGCTGTTGGCGTGCGGGCCGTTGTCGGTGCTGTAGATGACGATGGTGTCCTCGGCAATACCCAGCTCATCCACGAGGTCGAGCAGTTGGCCGACATTGCGGTCGTGGTCGATCATGGTGTCGTGGTACGGCGACTGCCAACGGCCCGCCTGTCCCAGACTCTCCGGCTTGGTGTGGGTGCGGAAGTGCATGTGGGTCATGTTCATCCAGACGAAGAACGGTGTGCCGGCCTCATGCTGGCGCCGGATGAAATCGCTACACGCCCCGGTGGTTTCGTCGTCGATGGTTTCCATCCGCTTCTTGGTCAGCGGCCCGGTGTCCTCGATGCGCTGCTTGCCGACCGGTCCGTATCGCTCATCGACTTCGCCGGAGTCCTCGTCAGTGGCCCAGGAGTGGATGACACCACGCGGCAGCAGCGCCCGACGCAGTAGCGGCGCTTCTGCCTCGGTGGGGTAATCGGGGTTCTCGGGCTCTTCTTCGGCGTTGAGGTGATAGAGGTTGCCGAAGAACTCGTCGAACCCATGCGCGGTCGGCAGATACTTGTTCAGGTCGCCAAGGTGGTTCTTGCCGAACTGGCCGGTGGCGTAACCCAGCGGTTTGAGCAACTCGGCGATCGTCGGGTCCTCCTTCTGCAGCCCGACGTCGACCCCGGGCATGCCCACCTTGCTCATGCCGGTGCGGTAGACGCTCTGCCCGGTGATGAACGACGACCGCCCTGCGGTGCAGCTCTGCTCACCATAGGAATCGGTGAACAGCATTCCCTCATCAGCGATGCGATCGATGTTGGGGGTGAAGTAGCCCATCAAGCCGCGGCTGTAGCAACTCAGGTTGCTGATGCCGATGTCGTCGCCCCAGATGACCAGAATGTTCGGCTTACCGTTCGGCATATCGGCTCCTTCAATTGACGTGTAGGTCGAAGCGTAGGAGCGCACCGTCATTACGGCCCCGCATTTGGCCAACGATTCACCGATCTGTGAGCTCTCGGACCAACTTCGGGAATCGGCCGCGGTCTGGCCGAAAGATGTCGTGCGGTGAGTCGTGGAACTCGTGTAGTTCCGCGGAGGGAAACAGCCGGTGATAGCGCGCCCAGGCTGCATCGTCAACCAAGGGGCTGTTGGGGCTGCGCACCACCAGCAGAGGGAACTGCAGTGCCGACAACGCTTCCCAGTACGACGCGCCCTGCGCCGCACGGAACGTCTTGACGGCCGCGTCGTAGTTGAGTCGCTCGCGCACCGGCGAACCGCGCCACCGGCCGTCCAGCAGGCGCTGAACATGCTCGTCGGGCAGCACGATTTCGGCGGGCACATAATCGCCGATCGCCAGCGAGGCCACGCGGTGGGGATTCTCCACCGCCCACGCGATCGCGTACGTGGTGCCACGGGAGAACGTCATGACGTGCACCGGCCCGTGGCTGACCGCATCGACCACCGCTCCGACGTCCGCGCTGAGCGTGGCGAGGTCGTATCCGCTTTGCGGCGCGTCGCTTCGGCCGTGACCTCGAAGCTCCACCACGACCGTCCGCCGCCCGAGCAGAGGCAGGATCTCCATGTAGTCCTCCGCGACATCGGTCATGCCGGGGACGAAGACGATGGGCGCGCCCTGATCCTCGCCGCCCGAGTCGAGGTAGTGGATGCGTGTGTCGCCGTTGGTGGTAAAGCGTGAATGCGGCACCGGCACCACATTGCCCGGTCGTCCCTTGCCGATGTGCAGTTTTGGTGCAAAGCATGCCCAGCAGGCGCACCCTGGTAACTGGAAGGTGATGGCAGGGGGAAACCATGTACGACAAGGATTTGACCAACAAGTGGCGCGTCGAGATCGACTTCGACGAGGACGAGACCCACACACATGCGACGGTGCACGCCCAGTGCGGCGACGGTCAGACCGTGACCACGCTGGGGGACTCTTACCGCAACCCGAAGGACAGTTCCGCGCCGATGATCGGCGAGGAGATCGCCGCGGCGCGCGCGCTCATCGCGCTGGGCACGGAGCTGCTGCATCGCGCGTCGTCGCAGATCGAGCAGGTCACGCACCAGCCGGTCCACCTGTATCGCTGACCCGTGGCCGTGGCCGTGGCCGTCTGTCTGCGGTTCGACCGGCGGTCGGAGCGGGCGGTCGGGCGCTGTGGGGAGATCAGCCCGCTGGCGGAGCTGCCGTGACCACGACGTGCTCCGGCGTCGCACCCTTCATCTGGTGGAACAGGTCGACGTAGTACGGCAGACACTCCGACATCGCCTGCTCGGTGGTGAACAGCGGCTGATACCCAAGGTCGCGCTGCGCCTTGGCGATCGAGAAGTAGTTGTCGAGGTAAAGCCGTTCCACCGCAAGCGGTTCCAGCAGGGGCTTGGGAATGCCGAAGCGGAAGTGGAACCATTGCCACACCGACATCAGGAACTTCACCAGGCGTCCGGACACCCAGAACTTCGGCCACGGCTGCCCGCAGGCCTCGACCACCGGCCGCGAGAACTCGAACATGTTGATCGGCTCGCCGTCGTTGATGAAGTAGGCCTGCCCTGGCGCGGATCCGCCTGGCACCAGATGCTGCGCGGCCAGGATGAAGCCGTGAATCAGGTTGTGCACGTAGGAGTTATCGAGCTTGATGTTCTTGTTGCCGACCAGCACCTTGGTGTGGCCGGCGATCACGTTCTCGAACACCTTGCGGAACATCGTCTGATCGCCGCGGCCCCAAATGCCACTTGGCCGGATCGAGCACGTCAACAATCCGTCAACACCGTTCTGCGACAACACAAACCGCTCCGCAACCACTTTCGTCTCGGTGTAGAGGTCGTTGAAACGCTCGGTGTAGGGCAGCGTTTCGTCGCCGCCGGAGATGCGCTGACCGCCCATCACCACGCTGTTGGAGGCGGTGTAGACGAACCGCTTCACCCCGGCCGCCTGCGCGGCATGCACCAGGTTCTTTGTGCCCTCGACGTTGACCGCGAAGCTGCGCTTGCGGTACTCCTCGGTGACCGAGGCGCCGCCCATCAGATCGATGATCGCCGCGGTATGGATGATCGTGTCGATACCGTCGACGGCAGCGGCCACGGTCGCAGAATCGCAGATGTCGCCTTCGAGGACCTCGAGCCGCGGATGCGCGGCGAGTGGGGACGGGGCTCGGTCGAATGAGCGGACGTGGTGTCCGCGGTCCAGCAGTTCGGTCACCAAGTTGGCGCCGACGAAGCCAGAGCCGCCGGTCACGAGGACGCGGCCGAGTTCGGTGGTCAACGTTGCATCACCCATGCCGGAGAGCATAAATGAAACGTGTTACAGTTTCGAGGCCCTATGCGGAAAATCGTTCCGAACTCAAGCTTCGTCGGACTCCCTGGAGGCCAGCACGTCCTCGACCCGCTTGCGTGCTCCAGCTAAGTGCGCTTCGCAACATTTAGCCAGCTCTTCGCCGCGCTCCCACAGTTTCAGCGACGCTTCAAGGTCCAGTCCGCCCTGCTCGAGCTGCTGGACGACGTCGATCAGTTCGTCGCGGGCTTCTTCGTACCCCAACTGACTAATAGGCTTCATTCTTTGCCCTCGCTGACGGCGGTGACTGCTCCATCGGCGACCCGCACCCGTAGCCGCGTGCCCGCGGGCGCGTCGGCCGTCGTCCGCAGGACCGTGCCGGCAGCGGTCTGCACGACGGCATAGCCGCGGTCCAGCGTGGCCGCCGGCCCCAGTGTGGTGAGCCGTGCCGACAAATGGCCGATCCGGTCGGATTCGGCGGCCACCAGCCGGTTGACATCACGACGCACGCACGCCTGGGCGCGGTGGATCTCGTCGGCGCGCGCGGCGAGAGCGGCCAGCGGCTGGGCGAGCACCGGCCTGCTGCGCAGCTGGGAAACCGCACGCTCTTCGCGGTGCACCCAGTTACGCAGCGCCCGCGCGCAGCGCCGCCGCAGATCCGTAACCAAAGCCTGCTCGGCCGCGGCGTCGGGCACGATCCGCTTGGCGGCATCTGTCGGGGTGGCTGCGCGGAGATCAGCGACGAGATCGCACAGCGGGTTGTCGGGTTCGTGGCCGACGGCGCTGACGACCGGTGTGGTGCACGCCGCGATCGCGCGGCACAGCGTCTCGTCGGAAAACGGGAGCAGGTCCTCGACGCTGCCCCCGCCGCGGGCGAGCACGATCACGTCGACGTCGTCGTCGCGGTCCAGTGCTGTCAATGCCTCCACGATCTGCGGCACCGCGTTCGGGCCCTGCACGACGGTGTTGCGCACCTCGAATCGCACCGCCGGCCAGCGGCTGGTGGCGACAGTCATCACGTCACGCTCGGCGGCGGATGCACGACCGGTGATCAGCCCGACGGTCGACGGCAGGAACGGCAGTGGCCGCTTGAGCCGGGCATCGAACAGCCCCTCGGCATGTAGAAGTTGACGCAGCCGGTCGATGCGGGCAAGCAGCTCGCCAACGCCGACCGCACGAATCTGGTTGACCCGCAACGAGAATGTGCCGCGGCCGACGAAGAAGTTCGGCCGGCCCAGCATGATCACCTGCGTGCCCTCGGCGAGCTTCACCGGCGCATTGTGCACCAGCTCCCGCGGACAGGTGATCTGTAGCGACATGTCAGCGGCGGGGTCGCGCAGCGTGATATAGGCGGTGCTGGAGTTCGGGCGGACATTCATCTGCGCGATCTGACCCTCGACCCAGACAGTGCCCAACCGGTCGATCCAGCCTTTGACCATCATCGCGACGGTGCGGACCGGGTACGGATTGTCCGCGGAGTTGGGCTGCTCCTGCGCTGTCACTTGGCGGTCGCGCGGGTGATCCTGTTGGACAGCAGGGTCTGAAACGGCGCGCGCGACTTGGTGGCGTCCTCGTAGGCCAGCAGCGCCTCGAGATCGGCGACGCGCAGCGACGTCAGGCGGGCGCGCAGCTGGGCCAGCGTGAGCGACTCGTAGTCGAGCTCGGTGACGATGTCGGGCGTGTCAGCTTTCGCCGACGACGTTCCGTTGTCGGTCTTGGCCTCGGCGTTCTCCGGCTCGCCTCCGGTGAACAACGCAAAGCGGCCCTCGGTCAACCGTTCGCCGTCGACGCTTGGCGTTGCCGGCTCGCCATCTTCGAGGTCTTCGTCGAACGTGGCCCACTCCGGCTGCTCGTCCTTCGGCGGGAACAGCTGCTCAAGGGTCTCGTCGCCCTTGATGACCAGGTCGGCTACGTCCTGCTGCATCTTCATCACGAGGTGCGCAACCTGGCTTGCGACCGTCATCGGATACATCAGGATGGTCTGCGGAAGCTTGCGGGTTTCCTCGAGTGCGGTTACCGCCGCACCTACCAGCAGGCGGACCCCATACGGTGCAGTTGCCATGGCCCCCAGCGTACGGCTGGCCCCCCGCGGGCGCGGGTCAGTACCCTTGGAACCATGCCGCCGACGATAAACATGGGGATTCCGGGTGCCTCCAGCTCGGCGACAGGCGGTGTCACCGGTAAGCGGGTGCTACTGGCCGAGCCGCGCGGGTACTGCGCAGGGGTGGATCGTGCCGTGGAAACCGTGGAGCGCGCGCTGGAGAAGCACGGCGCCCCGGTCTATGTGCGGCACGAGATCGTGCACAACCGCCACGTGGTCGACACGCTGGCCAAGGCGGGCGCGGTGTTCGTCGACGAAACCGACGAGGTGCCCGAGGGTGCGATCGTGGTGTTCTCCGCCCACGGCGTGGCGCCCACCGTGCACGAGACCGCAGCCGCCCGCGAGCTGAAGGTCATCGACGCCACCTGCCCGCTGGTCACCAAGGTGCACAACGAGGCCAAGCGGTTCGCCCGCGACGACTACGACATCCTGCTCATCGGCCACGAGGGTCACGAGGAGGTCATCGGCACCGCAGGCGAAGCGCCCGACCACGTCCAACTGGTCGACGGCCCCGACGCGGTCGACGACGTGACTGTCCGTGACGAGAACAAGGTGATCTGGCTGTCGCAGACCACGCTGTCCGTCGACGAGACCATGGAGACCGTGCGTCGGCTGCGCGAGAAGTTCCCGACGCTGCAGGACCCGCCGAGCGACGACATCTGCTACGCCACGCAGAACCGTCAGGTCGCGGTCAAGGCGATGGCGCCGGAGTGCCAGCTGGTGATCGTGGTCGGCTCGCGCAACTCGTCGAACTCGGTGCGGCTGGTCGAGGTGGCGCTGGGCGCGGGTTCCGACGCCGCCCATCTGGTGGACTACGCCGACGACATCGACCCGGCCTGGCTCGAAGGCGTCACGACAGTCGGCGTCACCTCAGGTGCGTCGGTGCCCGAGGTGTTGGTGCGCGGTGTTCTCGAGCGGCTCGCCGATTACGACTACGACATCGTGCAGCCGGTCACCACCGCGAACGAGACGCTCGTATTCGCGCTGCCCCGGGAGATCCGCCCGGCGCGCGCGTGACTTTTTCTGCGCGAACAGACGCAAAATTGCCCAAAATCGCGGCAAAAAAGGCAGTTTCACGTCTGCTCGCGATAATGGCGACGTTCGCACTCCTGCTCGCCGGGTGCGGTGACGACGCCACGGACCGGTTGAACACCGCCGCGCATACGTTCGCCGACGCGCTCAACAAGGGTGACGCGCAGGCTGCCGCCTCCGTCACGTCCGATTCGGCGCAGGCATCCGACACGCTCGGCAAGCTGTTCGAGAGCCTCGGTCGCAACGCCCACTTCGACGTGTCGACCATCGACCACAAGGACGACAACGCGACGTTCACCCTCGCTGCCACTTGGAAATTCGGCAAGGACGGCCGCAACCAATGGACCTACACCACCACCGGAGCCGCGAGCCAGAACGGCGACCAGTGGAAGATCCAGTGGAATCCGGCGACGGTCGCGCCTGGTCTTGACACTGGCCCGCTGTCCTACAGCACGCTGAGCCCCGACCCCGCGGCCAGGGTGCTGGATCGCACGGGTGCGGATCTGCTCACCCAGCAGGTCGTCACGCTCGTCAATGTGTCGCCCGGCGCCGACGTGAACGCCGTTGCGGCACTGCTGAATCCGATTGACGGCGGCATCACCGCGGAATCGCTGCAGTCTCAGCTGGCCGCCGCCAACGGCCAACCCGTCACCGCGATCACCCTGCGCGCCGACGATCTGGCGCCCGTCCAGGATGCGCTGTCAGCGGTGCCGAATGTGACGCTGGCCCCGCAGGCACGACTGCTCACCACCGACAAAGCTCTGACGTCACCGACGCTGTCGGGGCTGAACGACCTGTGGCAAGCCGGCACCGACGACGCCGCGGGATGGGCGGTGAGCGCCAAGACGGCGACCGGCAGTCAGCGTGTCGGCGGGCAAGACGCCAAGCCTGTCGCCGACATCCACAGCACTCTCGACATCGGCATGTCGCGCGCCGCGGAGGAGGCCTTGGCTCCGATCCCCACGCCCGCCGCGATGGTGGTCATCCAGCCCTCGACGGGCGACGTGCTGGCCGTTGGCCAGAACCCGGCCGCCGACGCGCAGGGCCCGATCGCGCTGACCGGCCTGTATCCGCCGGGCTCGACGTTCAAGACGGTCACGGTGTCGGCCGCGCTGCAGGCCGGCCAGGTGACGCCCAGCAGCATCGTCGCCTGCCCGGGCACCGAGAACATCGAGGGCCGTCAAATCCCCAACGACGACAACTTCGACCTCGGCCAGGTTCCGCTGCATACCGCGTTCGCACGGTCGTGCAACACCACGATGGGCCGACTCGCGGTGAACCTGCCGCCCGACGGCCTCACGAAGGCCGCCGCGCAACTGGGCCTCGGCATCGACTACACCGCACCGGGCATGACGACAGTCACCGGCAGGGTGCCCGTCGCCGACACGTCGGCGCTACGCGTCGAGGAAGGCATCGGGCAGGGCCAGGTCACCGCGTCGCCGTTCGGTATGGCGTTGGTGGCCGCCGCGCTGGCGCATGGTTCCGTGCCAGCGCCGGCCATTGTCGCGGGCCAGCCCGGGAAGCCGGACCACACGCCCGATCCGCTGCCGGCAAGCGTCGTTGGTCAAGTGAAATCCATGATGCGCGAGACGATTACAAGCGGCACCGCCACGCAGCTGCAGGACATCCCCGACATGCTCGGCAAGACAGGCACGGCCGAGTACATCGACAACACGCATGCCCACGGCTGGTTCGTCGGCATCGACGGCGACCTCGCGCTGGCGGTATTCATCAGCGACGCGGGCAGTTCCGGCCCGGCCGTGGACGCGGCAGGTCGGTTCCTGCGCACGCTGCATCCGTAATTGCCATATCAATATCAATCCTCGCTATCGGCCCGGTGTTTGCAGCTACGATCGCGGTGACGGGGAGGGTAGGCCGACAATTGGGTTCTCCGGGCATAGCGGACACGCGGTTGTCCACGGCGTGGCTACGACGATTCGCCCGAACGACACCCGGTGTCATCGGCATGATCGCGCTCGCGGTCGGGGCGATCTGTGTCGTTGCCGGCGTGGTGGCCGGGGGTCAACTCGACGGTCGGATCAATCAACGCAATGCCGTTCTGACCCGCTCTGAACCGTTCGCCTACGCGGCGCAGAACCTGTATGCCGCACTGTCGGCCGCCGACGCCGCCGCAGCATCGGCATTCCTGTCGGGTGGAATCGAAACCCGCGAGATGCGCGCGCAGTACCAAGATGCGCTGGCGCGCGCCTCATCCGCGCTTGCCGACGCGACCGCCGGGACGACGGACATAAAAGCCCGCACCGATATGGCGAAGATATCGGAGCAACTGTCGGTATACACGGGACTCGTTGAGTCGGCCCGGGCGAACAACCGGCAGGGCCACGTGATTGGTTCCGCCTACTTGCGTGAAGCGTCTGCGTTGATGCAGACGTCGTTGCTTCCCGCGGCCGAAAGCGTGTACAAGGCCAATCTGATCACCGTCAAGGACGATCAGCGCGCCATCGGTTCGCTGCCGATCGTGAGCCTCGTGCTGCTTGCCTTCGCGCTCGTCGCAATTGGCGTTGGTTCGGTGAGGATGTATCGCCGGACCAACCGGCAGTTCAACATCGGGCTCGTCGTCGCGGCGATCACCGTGGTGGTGGTGATGGGATGGGTTGTCGTGGCCACGCAGCTTGCGGCGGGTGAGGTCGAACGCAGCCGAACCGAAGGCAGCGAAAAGTTTGAACAGCTTGCCCAGGCGCGCATCCTCGCCCAGCAGGCCCGCACCGATGAGACCCTGGAGCTGATTTCCCGCGGCGACATCTCGGCCGGAGAAAAGTCCTTCGACGGCCGCATCGATGAACTGAGCAAGCGGCTCGACGGCGCTCCCTCAGCCGCGAAGGACGCCGTCCGGAAGTGGATCGCCAGCCATCAAAAGCAAGTCGAGCTGTACAACAGCGGCGATTATCCGGCCGCCGTGGCACAAGCGATCGGTCCCGATCCGGCCGCGTCCGCAGCGCAGTTCGCGGCCGTCGAGTCCGGCTTGCGCGACGGGGTCGAGCGAACGCGCGAAACGCTACGCGACCGTGTGGCTGCCGCGGGAGCATGGCTGGCATGGAGTCCCACGGGAACCCTGGTCCTGATGGTAGTGGCCGCGTCCGCAGCCTTTATCGGCCTGTGGCCGCGGCTCAAGGAGTTTCTATGAGGAAGCGAATTCTGCTGGCACTGCTCGTCTTTGCGCTGCTGGTTGCCGGGTGTGGGTCGTCGGCAGCGCCGGAATCGGTGTCCGTCTCGCTGTCTGCACCGATGCCCTCCGGTGCGGCTGTCGTCACGGCGGCGCCGCCCGCGGGAGACGCGGATTGCGACCGGGAAGCCAGCCTGCGCCCCGGCCCGCTGCCGTCGCCGGGTGAGATGCCGTCGGGTTCGGCGATGGCAGCAATCGCTGAGCGGGGTCGGCTCATCGCCGGTGTCGACCAGAACACAGACTTCTTCGGCTCCCGCAACCCGGCCACCGGCCAACTGGAGGGCTTCGACATCGACATCGCGCGTGAGATCGCACGCGCCATCTTCGGTGATCCAGACCGTATTCAACTGCGTGTGGTCAATGCCAAGGAACGCGAATCGGTGTTGCAGAACGGCGAGGTGGATGTCGTCGTGCGGACCTACTCGATCACCTGCGCCCGCAAGAAGCTCGTCGACTTCTCCGCGGTGTATTACTACGCCGATCAGAAGATCCTCTCGGCGAAGGGGTCGGGAATCGATTCCGCCGCAGCGCTTGCCGGTAAACGGGTGTGTGCAGTATCGGGGACGACCTCACTGTCGAAACTGTTCCAGCTCGACTCGCGACCACAGGTGTTCAGTGCGACTGCATGGACGGACTGCCTCGTCATGCTGCAGCAGGGGCAAGTCGACGCGATCAGCACCGACGACTCTGTGTTGAAAGGGCTAGCAGCGCAGGACCCGACGCTGGACGTGAGCGGTGAAAGCATCGCCAAGGAGCCATACGGCATCGGAGTCAATGCGAACCATGAGGATCTAGTCCGATTCGTCAACGGTGTGCTCGAAAAGATTCGCCGAGACGGTACGTGGCAGCGCCTGTACGACCGCTGGCTAGGGAATCTCGGGCCGTCGCCAGGCCCTCCAGAACCACGCTATCAGGGCTGACATGCGCGTGCTGACCACCGAGGAAATCGATCGCGAACTCGAATCGCGCACAAAGGAAGTCGCGGCGATGTCGTCAACGCTGGTCGAACTGGAGAACCACCCGGGACTCGAACACGTACGGGTATATGAGCCGACTGGTCTGACGGCGCAACGGTGGACGGTCATCGAGAAGTCGCTCAGCGGGCTGTGGGAGGACCTGCGCAGGATGACGTCGATACTGGACTCGGCCCGGCAGGTGCGGGCGCGGCGGTCGAAGCCCGATGACGACGACCTCCGCGAGTTGACGAAGCTGCTGCGTGAGCCGACGCTCGAGGTATCCCGGCAGCCAATCCCATTGGCAAAGCGAAAGATCAGCGGACTCGGTGAGTCGATCGAGTATGTCGGGCTCGCCGACACGGCGGAGCGGATGCACGCGGTGTATCCGGCCATCGTCGAATTCCTCGACGCCGTCGATCGCGTCAACTCGCTTGTTGCAGAAAAGCTGGCACCGACGCGGAAACGACTCGACGAGGCGGGGGCATCCGGACCTGACGATCTCGCCGACCTGTTAGAGGTCACTGCGACTGACCCACTGTCCTTGTCCACCCGCGATATCGAGGCGCGCATCAACGCCATCGCGGACATGGTCGAACGGCGATCGGCCGAGCTCGCCGAACTGGCTGCAATACAGTCGAATTGGGCGGCCAATGTCAGCGCCACCGCGGAGAGCCTCGATGCATTGCGGGAGGCGAATGTGCGCGCGACGCAGATCCGTGAGCTCGCCGTACAGAAGGTGCTCGCGGGCACGTTCCCGGCGCGCAGCGACGCCGAACCGGCCCTGCGCGCCGAGCTAGCGGCGATCACCTCACCGGATCCGAAAGCGCTTCGATCGCTTCGGCGCCGCATCGACGCCGCACTACGCGCCGCGCACGAGGAACAGCAACTCGCGCAGGGGCTGCTCGACCGACGCACTGAGCTCAAGGGACGGCTGACGGTTTACCAAGCCAAAGCCGCCCGACTCGGGTTGGGGGAGGACCGAGACCTGTTGGCGTGCATTCGAATAGCCAAGGGTCTGCTGTCGCGGCAGCCGTGCGATCTGCGCGCCGTGACCCGCGCGATCTCGGACTACCAGCAGATGATTGCGGACAAGCAGGAGAAGACGGAATGAAATGCGCCGAAGCGGGATGCGACGGAACCGTCGTCGACGGCTACTGCAACGTCTGCGGTACCGCCCCGGAACCCGAAGCACCGCAGGCGGTTTCAGTAGCAACCGCGCCACGGCATTCAGTCCCGTCGGCGCGCACGGCATCGGTGCGGACCTCCCGCACGGGTTCGACGCGAGGCAGTTCCCGTGGCCGCCTCGGCGCCGGGATCGTGGACATGCCGCGCATACCCAAGGGCGACCCGGCCGCGGCGATTCTCGTCGATCCACAGGTACCGGAGAGCAGCCGCTACTGCGGCAACCATGACTGCAACAAGCCCGTGGGGCGCGGGCGGCACGGACAGCCCGGCCGCACCGAGGGCTTCTGCCCAGAGTGTGGCACGCGATACTCGTTTGTTCCCAAGCTTTCTCGCGGCGACGTCGTCGGCAATCAATACGAAGTGCAGGGAGCCATTGCGCACGGCGGCCTCGGCTGGATCTACCTTGCGACCGACCGCAACGTCGAGAACCGCTGGGTGGTGCTCAAGGGCCTGCTGAATTCTGGCGATGCCGAGGCAATGGCGGTGGCCAAGGCGGAGGTTCTCGCCCTTGCCGGGGTCCAGCATCCGAACATCGTCCAGATCTACAACTTCGTTCAGCATCCGGATGCTGCGGGCGTTCCGGTCGGCTACATCGTGATGGAGTTCATCGGCGGGAAATCGCTGAAACAGATGCGCAAGGAGCTCGACGGTCCGCTGCCGCCCGATCAGGCGGTCGCCTACATGGTCGAAATCCTTCCGGCGCTCAGCTATCTGCACTCACAAGGCCTGGCTTACTGCGATTTCAAGCCGGACAACGTGATGCAGACCGAAGATCAGGTCAAGCTCATCGACCTCGGCGCGGTGATCCGCATGGATGACGAGGAGAGCGCGATCTACGGCACCATGGGCTACCAGGCGCCGGAGATTGCCGAGACCGGTCCCACGGTCGCCAGTGACATCTACACGGTGGGCCGGACGCTCGCCGTGCTCGTGATGGACGTGCCGCAGGAGAAGGGCCGCTTCGTCGAACAGCTGCCCGGTCCGGACACCGTGCCGATGCTTGCGAAGCACGAATCGTTGTACCGCGCGATTCTTCGTGCCACCGAACGTGATTCGGCCTACCGGTTCGCGTCCATGGAGGAGCTGGCGGACCAACTGACCGGGGTGCTGCACGAGATTGTCGCCGTCGAGCGCGACACCCCACAGCCCCGGATGTCGAGGTACTTCAGCCCGCAACGCGGCATCTACGGCGCGGGTATCGACGTGGTGGTGGATCCGGAAGGGGTGATCGCCGCGCTGCCCGTCCCCGTGGTCGATCCCACCGACCCCGGCGCCGCGGTGCTCGCCACCACCAGCGGCACCCCTGCGGCCCAACTCGAGCATGCGCTCAACCTGGCCAGATCGGGCGCGCAGCAAGCCAACCGGTCCTCGATCGAGGTACCGCTGCGGCTGGTGCGCGCGTCGCTCGAGATCGGTGCGCCCGAGAATGCCCGCAAGCGACTCACCGAATTGGAGGCGGTGATCCCCGGAGACTGGCGGTTGAGTTGGTACGGCGGGCAATGCGCGCTGCTGGAGCACGCATTCGACAAGGCCGCAGCCGATTTCGAGGCGGTGCTGGCGGCGCTGCCCGGCGAACTCGCCCCGAAAATGGCGATCGCGGCCACCGCCGAATTACGGGGCGACCGCGGCGCGGCCGCACGCTACTACCAGACAGTGTGGCGGACTGACAGGAGCTACGTCAGCGCCGCTTTCGGGCTGGCGCGGCAGCGAGTGCATGCCGGCGACAGTGCGGGCGCGGTCGCGGCGCTTGACCAAGTGCCCAACGATTCAGCGCATTTCACGCCGGCGGGCGCGACCGCAATCGAGATCCTGCTCGAGGGTAGAACTCCCGACAAACTCGACGAGCAGATCCTGCTCGACGCGGGCAAGCGCGCCGAAGCGCTGAACATCGAGTCGGCTACCAAGCGCGCACTGATCCGGCTGCGGGTACTCGAAGCCGCGCTGAACTGGGTGGGGGCTGGGCACAAGAGCAGCACGGGGTGGCTGCTCGGTGCGGCTTTCGACGAGCCGAGGATCCGCTCCGGGATGGAACGCAGCTACCGCGAGTTGGCGCACGAGACGCCCGACATGTGGGACAGAATTGCGTTGGTGGAGAAGGCGAACAAGATCCGGCCGAGGTCACGCGTATGACCAGTTCCGAGGCGACGTGTCCACATTGCGCAACCGCCGTTGCGCCCGCTGACCGGTTCTGCGAGGACTGCGGCGGCTCGTTGTCGAAGGTCCGGACAGTGGCCATCCCGCGGCCCCCGGCTACGGACGCGCCGTGTACGGACTGCGGCAACGAGGCGCCGTTTGACGAGTACTGCACCGTCTGCGGGCATCGCCGCGCGCAGCCCGATCGAGACGAGTCGACTCTTGGCTCCGTGGTGTTGATCACCGACCGGGGCATCGAACACGCCGGCAACGAGGATGCCGCCGCCGCAGGGATGTCGGTAGGCAGCGACGAAACGCGACCCGACGCCATCGCCGTCGTGGTGTGTGACGGGGTCTCCAGTTCCGATGAGGCGCACAAGGCAGCGGTCGCCGCTTCCAAGGCGGGCGTCGACGCGATGCTCGCAGCGATTGCGGCAAGCAAGAAGGTGCGTGCGGCGATGCTGGCGGGGTTGGCCGCCGCAGCGGAGGCAGCGGTTGCGGCTGGCACAGACTCTCCCTCAGCGCCGTCGTGCACCTACACCGCGATGATCGTCATCCCGACGGCGGGTTCGGCACAGGTCACTGTCGGTAATGTCGGTGACAGCAGGGCATATTGGCTGCCCGATCCGCCCGCGTCCGCGCAACAGTTGACGGTCGACGACTCGCTCTCGCAAGAGCTGATCACCGCGGGTGCCTCGCCCGATTCGGAAGCCGTGCGTCGCGGCGCGCACACGCTGACCCGGTGGCTAGGCGCCGACAGTGATCCCGAGCCGTGGTCGGAGTCGAGTGTGCAGACGATGACCGCCGACGGCCCCGGCGCGCTGTTGCTCTGCAGCGACGGATTGTGGAACTACCTGCCCGAGGCCGCCGACATCGCCCGGTTCTGCATCGGCGTCGAGCCTAGTGCCGCGGCCCGGGCGCTGACTGAGTACGCATTGGACGCCGGTGGCCAGGACAACATCACCGTTGTCATCATCCCGATCGGAGGGACGCCATGAGTTCGGCTGAACACCAAGGCATTTCGGTAGATGTCGATCACAACCCGTACCTGGCAGAAGGCAGCGGTACGGTCGACGCCATCGTCAGCATCAGCGCCGACGTAGCAACGAGCACGTCAGCGCCCGAACGGGTCGAGGCCATCATCATCGACTGCTCGACGTCCATGCAGGCACCCATTGAGAAATTCGAGGCAGCGAAGCGGGCGACCGCCGCGGCCATCATGGAACTCGTCGATGGCACCTACTTCACGATCGTCGACGGTACCGAGAAGGCTGCCAGCGTCTACCCCGCGGAGGGACTGGCGCGGGCGAGCACGGAAACCAAGGCGGCGGCCATGCGTGCGGTCGACGGCCTTCGGCCGCACGGCGGCACCGCGATGGGCACGTGGCTGGCACACGTGCGCAGCATCGTGGGACAGCGCAAGGGCGCGATCGTCCACGCGATCCTGCTGACCGACGGCAAAGACGAACACGAGACGCCAGAGGATCTGGGCCAGGAAATCGGGCTCAGTGAAGGCGAATTCACGTGCGACTGCCGTGGCATCGGCACCGCCTGGGAGGTCGACGAGCTGCGCGCGATCTCGACCGCGTTGCTCGGCACCGTAGACATTGTCGCCGACCCCGAAGACCTGGCCGACGACTTCGCCTCGATGATGAAAGCGTCGATGGGCAAGGCGATTCCGGAACTGACATTGCGGCTGTGGACGCCGGCAGGCGCAACCATCGGATTCGTCAAACAAGTCGCGCCGACCGTCGAAGACCTGACACACCGCCGCGTCGAGGCCGGAAACCAGTGCGGCGTATATCCGTTGGGTTCGTGGGGCTCAGAGGACCGCGATTACCACATTCAGGTCGAGGTGGAGCCGGCGGCGGTCGGCCGCGAGAAGTTGGCGGCGCGTGTGAGCGTCGTTGCGGGCGACGAGGTTGTTGGCGAGGGGTTGGTCAAGGCGATGTGGACCGCCGACACCGGCTTGTCGGCGCAGATCAGTCGACGGGTGGCGCACTACACGGGCCAGGCAGAGCTGGCGGCGGCGGTTCAGGAGGGGTTGAGCGCGCGCAAGGCCGGCGACGTCAAAACGGCCACCGCGAAACTGCAGCGCGCGATGGAACTTGCCGTCGAATCGGGCAACGACGGCACCGCCAAGTTGCTCGGACGGGTAGTCGAGGTCGACGAGCGTACCGGCACGGTCCAACTGCGCCGGGAGGTCGCAGCCGCCGACGAGATGGCACTCGACGCCAGGTCCACCCGAACCGCGCGTGTGCGGAAGGAGACCTGATGCCGACCTGCGTCGAGGGGCACACGTCGAAGGCGGCCGACTATTGCGACGTATGCGGTGCGCCGATCGGAAACCTTGCGGGACAACCGGATTCGCCACCACCGGCGGAGGCCAAGGCCTGCCCGGCATGCGGAATGCCCGTGAGCGGCCGGTTCTGCGAAGCATGCGGACACGACTCTGCGCTGCCCGAACCGTCGGCGGCACCTGCTCCGCCGCCGACCGCTAAGCCGGTCGGCTGGACTGCCGTTGTGAACGCCGACCGCGAGTTCTATGAACGGGTGCTCGCCCAGGGTGGCCCCGACACGGTCGAGTTTCCGCAGTTCTTCCCGGCGCGGCGGATCGCCCTACAGGGCGACACGACGCTGATTGGGAGGGGGAACGCGAAGCAGGGGGTGGAACCCGAGATCGACCTCGGCATCCATCCTGCCGACCGCGGCGTCTCGACGCAGCACGCCGTGCTCCGAATCCGCGACTCCGGCCTTACCGTCACCGACCTGGGATCGACCAACGGGACCAGCCTCAATGGCAGCAATGACCGCCTGGCAGAAGGTGAAGAAACGCCCTTGGCAGACGGTGATCGCATCCATGTTGGCGCGTGGACGACGATCACGATCGTGCACGGTTAGATGTCGTACTCCCAGCTGTCGGCTTCCCAGTTGCTGCGCGATGCGCGCGGCCGGGACCGGTGCTCTGTCCGGTTGTCGGCGTCGTCGGCGCCCCGGTAGCGCACTCGCGAGACCGGGTGATGCGTGCCATTTCCGTTGCTGACGTGAGGCTCTCGCGGCGGGTAGTCGTCGTAGCGGCGGCGTCGTTCGGTGCGCTCGGAGCGCTCGGGCCGCTCGTAGGACGCGCGCCTTTCGGTCGGCATCGCCTTGCGGGGTTCGCGCGTCGACGACGTGCGCGACCGCCGGCGCGGTTCCGCCGGGGGCACGGGGGGCGGGTCGGTCTGCCGTGGTGTGCGCGGCCGGCGGGGCCGCTCGGCGACCGGCTCGATGAGTTCGGTCTCCGGCGGCCGGGCATGGCGAGACCGCGACGGGGTCGCGCGCTTGGTTGTTCTGGGGGTGCGGGTGGTGCCTGCGGCCGACTTGCTGGACTTGGCCGTGCGCGTCGGACGGTCGATGGTGTGCCTGCGGCGCGACGACCCTGAGGTGTCTGCGGCGTCGTCGGGCTCGGCCGTCTCACTCGTCAGCAACGAGGACACCCTCGATGTGACCGAAGACACACGGCCGCTTGCCTTCTCTTCTGTGTCCCTGGCCGTGGATCGGGTGGTAGCGCGGCGCGACGACATGCCGTAATACCAGCGACCCATGCCGATCAGCAGGACGGCGGCCGACGTGAAGAACATCAGTGGGAACCGCTCGATCAGCGGGTAGCCGCAGTTGATCGCCAGGTCTTTGATGCCGCCGAGCTGGCCGCCGTGGAACAGGAAGTAGGCGGTCGGGACGGCGCCGAACAGGATCAGCGGCGGTTGGATGACGGCGGTGAAGAGGCCGGATTGACGAACGGCGAGTACGGCGAAGAGGCAGCCCAACACGTATGTCGCGGCGAAAAACATGCTGAGGTCTTTGGCGCCGGAGCCGGCGTCGTAGGCGAACCCGACGGCGGTCAGTGTGACGGCAATCAGCACCGCACCCCACCACGGAACACCCGGAATATTGGGGTGTGCAGAGCGTTGGTCGGCCGTGACCGCCGACCGCGCGCGCTGAGCTGACACACGTAGACCGTACCGGCTCTACCTAAAAGTAGCTGTCAGCGCGCTTCTGGCGCGCCCATCACATCTCCTAGACTCTGGTGCCTGTGGGCCTGAACCTGGGAATCGTTGGACTGCCAAATGTCGGCAAGTCGACTCTGTTCAATGCGCTGACGCGCAACAACGTGCTGGCAGCCAACTACCCGTTCGCGACGATCGAACCGAATGAGGGCGTGGTGCCGCTACCGGATCCGCGGCTGTCAACGCTCGCCGAGATGTTTCATTCCGAAAAGATCGTACCGGCGCGGGTGACCTTCGTGGATATTGCCGGAATCGTCAAAGGTGCGTCGGAAGGCGCTGGTCTTGGCAATAAATTCTTGGCCAACATCCGCGAGGCCGACGCGATCTGTCAGGTGGTGCGGGTGTTCACCGATGACGACGTCGCCCACGTCGACGGCCGGATCGATCCGAAGTCCGATATCGAGGTGATCGAGACCGAACTAATCCTGGCGGACCTGCAGACGCTCGAGCGCGCAATACCGCGGCTGGAGAAGGAAGCCCGAACACATAAGGACCGTCGTGCGGCGCACGAGGCCGCGGTGGCCGCGCAGGAGATTCTCGACGGCGGCACCACGCTGTTCGCGGCGACGGTGGATACCTCACAGCTGCGGGAGCTGAACCTGCTGACGACCAAGCCGTTCCTCTATGTCTTCAACGCCGACGAGGCGGTGCTGACCGACGACGCGAAGGTGGCCGCGCTGCGGGAGATGGTGGCACCGGCGGACGCGGTGTTCCTCGACGCGAAGATCGAGGCCGAGTTGCAGGAGCTCGATGACGAATCGGCCGCCGAGCTGCTCGAGTCGATCGGTCAAACCGAGCGTGGGCTGGATGCGTTGGCGCGGGCGGGTTTTCACACGTTGAAGTTGCAGACCTACCTGACTGCGGGTCCAAAAGAGTCGCGCGCGTGGACGATTCACCAGGGCGACACCGCGCCGAAGGCCGCCGGTGTCATCCACACCGATTTCGAGAAGGGCTTCATCAAAGCCGAGATCGTGTCCTTCGATGACCTTGTTGCGGCCGGGTCGATGGCGGCAGCGAAGGCCGCGGGCAAGGTGCGGATGGAGGGCAAGGACTATGTGATGGCCGACGGCGACGTGGTCGAATTCCGGTTCAACGTCTAGCGGCAAAGCCGCTGGACACTGACTGGCTGAAGCATGGGCCTGCTAAGCAGATGTGAAATGCCGCGACGTCCTTGGAGCTGGCCCTAAAATCAGCCGGTGGAGTCGGGGGACACGATCCAAGGAATCACACGCGTCGATCTGCAGAATCGCGGGCGATGGCGACGGAGAATGTGGTGGTGGCTGGGTGCTCCCATCGTCCTCAGTAAGGCTGCTATGACTCACGTCTGGCCGAGGATCAACCGCTTCGAGGCGCCGTTGATCAAAGCCACGAGGGGGCGGTTGAAGCTGAGCGCTAATTTGCCGATGGTGGTGTTGACTTCGGTGGGTGCGCGTAGCGGCGAACATCGAGAAGTTCCACTTGCCTACTTCACGGACGGTGATGACGTAGTACTCATTGCGTCGAACTACGGAGGCTCCCGCCATCCGGCGTGGTATCACAACCTGCGCGCTCACCCCGAATGTGAGTTGCACATAGGCCCTCGGGGCGGTTCGTTCCTCGCAAGGGAAGCCGTCGGGGCCGACCGAGACCGCCTGTACGAGCTCGCCATTGACCGGCTCAGCAACGTTTTCGCTTTGCACGACAAGCGAAGTGGTGCGGCGCGGACGATCCCGGTCATCCGGTTGACGCCTCTAGACGAAGCACGCTAGTGCTCGCGGCCGGATTCGGACCTCCTGGGCCGACGCCGACGTGGTCAGGTCCGCTTCGAATCAACGTCTCGATCGACGAGCTGAGCTGCGCTTTGGTTAGGCCGGTGACATGTGCCAGCCCGCCGTCAATTCGATCTGAATGTTGTCGGGGTCGCGTAAGACGATGAGCGGGCCCCCACGTTTTCCCCCTGCGTCTTGAACACCTGAGTGCGTGATGCCGAGCGCGTCGAGGTGGGTTGCCCACGCTTCAAGGGCGGCGAGGTCGCTGACACGAAACGCCACGTGGTCGAGCCCCACCTTGCGTTCATCAAACGCCGTAGCGTCGCCTTCGGCGTGCGTCACAGCTGTGACAACCAGGCCGCTGGGGTGAGCCATGGTCCATCCCCGAAATCCCGGTCCCTCCCAGTTAGCGGCGAGAAGCTTGAAACCCAGTACCTGCTCCCACCATCGCATCGCCCGATCACCGTCGGAGACTGTGAAGTCCAGATGCCCGAGCCCGATAATTGCTGGTGCCGTCATATCCGCATTCTTTCAGCGCTGTCATGACGCATCGGTAACAAACAGTAAGGAGTCCGGATCGAAAGGCCGACCGCAACGTGGTGGAGTTCCGCCTCAATGTCTAGCACGACGTCGACGGACGGCTTTGCTCGACCGCGTCCGTCAGCAAAGATCACTCGGTAGCCTTCGGCAATGGCGCAACTCGATTTCGATGAAAGTCTCGTCGAATCGATGGAGATTCTCTATAACCGACGCGACGTGCTGCGTCGGCGGCGTCTCGTTCATGAAGCCCTGGACGCTCGAGCGGCGGGGGCCGCCGACGCTGACCAGGGTCTAGCCCCGAGCGCATCGCGTTGGCTGAAAAGGCTGACTAGACAAGCGCGTCACATGACTAGCGGACGAAGCGGATTTGTTATTCGTCAGACGAGTGTTCTGGCCCACGTTGGGTCGGAAGGACTCTTTCGTTCATCTCCCGAATCAATTGCTCCACGCTCTCCTGATGGTTTGCGTACGAGGCCAGTTCCCGCGACGGTCCCAGCGGATGTTCGATTGCGTACCAGAAATTGTTTAGACGACTATTCATTTTTCCTACTTCTGTAGGTGTTCAACGTAACACAGTTTTGGCCTTGACCTGCGATTATTCTGCCGGCAGAGCGTATTGGCTGGAGCAGCAGGCCAACCGACGTAGGATTTTCCGATGAGTTTCGTCGTGTCGCCGGACGCCTACACGCGGTATATGGGCCGGTACGCCGAGCCTCTTGCCAAGGTCTTTGTGGCATTCGCCGGGATCGGCCCGGAGGCAAAGGTACTCGACGTCGGTTGCGGGCCCGGCGCGTTGACGGCGGAGTTGCTCTCGGGTGGTGCCGAGGTCACCGCCATCGATCCTTCGCCGCCGTTCGTCGACGCGATCCGCGCGCGCTTCCCAGAGATCGAGGTGCGTCGAGGCACAGCCGAGGAATTGCCTTACGACACTGCGGCTTTCGACGCTGCGCTTGCGCAGCTGGTCGTGCACTTCATGACGGATCCGGTGCTGGCGATCGGACAGATGGCGCGCGTGACCCGGCCCGGCGGCGTGGTCGCGGCGTGCGTGTGGGACGGGCCGACCGGTGCCCTGGCGCCGTTCTGGGATGCGGTTCACGTGATCGACCCTGAGGCCGAAGATGAGGCGCTTCTTTCCGGCGCGCACAGGGGACACCTGACGGAGCTGTTCGACGCTGCGGGGCTGCGCGATGTGGAGGAAGACTCGATAGCGGTCGACGTTGTTCATCCAAGCTTTGAGGAATGGTGGGAGCCCTACACATTCGGTGTCGGCCCGGCCGGCGATTATGTCCAGCGCCTCGATGACGAGGGTCGCGTTCGTTTGGCGTCGGTGGCCCGTGAACGTCTGGGCAACGGGCCGTTCACTGTTACCGCAACCGCATGGGCTGCGCGCGGAACAGTGTGACCGTCTAGCCCGAGGATCCTCATCGGGCCGTGGCCGAACTGTAGTCGTCCGGCTCAGCCCAAACGCCGATTTGGGCTGCTCGGCCGGGCTACTGTCGCCTATGGGCAGAGTCTTGGCTGCGGCGTGCGTTGCAATGTTGGTCGCTGGCTGTTCGTCTACTACCGAGCCGACGACCGCATCGCCGACGACGACCGCGACGAGCGCCGCACCATCGTCTGCGCTGAAACCCATCGATCCGAAGGCATTTCAGGCTGTCGTCGAACATGCCGCCGAGCAACTGAAGGTACCCGGGGCGATGGTGCTGCTGCACACCCCGCGCGGCAACTTCACCGTTGCAGTCGGTACCACCGAGCTCGGCGCGCACACACCGCCTACGGCGGGCACGCATTTCAGGATCGCCTCGAACACCAAGACCATGACCGCGGCGCTGATCGTGCTACTCGCCCAGGACGGCAAGCTGAAATTCAGTGATCCGGTATCGGCCTATCTACCCGACGTCCCGAACGGCGAGAACATCACCGTCGCAGAGCTTTTGAAGATGCGCAGCGGGCTGTATGGATACACGACCGATCCCGCGCTTGCGGCCGTCATGGATGCTGACCCCGCAAAGGCGTGGATACCGCGGGAGGTGCTGGACATCGCGTTCCGGCATCCGCCGCTTTTCGCGCCCGACGCCGCCTATGACTACAGCAATACCAACTACGCGCTTCTTGGTCTCATTGCGGAGAAGATCGGCGGACGTCCGTTGGCCGAGCAATTCGCAGACCGGCTGTTCGGTCCTGTCGGCCTCACGCAGACATCGCTGCCCGCGGCCGACGACACGGCGATGCCGGCGCCCTACTCACACGGCTATATGTACGGCGGCAGCTTCTACGCTATGGCCGACGAGCCGTATCCCGCTGACATGCAAGCCGCCGCGCGGGCCGGCACCTTGCCACCGATCGACTACACGAACCAGAACCCCTCCTACGCCACGGCGGCAGGTGGAGCGATATCCACAGCCGACGACCTGGCGAAGTGGATGAAAGCCCTCGTCACGGGCACGGTCTTCAACGCCGACTACCAACACCAGTGGATGGCGAGCCTGCAGGCCGAGGATCCGAACGCCCCTGACGGTCAGAAGTACGGGTATGGGATCTCATATCAGCGGTTCGGCCCCAACGCTGCGATGTTCTACCATGGCGGCGAACTTCCCGGCTTCAACTCATTTATGGGCTACGACCCGGATAACGATGTGGCGCTGGTTATTTGGACGAACCTGACGCTTTCGCCAGAGGGCAAGACGACCGCGCAGGCTTTGTTGCCGGTCATGCTCGACGAGATCTACGCGGGCCTGTCGCTGACCTCTTCGCCGATGCCGACGACCACCACAAGGTGAAACAGCCCGCCACCCAATAGAATTCACGGGTGGCGGGCCGCTCCGGCGGTGAGGGCGCCGAGTCAGAAGGGCACGTCGACGTCGTCGTCGAGCCAGGTGTGGTAACCGAAGATGGCCGGACTCTCGGGGTCCGTGCCGTACGGCGTGGCCGGATCGGTATCGGTGACGGCGGCGGGGGCTGTGTGCGTCGTGTCGGTCGGGACCGGCGCCGCCTGGGTGGCGGCACCGGCGATGGGCGCGAGCGCCACCGCGGCTCCCATCGCGGCTGCGGCCAACCACGGTGCGCCGAACTTGGCGATCTTCATGAGGATCTCCTGTTGGTGGGGATGGATCAGAACGGGACGTCGACTTGGCCGTTGGTGGTGTTGGACTCGTCGTGATCCGAGACGTGGTAGCCGAACACGTACGGGCTGTGCGGCTCGGTGCCGAATGGCACCAGAGGATCGGTGCCAGCGGTACCAGCCGTGCTAGCGGTGCCCGTCGTGGCCGCGGGGGCCGGAGGGGTAGCAGCGCTGGCGATCGGGGCGAGGGCCACCGCTGCACCGATTGCAGCTGCTGCCAACCACGGTGCGATGTACTTGATCGTCTTCATGATGTTCTCCCGTCTGATTGACGCCCTCTTTGGCCTCAGGAGAAATCATCGCGCCCGAGCAAGCGGCTGTCGTCGTTGCTAACACCCGTTTGAGCCCTGCTGCTAGCAGGAAGCCGGTGCGCCAACCAACCGGTAAAGCGCAGGTAGGGTCCGCGCAGCGGAGATGATCGACGGTCGAGCACTTCGGCACTTTCTTCAAAGGCTGACAGGGCACGGCGAACACCGTCGCGCCAGAGCGCAGAGAAGACACTCGAGCTGGCCGAGATCACCGTGTACTGACCCCGAGATGAGGCAGAATCGCGCACGTGACTCCGCCTCAACGCCCCGGGCAACCTGACTGGCGCGGCAGGGGTACGCCACCGCCACCGCCGGGACCGCCTGGGCGCCGCCCGCAGCCTCCCCGTCGGCCCGAGCCGCCGACCGAGCAACTGCGCCAGCCGCAACGACCCGATGCCGGGCCCACTCAGCGGATCCCGCGTCCGCAATCACCCGCGGATGTGGCTCTCACGCAACAGATTTGGCGGACACCGCCACCGCCCCCTCCGTCGACGCCCGAGAAGAAGAGCCGCCCGCGTCGCCGCAGCCGCCAGACGATCATTCTCGTCGTCGTTATCGTGGTTGCGCTGCTCATCGGTGGTTTGGCAGGCGGAGAACTCTACGCTCGGTACCGTGCCGACAAGGTCTTGACCCAGGTCGCCGAGTGCGTGGTGCAGGACGGCGTGTCCATCTCCTTCGGGGTCAATCCGCCCTTCCTGTGGCAGCACATCACCGGCCACTACACCAACATCTCGGTCACCACCGCAGGTAAGCGCGTGCAGAGCGCTGACGGAATGACGGCCGACGTGACCCTCAAAGACGTGCGGCTGCAGGATTCCGCGAACTCGAAGGGCACTATCGGATCGCTGACCGCGACCCTGTCCTGGACGTCGGCCGGCATCAAGGACACGGTGGCCGCCAACCTTCCGGCGGTGGGCAATCTCGTTACCGGCGTGAGCACCGACCCTGCCGCGGGCACCGTCATCATGGAGGCCAGCGGCAGCAGCATCAGCGCCAAGCCAGTCGTCACCGACGGTGATCTGAACCTGGATGTCGTAGACGTCACCGGCCTGCTGCCGAAGGACGTGGTGCAGACGGCGCTGAACAACCTGACGAAGAAACTGAACGACAACTATCCTCTCGGCATCCACGCCGACAGCGTCAAAGTGACCGACACCGGAGTCGTAGGGACGTTCTCGAGCCAGAATGCGTCGATTCCGAAAGAGGACGCGAACCCATGCTTCGCCCGGCTCTGAGCGCCAATTAGTCGACGGTGACGGCGATTTCGTCGCTGAGTTGATATCCGGGCGCCAGTGGCAGCGCGTCGCCGCTCCAGAAGCGGCCAGGGTCAAACCAATTCGAATCCTTGTCAGTGACGAGCAAGCCCATCTCCTCGTACGTGATGGCGACGGTCTCGGCACAGTACGCAGTTTCCAACCCCATCTTGCGCTTCTCCGCCTTCCGTCGCTTCGTCGACTCCTGGACCCTCTTGTCGAGGAACGGTATTCCGCGCGTCCAGTCACCTGCCGTCGGCACCCGGCCACGAAACCATCGGCCAGTCACGCGTGCAGTGCTCGGAAACGGTGTGCCGTCCATCCGTGCGATGACCCGTAGTAGCCGGTCCTCCTGCTCGCGGGTGGCGTATGGCGTGAGCTGACGCAGCCAGCAGCGCTGTCCGTAGACGTTCCACCATTGTTCGACGGATTCACGCGCGTCGTTGAGCTGAACGCCACGATGGTGGCCGCCAGACCAAACGTCGACCAGCTTGTTGCCGAGCTCCGCGCTCCACATCAGCGGCGGCAGGTCGTCGATCGCGACCGTCATCCCCACGTGGTTCACCGGGGCGTTGCTCAGCGTCCGGATCGCTCGGTCCGGTCCGGAGCTGCCGCGAAACAGCCAGATATCGCCGGTCCGGGTCTCGTCCAGGGCGCGCTGAAGCGACACGGTGCTTTCCTTCACGCCAGCAGCTTAGGCAGACTCTTGGGATGCGTGGCATATGGAAGTGGGTTGGACTGGCCGGAGTCGCCGGCGTGGTGGCAGGCGGTGTGCTGGTCGCGCGCGACCAACGCAAGCGCAACTCCTACACACCCGAGGACATCCGGGCCCGGCTGCATCGACGGTTGGCCGAGGCCGGCGAGGCCACCAACTAGCAGGCCACAGCGTAGAGCCGGTGCGTGCCGGAGAATCCCTTCAATGCGACATCGCGACCATCGTCGAACGCGATGTCCTCATCGCTGACCGCATCGCGAACCACCTCGCTGACAAGAATCTCGCCGCCGTCCGCCTCCGCGGCCACCCGCGCCGCCATCGCGACGTTGCGGCCGAACAGATCGTCGCCGCGACGCACCGACTTGCCCATATGGATTCCCATTCGGACGCGAATGCCGTTGGGCCGCATGCGAAGTGAGCGCTGCACGTCGATGCTGCACCGCACCGCCTGTTCGGGCTGCGCGAATGCGATCATGAAGCCATCACCCTGACTCTTCACCACGTGCCCGGAGTGTTTCTTGACGTGCTTGCGGACCAGCTTGTCGTGGCTGCCGATCAGCCGGACCCACGCCCGGTCACCGATGCGCTCGTTGAGTGCCGTCGACTCCTCGATGTCGGAGAACACGATCGCGACCTTGCCGTTCAGGGCCAGCCGCGCCAGATCAGGTCGTTCGACCTCCGCCCAGTCGGCGAGATCCTCGATCGAGGACCGGACCGCCGCGCCCAGCCCGTCCTTGCGCAGGATGTTGGCGGTCTGCCAGACCTGCTTGACGGCCTCCCGGCCACCCGTGAGCAGCGTGTTTCTGGTGTCGAGTCGACGCCGCAACTCCTCGAGTTCGTCCTGCTGACGCCGGTAGAGCACCCAGCCGACGACGATCGCCACCGCCTCCAGCGCGGCGATCCCCGCAAGCACATAAGCCGCAATCTGCGCTCCGATCACCCGTCAAGTATTGGATGCTGAACCCGTGATGCCTCAGGCGCCCTACTACGAGAGCCGCTATATCCGCGCCAACCACCCCGAGCGCCCGCAAGCGCTCTGGTTGCGAGAGACGCTGCTGCTGCCCACCGCGGGCGAAGCGGTGGCCGATGTGTGGGTGATGATCTTCGACCCCGACGGGCAAGGCAATCGGGCGCTCAAGCAGCCGTACCCAATTGACGTCGCGGATTATCAGTACGACACCTGGACCGCGCGCATCGGCGCGACATCCATCGACGACCGGTCGGCAGAGGGTGTGGTGACGGGCGGAAACCGCTCGGCGCGATGGGATCTGCGGATCACCCCTGGGTCCGAGGACCCCGTCAAAATCCTCACCGAGCGCGCCTACAAGGCGCGCATCCCGACGGCGAAGACCACAGTGCGCCACCCGCTGGCGCAATTCGATGGGATCGTGGAGTTCGACGACACCAGGCTGGTGCTCGACGGCTGGACCGGCAGCGTCAACCACAACTGGGGCACTCGGCACACCCCGGCCTATGCGTTCGGTCAGGTGTGCGGCTTCGACGACGCGCCCGATTCGAGCCTGGAGATCGTGACGGCGCGGGCGGCGGTCGGACCGCTATTGACGCCAGCGGCAACGCTGTTTGTGTTCCGTCACGCGGGTCAGGAGTTCGCGGTTCGGTCGATCATGGGCAGCCTGCAGACGCACGGCACATACCGGCCGTTCGCCTGGGCGTTCGGCGGCCGCGTCGGGGATCAGATGATCGAAGGGGAGATCCTGTGTGAGCCCGCCGACGTCATCGGCCTGACTTACACCGACACCGACGGCGGCTCGAAGTACTGTTACAACTCGGCGATTGCGAACTGCCGAGTTCAGGTGGCGGGCAAGGCTTTCGAACGCAGAGAGCTGTTGGCTACGCACCGCGCGATGTTCGAGATCCTCACCGCCGAGCGGCACGCCGACGTGCCGTTGCTGGTCTAGGCGAATGCGTTGGTGACCGTCGCCATGTCGAAGTAGTCGCGCCACTTCGCGATCTTGCCGTCGACGACCTCGAAGACGCCCGTCACCGGGAGTGGTATCGCGCCGCCGCCCTTGCGACGCATCGTGTCGGTCCGCTCGTTCATCACCACGTTGCCGTCGCTGATCTGCCGATGCACCTGGAAATCGATTCCGTCGAATGCGGCGGTGAAGCCCGCGATGAACTGCTTGATCGCCTCGCGACCCTGCACCGGGTCCATCGGAATGTTGTGGTACACGGCGTCTTCGGTGAAGTACCCGGCCAGCTCATCCGGATCAGGCGAGGCCCACTTCTGGCAGAATTCGGTCACCACGTCGTCGGGGGAGAGTGTCATACCTCGATAGAACCCAGCGGCGCTGGGTAAATCAACCCCGCGTTGTCGACATGCGTGGCAGGGTCGAGCTCATGACCGGGCAGCCTGAGCTTCCGGATCTCGACGGTGTCGAGCATCGGTTCGTGGAGCTACCTGGGTTGCGCATGCATGTGGCCGAGGCCGGCAAGGGTGAGCCGCTGCTGTTGTTGCATGGGTTTCCGCAGCATTGGTGGGGGTGGTACAGGGTGCTGCCGGCGCTGGCGCAGCACTATCGGGTGATCGCTCCAGACCTGAGAGGCGCGGGATGGACCGACGCGCCTGCTTCCGGCTACTCGTCCGAGCAGTTGGTCGCCGACGTGGTCGCGCTGCTCGATGCGCTTGAACTCGACCGTGTGCGCCTGATGGCACACGACTGGGGCGCGCTGGTCGGCTTCCTGCTCTGCATGTATCACCCGGAGCGTGTGGAAAAGTATGTCTCACTGGCGATTCCGCACCCGTTCGTGAAGTTCAGCCCACGGCTGCTGGCGGCGGTGCCGCGGTTGTGGTTTCAGAACGCGATCGCGACACCGGGCCTAGGCCCCTACCTGTTGGCCAAGGGCAGTCAGCCGATGGCGCGATATCTGCTGGACCACTACACGTCCGATCGCAGCGCGTTCACGCCACGCGACCGCGAACTGTTCGTGGCGCCGTTCCGGGATCCCGCTAGGGCTCATGCGGGTTCAGCGTTGTATCGCCACTTCATCGTTCCGCTCGTTCCGCGGATCATGACCGGCCGATTTCGGGGCATGCGGTTGAGCACCCCGACGCTGATCCTGTACGGCAGTGAGGACCCGAACATGAACACCACGATCCTGGACGGCTATCAAGGGCACGCCGACGATCTGACCATCGAAGAAGTCTCTGGCGCCTCGCATTTCATCGCCGACGAGAAGCCTGTAGTCGTGATCGACAGGGCGCTGGAGTTCTTCAGTCGGGGCTCAGGAGCACTATGAGTTTTGCCCGGCTCTAAGCGACAAAGTCGGTGGCAGCGACATTGTCGCCCAGAGCCGGGCACTTCGGACACCCACCTAGGGAGCCGCGTCGCACGCCGGCTTCTTCAGCCCCAATCACCTTGGCGCTCGGCGCTCCCGAGCCCACGTCTTCAGTTGCCCGGCTCTAAGCGACAAAGTCGGTGGGAGCGACAATGTCGCTCAGAGCTGGGCGCTTCGGGTATCGCGTCTCAGACGCCCGTCGTCGACCCCGGCCGCACCATCATCGACACGGTGACCGCCACCCACAGCAGGTTGAAGATGCCCGTCGTCATGGCTAGCCGGGTGCCCGACTTACCCGCCAACACGGCGCGTTGATCCGGCAGGATGCTGACCATCGCGTAGCAGAGTGGGACCCACGCGCTAGAACCCTTCGGTCAGCACCCGATCCAGCGTGTCGACGTAGAAGTCCGCCGCCTCGACGTCAATGCACAACGGCGGCTTGGTCTTCAGGATGTTCATGTGGTCGCCGGTCGGTTGAATGATCACTCCGAGTTCGAGCATGCGGTCGCAGATCGCGGACGTCTCCTCCGCTGCGGGCTCCAAGGTCGATAAGTCGCGGACCATCTCGACGCCCAGGTACAGGCCGACCCCGTGCACGGTGCCGATGATCGGGTGCTTGTCCTGCAGGCCCTGCAATCTCGCCTTCAAATGCGCACCGACGCGTAAGGCGTTCTCCTGCAACCCTTCGTCGCGCAACACGTCGAGCACCGTCATCCCGATCGCACACGACAACGGACTGCCGCCCGTCGACGAGAAGAAGTATCCCTGCGACCGGAACCCGTCAGCGACAGCACGACTGGTGATCACCGCGCCTAGCGGATACCCGTTGCCCACCGACTTCGCAATCGACACGATGTCAGGCACCGCGTCCTGCTGCATGAAACCCCAGAACCATTCGCCCAGACGGCCATAACCGACCTGCACCTCGTCGGAGATCGCCAGCCCGCCCGCTGCCCGCACCGCCGCATACACCTGCTGCAGGTAACCGTCCGGCAACGCCATGCCACCGGCGTTCCCGTACACGCTTTCACAGATGAACCCCGCGGGTGGACGACCCTCGGCCACCAGCCGCTCGATCACCTCGACCGCATCGCCCGCATACCGGACGGCCTCGCGCCCCCGGTACTTGCCGCGGAAGCTGTTCGGCGACTCGACCGTATGCACCCAATCCGGCCGAGTGGCAAGCGCATTGGGGTTGTCCGCCATCGACGTCGACACCGCGTCCGTGCCGTACGTCCAGCCGTGATACGCCTCGCGGACCGCGACAACGTCCCGTCGCCCCGTCGCCGCCGTCGCCAGCCGGATCGCCAGATCGCTTGCCTCCGAGCCGGAGTTGACCAGGAAGACCGTGTCCAGCGGGTCAGGCAGCAGCCCCGCGAGGCGCTCGCTGAACTCGACCACGCTCGAGTAATTGAAGCGCGAGTTCGTGTTCAGTTTCCGCAACTGCCTGGCCGCTGTGTCCGCGATCCGCGGATGAGCATGGCCCAGCACCGTCACGTTGTTGACCATGTCCAGGTAGGTGCGGCCGGCCGTCGACATCAGGTAGTGCCGTCGGCCCCGCTCGATCTGCGGTGGGCGATGATAGTAAAACTCTTGCACCGGAGCAAAACTCGCGTCGCGCCGCGACAACAGATCGCCGCCTTCGGCAGCCTCTACAGCGGGTAGCCCCAGTAACGGCCGCGGGTCACGCGTCAACGCCAGCCAACCGGGTGCCACCTCGGCCCGCACGAACGGCGGCGCCGTCGGCACGCCGACCGGTCGCACCCCGACTTCCACCCATGTACCTGCGGGTGCCTCGCCAAGCTGGTCGCCCGCTCGCACGCCGCCCGACACCAACTCGACGCCGACTAGCGTCAGCTCGTATTCGGCGCCCCGCAAAACGGATCCCTCGACCGAACCGTCCCATGGCGCGACGAGCTGTGTCGCCGATGCCGCCCACAAGCTGATTCCGGTCGCGACCACGTCGGGACTCTCTTGGCTGAGCATGCGTGTCCGGCTCAGCCGCGCTTGGCCGCACTGGGTAACGACCAGCCGCGCGCCGTTTTGCACTGCTGCCGAGGCTAATTCGACTTCGACGCCGGGCTTCAGCGTGCCGTCGTCTGCGAAAGCGAAATCATACGCGTCGGACGTGGTGGACAAGTCGAGCGTCACCACCGTGGCAGGATCCACGTCGACGAGCGTGCCGGCCACAGGCGCCGATGCCACGGTGAAACCGAGGTCGGCCCTGATCGTCTCGGTCATCACGTCGAGAGGAACCGACGTCGCCTGTTCGAACATGCGCCATTCTCGGCCGGACTGATCGGTGAGATACGGGTTGTCAGGATCCAACACCGCCTGCTGTGCACCGCTGACGATGAGCACCGCGGTCCGCAACACCACTAGCGGCCACAACACCTCCACCTCGGCCGCGGTGAGTGGCCGGATGGCATGAAACGCGCGCACGGCGGGCAGGATCGAAATCGGTTCGCAACCAGGATGGCCCAGCACCGATGACGCGGTGATCGCGAGTTCGGACACGGCCCAGCTGTCGGTCAAGTCGCCGAAGTCGATGACCCCGTCGGGCCCGGCGGGCCCAGCCACCACGTTCGCGTCGGTGAGATCCAGGTGAACGGCCTGCCGCGGCAGTTCATCGGCAACCGCGCTGATCCGCGACCAGGCTTCCGTCGACGCCGCGTCCAGTCTCGCGCGGTGCAACGGGTCGGCTACGTACGAAATCAGTTCTGCTACAACGGCACTGCCGTAACGCAGATCCCACTGCAGAATCCGATCCAGGCCGGGATGGCTGAAAGTTTCGAGTGCTCGGCTCACCCGTGCGGCCACCTCGCCAAGCCCCGCGACGGCGGTCGGCGAAAGGTAACCTGACTCCAGCAATGTTCCGCCCGGCAGGAAGCGCAGCAGCCGCACATATGCGGTGCCATCCACCAATCCTTCGATGGCTGTGCACATTTGGCCCGCCTCGTTCGGCAGCGGAACCGCCATCCGCAGCGTCGGCTCGGCAGCTGCGATTCGGTCCGCCGCCAGATCCTGTGCTTCGATTTCGATGGCGTTGAAGGCCGGATTCGCGATCTTCAGGACCCCGACGATCTCGCCGTCGGACCTGCTGACAATGAAATTCTTGTCCTGGTTGCTGCCCAGCGACGTGGCGCGGGCCTGCAGGCCGTAATGCCTGGCGAGGATGTCCTCGGCCTGCTGCTCAGTTACCTGAGGCGCCGGAAGCTCTGGTGCCTCAAGGAAATTGAACCCGACGGTCACCGGCCGACAAACTGGACGACGGCTTCAGAGAACGCATCGTTGTCGTCGCCTGCTGCGGTGTGTCCGGCATCAGACAGTTCCACGAACTCGGCGCGCGGCACCTTCTCCAAAAAGTCCTTCACACCCTCGGGGCTGACCACATCCGACAGCTTGCCGCGAATGAGCAGGATCGGGATTGTCAGGTCCATCACGGCCTGCTCGAGCTTCTGCATCCGGACGAACCTGTCGTCGTCGGGTGCAGTCAGGAACGCCGGATCCCAGTGCCAATACCACCGGCCGTCACGAAGCCGCAGGTTTTTCTTCAGTCCCTCGGGACTGCGTGGCCTGGTCCGATACGGCAGGTATGACGCCACCGCGTCCGCGGCTTCTTCGAGCGTCTCGAATCCGTTCATGCCGCTCGCCATGAAATCGCGAATCCGGGCGCTGCCGTCCTTGTCGTAACGCGGCACCACGTCGACGAGCACCAGCTTCGTCACCGTGCTCGGTCCAGCCGCGTCGGCGACCAGCATGCCAGTCATTCCGCCCATGCTGGCCCCGATCAGCACCACCGGCCGCCCGATCTGCTCCAACACGGCCAGCGTGTCGGCGCACAGCGCATCGACGGTGTAGTTGGCGTCGGGGGAACGATCGCTGTCGCCGTGACCGCGGCTATCCAGCGCCACGACGTGAAAACCCTCGTCGGCCAGGATCTGGCCGGTGTTCTTCCAGGAAAACCGGTTCTGACCGCCGCCATGGAGCATCAACACGGACGGCCGCGCCGGATCCGACGTCTCCCCTGTAGCGGCGCCGGGGTTCCATTCGTCCGCGACCAGGACCAGCTCTTCGCTGCCGCGAAACTTGACGGTCTGCGGTTCGCTTCGTGTCGTGCTCATGGACGTCCTCTCGGCTGACCCCGGGCCCTGACGTTACCCAGGAGACAATTTGCATCGATCTTCGGCCCGGCCGGTCCACGGCGTCCCTAGACTTTGCGATCGTGCAGCCAGAATCCGGCAGTGACGACGACCGCGGCTGCATCATCGACGCGGCCTACCGTTGCCTGTCGGAGCCTCACTCCGGCCCGATCTCGGTCGCCGCAATCCTGCAGCGCGCCGGAGTGTCCACCCGGGCGTTCTACCGTCAGTTCCAATCGAAGGACGAGTTGTTCCTCGCGCTGCTGCGACAGGAGAGCGACGCGCTCGCCGACAAGCTCGATCGCATCGTCGACGAAGTGCCCGGCAACCCCGTCGACCAACTGAAGGCGTGGATCGGCGGAATGTTCAGCTGGATGCACGACGAAGAAATGCGAATGCACCTGACCGTGATCGACTCTGACGAGGTGCGCGCTGCCAAGGGTTATCGCGAGACCCGCGAACGCGCGCACGCCGACCGGGAACGCTCGCTGGTCGAGATCCTGCGGCGCGGCCGAGCCGACGGCTCCTTCCCGCGGGCCGATCCCGAGCATGACGCGGTCGCCATCAGCGCCGTCATCAGCCGCGAAATGGTCAACCAGTCACCGGGCGACCACGCGCGGCTGCAACGGTCGCTGGATTGGGTCCTGGAGTTCGCGCTGCGCGCGCTGGGTGCCGAGGGGACCGCCGATCGGCGATGAGTCGCGCGCACCTGGTCGGTCTACACAAAAAAGCCGACCTGAAGGAGTAGCGATGCCCTCGATCACCCCGTCCCTGTGGTTCGACAACAACCTCGAGGAAGCCGCCGCGTTCTACACGTCGATTTTCCCGAACTCGACGATCGAGCTGATCAACCGAAATACCGCCGCTGGCACACCCGGCGACGTGGTTTACGGCATCTTCGTCTTGGACGGCCAGCGGTTCCTCGCGATCAACGGCGGACCGCAGTTCCGCTTCACCGAGGCGGTTTCGTTCATGATCCATTGCAAGGACCAGGACGAGGTCGACTACTACTGGGATCGGCTGCTCGACGGCGGCGAGGAGTCGCAATGCGGCTGGCTCAAGGACCGGTTCGGGCTGAGCTGGCAGGTGGTGCCGGACCGGCTGCTCGAGCTTCAGCAGGATCCCGATCCAGCGCGCGCCGGGGCAGCGATGAAGGCCATGTTGGGGATGCGCAAGATCGTCATCGCCGAGCTGGAGGACGCCGTCGGTCCTAAGGCAGCGTCGTAAGGCGGCTCAGCCACCCGATCGGCGCATCGGTCTTCCAAAAAGACGCCGCGTACGCGGGCTGTGCAATGAAATTTCAGATAGCGGACGGCCACGGCGTGTGTTATCAGCGACGTGACCGGTAGATGGGCGGTAAAGGCGGCAGGCGTCCCCGCAAGGGGTACGTGTTGCCGGGCCAGAAATCGGTGATGTACGGTTCTGCGGCGTCGTCCCGTGCAACACTCACAACTTGCGCGCACGGGTTGTGCGACGGAGGGATCGCCAGCCGATGGCGGTGAGGAGAACGCAAGGGAGGGCCCGGTAATGGTCACCTCCAACCTCATTGCCAAGCCAGTACGCGGTTTCGGCGGCTTCTATGCAATGGCGCTCGACACGTTCGTGGCCATGTTCAGGCCGCCGTTCGCGTGGCGCGAATTCCTCTCGCAATCTTGGTTTGTCGCGCGGGTGTCGATCGTGCCGACGCTGATGCTCACGATTCCGTACACGGTGTTGCTGACGTTCACGTTCAACATCCTGCTGACCGAGTTCGGCGCCGCGGATTTCTCCGGCACCGGCGCGGCCCTCGGCACAGTTCGACAGATTGGTCCGATCGTCACGGTGTTGGTGGTGGCCGGCGCCGGGGCGACCGCAATGTGCGCCGACCTCGGCGCACGCACGATCCGAGAAGAACTCGACGCCCTTCGTGTGATGGGCGTCAATCCCATTCAGGCCCTTGTTGTTCCGCGCGTGCTTGCCGCGACTCTGGTGTCGCTGGCTCTGGCGGCGACGGTGATCCTCGTCGGTCTCGCGGGCGCCTACTTGTTCTGCGTTTACATCCAACACGTGTCGCCTGGTGCCTTCGCAGCCGGCCTGACGCTGCTCATCGGCGCCACCGACGTTACGATCGCGCTGCTGAAAGCTGCGCTGTTCGGGCTCTCCGCCGGAATGATCGCCTGCTACAAGGGCATTTCCGTCGGCGGCGGTCCCGCCGGTGTCGGAAACGCGGTCAACGAAACCGTGGTGTTCACCTTTATGGCGTTGTTCGCGATCAATGTGGTAGCGACCGCCGTCGCCGTGAAGGTGACGATGTGACGATCTCTCGGCCCCATTCGCAGTTCCCATGGCTGAAGGCCCGGTTCAACTCAATGGCCGAGCCATGGAACCGGGTCGGCAGGCAGACGAAGTTCTACGGCAACACGCTGCGCTCGATCGCCATCGCGGTCACCTCCTACCGGGTGGAATTGATCCGGCAGATCGCCGCGATGGGCCTCGGCGCCGGCGCGCTCATCATCATCGGCGGAACCGTCGCGATCGTCGGCTTCTTGACCGTGACCACCGGCGCGCTCGTGGCCGTGCAGGGCTACACCGACTTCTCCGAGATCGGTGTCGAAGCATTGACGGGATTCGCTTCGGCGTTCTTCAACGTCCGCCTGATCGCACCGGCGACCACCGCGGTCGCGCTGTCGGCGACCATCGGTGCCGGTGCCACAGCGCAACTCGGCGCCATGCGCATCAATGAGGAAATCGACGCACTCGAAGTGATGGGCATCCGCTCGGTCGCCTACCTCGCGTCCACCCGGGTGCTCGCCGGCCTTCTCGTGGTCATCCCGCTGTATTGCGTTGGCGTGATTGCGGCATTCTGGGCGGCGAAGTTCGGCACCACCGTTCTCTACGGTCAGTCGACCGGCGTCTACGATCACTACTTCCGAACGTTTTTGAACCCGACCGACCTGATGTGGTCCTTCCTCCAGTGCATCGTGCTGGCGATCGTCATCATGCTCGTGCACACGTATTACGGATACACCGCGCGCGGCGGCCCAGCTGGCGTCGGTGAGGCGGTTGGCCGTGCGGTGCGCACCTCGCTGATCGTCGCCGCTTTTGTCCTCGTGATGATGTCGCTGGCCGTCTACGGCCAGTCCGGAAACTTCAACCTGGCCGGATAGCAGATGGACAGCGACGAACACGGCCTTCACCCGGGGTGGTACACGCTCATCCTCGTGGTGGTCTTCGCCGTCTTGATCTGGCTGAGCTACGCGCTCTTCGCGGGAACGCTGCGCGGCAAGGTTCCGGTCACGCTGACGTCCGACCGGGCAGGCCTGGTGATGGAGACCAACGCCAAGGTCAAGATGCGCGGGGTTCAGGTCGGGCGGGTGGCTGCGATCCGCGGCGGTAGCGAACCTGTGGTGCTGAAGCTCGAAATCGACCCCGACCAGATCAAGTTCATCCCGGCCAACGTCGAAGCCCAGATTCGCGCGACGACCGTGTTCGGCGCGAAGTTCGTCGACCTGGTGTATCCCGACGACCCAAGCCCGCAGCGACTGGCGGAGAATCAGGTGCTGAAGTCGCGCAACGTCAGCACCGAAGTCAACACGGTGTTCCAGAACGTGGTGGCGGTGCTGAATCAGATCGACACCGCCAAGCTCAACGCCACTCTGTCCGCACTCGCAGAAGGTGTTCGCGGACAAGGGGAACGGATAGGGCAGGCCACCACAGACGCCAACCAAGTACTGCTGCAACTGAATCCGCGCAATGAGATGATCCGCGCCGACTGGCAAGCGCTCAAGGGCTTCAACGACGCATACAGCGGTGCGGCGCAAGACATTCTGACCGTGTTGAACGCGGCAAGTACCACCAGTCAGACCGTCACCAGCCACACCAAGCAGCTGGATGCGTTGCTGCTGGCCACGATTGGGCTGTCCAACAGCGGGATCAACCTGTTGGCGCCGAATCAGGCCAACCTGATCAAGGCCATCAATGTGCTCGAGCCAACGACGGACCTGTTGTACAAGTACAACCCGGAGTACACCTGCCTGTTGATGGGCGCGAAAACCATTCTGGATACCGGCGGTTATCAGTCGGCGGGCGGAAACGGTCGAACCCTCGTGCTCGATACGTCGCTGGCGCTCGGAGACGACCCGTACCACTATCCGGACAACCTGCCGGTGATTGGCGCCAGAGGCGGACCCGGCGGCAAGCCGGGGTGCGGTTCGCTGCCAGATGTCGCAAAGAACTGGCCGGTGCGCAATCTCGTCACCAACACCGGATTCGGCACCGGCATGGACTGGCGGCCGAACCCGGGCATCGGCTTCCCGGCATGGGCGAACTATCTCCCGGTCACCCGCGCGGTGCCCGAACCGCCGAGCATCCGCAATCTGTTCGGCGGACCTGCGCCTGGACCGATCCCGTATCCGGGTGCCCCGGCCTACGGTGCACCGATGTATGCGCCGGATGGCACCCCGCTGTGGCCCGGCCTTCCCCCTGCGCCGCCGCCGATGGCGCCGCGGGATCCAGGTCGCACGCCGGGTTCGGAACCGTTCGTCGTACAGGAACCCGCACAGATGCAACCGACTCCGTTGCCGCCCGTTCCGCTTCCGGAATTCGCGGCCCCGTCGCCCTAACCGTCCCGTTCCTGCGCCACGAAAGGTAAACCAGTCATGAAAGAGAACCTGCGAGCCACCGTGGTGCGCCTCGCTGTCTTTCTGACTGTGTGCGTGCTCGGCGTGTTTGGGTTGTATGCGGTTTTTGGGGAGCTGCGGTTCGGCGAGAAGACCCACACCTACCGGGCCGCCTTCACCAATGTGACCGGCCTGAAGACCAACGATTTCGTCCGCATCGCGGGCGTCGAGGTCGGTCAGGTGAAAAAGGTTGCCATTCAACCCGATACGACGGCCTTGGTCGAGTTCACCGCCGACGATTCGGTGGTGCTGACCGAGGGCAGCAGAGTCGTCATCCGATATAAGGACCTGATCGGCGGCCGCTACCTGGCACTGGAAGAGGGTGCCGGCAGCACCAAGAAGCTCAACCCCGGCGACACCATTCCGCTCGCCCGCACCTCACCGGCGTTGGACCTGGACGCGCTGATCGGTGGCTTCCGGCCGCTGTTCCGGGCGTTGGATCCCGATCAGGTGAATGCGTTGTCCGGCCAGCTGATTTCAGCACTTCAGGGTCAGGGCGGGACGATCAACTCGTTCCTGTCGCAGACCGCCGCGCTGACGAGCACACTGGCCGACCGTGATCAGCTGATCGGGCAGGTGATCGTCAACCTCAACACCGTGCTTGGCTCGCTCGGCGACCAGAGCGGCCAATTCGCCAAGGCAGTCGATGCGCTGTCTGGACTGGTGGAGGGTCTCGCGTCGCGCAAACAGGACATCAGCAACGGCCTCGCGTACTCGAATGCGGCCGCCGCAAGCATCACCGATCTGTTGTCACAGGCCCGTCCGCCGTTCGCGAAGACGATTCACGAAACCGACCGCGCCGCCGGGATCGTCGTCGCCGACCACGATTACTTCGACAACCTGCTCAACACCCTGCCGGATGCTTACCAAGCGCTTGCGCGGCAAGGCATTTACGGTGATTTCTTCAGCTTCTATCTGTGCGACATCGTGCTGAAGCTCAACGGCAAGGGAGGCCAGCCGGTCTACGTGAAGGTCGCGGGCCAGAGCACCGGGAGGTGCGCGCCGCGATGAAGCCATTCTCTGAACGCAACCAGTTCATCATCGGTGCCATCGGCATCAGTATCACCGTCGCGATCATTTTGGGTGCGATCAACTACGACAAGCTTCCGTTCCTCAGCCAGGCCAAGGAGTATTCGGCCTACTTTGCCGAGGCCGGCGGGCTGGTGGACGGTGCCGCCGTTCAGGTTTCGGGTTTCCAGGTGGGCAAGGTCGAATCCATCGAACTCGACGGGCCCAGGGTGTTGATCAAGTTCACCGTCGACAAGAACATCCGGCTCGGTGACCGCACCGAGGCGGCGATCAAGACAAAGGGTCTGCTCGGCACGAAGATCCTCGAAGTCACGTCGCGCGGTGACGGTCGACAGGGCGGCACGATCCCCCTCGACCGCACCACGTCGCCGTATCAATTGCCCGACGCGCTCGGCGAATTGGCCACCACGATCAGCGGGCTGAACACCAATCAGCTGTCGGACTCGCTGCGAGTCCTCTCGGAGACATTTGCCGACACCCCGCCGCAGTTGAAGATCGCGATCGAAGGCGTGTCACGGTTTTCGCAAACGCTCAACGAACGCGACGCGCAACTCCGTGGCCTGTTGACCAACGCCGACAAGGCCACGACAGTGCTTGCCGAGCGCAGCAACCAGGTGGTCAGCCTGATCGGTAACACCAACGCATTGCTGGCCGAGCTCCAAACGCAAAGCGCCGCAGTGGATCAGATCTCCGGGAACATCTCGGCGTTGTCTCAGCAGCTGCACGGCTTCATCGGTGAGAACAAGGCTACGATGAAGCCCGCGCTCGACAAGCTCAACGGCGTGTTGACGATGTTGGACAACCGTAAGGAACGGTTGCAGAAGTCTCTGCACCTGCTCACCGAATACTCGATGTCGCTCGGAGAATCGGTGGCGTCCGGCCCTTTCTTTAAGACCTACGTCGCCAACCTGCTGCCGGGCCAGTTCCTGCAGCCGTTCATCGATGCCGCGTTCTCCGACCTCGGTCTTGACCCCAACGTGAAGCTGCCGTCGGAACTGTCCGACCCACAGGTCGGCCAGCCGGGAACACCCGCGCTGCCCGTGCCGTTCCCGCGCACGGGCCAGGGTGGTGAGCCGCGCTTGACGATCCCCGACGCGATCACCGGCAACCCCGGCGATCAGGGCTGCGGGCCGCCCGGCATACCGCTGCCCGGCCCGACCGGCTGCTACCCGTATCGCGAGCCCATACCGCCGGGGCCGCCCGGTGGACCGCCGCCGGGACCGCCCGCGCTGCCGCCGCCGGGGCTGGACTCGACGGCCATTCCGACCCCGAGCCCCGTCATGGTGCCCGCGCCCGGGGAGGCGGGACAATGAGCCACGTTCGCAGAAGCTGGGTCGCCGTCGGCCTCGTCGTGCTGCTAGTGGCCGGCGTGGTCGTACTGTTGCGGACCAGTGACACCATCAACCGCACGAATGTCGTTGCGTACTTTGAGAACAGCAACGGCATCTACGTCGGCGACGACGTCCGTATCCTCGGGGTGAACGTTGGCAAGATCACCGAGATCCAGCCGCAACCCGAGCGGGTGAAGGTCTCGTTCTATTACGACAGCAAGTACAAGGTGCCTGCCGAAGTGAAGGCCGCGATTCTGTCGCCGACGCTGGTGACCGCGCGAGCCATTCAGCTCACCCCGGTTTATACGACCGGGCCGGTGCTCAAGGACAACGCGGTCATCCCGCGGGAGCGCACCGCGGTTCCGGTCGAATGGGATCAGGTTCGCGCGCAGTTGGAGAAACTGGCCAGCTCGCTACAGCCGACCGAGCCAGGCGGCGTCGCCCCGCTGGGATCGTTCATCAACACCACGGCCGACAACCTGCGCGGCCAGGGTGCCAACATCCGCGACACCGTCATCAAACTGTCGCAAGCGTTTTCGGCGCTCGGTGATCACAGCACCGATATCTTCTCGACTATCAAGAATCTGGCGATTCTGGTGTCGGCGCTTCAGGACAGCACCAACCTGATGCGCCAGCTCAACCAGAACCTGGCGTCGGTGACCGGCCTGCTCGCCGATGACCCGAACGAGGTCGCCAACGCGGTAAAGGATCTGAACGCCGTCGTGCCAGAGGTTCAGCAGTTCGTCGCCGACAACCGCGAAGCCCTTGGCACCACCTCGGACAAGCTGGCCGGTGTGACGCAGGCGTTGAACGACAGCCTCACCGACGTCAAGCAGTTCCTGCACGTGGCGCCCAACACGTTGCAGAACTACGTGAACATCTGGCAACCCGCGCAGGGCGCGGTGAGCAGTGTGCCGATGCTCAACAACTTCGCCAATCCGATTTCCTTCCTGTGCGGCGCTATTCAGGCGGCCTCACGCCTGGGCGCCGAGCAGTCGGCGAAGCTGTGCGTGCAGTATCTGGCGCCGATCATGAAGAACCGCCAATACAACTTCCTGCCTGTCGCGCAGAACGTCTTCGTCGGTGCCAGCACGCGGCCGAACGAGTTGACCTACAGCGAGGATTGGATGCGCCCGGATTACATTCCGCCGCAACCGCCCCCAGGTGCGGCGCCGCCGCAGGGAGATGCCGCGCCACCGCCCCCGCCCGGACCTCCGCTGCCAGCAGAGGCGGCTGTCGCCACCAACCCTGCTGACGGCCTGACTGGGATGATGGTGCCGCCGGGAGCCGGATCATGATGCGGGCCAAGTGGATACGCGTTGCCGGGGCCATGGGCGTCATCGCCGTCACATTGGCGGGCTGCAGCAACTGGCGAGGGCTGAACTCGGTTCCGCTGCCGGGCGTGGAGGGCGTGGGTCCTGGCGCGTTCACTATTCAGGCGCAAATGCCCGACGTCGACAACGTCGAGCAGAACTCACGCGTCCGCGTCGGCGACGTGAACGTCGGCACGGTCACCAAGATCGAGCGCCAAGGCTGGCACGCGCTGGTCACGATGCAGCTCAACCGCGACGTCGAGCTGCCTGCCAATGCGACGGCCACTCTCGGCCAGACCAGCCTGCTGGGCTCACTGCACATCGAGCTGGCGCCGCCGAAAGATGCGCCACCGCAAGGCAAGCTGCACGAGGGCTCACTGATCCCGCTGGCCTCGTCGGGTAAGTATCCGAGCACCGAGCAGACGTTGTCGGCGATCGCTTTGCTGCTCAACGGCGGTGGCATCGGCAACATTCAAGACATCACCGACGCATTGAGCATCGCCTTCACCGGGCGTGAGGACGATCTGCGCAGCCTGATCGAGCAGCTCGACAAGGCCATTGGTTACCTCGACGACCAAAAAGACGACATCATCGCGGCCACCGACAGCCTGAACAACCTGGTTGGTCAATTCGCGGCGCAGAAACCCGTGGTGGACAAGGCATTAAAGACCATCCCCGACGCGCTGGCGGTGCTCAAGGATCAGCGCAACAACCTCTCGGATGCACTCGCGCAACTGGGCAAGTTCAGCGCGCTGGCCGCCGACTCGGTCAACCAGACCAAGGACGCACTGGTCCAAGAGCTCAAAGACCTTGGCCCAGTGGCGCAATCACTGGCCGACGCCGGCCCGGCTCTGACCCGTGCGCTGAGCTTCCTGCCCACCTTCCCGTTCCCCAAGGAGACGCTGACCAACTGGATGCGCGGCGACTACGCCAACCTCACGTTGATCCTCGACCTCACACTGAGCCGGATCGATCAGGGAATCTTCACCGGGTCTCGGTGGGAATGCGATCTGACCTGGCTGGAGCTGCAGTGGGGTCGCACCATCGGCCAGTTCCCGAGTCCGTGCAACGCGGGCGGCCCGGGCACTGCCGGTAACCCGTTGGTCGCTCCGTACCGCCTGGATCAGGGGCCGTGACATGGTATTGACGCGTCGAATCCTCATCCAGATGGCGATTTTCATCGTCATCGCGCTCACGGCGCTTGCCGTCATGCTGTTCGGCTACATGCGGGTGCAGGACATGGCCGGCATCGGGCAGTACACCGTGAAGCTGGAGCTGCCGGAGACGGGCGGGTTGTATCCCCGAAGCAATGTCACCTACCGCGGCGCGCAGGTCGGCACTGTCGACAGTGTCAACCTGACCAATACCGGTGTGCAGGCGGTCCTTTCGCTGGATTCCAACGTCAAGATCCCCGCCGACCTCAAAGCCGAAGTGCACAGTGTGTCGTCGGTGGGCGAGCAGTATGTCCAACTGGTTCCACAAAGCGGTAGCGGTCCGTCGTTGAAGGACGGCGACGTGATCGCCGCGAACCGCACGACGGTGCCGACAGACATCAACAAGGTCTTGACGGACACCACCCGTGGCCTGCAGGCGATTCCGCAGGAAAGCCTGAAGACCGTCGTCGACGAGGCGTACGTCGCGGTTGGCGGTCTCGGCCCCGAGCTGCGCCGGCTGGTCAACGGCAGCACCACACTGGCGATCGACGCGCGCAAGAACCTCGACCCGCTGACCACGCTGATCGATCAGTCCAAGCCGGTGCTGGATTCGCAGACAGACACCGCGCCCTCGATCCAGGCCTGGGCGTCGAACCTGGCGAGCATCACGGGTCAGCTGCAAAGCCAGAACCCGGCGGTGGCCGGGATCCTGGAGAACGGTCCGGGGGCTGCCGACGAGGTCCGTGCGTTGTTCGACCGGCTGCAGCCGACGTTGCCGATCGTGTTGGCCAACCTGGTCAGCCTCGGCGACGTGGCCGTCACGTATCAGCCAAGTCTCGAGCAGCTGCTCGTGCTGCTGCCTCAGGGCACCGCGGTCACTCAGGCCGTCGGCGTGCACAAGCGCAACACCAAACAGGACTACATGGGCGACGCCCTGACCTTCAACCTCAACCTGATGATCCCTGCGCTGCCGCAGCCGATCCCGTTGCCGCCGCAGCAGTTGCCGCCGCCGTGCACCACCGGTTTCCTGCCTGCCCAGCAGCAGCGAGTGCCTACGTTCCAGGATTACCCCGACAGGCCGCCGGGCGATGTGTATTGCCGAGTCCCTCAAGACGCGCCGTTCAACGTGCGCGGTGCCAGGAACCTGCCCTGCATCACCGTGCCTGGCAAACGTGCGCCCACGTGGCAGATGTGCGAAAGCAATGAGCACTACGTGCCCCTCAACGACGGTTACAACTGGAAGGGCGACCCCAACGCAACCCTGTCCGGGCAGGCTGTTCCGCAGTTGCCACCGGGGTCGCCACCTGCACAAGCAGCTCCGCCGCCGGGTCCGGCCCCACCGCCAATAGCGGCCGCCGAGTACGACCCAGCCAACGGCACGTACGTTGGACCGGACGGGCGTGTGTACACACAGTCCAACCTGGCAAACGGTGCCAAAGAGGAGCAAACATGGCAGACGATGCTGCTGCCCCCGACGGGGAGCTGAGCGAGTCGACCGCCACCGAGGAGACATCCGGCGTCGCCGAGCCCGAGTCGGGCGGCAGCGAAGTCTCGGACGCGGTCGCGGCCGACGAAGCCACCGATGACGCGACGGAAGCGGCCGACCAACCTTCGGACGAAGAAGCCGCGCCGGCCAAGGCGCCGATGTCGCACGTGCGGCTGGCGATGATCACCGGACTGGTCCTGGTGATCGCACTCGCAGGGTTGACGGGCTGGTTGGGATTCCGCGCTTACCAGTCGCATCAGTCCGATGAACAACAGAAGCTCTTCCTGTCCGTCGGGAGGCAGGGGGCGTTGAACTTGACGTCGATCGACTGGCAGCATGCCGACGCCGACGTTCAGCGCATCCTTGACTCCGCGACGGGCACGTTCTACGACGACTTCCAGAAGCGCGCGCAGCCGTTCCTGGAAGTCGTCAAGCAGGCACAGTCCAAGTCGGTCGGCACCATCGCCGAGGCGGGCCTCGAGCCGCAATCCATCACTGCCAACGGTGCTCAGGTGCTCGTTGCGGTGACGGTCAAGACGTCCAACGCCGGTGCGCCCGAGCAGGCGCCGCGCTCGTGGCGGATGCGGATCGCGGTGCAGAAGGTCGGTGAGGACGCCAAGGTGGCCAACGTGGAGTTCGTGCCATGAGTAACCACAGCCAAGACCAGACCACAGAAGAAGAGACCACTGTGCCTTCCGACATGGAGACTGAGCAGGTCGAGGACGCCGAAAAGACTGACGAGTCAACGGAAGCCGCTGACGAGTCAACGGAAGCCGCTGAACCGGAGAAGCCCAAGCGGCGGATTCAGTGGGCACGGGTATTCGCGTTCGGTGTGCTGCCTGCGATAGCGCTGCTGCTTGCGCTGGGCGCGGGATACCTGAAGTGGATGGACAATTCGGTGCGCAACGACGAGTCCGCGCGCGATGAGTCGATCAAGGCAGCCAAGGACAGCACGGTCGCGATGCTGTCGTACAAGCCCGACACCGTCGAGCAGCAACTCAACGCAGCGCGCGATTTGTTGACCGGTTACTTCCGCGACTCGTACACCTCGCTGACGCATGACGTCGTGATCCCTGGCGCCAAGCAGAAGCAGATCTCTGCGGTGGCAACGGTTCCCGCGGCGGCATCCGTCTCCGCGAGCCCCCGCCATGCCGTGGTGCTGGTGTTCGTGAACCAGACCGTGATCGTCGGTCAGGACGCGCCGACCGACACGGCGTCGAGCGTGCGGGTGACGTTGGACAAGCTCGGTGATCGCTGGCTGATCTCCAAGTTCGACCCAGTGTAGCGGTGGCCGAACTCCAGTGGCTCGACGTCGCGGCGCCGACCGTGCATTTGCGCGCGTTGATGTGGGGCCCGGCCGATGCGCCAATAGCGTTGTGCCTGCATGGTTTTCCTGATACCGCATACGGGTGGCGCAAGGTGGCGCCCGCTCTGGTGGGCGCGGGGTGGCGGGTGGTGGCGCCGTTCATGCGCGGCTACGCGCCGTCGTCGCTGCCGTCGGATGGCAGTTATCACGTCGGCGCGTATATGGATGACGCGCTGCGGGTGCTGCAGGCCGCAGGGCCGACCGGAAACGACGTGGTGATCGGTCACGACTGGGGAGCCATCGCGGGTGCCGGGCTTGCCGCGATGCCGGACACTCCGTTCACGAAGGCTGTGATCATGTCGGTGCCGTTCAGCGCCGCGTTCCGGCCGTTCGGTCGGATTCCGCAAGCGGGCCGGCTGGCCGCGAAGCTGCCGCGCCAGTTGCTTCTCAGTTGGTACATCGCCTACTTCCAATTGCCTTGGCTGCCAGAACGTTCCGCGTCGTGGGTGATACCACGGCTGTGGCGGAAGTGGTCACCGAGCTACCGCGCCGACCAGGATCTGCGCTACGTCGACGATTCGATCGGTTCGCCTGAGCGGTGGCGTGCCGCGCTCGGGTTCTACCGCGCCACCGTCCGTGGCACCCGGGCGCCAGCGCAGTACGCAGAGCTGAACAAGCATTGGCTGGATGCGCCGCGCCTGCCGACGCTGTATCTGCACGGCACCGATGACGGCTGCAGCGAGGACTACACGCCGTGGATCGAGCGGGTGCTTCCTGGGGCGAGTGATATCGCGCTCATCACCGATGGCGGGCACTTCCTGCAGCTCGATCAGCCCGAGGTCGTCGCACGACGCATCGTTGATTTCATCGCACGGGCATAGCCGGCAGCTGCGACCCCCGCGCAGCTTGCAATGGCACTTCCACTTTTGCCACCGGTCTTACGACTTCTTCAGCCCGGGGTGGTTGCGCGCGACAAGCCGCGTGAGCATTCCCCGCGGCGAATGGTGATTGACCACCGCCGCGATCCGGTTGGCCGCGCCGGGAATGATCACGCCCTTGCCGGAGGCGAGCCCCTTGACCGCGGCCTTGGCCACCGCGTCCGGCGTCTGCCACAGGAACTTCGGCAGCGTCTTTTCTGTTTCCTCGTCGGCGATGCCGTACGACTCGAGGAACCCGGTGTACACCGGCCCCGGGCACAATGCACTGGCGGTAACGCCCGTGCCGCGCAATTCTTCTCGCAGCGCCTGGGTGTAGGACAGCACGAACGCTTTGGCCGCGCCGTACGAGGCCTGACCCGGCACCGGACCGAACGCGCCGACCGATGCGACATTGAGCACCGCACCGCGGCCGCGCTTGACCATCGCGGGGACAAACCGGCAGCACAGGTCGACCACCGCGGCGACGTCGACCTCGACCAGATTGAGTTCGGCTGCCGGATCGGACTCGGCGATCGGGCCCAGCGTGGCGAGGCCCGCGTTGTTGATCACGACTTCCGTCACCAACCCAAGCGCGGCCACCTGATCGGGCAGGGTCGCACGCTCGTCGCGGTTCGAGAGATCGACCGGCAACACGTGGACCAGCCCACCCAACTCTTCTGCGATGTCGCGCAGGCGCTCGGCGCGGCGCGCCACGAGGACCAATCGGTATCCGCGACGGCCGAATTCGCGGGCGATCTCTTCGCCGATACCCGACGACGCGCCGGTAACTACGACGGCGCCGTCGTCGCGTGTAGGCGGAAGCATGGCCAGACAATAGCCTGGAAGCATGATGGTCCGTCGGCTCTCGGCGGTCGATGCGCAAACGTATTGGATATCGGCCAAGATCCCGAACGATGCGTTCCTGCTCTACGCCTTCGCGGGTGAGGTCTCCGACCTCGAGCGTGCGCTGGACGTGATCCGCCGGCGGGCGTGGGCATGCCCCGAGTTGAGGCTGCGCATCGAGGACGGCAATCCGCTGCGCTATCCCGCGTGGGTGACGAGCCAGGTGGGGCCCGACCAGTTCGTCGTGCACGATCTCGCCGACAACAGCTGGGCCGGCTGCCTGGCCGCCGTCGCGGCGTTGGCCGAACACCAACTCGAACCTCGTCGCATGGCGTGGCGGCTCCATGTGTTCACGCCCGTCGATGGGGTGCCCGGCGGGGGCGTCGGGGCCGTGGCGGTGCTGCAGGCCGCTCATGCGCTCGGCGACGGTATCCGCTCGTCCGCCTTGGCGGCCTGGTTGTTCGGCCGCGGGGAACAGGTGCTGCCCGTGCCGGCGCCGCCGCCCTTTCGTGGCGCAGCCCTGCCGTGGCGCAGCTACCGCGCCGCCCGCTCACATCGACAGTTGGTCCGCGACACCGACGCGGGACTGGTTCCGCCGCAGGCAGATTCGCGACCGCTGTTACGCAGCAACACGCGGCCCGACGGTGTACGCAGTATCCGCACGCTGGTCCGGATCCGCGCGCAGCTGGCCGGCCCGACCGTGACGGTCGGCGTGCTGGTGGCGGTGTCCACCGCGCTAGCGGAGCACCTACGTGACCTTGGTGACGACCCGTCGACGCTGGGCGCCGAGGTGCCGATGGCGAATGCTGGTGCCCGCAAGGCGAACAACCACTTCGGCAACGTCGGCATCGGGCTGTATCCCGAACTCGACATCGACGCGCGTACCGCCCGGATCGTCGACGATATGGCCGACCGCCGACGCAGGGCCGCACATCCGGCGATGCTGGCTGCCAGCCGGGCCTCCGCAGCGGTACCCGCACCGCTATTACGATGGGGCGTCAAGCAATTCGACCCGACGCTGCGATCACCGAACGTCACCGGAAACACCGTCGTCTCCAGCGTCAACCGTGGACCGGCCGACCTGCATTTCGGTGGCTTGCCGGTGGTGTTGACCGCGGGGTATCCGGGGCTGTCGCCGATGATGGGCCTGACGCATGGCGTGCACGGCATCGGCGACACCATCGCGGTCAGTGTGCACGCCGCGGCGTCAGCCATCGGTGACGTCGACGCCTATGTGGCGCGGCTCGAAAACGCGTTGCGCAGGGGCTAGCCGCGCAGCAAGCCGAAGGCCCAATTGGTGCCGAAGCCGCGGCGCAGCGCCAGGTGGACCCACACCAACGCATACGGCTCGAGCAGCCGGGCCAGTGTGAGGTCGCCTGCGTCGACCGCCTCAAAGCCCAGCTGTGTCACCAGGTCGGTGGTGACTTGCTTGGCAGCGTCATCGTCGCCGCAGACGAACATGACTGGTGCGCTTGGTAATTGGGGATGATCCATCATCGGCGCCCCGATTTGATTCATCGCCTTGCACACCCGCGCGCCCGGCGCCCAGGCCGCGACCTGCTCGGCGCCCGACGTGGTGTGCCCGACCTCCAGTGCAGTGAAATCCGGGCTGAGCGGGTTGGTGCAGTCGATGAGCAGCTTGCCGGTGAGGTCGCCGCACGCCTTGACCGCTGCCTCGGTGCCCTGCCACGGCGTGCACAGCACGACGACATCGCTGGCCACCGCGGCCCCATCGTTGGTCGAGGCCGGCGCATCGAGGTCGGCGTGCTTGGCGTCGTCGGGGGAGCGGACGCCGTAGGTGATGTCGTGGTCGGCGCTCCATGCTCCGCCGAGTGCGCGTCCGACGTTGCCTGCTCCGATGATCGCGATCTTCATTGGCGCTACGCTACGGCCGAGGACAGACACCTAGAAGTACGCACTTTGAGGTGAGCTACTGACCGGGAGGTGGGTATGGACGATCGGTTCGGCTGTCCGGTGGAGGCCACCCTCGCGGTCATCGGCGGCAAGTGGAAGGCCGTGCTGATCTTCCACATGATGCATACGGGGCCGCACCGCTTCGCCGAACTCAAGCGCAAGACGACGGGAATCAGCGACCGCGTGCTGACCCGTCAACTGCGCGAGCTGGAGACCGACGGCATTGTCCGCCGCGAGGTGTTCGCCGAAGTGCCTCCGCGCGTCGAGTACTCGCTGACCGAATACGGTCAGTCACTGAAACCGGTGACCCAGGCGATGTGCACGTGGGGCAAGCGCCATATGGCAGCTGGCGTGGCCTAGCCCGTTAGGCGCTGCGCAGCGACTCGATTCCGACATCCAGCGCCGACTCGAGATAACTGAGGTCGCCGGTGGCCAGCAGCACGGCCACCCCGCCCTGGATCCCGGAGAGCAGTGCGGCGGCCACCCGGTCGGCGTCGAGCCGGGCATTGACCTTGTCCTGCAACTGCATGTGCCGTACGCCCGCCGCAATCTCGTCGTGCCACCGCCGCATCAGCGCCGCCGTTACCGCCTGAGCACCAGGTGTGCTGCGACCGATCTCTGTCATCAGCACGCCAAGCGGGCAATGCTGGCCCTGTCGCTGGTAGCGGTCCACGACGGCATCACGCCAGCGCTGCCAGGCCGCCCACGACGTCAGCTCGCCCAGATGCGGCTGCTGTTCGTCGAGCACCATTTGCGCCTCGTGCTCGGCGACCGCGAGCAGCAACTGTTCCTTGCCTTCGGGGAAGTAGTGGAACAGTTGACTTTTGGAGGTCTGCGTGCGCGCCCGAATATCGTCGAGCGTGGCAAGGGCGAGGCCGTTCTCGCGAATCTCCGCCGCCGCGCCCTCGATGATGCGCTGTCGTGTCGCTCGGCCCTTGGGCGTCAGTTTCTGGACTTGCAGGTCCATTTTTGCGAGCGTACCAGTGGAGCCATGAGTCCACAGATTGAGCGGCTGGCAGGCCGCACGGCACTGGTTACTGGTTCCACGGGCGGCCTCGGGGTTGCGATTGCCACGGCATTGGCGGCGGAGGGCGCGTTCGTCATCGTCAGCGGCCGCGACAAGGCCCGCGGCGACGCGGTCGTCGCCGACATCCGATCCGCAGGCGGCGCCGCGGAATTCGTCGCCGCCGACATGGGCGCGGGGAAGGACGAGGTGCGCCGGCTGGCTGAACAGGCCACCGTTACGGCGGGTGGACGGATCGACATCCTGATCAACAATGCCGCGATGTTGCTGATGCCGGCGCCGACCGCCGAAGTCTCTGAAGACCTCCTGCGAGATGCCTTCGCGGTCAACGTGTTTGCGCCCTTTCTACTGACGGGAGTGCTGGCGGCCGCGATGGTGCAGCGGGGTGAGGGCGCGATCGTCAACATCGGGTCGATAGCCGGCCTGCGCGGCATGGCGGGCTCTGCGGTCTACAACGCCAACAAGGCGGTGATGCACTCGTTCACCCAGGCGTGGGCCGACGAGTATGGCCCGTCGGGCGTCCGGGTCAACGCCGTCGCGCCTGGGCCGATTGCGACTGAACGCCAGGGGGAGTTCGCCGATCACACCGCGCCGCTGCTGGCCCGCCTGCCATCGAGGCGGATGAGCACCCCCGCCGAGGTTGCGGCCGCGGTGCTATTTCTGGCCAGCGACGACGCCGCGAACATCCACGGAACCGTGCTCAGTGTGGACGGGGGCTGGTCGGCCGTTTAACACATGGCTTAGATTTTGTTGCATGACTGACCACACGGCCATCGACACCGGACTGCTGATTCTTCGGGTGGTGCTGGGTCTGACCATGGCCGCACACGGCTACAACAAATTTTTCGGTAAGGGCGGGCTGAAGGGCACCGCGGGCTGGTTCGACAGCATGGGGATGAAGCCGGGCATCTTCCACGCCCGGATCGCGGCGACCACGGAGATGTCGGCGGGGCTCGGTCTGGCGGCCGGCTTGTTGACGCCGATCCCCGCGGCGGGCTTCGTCGCGCTGATGTTGGTCGCGGCGTGGACCGTGCACCGACCCAACGGCTTCTTCATCGTCAAGGAGGGCTGGGAGTACAACCTGATCCTCGCGGTGTCGGCGGTCGCGGTCGCGACGATCGGGGCCGGCAAGTTCAGTCTTGACTACGCGTTGTTCCGAACGACGGGGCTCTATGACTTCCTGCACGGCTGGTGGGGTCTGCTGATCTCGGCTGGCCTGGGGCTCGCCGGTGGCATCGGGCAGTTGGCGATCTTCTACCGGCCGCCGGCGAAATCCGAAGCCTAAGCCAGGGCGAGCAGCACATCGGCCAGAACAGCTGGCCGAGAGTAGAACGGCGAGTGGTCGCCGGCTAAAGGCATTCCGCTCAGTTAGAACACGTTCTAGTCTGATGCGTCATGGGGTTTCTCAAGCAGGACGCACCCGTCGTCGATTACGAACAGTGGAGTAAGGGCACTCGCGCCGAGAAGATCGTGCCGATGGCGCGGCACTGGGCCGAGGTGGGCTTTGGTACGCCGGTCGTGCTGCACCTGTTCTACGTCGTCAAGATCCTGCTCTACATCCTCGGCGGCTGGTTGTTTGCACTCGCGACCAAGGGCATCGATGGCTTCACGAACGTCACGTCGTGGTATGCCGAGCCGATCGTGTTCGAGAAGGTCGTCCTGTACACGATGCTGTTCGAGGTGATCGGGCTCGGCTGTGGGTTCGGCCCACTGAACAACCGGTTCTTCCCGCCGATGGGTTCGATCCTGTACTGGTTGCGGCCCAACACCATTCGGCTGCCTCCGTGGCCGACTCGAGTGCCGCTGACCAAGGGCACCACCCGCACGCCCTTCGACGCCGTGCTGTACGGCGCGTTGGTCGTGATGCTCGTGGTCGCGCTGTTCTCCGACGGTACTGGGCCGGTCCCGGCGTTGGGTACGACGGTGGGCGTGCTGCCGATGTGGCAGATCTGGACAATCCTCGGTCTGCTGGCAGTGCTCGGCCTGCGCGACAAGGTGATCTTCCTGGCCGCGCGCGGCGAGGTATACGCGTCGTTCACGGTCGCGTTTCTGTTCGCGGGCTACGGAGTCGACATGATCATCGCGGCCAAGCTGGTGTGTCTGGTGATCTGGCTGGGCGCGGCGACGTCCAAGCTGAACAAGCACTTCCCGTTCGTCATCTCGACGATGATGAGCAACAACCCGGTGTTTCGCCCGCGGATCATCAAGCGAATGTTCTTCGAGCACTTCCCAGATGACCTGCGGCCCGGCCGGCTGTCGCGGTGGCTCGCACACTTCAGCACCGCGATCGAGGGGCTGGTGCCGCTGGTGTTGTTCTTCTCCCACGGCGGCTGGCCGACGGCGATCGCCGCGTTCATCATGCTGTGCTTCCACTTCGGCATCCTGTCGTCGATACCGATGGGCGTGCCGCTCGAGTGGAACGTTTTCATGATGTTTTCCGTGCTGGCACTGTTCGTCGGCCACGCTGGGGTGGGCTTGGGTGACATGACGACGCCGCTGCCGGTGCTGTTGTTCATCGTCGTCGCCGGCACCGTCGTCATCGGAAACCTGTTCCCGCGCAAGGTGTCCTTCCTGCCGGGCATGCGGTATTACGCGGGCAACTGGGACACCGGATTGTGGTGCGTCAAGCCGTCGGCGGCGGAGAAGATCGAGAAAAACATCGTGTCGATCGCGAGCATGCCGCAGGCCCAGATGGAACGGTATTACGGCAGCCCGGAGACCGCGCAGATGTACCTCTATATGGGATATGCGTTCCGCGCCTTCAACACTCACGGTCGTGCGATGTTCACGCTCGCGCATCGGGCGATGGCGGGTCAGAACGAGGACGACTACGTGCTGACCGACGGCGAGCGGATCTGTTCGACAGCCATCGGGTGGAACTTTGGCGACGGCCACATGCACAACGAACAACTGATCGAGGCCCTGCAGGAGCGCTGCCATTTTGAGCCGGGGGAGATTCGCATCCTGCTACTGGACGCCCAGCCGATCCACAAGCAGCGACAGGAGTACCGGCTCGTCGATGCGGCCACCGGCGAATTCGAAAGGGGCTACGTGAAAGTCGCCGACATGGTGACACGGCAGCCGTGGGACGACACGGTCCCCGTGCACGTGACATGGGAGAAGAACCGCGCCGATGCAACCTGACCCAGTCGTTGTCTGGGTCGACGAGACCGGTCAGGTGGACAGCGACCTTGGGCCGGTCGACCGGAACTGCGTTGTGCGAGTGATCAGCGGGCACTGTCCGGATCGGCAGCAGTGCGTCCTGCTGTATCGGGCACCGGGCCCGCGGCTCCTCTATGGCAGCGAGCTGATGTCGGAGCTTGACGACGAAAGAGGGATCTATCTCGAGACGCACGCCAAGCACCTCGAGGACGAACTGATCTCGATCTCGGTCGACCATGTCGGACCCTGCGGCCATCCCGGCTGTTGGCGGTATCGGCTGTTGCCGATGCGGTGGAAGACGGCGGACGGACTCGCGGAAACCGCTACGCAGCTTGCGGTCTGGCCGGACTAGGGGGCACATGCCAAAGTGCCCAGCTCTGAACGACTTTGTCGCTACCGACGACTTTGTCGCCAAGAGCTGGGCATTTTCGTAACCACTCACCCCGGGACGGCGCAGGCCCTAGCCCATCACGTCGCGGACCTTGACGGTCTCGAGTCCATCCAGCATGAGGCCGCGGGCGACGTCGAGATGCTTACGCCAGTGCGCCTCCGCGGCCGCCCCGTCGCCTGCACGCAACAACTTCATCAGGCGTGCATACGAGCGCATCAACTTGTCGTAGTCGGCCTTGGATACCGGCCGATTCTCCTTGAAGACGAACGCGGTGTGGCGCACGGTGATCTCGTGCAACATGCCTGCCATGATGGCGAGCGTCGCATTGCCGGAAAGCTCCACCATCCGGCGATGGAAATCGCCGGTCGTCTCGGCCAGCCGGCCCGACTGCCAGCCCGACGGAATCTGCTCGGCCACCATCTTGTCCAGTTCGTCGAACGCCTCAGCATTCCCGGATTCCGCGAGCAGTCGCGCCGCCATCGGCTCGATACCCGCCTGGGCCACCATGACATCGGCGATGGTGGCACCCGTCAGTTCGAGCAGCAGGCCCGCAGGCCGCGCCACGATCTCAGGGCCGGGCACGCGGACGCGGGCGCCGGTACGCGACCCCCGTCGCACCTCGACCAGCCGCTCGGACTCCAGCACGCGGACCGCCTCGCGCAACGTCGGCCGGCTGACACCGAAGTGGGCCATCAGCTCAGCCTCGTTCGGCAGGAAGTCTCCGTCCTTGAGCTGACCATCCACGACCATGCGACGCAGCGTGCCCGCTACCAGCTCAGCCGTCTTCGGCGAGCGGACCGCAGCGCCCGTTCCGCCGACGCCGTCAGGGCCGATCATCGGCGCCAGCGGTGTGCTTCGCGTCACAACTTCTCCCAAACAGTGTTTCCCCGAGCTATGCAACTCAGTAAACCATGTCGGAGAGGCTCGGACCGGCATGAACGTCCGGCCACAGCCTACCAACCAGTAGGTTGACCTAGTAAACCTTGTTGTTCTACCTTCGGGGAAACACACATTCAAAGGAGCAGTGTCATGGCTGAAGCCGTCATCGTCGAGGCCGTGCGGTCGCCCGTCGGCAAGCGCAACGGCGGGTTGTCGGGTGTGCATCCCGGCGAGCTGTCCGCGCAGGTGCTCAACGGCTTGGCCGAGCGCACCGGCATCGATCCAGCGATCGTCGACGACGTCATCTGGGGCTGCGTCATGCAGGCGGGCGAGCAGGCCCTGGACATCGCCCGCACCGCGGTGCTCGCGGCGGGTTGGCCCGAGAGCGTGCCCGGCGTGACCGTCGACCGGCAGTGCGGCTCGAGCCAGCAGTCCATCCACTTCGCCGCGGCCGGTGTGGTGGCCGGGCACTACGACGTCGTGGTGGCCGGCGGTGTCGAGGTGATGTCGCGGGTACCGATGGGCTCATCGCTGGCCAACGGCGGCCACCCGTACCCCGAGGCATTCCGCAACCGTTACAGCCAGACCCCGAACCAGGGCATCGGCGCCGAGATGATCGCGGAGCAGTGGGGCTTCGACCGCACCATGGTCGATCAGTTTTCGCTTGGCTCACACGAGAAGGCCGCTGCCGCACAGGATTCCGGTGCGTTCGACGACCAGATCGTGGCAATCAAGGACCAGGACGGCAACCCGGTACTCAAGGATGAGGGCATCCGCCGCGGTACCACCATCGAGAAGATGGCCGGACTGAAGCCGGCGTTCAAAGAGGACGGCGTGATCCACGCGGGCAACTCATCGCAGATCTCCGACGGGTCGGCTGCGCTCCTGTTCATGTCCGCCGAAAAGGCGAAGTCGTTGGGCCTCAAGCCGATTGCGAAGGTGCACACCGCGGTGCTGGCCGGCGCCGACCCGGTGATCATGCTGACGGCGCCGATCCCCGCCACCCAGAAAGCGCTGAAGAAGTCAGGCCTGTCGGTCGACGACATCGGCGTGTTCGAGGTCAACGAGGCGTTCGCGCCCGTGCCGCTGGCGTGGTTGAAGGACATCGGCGCCGACGAGAAGAAGCTCAACCCCAACGGTGGCGCGATCGCTCTTGGCCATCCGCTCGGCGGTTCCGGCGCCCGCATCATGACCACGATGCTGTACCACATGCGCGACAAGGGAATTCAGTACGGCCTGCAGACCATGTGCGAGGGTGGCGGCCAGGCCAACGCCACCATCATCGAGCTGCTGTGACCTCAGACGTGCAAGCCCCCGCCGCTCTCACCGAGCGGCGGGGCAACGTCCTGATCATCACGATCAACCGGCCCGAGGCCCGCAACGCGGTCAACAGTGCTGTGAGTACCGCCGTGGGGGATGCGCTGCAGGCTGCGCAGGACGATCCGGAAGTACGCGCAGTCGTCATCACCGGTGCTGGTGAATCATTCTGCGCCGGAGCCGATCTCAAGGCGATCTCCCGTCGCGAGAATCTGTTCCATCCCGACCACGGCGAGTGGGGCTTCGCGGGATACGTGCACCACTACATCGACAAGCCGACCATCGCCGCAGTCAACGGAACCGCGCTCGGCGGCGGCTCAGAGTTGGCGCTCGCCAGCGACCTCGTCGTGGCCGAGGAACGCGCGAAATTCGGTCTGCCGGAAGTGAAGCGCGGCCTGATCGCCGCTGCGGGCGGAGTGTTCCGCATCGTCGATCATCTGCCACGCAAGGTGGCAATGGAGCTGATTTTCACCGGCGAGCCGATGTCCTCCGCCGACGCGCTCAAGTGGGGGCTGATCAATCAGGTCGTGCCCGACGGCACCGCGGTCGAGGCGGCGCTTGCACTCGCCGAACGGATCACGTGCAATGCGCCGCTGGCGGTGTGGGCGAGCAAGCGCGTCGCGATGGGCGTCGATGAGGGCGTGATCACCGGCGACGAGGCCGGCTGGGAAAGGACCATGCACGAAATCGGGACGCTGATTCGTTCCGAGGACGCGAAAGAAGGACCGCTGGCGTTTGCGGAGAAGCGCCAGCCCGTATGGAAAGCCAAATAGTGATGAAACGCCTGGTATTCGAACCCGAACACGAGCAGCTGCGGGAGACGGCGCGCCAATTCTTGGAGAAGGAGTGCGCACCCCACGTCGAGAAATGGGAGAGCGAACGCCTCGTAGACCGTGAATCCTACGTGGCCGCAGGCAAATACGGCCTGATCGGGTTCAACATGCCCGAGGAGTACGGCGGCGGGGGCGTCGACGACTTCCGGTTCAACGCCGTTATCGTCGAAGAGTTCTCGAAGTTCGGCGCCGCAGCGCCTGGCCTGAGCCTGCAGAACGACATCGTCGGCCCGTACTTCGCATCGCTGGCCACCGACGAACAGAAGGAACGGTGGCTGCCCGGCTACATCACCGGTGAGCTCATCGGCGCGATCGCGATGACCGAACCCGGGGCAGGCAGCGACCTGGCCGGCATCAAGACGTCGGCAGTGCGCGACGGTCACGACTGGATCCTCAACGGCTCCAAGACATTCATCTCGGCGGGCATCAACAGCGATCTCGTCATCGTCGTCGCCCGGACCGATCCCGAGGCGGGTCACAAGGGCTTCTCGCTGCTGGTCGTCGAGCGCGGCATGGAGGGCTTCGAGCGCGGACGCAAGCTCGACAAGATGGGCCTGCACTCCGCCGACACCGCCGAACTGCACTTCGATAACGTGCGGGTACCCGGCACCAACCTTCTCGGCGAGGAGGGCAAGGGGTTCTACCACCTGATGCACAACTTGCCGTCCGAGCGGTTGTCCATCGCGATCGCCGCGGTTGCCGGTGCGCGTGAAACCTGGCGCGAGACACTGCAATACGTCAAGGACCGCAAGGCGTTCGGTCAGCCGATCGGCAGCTTCCAGCACAACCGGTTCCTGATGGCCGAGATGGACACCGAGCTCGAGATCGCCGAGCAGTTCATCGACCGCTGCCTGCGCGCCGCCGTCGACAAGGAGCTGACCGCGGTCGAGGCGTCAAAGGCCAAGTGGTGGTGCACCGAGCTCAACAAGCGCGTCGTGGACAACTGCGTGCAGCTGCACGGCGGGTACGGCTACATGAACGAGTACAAGGTCGCCCGCGACTACGTCGACGTCCGGATCCAGACGATCTTCGGCGGCACGACCGAGATCATGAAGGAGATCATCGGCCGCGACCTCGGCCTTTAACCGGCCCGGCCGGCGTGGCCGTTAACCGGCCCGGCCGGCGTGGCCTCTAGCCCGCCGGCGGCGGCGCTGCCGCCGAGGTCGTGGTCGTCGTGGTCGTCGTGGCGCTGGTGCCGGTCGGGGTGACCGGCTCCGGGGCCTGCGCTGGATCCAGCACCTTGTCGATGATGTAGATCCGAGCGTTGTTGGCCTGGATGCCACCGCAGACGACCTTGGCCGAGTCGTTGACCTTGATGTCGCCGCCCTTGCCGGTCACCTTGATGTCCGCACCCTGCTGCGTGGGCCGCTGACCCTTCAGATCGTCAGGGCCGAGCAGGCCGAGGAAGGCGTGGTAGTAGTCGAGCTTGTACAGCGCCGCCGGGTCGGCCTTGAGGGCATCGAGCTGGCCGGGCTCCATCGCGGCGAATGCGTCGTTGCTGGGTGCGAACACCACGTACGGGCCGCCGTCGAGCACCGAGAGGATGTTGACCGAAGGATTGGCCTGGCCGGAGATCAACGAGTTGAACGTCGTGATTTCCGGGATGCTGGCCAGCACCCGGCTGACGGGCTGCTTGGCAAAATCCTTCCACGCCGGCAGCTCTGCCTTGAACGCATCACAGCCAGAGCCCTGGGGGTCGGGGATCGGCGCAACAGGCGTCGAGACGTCCGTCGGCGGCGGGTCGGCGTACGCATTGCCGGTGAACGGCGCGTTGAGCGCGAACGGCACCGATGCGGCGATCGCGGCAATCCCGGCCGCGGCTCCCAGGCCCTTGCTGGTGCGAGTCTTCAATGTCGGCTCCTTCGTCAGGTCGCATCGCATGTTAAGGGCAGCGAAGGCCCAATTCCAAAGTCGTTCCGACGACCCGATTACGTTACAGCGGAGCTGACCTGCGATTTCCGGACTTGGCCACACAGCAGCGCCGCGACGAAACACAGACCTGCGGCGACGTAGAACGCCATGTCGTAGTTGCCCTGCACATCCCGTAGCCGGCCGGCCCCTGCCGCGGCGATCGCCGCGCCGAGCTGATGCGAGGCGAACACCCAACCGAACACGACGGGGGAGCGCGTACCGAAGTAGTTGCGGCACAGCACGATCGTCGGCGGGACCGTCGCGACCCAGTCCAGGCCGTAGAAGATGACGAACACCCACGTGCTGGGCTCGGCCTGCGGCGAGAGCAGCGCCGGAAGCAGCAGCAGGGAGACGCCGCGGCCGGTGTAGTAGACGACCAGCAGCAACCGCGGGTCGACGCGGTCGGTCAGCCAGCCGGAGAACACGGTGCCTGCGACGTCGAGGATGCCGATGGTGGCCAGCAGCCCGGCCGCGACTGTGGTGGGCATGCCGTGGTCGTTGGCGGCGGGGATGAAGTGCGTGCCGATCAATCCGTTCGTCGTCATCCCGCAGATTGCGAAGCTGCCCGCCAGTAGCCAGAAGGCGGGCACCCGCGCGCCGACCCTCAAGCCGTCGAAGGCGGCATTGAAACTCGACGCGGGCACAACTGCTGGCGCACTTACGGTCGCTCCGTAGGCCGTTAAACCCTTGTCCTGTGGGTAGTTTCGCATGAACACGAGCACTAGCGGGACCACGCTGAGCGCCGCAGCGGCGACGATCAACGACGCCCACCGCCAGCCGTGCTGTGCGGTCACCTCGGCGACGATCGGCAGGAAGATCAACTGTCCCGTCGCGCTGGCCGCCGTCAGCACACCGGTGACGAGGCCGCGGCGCGCCTCGAACCAGCGCGTCGCGACGGTTGCGACGAAGCCCATCGAGATCGAGCCTGTGCCGACGCCGACCAGCACACCCCACAGCAGCACCAGCTGCCAGCTCGCCGTCATCGTCACGCTGAGCGCTGACCCGGTCGCGATCAGCAGCAGCGCCACCGACAGCACAGGCCGCACACCGAACCGGTCCATCAAGGCCGCTGCGAACGGCGCGGTCAGTCCGAACAGCGTCATGTTGACCGACATCGCCAGCCCGACCACCCCGTGCGACCAGCCGAACTCGTGGTGCAGCGGGTTCATCATCACGCCGGGCACCGAGCGGAAGCCCGCGGCGCCGAGGATCGCGATGAAGCTGACGGCGGCCACCACCCAAGCCCAATGAATCCGGGCCAACGGCGTGCGTTTCTGTGCGGCGGTGAGCGTCACCGGATCACTGTCGCGGATCCGCTGGGCCGCGACTAGTGGCATGAATGACACCAATCATCAAAAACATGCCAAAATGGCCGCATGCATCGCATCACTGTCCTGTTGTTGGCCCCCGTGGTGGGCTTCGATGCGGCGATCCCGCCCTTGCTGTTCTCGAACGCGATAGACCTCAACGGCAACGGGCTCTACGAGGTCGTCACGTGCGGGCTCACGCTGGGACCCGTGACGGCGACGACGGGCTTCGCGGTGCTGCCGGCCGCGGGCGCCGAGGCGCTGGAGACCGCCGACACGGTCGTCATCCCCGGCACGCGGTTCCCGCCTGCCCGGACCGAGGGAGTGCTGACGCGTGAGGTGGCCGATGCGTTGGCGCGGATTCGGCCGGGCACCCGGTTGGTGTCGATCTGCACCGGTGCGTTCATTCTTGCCGCGGCTGGATTGCTCGACGGACGCCGCGCGACGACGCACTGGAAGTTCGCCGGCGACATGCGACGACTGCATCCGCGGGTGCTTGTCGACGAGAACGTGTTGTTCGTCGACGACGGCGACGTGCTCACCTCGGCCGGCCTCGCTGCGGGAATCGACTTGTGCCTGCACATCATTCGATCCGATCACGGTGCACAGGTGGCCAACGCGGTGGCCAAGTACTGTGTCGTGCCGCCGTGGCGAGAAGGCGGGCAGGCGCAGTTCATTGATCGGCAAGTGCCTGCGCCGGACCACTTTTCGACGGCGCCGACGCGGGAGTGGGCGCTGCAACGCCTCGACGAAGAGCTCACGGTGCAGCGGCTGGCACGGCACGCGAAGATGAGCGCCCGCACGTTCAACCGTCGGTTCCGCGAGGAGACGGGACAGTCGCCGGGGGTGTGGATTCGCCAGCGTCGGATCGACCGTGCGCGCGAACTGTTGGAGTCGCGCGATCTACCCGTCGACGAGGTCGCGCGGCTGTCTGGTCTCGGAACGGGCGGCAACCTACGTCACCACTTGCGCCGCGGCGTGGGCATGTCGCCGTCAAGCTATCGCAAGGTGTACCAAGGCGCTTAGTCGTCGGGCAGCACGGCCGCTACCACACTCGCCAGGTCCTCCGCTGTTTGGCGGAACGTGTCCGTCCCGCAACTGGCGTGTACCAACGCTCCGATCAACCCGAACTCCAAAATCTCGGCGACCTCCGGCCAAGCCCCGGATCGCAGCGCGGTCCGCACCCGCCGCTGCAGCTCTCCGTGGATACGCTGCCTGCTCGTGCGCACGGAGGGTTCGTCGCTGATCAACGCACTGGAACAGGCTGCCGCGAGCCCCGGCTCGTCCGCCAGCAGCATGACAAGCTGTGAGAACTGTGTGGCGATCCGAGCCCGTGCGGGCTCGGATGCGTCGACGTTCAATGGCGCGGCACGCAACCTCGCGAGGTAGATCTCGGCGAGAATTGCGTCGGTCGACCGGAAGTGCGCGCGGATCTCTGCGTGAGAAACACTCGCCCGCCTGGCGATCGCCCGCATCGTGATCTTCGAATGCGGTGCGTCCCGCAGCAGCTCGACAGTCGCATCCCTAACTCGGCGTGCGGTTTCGTCGTCCGCACGTGTGCGGTCGTCGTATGCCCGCAGGTAAATGACGTCAGCCATTCGAGTCAGTCCTCAACAGATCGGCCAGCGCGACAGCGAGGTCGTGGAAGCCCGACTCGATCGAATACGTCTTGTCCACAGTCCAATTGACGATGCCGCCCGTCAGCGCGCCCGCAATGATGTCGGCAAGCGTCTGGGCATCGTGCCGGACGCTCACCTCACCGCGTGCCACGCCTTCCTTGACGAGCCCGAGAAAAGTCTCGTGCAGGGCGAAACCACGCTGAATGCCGTACCCCGCCGCGGCCAGCAGTTCGGCGATCAACTCGCGGTAGGTATCACCTGACTTGCCCAGAGTCGCCGCGATGTCGTCGAACAGGCCGATCACCCGATCGGGGATCGGCTCGTTCGCGCGGTCGAAGACGACGTCGCGCAGGTTGAGAAGGCGCACCTCGGCGAGCGCGCGCATCATGTCGTGCCGCGTGGAGAAGTGGTTGAAGAATGTTCGATTCGCGACGTCTGCGCGCTCGCAGATCTCCTCGATGGTGGTTGCCGACACGCCCTGATCGAGAAACAGGTCGAATGCCGCGCCGAGGATCCGGTCGCGCACCTCCTGCTTGCGGCGGTCCATCCTGTTCATGCGCAGAGCCTCTCCGACAAATTCCGCAGCTCGACCGCCCGCGCCTCGTCCACCGCGTACGGGGCGACATCGTCGCGAATCCCGCAGTCCGCCAGGTAGACCGACCCTGTTTCGGCAAGCTTCGGGCTGACTGCCGCCCACACTTGGGTGGCCGCACCATGCTCTGGCGTGGTGAAGTCGCGAAGGACGTCGACGCGCTTGGTGTCGGGCACCGCCGGCGTGAAGGTGGTCAAGCTGGCGAAGTCGTCACGCCTCATGTGGCGAGCCAGTGACGTCGCGACGACGCCGGGATGCACCGCGTAAGCCCGCACCCCGCGGCCACGCAGCCGCCGGTCCAGGTCGACCATGTGTAGGACATTCGCGGTCTTCGACGCGCCGTAGGCGGCGAACTTGTCATACTCACGCCGCTCCCAGTTGGGGTCATCGAGGTCGATGTCGCTCATCCTGTGCCCGTCTGACGACAGGATCACGATGCGGGCCCCCTCTGTAAGCAGCGGTGTCAGCAGCCGGGTCAGCGCGAAGTGCCCGAGATAGTTTGTACCGAGCTGGATTTCGAAGCCGTCGGAGGTTCGGCTGAATGGGGTGAACATCACCCCGGCGTTGTTCATCAGTACGTGAATCCGCGGAGCGAGGTCCCGTATCGCCGCCGCCGCGGTCCGCACACTGGGAAGGCTGGTGAGGTCCAATTCGACCGTCGATGTCACCGCGTCGGGGACCTCGGCGTGAATCCACGTCTGCGCGTCGCGCAGGGCGGCCGCATTGCGGGCGGCGAGGATGACGTGCGCGCCTGTCGTGGCGAGGGCGCGGGCGGACTCACGACCAAGGCCGGCCGAGGCGCCGGTGATGACGCACGCCTCGCCCGTCATGTCGACGCCGTCGACGATCTGAAGTGCTGTAGCTGTTGCCGTCACGCCTGTGCCGCCGCTTCGCCCAGCCGCCATAGTGGTGTCACCACGTCAGGATCGCACGCCTCCTCGACGATCCACTTGCACATCCGTCGCATCGGCTCGATGGCGTCCTGCGGCGCGGCGATCGGAACGCTGCACGCGTAGCCGAGAGTTGTCAGCCGCTGCGCTCCGAACAGCGGAAGCGTGTCGCGCAGTTGGTGTTTCAGGGATTCTGGATAGATCCCAATCGTTTGCGTGTACGCGGTCACCGCCTCGGTGACCTTGTCGATGCTGTCGACCGGCACGATGTTGGCGACCCGACCGGACAGCATGGCCGAGTAGTCCACGGGGGAGTCGAACTGCGACACGATGATCGCGCCTTCGCGATGGTCGCCGCCGATTACCCGATACCAGTCGTCGGTCAGCCGTGACGCCTCGACGTGGTCGTAGAGCTCCCGGCTCGGGTACAGCGGCGGCGTGCTGATGAACGACGGCAGGTGGGTCAGCTCCTCGTAGATCATCTCGCCGAGCTTGTTGGCGTTGGCGATGCCTGCGGCGTCAGTGCCGCTCATCACATAGATGACGCGAGCGTTGGCGCAGCCTTCCTGATTGGCCACGCCGATGTCGACGGCGGCGCAGCGCGCCACCTCGCGCATGGTTTCGTCATCGCTGAACGCCTGGTGCCCGATGATCGTCGCGCTGCGTTTGGGATCGAGGGCGATCATCTCCAGCCCTGGTTGAATGTAGCGCGTGACGTGCTTGACCGAGGCGAAACCACCCCAGGCGACGATCTTTTCGATGTGTTCCGGCCGATACAGCGGTTCCTCGACGGCGACATCGCCACCCTTCCAGTACCCAACCGCGAGGTGTTTGGTGATCGGGTGGTCCGGAGCCAAGTCGGCGAGCGTGCGCGCGATAGCGATCGCTGTCAGCGGGTCGTTGGACGGCGCCTTGATGATCGCATCGCAGCGGGTGATCACCGAGCGCAGGATCGTCACCGCCGACACCAGGCCACCGTTGCCCGCGGGGATGTGCAGCACCCGCGACCCGAAAGCGCGCACCCGCAATTGCCGTCCGTCGCTGAGGGTTTGGCCGACCCAGCTGTTGAGGTAGTCGAGCCCGACCTGGTTGTCGGCGATTTCGAGCACGTTCGCGCGTGAGAAGAGCGGCGGCAGGATCTGGTAGCTGTTCTTCAGCATCTCCGGCGGCAGAGCGTTCGCGACCAGAGCGGCCTCGTAGGCTTCGTGAAGATGCGTGTTGCTCTCGAAGTCGAGCGCCCTGCCCAAAGCCTCTAGGAAATCCAGGATTTCGTCGAAGGGCAGCTCGTTGAGATCGGACATCGCCAGCGGACTCGGTAGTGGCAGGCGGTGGACGTGCCGCGCCATATCGGGCGCCTCGAACTGGGTGCCGCCGCCGCGGGTGCCGAACGACACCAGGTCGTCGGTGATGACCTCACCGCGCAGGAAGAGCGGAACGGTGAATGAGCTGCTCATGATTCGAATGCCTTCATGAAGTTGACGGCCTCGTTGTGCACCTCGTGGGTGGCCGCACAGGTGATTCGGTCGTCGTCGACGCCCCGTTTCTCGCTGTATCGGATGATGTCGTGTTCGAACGCGATGCTGCTCTGGCCGCACGGGCACTTCAGATCCCAATCGATGGTCACCTCGTCGCCGGAGATCACTCCGCCCCAATGTGCCTTGAGCAGAAGGTCGTACACCGCGGCGCGGCCGGTCTGTCTGCCGGTGCGGGGCAGCGGTTCGCTGGTGTCGGGGTCCAGCACGAAGGGAATCACCCACGGCTGCACGTGGTAGCGACCCTCGCTGCAGCCCCAGTGGAATGCGCTCTGCTCGGAGAACCCGTAGCCTTCCTGGATCCGCTCGACGCCGAGAAACTCACCGATGACGTCCATGTAGTTGTCGGGAAGAACGAATCCCTTTGTCCCACCACCCGTCAGGATCGCCGAGTCCTTGGCGAACACGTCTTTGATGCAGCGCTCGAGGCCGGCCTTGGCCACGTCGTACATCAGGTTGTATGTCCCGATCATGAAAACCCGCTTGCCGCGCAGCTTCTCGGTGATGGTAGTGAAGAACCTGTCGAGATCCTCCGGCTGACGGGCCTGCATCGCGATGAACTCTTCCTTGCGGGCGGCCAGTGCCGGGTCGATCACCAGCCGGTCCAGTTCGCCACGCGAGGCGGCGGCGCGCATCTTCGACGCCAGGAACATCAGGTCGGTGTCGATGGCGTCCGGGTACAGCGCATGGAACTTGCTCTCGTCGCCACCGGTGAAGCCGTGCTTGATCATGTTGGCGATGCGCAGATGGCCGAGCTTGCCCTTGGCGTAATTGGGCCAGATGACGTCGACGGCCGGGTTGAGCTCGTCGTAGGTCGGTTCGTTGCCGAACGTCTGGAACAGGCAGATCTTCCACAACACCATGCCTTCGCGCGCTCCGTGCTTATCCTTCGGGATGATCGACAGGGTCCCGGTGGTGCCGCTGGACGTGATGACTTCCAGCGGCGTCTGCTCGTCGAGGCGATCGATCCACTCGTCGATGCTGTTGCAGCCGTCGGTGTCAACCGCGGACAAGTCATGGCTGGTCAGCTTGTCGAGCCATTTCGTCATCAGGTCGAAGCGCTTGTTGTCGATCAGCGCGGCCGGATAAGACTTGAACGCCGTATGCGAAAACATCAGCGGTACAACGTCGTTGAACGCACATACGTCTCTGACGCCCAACCGGTCGGCCAACTTGCGCACCATCTCGATGCTCTGGGCGTGCTGCTGGAATCGGATAGCCATCGCCTGACGTTGCAGGTCCTCCAACTCGTCACGAGCGATGCTGTGCATCTGGGTCAACGACTCGCCGAAAAACGTGATCGGGTCGTCCATGAAGTGTTCAACCGTGCGGGTGGACTGCGTTGTCGCCATGGTTGGGCACACTACGAGGGTTTGCAGTCAACTGCAATAGTGTATTAGACTGCAATATCAGCAATGAACATCGGGTGAATACGATGTCCGGCATGCCTCAGCCACTGATCCTGCCCATCCGCGGGCGCGCACCCCAGCTACACGACGAGTCGTGGGTTGCGCCGACCGCGAGTGTGATCGGCCAGGTCACGCTGGCCGCGGGGGCGAGCGTCTGGTACGGCGCGACCCTGCGGGCGGAGGCCGAACCAATCGAGATCGGCTTCGGCGCGAACGTCCAGGACGGCGCGACAATCCACGTCGACCCGGGGTTTCCGGCCCGGATCGGCGCCAATGTGAGCGTCGGGCACAACGCCGTTCTGCACGGCTGCGATATCGAGGATGGCTGCCTCATCGGGATGGGAGCGGTGATCCTCAACGGCGCCAAGATCGGCGCGGGGTCGCTGATCGCCGCGAGCGCATTGGTGCTGCAGGGGGTGGTGATCCCGCCACGATCGCTGGTGGCAGGTGTGCCGGGCAAGGTCCGTCGTGAACTGTCAGAGGCCGAGGTCGCGCACAACAGGAACAACGCGCAGGTCTACCAGGCAATGACCGAGCTGCACCGCGAGGCCATCGGCTAATTCCTCACTGGCGCAAGCCCTCTGGCGATGCTGTGAGTTCGCCGTCGAAAATTGGATTTCGATTCGGCGGCTGCGGGTACCTCCGTACGGTGACTTCCGTGCGAATTCTGGTTACCGGCGCGACCGGCTACGTCGGCTCACGGCTCGTCAGTGCCCTGCTCGACGAGGGCCATGACGTCATCGCCGCCACGCGAAACCCTGATCGGCTGTCGGACTTCGGCTGGCATGACCAGGTCACAGGCGTCGCACTCGATGCGCACGACGAGGCGTCGGCCAAGCAGGCGTTCGCCGACGCCGGCACCGTTGATGTCCTCTACTACCTGGTGCACGGCATCGGCCAGCCCGACTTCCGCGATGCCGACAACCGCGCCGCGGCTAACGTCGCCAACGCTGCCAAGGACGCCGGAGTGCGGCGCATCGTGTATCTGGGCGGCTTCGTCCCAGACGACGACGAACTCTCCGAACACCTGACCAGCCGTGCCGAGGTGGCGCACGCACTGGGCGTCGACGGTGGCCCCGACGTGGTGTGGCTCGGCGCCGCGATGATCATCGGGTCTGGATCGACGTCGTTCGAGATGCTGCGCTATGTCGGCGACCGGTTCGTGCTGATCCCGATGCCCGCGTGGTCGGCGAACCCGATGGACCCGATCTCGATTCGCGATGTCCTCTACTACCTCGTCGCTGCAGCCGACTCTGACCGGGTACCCGCCGGTGCGTATGACATCTTCGGCCCCGAGACGACGTCCTACAGTGAGCTGCTGCGGACCTATGCGCGGATTTCCGGTTTGTGGCGCGCGGAGTTGCCTGTGCCGATGGTCGATACCAGCGTGGTGTCGTGGATGACCGCCGCGGTGCTGCCGGTCCCTGGCGGGCTGGCCGCCGATCTCGTTGAGTCCCTTGACTATCCGATGATGGCTTCGGAGGCTCGGCTGCGCGACGTCGTGCCGGACCCGCCAGGCGGACTGTTGAGTATCGACGACGCGATAACCCGTGCGCTGTCGAGTGATCAGCCGCGGCCGGTCAACGAGCTTGCCGATCCGCATCATCTTGCCGACACCGACCCGACGTGGGCCGGCGGCGACACGGCGCGCATTCGGCAACTGGCCCAGGCGATTACGCCGTCGATCGTGTGGCCTGCGCTCGGGCTGCTCGGGCTTGTGCCGGGACCGGTCGCGGGCGCAGTGCGCACCGGGCTCGACACGGTGATCAACCTCGTGCCGAAGGCGGGTTGAGCATGACCCAATCCACCGCGACTCGGCCCGGTTGGCTCGCCGAGGCGAAGGAGATTGTGGGTGCCTGTCCTGTCCCGCACCACGAACCGCCTGCAGTCGTGCGGCAGCGCCGGATCGTCGTCGCGATCGTCCTCGTCATCGGTGCTGCGCTGCTTGGATATTCGCTCACACGGCGGCCGGGTGACGAGTCGTTCTACTGGTTGACGCTCGCCCTGGCGGCAGTTTGGGCGGTGGGCGCGCTACTTTCGGGACCCCTGCACCTCGGCTGTATCCGATTCCGCGGGCGCAACCAACGTCCGCTGGTCACCGGCACAGCGGTGGGCTTGCTGTTGGGCGGAGCTTTCCTTGTCGGCGGCCTGATCGCGCGTGAGATTCCGGGCGTACGCGAATACATCACGCAGGTACTGGAATTCGCCCGCTATGGCCCGCTGGCGTTGGTCGTGTTCATCACCGTGATCAACGGAATCACGGAAGAGATGTTCTTCCGTGGTGCCCTGTACACCGCGTTGGGCAAGGCCTATCCGGTGGTGATCTCGACGGTCATCTACGTGATCACGACGGCGACCACCAGTAATCCGATGCTCGGCTTCGCCGCTGTGATACTTGGTGCGGTGTGCGCATGCGCCCGCCGCATCACCGGCGGTGTACTCGCTCCCATGCTGATCCACTTCTTCTGGGGTCTGGTCATGGTGCTCGCACTGCCGCCGGTATTCGGCGTCTAGCGCAGTGGGTGGGCCAGCTCGTCGCGGCGCATGCGAGCTGCATACATGGCGACCGCCGCCAGCGCCACCGGCACGACCCCTGCAACCAGGAAAATCGTTTGCATGGAAACGACTTTCGACAGCGGACCGACGATCGCGAACGACACCGGCATGAACGCCAGCGACACGAAGAAGTCCAGGCTCGACACCCGGCCCAGCATCTCGGTCGGAACCCGTCGCTGCAGCAGCGTGCCCCAGATGACCATGCCTGCGCCGTCGGTGACGCCGATGACGAACGTCGCCGCGGCCATCAACGGGAACGAGGACGTGAACCCGACGATCACAAGCGGTATCGAGCCGACGCTCCACATCGTCATCATCACCGTGAGGTAGCGACGTGGCAGTCGTCCTGACGACACGGCCAGCGCGCCCGATGCGCTGCCGACGCCGAAGAACGCCAAGATGAAGCCGAACGTTTGTGCGCCGTCCTCGAATCGTTGCTTGGCGATGAACGGCAGCAGCACTTCGATGGGTCCGAGCAGCACGAGCACGAACATGCTCGCGAATAGCAGGGTCCACAACAGCCACGGTGTGCGGACCATGAACACGAAGCCTTCGCGAAGATCCCGCCGCAGCTGCGGTCGATCCATCTGGTGCACAGGCGTTTTCATCGCCGGTCGGCTGGTCACCAGCAGTGCCAGGCCGATCGCGAACAATGCTGCGACCACGACGGCGCCCAACGAGGGGAACGTCGCGCCGACGACAACACCCGCGATCGCGGGGCCGATGGCGCGCTGAAACACCGGTCGCACGACACCTTCGACACCGTTGGCGGCGAGCAACTGATCGGCGGGCAGTATCCTCGGCAGGATCGCGCTGTAGGCGGGAAAGAAGAACGCGGCCGCAATGCCGAGAGCGGCAGCCGCCACTGCCATGTGCCAGATCTTCAGCACACCGGTGAGTCCGAGGACCGCGATGGTAGACACCGCGATCACGTTGACAGTCTCGACGGCGATGATGATGGCGCGCTGGCTGATTCGGTCTGCGGCCAGCCCACCGACCAACACGAACGTGACCAGGCCGGCGCCGAGACAGGTGGCGACGAGCGACAGCGAGGTCGGGTCGTTGGAGAGCTCGATGACCTGAAGCGCCATCACGACGGCCCACATGCCTTCGGCGAAGATCGATAAGGAGACCGCGGCGATCAGCAGCCGGTACTCGCGGAATTTGAACGGTGCGAGCACACGCCAGCCGCCGGCGTCGACCACCGGCTGCTCAATCTCGAATTGCGTACTCACCATTAGATGGTGGCGGACGTCTTATGGTCGCGTCCAACGATTTTCCGCCCACACGTGAGTTTGGGCGGAAGGACGTGCAACGTTAGGAGTCGGTGAAGGTCGCCGGCCGGCGCTGTTGGAAAGCGCGCGTGCCCTCACGGAAGTCGGCCGACTCGAGCAGCACCAGCTGGCCCTGCTTCTCACGCTCCAGCGCCGCCTCCAACTCGACCAGCGTCGCTGCGTTGATCGCGTCCTTGGTCTTGCGCAGCGCCACCGCGGGTCCCGACACCAGCGTCGAGACCACCTTGGCGACCTCGGCGTCGAACTCGTCGGCCGGATACACCGCCGTCACCAGGCCCCAGTCGAACGCCTCCGCCGCTGAAATCCGCTCAGCCAGCAGCGCCATCCGCATCGCCCTGATGCGGCCGACAGCCGCGGCAATCAACGCTGACGCGCCACCGTCGGGCATCAGCCCGATCTTCGTGAACGCGAGCATAAAAAAGGCCTTCTCCGAAGCCAATACGACATCCGATGCCAACGCCAACGAGGCGCCGACCCCGGCACAAGGTCCCTGCACGACCGCGACGACCGGTTGCGGCGACGCAACGATCGACCGGACCGCACGGTTGGCCGCGTCGAGCACATCCGCAGGAGTGCCCGCAGCGCCCGGGTTCGCGTGGTCCTCTTCACTGATCCCGGCGCCGGAGGAGAAGCCACGGCCCGCACCGCCGAGCCGCACCACCTTGACCTGCGGATCGTCCGCGGCTTGCTCCAACGCATCGCCGATGCCCTTGAGCATCGCCGCGGTCAACGAGTTCAGGCTGTCCGGACGATTCAGCGTCACCGACAGCACCCCGTCGGCGAGTTCGACGAACAGGTCGTCGATGCTCGTGTACGCGGCCGGGCGGGAGTCCGTTGTCGTCATAGAAGGCACCCTAGGTCGGCCCACATGGTTATACAAGTAAGATATGTCGGCGGTCACCCTGAGCGCTTCAACGGAGAGGTCTGTTTGGACATGGCTGGACCACTGCACGGACTGCGAGTCGTCGAACTGGCCGGCATCGGCCCAGGCCCGCACGCCGCGATGCTGCTTGGCGACCTAGGCGCCGACGTCGTCCGCGTCGAACGTCCCGGCAAGGACCCCGGCCCTGCGACCGAACCCGGCCGCGATTACTTGCTGCGCAACCGTCGCTCGGTCACGGCCGACCTCAAGAGCGATGAGGGTCGCGAGTTCGTGCTGCAGCTGGTCGCTAAGGCCGACGTCCTCATCGAGGGCTTCCGGCCCGGCGTCACCGAGCGGCTCGGTCTCGGCCCGCAGGACTGCGCAAAGGTCAACGAGAAGTTGATCTACGGCCGCATGACCGGCTGGGGCCAGACCGGCCCGCGCAGTCAGCAGGCCGGCCATGACATCAACTACATCTCGCTCAACGGCGTGCTGCACGCGGTTGGCCGCGCCGGCGAACGTCCCGTCCCGCCACTGAACCTGGTCGGCGATTTCGGCGGTGGCTCAATGTTTCTCGTCGTCGGCATCCTGTCTGCGCTGTGGGAGCGCGAGCGCTCCGGGCACGGCCAGATCATCGACGCGGCGATGGTCGACGGCTCGAGCGTGCTCTCGACGATGATGTGGGCGTTCCGCGGGATGGGCATGTGGAGCGACGAGCGCGGCGTCAACATGCTCGACACCGGCGCGCCGTACTACGACACCTACACCTGCGCCGACGGCCGCTACGTCTCGGTCGGAAGCATCGAGCCGCAGTTCTTCGCCGAATTGCTCGACAAGCTGGGCTTGGACGCGAAAGACCTGCCCGACCAGAACGACGTCAGCCGCTGGCCCGAGCTGCGCGCCAAGCTGACGGAAATGTTCGCCTCGCAGGACCGCGACCACTGGGCCAAGGTGTTCGCCGACAGCGACGCCTGCGTCGCGCCGGTGTTGTCGTTCGCCGAAGTCGAGACCGAACCACACAACACCGAGCGCGACACGTTCTACCGCGAGAACGACTACCTGTATCCCTCACCGGCGCCGCGGTTTTCGCGCACGGTGCCGGGTAAACCGAAACCGCCGGGCGTGCCCGGCGCCGACACCGAAGCCGTCCTTGGCGACTGGGTTTAGAGAAAGGAACGCAATCAGTGGAGATCAAAGACGCCGTAGCAGTTGTCACGGGTGGTGCATCCGGACTGGGATTGGCGACAACGAAGCGGCTGCTTGACCGGGGCGCGTCCGTGGTGGTCGTCGACCTGCGGGGTGAGGACGCCGTCAAGGAACTTGGCGATCGCGCTCAGTTCGTGGAGACGAACGTGACCGACCCCGATGCCGTGACCGCAGCGCTCGACGCCGCCGAGAAGATCGGCCCGCTGCGCATCAACGTCAACTGTGCGGGTATCGGCAACGCGGCCAAGACGCTGTCCAAGGACGGGCCCTTCCCGCTCGACGCCTTCAAGAAGGTCGTCGAGGTCAACCTGATCGGCACCTTCAACGTGCTTCGGCTGTCCGCCGAGCGCATTGCCAAAAACGAACCGATCGACGGTGAGCGCGGCGTCATCATCAACACCGCCTCCGTCGCGGCGTTCGAGGGACAGATCGGCCAGGCCGCCTACTCCGCATCGAAGGGTGGCGTGGTCGGCATGACCCTGCCGATCGCCCGCGACCTGTCGCGTGAGTTGATCCGCGTCGTGACCATCGCGCCCGGCCTTTTCAAGACCCCGCTGCTGGGCTCGCTGCCCGAAGAGGCGCAGCAGTCGTTGGGCAAGCAGGTGCCGCATCCGGCCCGCCTTGGTGATCCCGACGAGTACGGCGCGCTGGCCGTGCACATCGTCGAGAACCCGATGCTCAACGGTGAGGTGATCCGCCTTGACGGTGCGATCCGGATGGCGCCGCGATGAGCGCTTGCGCGAAGAGTGGGGAGCACAAATGACGATCACCACGAAGTTCACCGAGACCTTCGGCATCGAGCACCCGATCGTCCAGGGTGGTATGCAGTGGGTCGGTCGCGCGGAACTTGTTGCCGCGGTGGCTAATTCGGGTGCGCTCGGGTTCATCACCGCGCTGACACAGCCGACGCCGGCGGATCTGGCCAAGGAGATCGCCAAGTGCCGCGACCTGACGGACAAGCCGTTCGGGGTGAACCTGACGATTCTGCCGACGATCAATCCACCGCCCTACGACGAATACCGGCAGGTGATCGTCGACGCCGGCATCAAGATCGTGGAGACCGCAGGCTCGAATCCCGCGCCGCATCTGCCGATGTTCCACGACAACGGGATCAAGGTGTTGCACAAGTGCACTTCGGTGCGGCACGCGGTCAAGGCGCAGAGCCTCGGCGTGGACGGCATCAGCATCGACGGATTCGAGTGTGCCGGGCATCCGGGCGAGGACGACATTCCGGGTCTGGTGTTGATCCCCGCGGCGTCGGCCAAGATCGACATACCGATGATCGCCTCCGGCGGCTTCGCCGACGCGCGCGGCTTGGTCGCCGCGCTGGCGCTGGGTGCCGACGGCATCAACATGGGCTCGCGGTTCATGTGCACCGTGGAGTCGGCGATTCATCAGAACGTCAAGGAAGCCATCGTGGCGGGCAGCGAGCTCGACACCGAGCTGATCTTCCGTCCGCTGCGGAACACGGCGCGGGTGGCGAGCAATACGGTGTCGCGTGAGGTCGTCGAGATCCTCAACGGCGGCGGGCAGTTCGAGGACGTCAAGGATCTGGTCGCAGGCAAGCGCGGCGTCAAGGTCTACGAGGTCGGCGACCTGGATGCCGGCATTTGGTCGGTGGGCACCTCGATGGGCCTGATCAACGACATCCCGACGTGCGGCGAGCTGGTGGCGCGGATTGTGGAGGAAGCCGAGGAGCTGATCACCGGCCGGCTGGCCGACATGGTCGAGCTCGAGGCGGAAGAGAACGTGGCTTAGCAGTCTCAGAAAACAGAAAATCGACGAAGCGCCCGTACTGGGCAAACTGTCATGGGTGAACGCGCGCCCTGCGGCGCGCGCTTACTCAGACTGCGGTGGGCAGGGTCTGCTCGTCGGCGAGCTGCTCCGAGGTGTCGCCCTCAACCAGGACATCGCCGTGGTAGAGAGCCTCGAAGTCAACCTTGATGACATCGGCACTGGTGTCGTCGATCCACATGTACTGAACAGTAACCATCACCATTAAGGAATCTTTGAGTCTCGATTCGGAAAATGGTGGCAATTCTTACCGCTGGGTAGGTTCCGGGGTCGCTAAGCCGTCGGCGGCGCGGTGAGGTGAATCGGGTTAGTCCCGTTCAGCAAAATCCAGGTCAGCAGCGAAACGCCAGCCGCCGGATTCCATGAAACTGACGGCGGAATTGAAGTCGAACGCCTTCCCTTAGGGCCGCCTGAAGCGTCGTCGCGCCGAGGCCGATTCGCAGGATCGCCAGGCCTACATCCTCTAATGACGTCGTGGCCGGGGTACTCAGCTCGGTAGTCGTCGTCGCCGTGTCGGGAGCCTCGGCGACTGTGACAACGCTGTGAGTTCTTGCGGGGTGAACACCAGACGGTCCCGCAACGTAGCTATTGAGAGAGACTTGTTGACCCCGATAAGTTACCACTGATAAGTTATCGGGGGCATCCAACGGGAAGGACGCTACGTGCTGCAACGAATCGCACTGCTGGCCATTGCCGCGCCGCGACGAATCATTGCGATTGCGCTCCTGGTGATGGTGGCCTGTGGCATCTTCGGCATCCCCGTCGCCAAGCACCTCTCCGCGGGTGGTTTCCAGGACCCGACGTCGGAGTCCGCTCAGGCGACGAAACTGCTCGTCGACAAATTCGGCCAGGGCGACATGGAGCTGTTGATCAGCGTGACGTCGGACGTAGGCGCGCAGGGCGCAGCGGCCCGCGCTGTCGGCACCAACATCGCCGACCAGCTGAAGGCCTCGCCCTTCGTCGCAAATGTGACCTCCGCTTGGACGGCCCCGACGTCCGCTGCGCCGGCCCTGATCAGCAGGGACGGCAAGAGCGGTTTGATCGTCGCAGGCATCACGGGCGGTGAGAGCGGCGCACAGCAGCATGCCAAGGAGCTGACCGAGCGCCTCGTCCATGACCGCGATGGCGTCACGGTGCGCGCGGGCGGCGAGGCGATGACCTACGTGCAGATCAACGCCCAGAGCGAAAAAGACCTGCTGACAATGGAATCGATCGCAATTCCGCTCAGCTTCATCGTGCTGGTCTGGGTGTTCGGCGGGCTGATCTCCGCGGCGCTGCCGCTGGCGGTCGGCGGGTTCGCGATCCTCGGGTCGATGGCGGTGCTGCGAGCCATCACGCTGATCACCGACGTGTCGATCTTCGCGCTGAACCTGACCGTTGCGATGGGCCTGGCGCTGGCCATCGACTACACGCTGCTGATCATCAGCAGATACCGCGATGAACTTGCCGACGGCGCCGACCGCGACCGCGCGCTGGTGCGCACCATGCTGACCGCGGGGCGCACGGTGCTGTTCTCGGCAATGACGGTCGCCTTGTCGATGGTCGCGATGGTGCTGTTCCCGATGTACTTCCTGAAGTCGTTTGCGTACGCGGGCATCGCGGTGGTGGTGTTCGCGGCCGTCGCGGCCGTGGTGGTGGCGCCGGCGGCTATCGCCCTGCTCGGCGACCGCTTGGATGCCCTTGACGCGCGCAGGCTGGCCCGCTGGGTGTTTCGTCGGCCCGATCCGGTGCGCAATCCGATCGAGCAGACCTTCTGGTATCGGTCGACGAAACGCGTTATCCGCCAGGCAGTTCCGATCGGCGTGGCGATCGTCGCGCTGCTGCTGGTGCTCGGCGCGCCGTTCCTCGGCATCAAGTGGGGTTTCCCGGACGAGCGTGTGCTGCCGCAGTCGCTGTCGGCCCGTCAGGTCGGCGACGACTTGCGCGCCAACTTCACAGTGGATTCGGCACGTAACGTCACCGTCGTCGTACCGAACACCACCGGCGTGACGCCTGCTGACATGGACAGCTACGCCTCGGCGCTGTCACAGGTGTCCGACGTCTCATCGGTGTCCGCGCCTGGCGGCACGTTCGCAGACGGTCGATCAGTCGGACCGCCCTCTGCCGCAACGGGTTTCAAGGACGGCAGGGCTTTCCTGACGGTGGGTAGCACCGCGCCGTTGTTCAGCGACGCGTCCGAAAACCAGCTCGACCAGTTGCGCGCGGTGCCGCCACCGGCAGGCCAGCACGTCGAGCTGACCGGCGTCGCGCAGGTCAACCGCGACAGCTCCGATGCGATCACGTCGCGGCTGCCGATGGTGCTCGGCATCATCGCGGTGATCACGTTCGTGCTGCTGTTCCTGCTCACCGGCAGCGTGATACTGCCGCTGAAGGCGTTGGTACTCAACGTCTTATCGCTGACCGCTGCGTTCGGCGCACTGGTGTGGATCTTCCAGGAAGGCCACCTCGGCGCGCTGGGCACCACACCGACCGGAACGCTCGTCGCCAACATGCCGGTGCTGTTGTTCTGCATCGCGTTCGGGCTGTCGATGGACTACGAAGTCTTCCTGGTGTCGCGGATCCGCGAATACTGGCTCAAGTCTGGGAAGACCCGGGCTGACAACGACGAAAGCGTGGCTTTGGGCTTGGCGCGGACGGGCCGCGTCGTCACCGCTGCTGCGATGTTGATGGCGATTTCGTTCGCCGCGCTGATCGCCGCTCAGGTGGCGTTCATGCGGATGTTCGGGGTGGGCCTGACGCTGGCAGTGATCGCCGATGCGACGCTGGTCCGGATGCTGCTGTTGCCTGCTTTCATGCACGTGCTCGGGCGGTGGAATTGGTGGGCGCCTAAGCCGTTGGCCAGGTTGCACGAGCGCATCGGGATCAGCGAGTCCCACGACGACGACGCGCCCGTTGAGAAACGCGACCGCATCGCGGCTGCCGTGGCGGACACTGGTTAACGTGGCGCTCCAACCGTTGCGTCGCCGCCGCGCCCCGCGCGGTTCCGGCGACCAGTTGCGTGACGAGATCCTTGACGCGGCCACCGAACTGCTGCTGGAAACCGGACACGCGAAGGCGGTATCCATTCGGTCGGTGGCTCAGCGGGTCGGCGTGACGCCGCCGTCGATCTATCTGCACTTCGCGGACAAGGACGCGCTGCTCGACGCCGTCTGCGCGAGGTACTTCGAGAAGCTCGACGAGGAGATGCAGCGGGTTGCGGCCGACCAGCAGTCGACCATCGACGTGCTGCGCGCGCAGGGCCTGGCGTATGTGCGCTTCGCGTTGAAAACTCCTGAGCTGTACCGGATCGCGACCATGGCCGAAAGCCGACCCGGCAGCGATGTTGATGTCGCGCTGAACAGTTCGGCCTTCGTCCACATGCGCGCGTCGGTGGAATCGTTGATGGCGGAGGGGATCTACCCGCCCGGCGATCCTGTCGACAAGGCGCTGGAGCTGTGGACCGCTGCACACGGGGTCGCGGCGCTGCTGATTTCGCGGCCGTACCTGCCGTGGGGCGATGCCGAAGAGTTCGCCGACCGAGTGTTGAAATCGGTGTGCGTCGGGCAGATCGTGTCTGGTGCGATCGATCCTGATCTGCCGCCCGCCGAGGCCATCGCCCAGCTGAAGGGAATGTTCGATGCGCACTAGCGAAGTGGATAACCCGTTCTTCGCCAGGGTGTGGCCATGGCTGGCGAGCCACGAGCCCGAGTCGGTGAAGCAGCTACGCCGCGAGAACCTCGCGGGCCTATCTGGACGGGTGCTCGAGGTCGGCGCTGGCACCGGGACGAACTTCGAGTTGTATCCCGACACCGTGACCGAGGTGGTCGCCGTCGAGCCCGAGCACCGGTTGGCGGTGCAGGCCCGGCAGGCGGCGGCCACGGCGTCGGTGCCCGTCACCGTCCGCACGGACACTGTGGAGCAGTTTGCGGATGCGGAGCCATTCGACGCGGTGGTGTGCTCGCTGGTGCTGTGTTCTGTCGACGACCCCGACCAGGTTGTGCGTCAACTGCTTTCGCTGCTGAAGCCCGGTGGTGAACTGCGCTACTTGGAGCACGTCGCGAGCAGTGGGTGGCGAAGTCGACTGCAGAAGGTCGCGGACGTGACGCTGTGGCCGCGGATGGCGGGCAACTGCCACGCGCACCGGCACACCGAGCGGACGATCGTCGACGCCGGCTTCAACGTGTCGGGCGCCCGCCGCGAGTGGGTGGTGCCGGCGTGGGTGCCGGTGCCAACGTCCGAAGTCGCGATCGGCCGCGCAGTCAAGCCGTGAGCTGCACACAACCCGCTAGGGAAGCAGGGCGGGCAGGCGCTGCAGCAAGCTGGGGAGCGCGGTGGCTGCAGACTCGCGAACCACGGCCGTCGCTGCGTCGGACAGCGGCGTGCGTTCCGGGTTCACCTCGATGACGACGGTCCCGTTGGCCAGCGCCAACTCGGGCAGACCTGCTGCGGGGTAGACGATCGACGAGGTGCCCACCACGATGACCAGGTCGGCCGTGGTCACCGCGTCCAGCGACCGCTGCCATGCTTCGTCGGGCAACGCTTCGCCGAACCAAACCACATTCGGACGGATCAATCCCCCGCATGCACATCGCGGCGGGTCGACCGATTCCACGGGCTCGGGCATCGTCGGCAATTCGTCGAGATACTCGCGGCCACAACGGTCGCAACGGAATTCGAACAAGCTGCCATGAAGGTGATAGACGCGCTTGCTGCCCGCCCGCTCATGGAGATTGTCGACGTTCTGGGTGACTACGTGCACGTCGGCGTAGTCCTGCCAGGCCGCGACCGCAAGGTGGCCGTCGTTCGGCTGCACCGAACCCATCATCTGGTGGCGCCACAGGTACCACGCCCACACCTTGTCGGGGTGGTCGTGCCAACCCTCGGCGCTGGAGATTTCGTAGGGGTCGACCTTCGCCCACAGCCCCGTCTCGGCATCGCGGAACGTCGGCACCCCGCTCTCGGCGGAAATGCCTGCTCCGCTGAGCACGGTCACCTGCACATCACCAAAGTAGCCCGTTTAAGCGATACTGAAGCACGTGGCCGAGTTGGGGGATTGGGTACGCGTCGATCAGCACGCCGCCAAGCCGCTTTTCGACCAGCTCAGGACGCAGATCATCGACGCGATCCGGGACGGCAGATTGACGCCAGGTACCCGGTTGCCGACTGTCCGAGAACTGGCGGGGCAGATGGGCCTGGCGGTCAACACGGTGGCGCGCGCATATCGGGAGCTGGAGTCGGCGGGTGTGCTCGAAACCCGTGGCCGCTTCGGCACTTTCGTCGCCAGGGTTGATCCGGCCGATACCGCGATGGCGACCGCAGCGAACACGTTTGTGGCGGCGGCGCGTGCGCTGGGGATCGAGAAGGACGAGGCGCTCAAATACGTCGAGGCCGCGTTCGGCTAGCCGAATTCCAGCAGCGTCAGCACTGGCCGGATCGGATCGAGCAGCGGAAGACGTTGCGCCGTCCACATCAACGCGTTGAGGACTTTGCCGCGGCCTGCTGGAAACGGCAGATCGTGCACGGCCCGGATGCCGGGGATGGTGTTGACCAGATTTGCGGCGTCCGAGACCGACAACGTGAACGGCATCGGCGGGACTCGGTAACGAAACGAAGTGCGCATGCCGTGGCGGTGCAACGCCGCCAAGCCGGCGGGCGGTAGATCGAACATCATCCGTCCACCGGGAAAGCGCGCGGCACACTCGGCGATGAGCCCTAGCGCCTCGTCGGGCTCGAGGTACATCAGCAGCCCTTCGGCGGTGATGAACACGCCATGCTCAGTGCCGACCTCGTCCATCCAACTGAAGTCGAGCGCGGATTGCGCGCACATCCGCACCCGATCCGAGGCGGGCAGAAGTTTGCGACGTAGATCGATCATTGGCGGAAGATCGACTGTGAGCCATCTGAATTGGTCACCAATGCCGGCAGCGTCGAGGCGGTAGAAGCTGGTCTGCAGACCTTCGGCCAGCGCGACCACAGTGGCCTTGGGATGGTCGCCGAGGTAGCGGCGGGTTTGCCTGTCGTAGGCCAGCGCCCGCAGCGCCATGTCCTGTCGGCGGGCGAAGCCGAACTTCGCGTAGTCGTAGTCGATGGCATCGGCGAGTTCGATCGCCAACGGGTCATCGATGAGTGAATCGGGCCTGCGTGCCTCGTTCGCGCGCACCCGCAAGGTCAGCAGTGCGGTCTCGGAGACGCCGGTCAACACCGTGCCGTCGGCCTTGGCAGTCGGAGCAGAGCTCATCGCAATACCTTTTCCACAGTGCGCAGATTGCGAGTGGTGGTTGACGACTTGTAGCGCTTGTTTCCCATCGTCTTCCCGATGGTCGCGCCCAGCGTGCCCTTTGGACACTGCCAGTAGATGACGCCCTTTCCGCGCTTGACCTTCTCGTCTGGCCCGGCATCATTGCCCAGCGCGGCCAGTTCGTCCAGCACGTCCTTGTCGGTGACGAACGTGACGTAGGAATGCTGACCCTCGACCTCACGCTCGAACGGAAAATTTTCGGACACCGTGCGCAGTGTCTCCACGTCGTAAGCCAAAACCCAGGCGTCGTAACCGAAGGCGTCGCGCAACGCCTTCTCGGCCTTCTTGCGCACCGCATCCACCCCGGAACGGCTTTCCAATAGGACGTTGCCACTGGCCAAAATCGTTCGCACGTTGGTGAATCCGGCTTCTTCGAGGGCCTTGGCGACCTCAGCCATCTTGAGGTTCACGCCGCCGACGTTGACACCGCGCAGGAAAGCAGCGTATCGGGTCATGCGGTCATCTTAGTTTGCTTGCCCAGTCACGCATCAGCGAACGGCTGCACCGGATTTCGCGTTTGCGCGCGCTCCGGGTGAAACAATCCATGGCGGGGGAGGCCTGCCATGGTCAAGCAAGCAGCATTCCGGGTCGGGGTGATCGAGAACATCGTCCACACCCGGTACGGGCCCGACCCGCTGTTGCGCGCCGGCCATCTGGCGGCCGTGACGGCAGGCGTCGACTCGCTCTGGGTACCCGATCACCTCAATTCACTGTTCCCGCGGTCGATCTGCACCGAGAAGTACATGGGCGCGGCCAAATTGGCTCCCTCACCCGATGCTTACCTCGAGCCGTGGACGATGCTCGGACATGTCGCCGCACATAACCGCCTCGGTCGGCTCCGGCTCGGCGTGTGCGTCACAGACACCGCACGCCGCAATCGCGCGGTCACGGCGCAGGCCGTGGCGACGCTGCATCTGCTGACCCGCGGACGCGCCATTCTGGGCATCGGCACGGGCTCGAGGAGATGTATCTGACCGGAACGCCCGACCAGGTGATCGACAAGGTCACCGAGTGGCGCGATCATGGCGTGCGGTACGTAGTCGTTGCGAATTCAAGCGGCGCACAGCGCAGCCTGCGCAAGGGCATGGCGTCGGCGATGCCTTTCGCAAAGATCCTGCGGGGACTGCGGAAGTTGTAGCCGCCGCCGGGCGGTCCAGACGTACGCTCGACGCATGGGACGCCACGTATTCGACGACAAGCTGTTGGCGCTGCTCTGCGGGAATTCGCTCGGCGTGCTGGCCACCATCAAGCGCGACGGTAGGCCGCAGTTGTCGAATGTGTCCTACTGGTTCGACAAGCCCAATGTGGCCATCCAGGCGTCGATCACCGAGGAGCGGGCCAAGACCCGCAATCTGCGGCGTGATCCGCGGGCATCGATCCACGTCAGCTCCGATGACGGCTGGGCGTATGCCGTCGCTGAGGGCGACGCGACCTTGACTCCGCCCGCCGCGGCGCCAGACGACGACACCGTCGAGGCGCTGATCGCCTTGTACCGCAATATCGCCGGTGAGCACCCCGACTGGGACGACTATCGAAGGGCCATGGTCGAGGACCGCAGGGTGGTGCTGACGCTGCCGATCTCGCACGTCTACGGGATGCCGCCGGGCAAGCGGTAATGGGCACGACGGCTCCGGCGGCTGAGGGTTAGGCTGCGACCTATGGCAGATGCACCGGAAGACGACACCAAGCGCAAGTTCCGGGAAGCGCTGGAGCGGAAGAAGGCCAAGGCGGCTGGGGGATCCGATCACAAGGACGGCGGAGCCAAGCAGCCGCGGGCGCATGGACCGCTGGAGAGTCGCAGGGAGTTCCGCCGCAAGAGCGGTTAACCCGTGACTCCAGAATTCCTGATCACCACGCTGATCGTGGTGGCGACGCCGGGTGCGGGCGTGCTGTACACGGTGGCCGCCGGCCTCTCGCGCGGCCCGCAGGCCAGCCTGGTGGCGGCGTTCGCGTGCACGCTGGGAATTGTGCCGCACATGATCGCGGCGGTGACGGGGTTGGCGGCCATCATGCACGCCAGCGCGGTGGCGTTTTCGATCATCAAGTTGTTGGGCGTTGTGTATCTTCTTTACTTGGCGTGGAAGACATTTCGCGATAAGTCGGTCTTCGAGGTGCAGGCCGATGACGCAAAGCCATCGCCGTGGCGGGTGATCGTGTCGGGCGTTCTGGTGAACACGCTGAACCCGAAGCTGACGATCTTCTTTTTCGCGTTCCTGCCGCAGTTCGTCGCGCCGGACCGCGACGGCGCGGTGCTGCACATGGTGTGGCTGAGCGCGATCTTCATGGCGGTCACGCTGGTGGTGTTCAGCGTCTATGGTGTGTTCGCCGCGGCGGTCAGGCGTGAAGTGATCTCGCGGCCGCGCATCGTCGCGTGGATGCGGCGCAGCTTCGCGGCGACCTACGTCATCCTCGCGGGCAGGCTCGCTGCGCAGACGCGCTGACACTCGCACCCTGCCGAACGTGGGTTACCCGCACGCTCGTCGGCCGGAATCCGTACACAAACTCCACACTCGGCGGTCGTGATCGCGAGCTAGAGCGCTGGCTCCAACGCCGCTTCGTACCGTTGGCGGGCGGCCGCGGTCAGGTCGGGTAGGAATTGGGTGGGCCAGTTGCCGGGCGCGGGCGAGTAATTGGCGAGTGCGCGGCGGGCGATGACATCCTGGTGCACCTCGCTCGGCCCGTCCATCAGCCCAAGCGTCGGCACTGCTTGCCACAGCCGCGCCAGCGGTGTCTCGTTGGACGCGCCCAGCGCGCCATGCAGATGGATCGCCCGTTCGACGACGTCGTGTCCGACGCGGGCCATTGCGACCTTGCACGCAGACACGTACGGCATGGCCGCGACGGCGCCGTGTGTGTCCATCTGCCACGCGGCGTGCAGCACCAGTAGCCGGAACTGCTCGATTTGCATCCACGATTCGGCGATCTGAGCCTTGACGACGGCGTTGTCGGCAAGCTTGCCGTTGAAAGTCTCACGGGACAGCGCTCTTTCGCAGTGCATGTCGAAGGCACGCTTGACCAACCCGATGGTGCGCATCGCGTGATGCAGCCGCCCGCCGGCGAGGCGGGCCTGCGCGATGTGGAAGGCCTTGCCGCGCTCACCGAGCAGCGCGTCGGGGCCGACGCGGACGTCCGTGTAGCGCATGTGTGGGTGGTTGCCGACGCCGAGCGGGTCGCCGATCATCCCTGTCTCGCGGACGCGTTCGATGCCCGGCGTTTCCACGGGCACCAGGAACATCGACATTCGCTCGCGGTGTCCGGCTTCGGGATCGGTCACCGCCATGATGATGAGGAACGAGGCGTTGCGGGCGTTCGAGGTGAAGTACTTCTCCCCGTTGATGATCCAGTCGTCGCCGTCCTGCACCGCACGGGTGCGGAACAGCCGCGGGTCGGCGCCGCCATGGGGTTCGGTCATCGAGAAGGCGGAGAAGATCTCCCCGTTGAGCAGTGGCTGCAGATAACGCTGCTTTTGCTCATCGGTGCCGAACATCGCGAGGATCTCGGCGTTACCGGTGTCGGGTGCCTGACACCCGAACACAATCGGACCCCAAGCGGTTCGGCCAAGGATCTCGTTGATGAGCGCGAGCTTCACCTGACCGTAGCCCTGGCCACCGAGCTCGGGCCCGAGATGGCATGCCCAGAGCCCTTGTTCGCGCACCCTGTCTTGAAGGGGACGCACGATGTTGGCGAGTTCGGGTGAGAGCGGCGCGTAGACGGTGTGCTCGTCGGCATGGGTGAGGTGGTCGAGCGGTTCGACTTCGTCGCGGACGAACGAGTCCATCCAGTCGAGTTTTGCCTGGAACTCGGGGTCGGTGCTGAAGTCCCACATGTTATCTCATTCCTCCATCAACTCGAAGTATGGAACCGGTGGTGTAGCTGCTCGCATCTGATGCGAAATACAGTGCGGCTGCGACGATTTCGTTGGGCTCGCCGATGCGTCCCAACGCGGTTTGAGCCCCGATGGCGTCAATGAACTCAGGCGACCACGCCTTGGAGATATCGGTGCTGAACGTGCCGCACATGATTGCGTTGACGCGGACCTTCGGCGCGAACGTCTGCGCAAAGCCTTCGGTCAACGAATTCAATCCGGCCTTGGCCGCCGCATAGGGCAGGATCGTCGCATTCGGCCGGATCGACGCGACAGACGAGATGTTGAGAATCGAGCCACCGTTGCCGGCGGCCATCCTGGTGCCGATCGTCGCGGACAACCGAAACGGCCCCTTGAGGTTGGTGGCGAAAACCTTGTCGTACAACGCTTCAGAGACCTGGTCGACGCTCGGGTACAGCGGTGACATGCCGGCGTTGTTGACCAGGATGTCGACCGTGCCGAACTCCTCGTAGGCGGCCTCGGTCAGTGCGTCGCACTGGTTCCAATCACCGACATTGGCCGCAACGGGCAAAGCGCGCCGGTTGAACCTTTCGCGCACTTCGTTGGCGAGCTTCTCGCAGTTGTCGAGTTTGCGGCTGGCGATGAACACGTCGGCGCCGTGAGCAGCGAACGCCAGCACCATTTCGCGGCCGAGGCCGCGGCTGCCGCCGGTGACCAGCGCTACCTTGCCGGACAGATCCACGTCAGAGTCCCTTCTCGATGAAAGCTGTTGCGTTGTCGAGCAAACCGATCGCCAAGGCGTGCAGCAGGTCGCCGGTCGCCTTGGGCGCCTTCCCTGCGTGCGCCCGCGCGTTGGTGCCTTCGAGCACAATGGCGAGCTTGAACGACGCCATCGCCGCGTACCAAGGTGCTTGGTCGACCGATCGGTGGGAGGACTTCGCATAGTGCGCGACGAGTTCGGTACGGGTCGGCAGGTCGCTCATCTCGCCGAAGGGGCCGATCGCGTTGTTCTGGGGCCAGGTGGTCAGCAGCCAGCCCAGGTCAAGCAGCGGGTCGCCGAGGGTGCACATCTCCCAGTCGACGATCGCCGCGACCTCTGGCCCGTCGTTACGGAACATCAAATTCGCAAGGTGGTAGTCGCCGTGCATGATGCCTGGCAGGAAGTTCGGCGGGCGGTGCTGCGTTAGCCAGCTTGCGATGTCGTCGACGTGCGGCAGTTGATGTCCCGGGTACCCGTCGAGAGCCGCGTACTTGTCGAGCGTGCTAAGCCATTGGGGCACTTGGCGGTCCAGGAATCCTTCGGGCTTGCCGAGGTCGCCGAGCCCGACGTGTTCGGCGTCGACGGCACCGAGTGCGAGCAGCGCGTCAACGGCCGCAAAACCCATGTCGCGGTGCCATTCTGAGTGTGATCGAGGCAGTCCGACGCTGGCATTGAAACCGTCGACGGGTTCCATCAGATAGAAGACCGATCCGAGGACCGACTCGTCGAGTTCGGCCGCCACCAGTCGCGGAATCGGCACACCGGTTCCATCGAGCGCGCTCAGCACCCGGGCCTCGCGGCGCAACGCGTCGTTGGTGTGCGGGCGTAAGTGCCTCGGGCCGCGGCGCAATACGAGGCGGACGTCGCCGCACTCGAACTTGAACATCAGATTCTGCGTGCCGCCGCCGATTGGTTCGATGTTGGTGACCTGACCGGCGGTCACGTTACGGGCGGCGAGCCAGGACTCGATCGCGGCCCAGTCGATGGACGAGTCCAGAAGTTCGGTCACGAAGGCGACGGTACAAGACACATGCATTGTATTGCAATACAGCTGCATTAAACCGTAGTATGAGCAGGTCATGAGTACACGCGAACGCCTGCTTGCCGCCGCCGAAGAGCTGTACGGCGGCCAGGGGATCGATGCGGTAAGCCTGCGTGAGATTCAGCGGGCGTCCGGGGTGAAGAACGTCAACGCGCTGCAGTACCACTTCGGCGACCGGAATGGGCTGCTGACTGCGCTGCTGGAGAAGCACAGCCACGACGTCGAATTGCGCAGGCATGCGCTGTTGGATCGTTACGAGGCCGCGGGTGAACAGGATCTGCGCGCGCTCGCCGAGGCGCTGGTGCAGCCGCTAGCCGCGAAGCTATCCGAGCCCGACGGCGGATCGGCGTACTTGTGCATCTATGCCGACTTGATGAATCGGCGCCAGCCGATCTTCCCGCCGGAAGAACTGGCGGATCGCGACGACAGCATCAACCGTTGGCGTCAACTCGTCGACCCATTCCTAGACCCGACCGCCGCGGAGGTGCACCGGCGACTCCTCGTCATCCGCTTCGTGGTCGGCGAATTGGCGCGCCGGGCCGCGACGGCGCCGCACACCGACGACCGGGTGTTCGTGAGCCAGCTCATCGACCTCGTCGTTGCGATGCTCACGGCCGAGGCGTCGGCCGAGACTCGCCGGTTGGTCAAGTCACGCCCGCGCGGCTAGGCAGCCCACTTCGAACTCGAACAGGTCGGGGACCACACCTGCCACCGCTGGGATGCCGAGCAGGCCGACGAGTATCTGCGCGATTTGCAGCGCGCTATCGAACTCGCTGCTGCGAACCCGCGGATCGGCGGGTCTGCGACGAGATCTGCCCCGGCTACCGCAAGCTCGCCGCCGGATCACACATCCTGTACTACAGGGTCATGCCCGACGGCGGCATTGATGTCGTGCGCGTACTGCACCAGCGCATGGACGTCGACCGCAACCTCTAGCGTTTCTCGTCGGCATCCTGTCCAGTGCTGTAGATCCGCTGGCTGCGAGGGCGACGGCAACAGGCTGCGCGCCGCCACCGCCATTTTCCGGTGGATGCCCGAATCAATCCCGAAGGCAGGCTCTCTCCTCACGAGAGTGTTTGGCACAACCGCACGGCTCTCGGATCCGAAACGAAGATGAGAAGAACGGCGGCGGAGCAGCCAAACCAATCTGGTCGCGTTCGAGGCGGGATGGATTGGCCCCGCGACTGGATTCACTTGTCGGTTGCAGTGAGCCGATCAAACCCGAGACCGCTCGAGCCCTCGCCGCGGCCGGTGCCCTTGCGCGCGCCGTACCACACCACAACGCTGCCGTCGGCCCGGCGGACGCGCTGGAAGCACTGCGTGACGTGCACGCCTGCCCGGGGCACCTCCTCCTCGTAAATGAAGTAAGTGTCAGGGAGGTTGTGGCGGAGCAGAGGTGTGCGCGGCTCGACTGGCCGTGGCGGCGGGGGTGCGTTGTCCAGGAAACGCGGCATCGCCGCCCGCTGCAACTGTGTCTCCCGCGTGCTGTTGGGGACATGGACGGGGATGAACGGGATCCACTGCTCCGGAACAGAAGTCATCGCGGTGTAGCGGATCGGGGCGGCGGGCGCTGGGGGCGGGGCGGCCGGTGGGCCGACCAGACCCTGGAGAAAGGTGTGGAGTTCGTGGCCGGCCTCAACTCCCGACCGCGGCCAGCCGGTGGGCAGCGGGATCTGCTGCTCGATCGCCCACACCATATTGGACATCTCGTCGCGCACCAGTGAGATCTCCTCCAGTGGGGGGCCTTCGAGCACCCTCGACGCGACGGGCAGGACCGACAGCTGTGCGGGGAACGTAGCGTGGCCGGTGCTGTCGCCTGTCAGGGAAAACATGCTCCACGACTCCCAGCCCGCGTCGGCGACACCTTGCGGAACCGGTTCGATCCAAAGCCGTTCGTCGAATACCGTTGTAACCGCGATGCCCTGCATCTCGGCCAGGGCACCGATCGGCAGCGTCCAGGGCACGACAAACCAGTCGTTGGCGAAGATCAGGGCGAACTCCATCAGGAGCAATTTCCCAATGTCGGTCGTGTCGGGCGTGACGTCGCCGAAGTTCGTCAGTCGATCCTCGAATGTCCACCATCGGGTGTCGGGCATCCCGTCGAAGACCACCTGCGTAGGAATGAATGTCTGAACGTCTCGGGTGGGTGCCAGCGGTGGCGCCGCATCACCAGGGTCGAGGCGGGTGGCATCGGTGTGCTCAAGGGCGTACCAGTCGAGGGTTCCGTGGTGGTATTCCGGTGCGCGGAGGACCATTTCGGTGCCGCCGTCGGCGTCGCCGTCACCCGAGGGGGCCGATATCCCAAACGCGTACTCGAGCCGCTCAGCCGACCATGCGTCGTCACCGGGCACCGGCTGATCGATGAGGCCCGAGAACCATTCGCGTAACCGGCCGAGCAACGAATCGAGTGCGCCGGCATGGGCAGGCGCAGCGAGGTTGATCCCGTCATCGACCGACCCACCGCTAGCTACGTGGTCGAGAAGCGCGACACCGTCGATTGCCCGCTCGGCCGCGCAGCCAATCTCCTGCCACGCGTCTACGTGAGCGCACACCAGCTGATCGCTCTGTGCGGTGGGGTCGGGCACCTTCACCGCGTACGCGGTCCGGTACTGGTCGGCGTAGTCGTTGGCGGGGAAGTCGCGCTCTAGCAGCCGAAGCCATCGCCTGCCGACGCTCATACGCAGATCGAGCGACAAGTACTGATCTCCCACCGACATCGGCACGGGTTTGCGCTCGACGCGCGGTTCGATCAGATCGTCGCGGTCGAACGGCAGCACCGCCCCTGCCGCGGCCTGGTAGCGGTCGACCAGCCGCATGTCCAAGCATGCCCGGGCCAGTACGGGCGAGCCAGCGTCGTCGCCGACGAATTCACCGAGCTGCCACTGTCGCGAAAGCATCCACATCGCGTCACGCACCTCGGCGCGCAGGGCCCTGTCGAAGTGATGGGTTCGCGGGCGGCCCTCCAGCCGGTTCCAGCGCGTGATCGCGGGGTGCAGCCGAGCCAGTAGCGCATCAGTCATGTTCGCGACTACGTGGATGTCGGTCATCCGTGCTCCCCGGCGAGTCGTTCGTAGATCTTCACGTTGCGTAGCAGATTGTTCGCGATCGAGATCTCGGGATAGGTCCACGCCGAGTGCGTCGCCGGCAGCAGCGCGCTGTAGGGCGTCGAGTCGAGATGCTCCGGCTCGATCGCTCGCAGCTTGGCCGAGTCGAGCGCGTCGTTCACGGCGCCGACGAGGTCATCCCACGACCACTCGTCGCCAACGCGAGCCGGCAGTGCGAGCAGCCACGCCTGCGGAGGCTCGGCGTTGGGACGGTCGTGGTGGAAGGCGACCCCGGTGGTCTGCGTACGAGCGGGGATCACCTCTGTCCATTCGTCGATCAGCAGACCGCACATCGGCGCGGTCGGATCGAAGCCCGGGCCGAGGGTGGCCGTGTAGAGCAGACGTTCGCCGGGCGGCTCGATCCCGGCAGGCAGTTCCATCGCGAGCCACGGCTGGCCCGCGGAGTGGGGCAGCTGCACCGGGGTGAGCGCCGGGGCGGTCGCGCCGGGTAGAGCATCACAGAGCAACAGCACATTCTCGAAGTGGTGCATGCGGCTGCGGACACGGGCCACTCCGTGCAACCAGTCATCCTCTGGGAAGTCGCGACCCGAGCCAGCCGGCGGCGCGTCGGTGAGGTGCTTGGTCAGCCCACCACTCGTTGAGTGGGCCAGCGCGGCGGTGAAGTCGGTTACGGCGGCGGCAGGCAGCGTGAACTGCGGGACACTGACGAAGTCGTCGCCGAAGACCGCGCGCAGCCCGTCGACGACGACATTCGCCTGCGCGCCAGGGGCGGCCGCCGCGTGGCGGGTGATCGCCGCGTCCGCGGCGTCGATGCGGCGCTGCACCTCGGCTGTCAGCTGGGTGGCGGCGGTGGCGAGCGACTCGCGGAAGCGCTCGATGCCGGCAAGCGTCGTAGCGAAGTCCATCGGATCGTGGTCGAACGCGGACGTGTCGGCATCGGCGAGCGCGTCGGTGACTAGCGCATCGAGCGTAGCCCGCGGCGCTGTGGCGATGTCCTGCAACAGGTTTCGTTTGGTGACGAGATCGTCGTGTTGGTCGGTGACGGCCTGCAGTTGCGCGTTGAGTGCCAGCCCGGACGACACGGTGGTGCCGACGAGCGACTCCGCTGTCCGAAGCAGTTGCAGCCGCGTCTCGGTCGTGGCGGCGGGTGACAGCGCGCCATAGTCGGTCATCACCGCGTCGTACGAACGCAATCTGGTGTCCCACTCGTCGATCCGAGCGGTCAGGACCGAGCAGATCGTCGCGTAAGCCTCAGCGCGCCATTGGAACGCGAAGCCGGTGCCTGCACCGGGCAGGCGGTATTCGGCCAGCGGCGACGCCGCGGCTTGGTAGAGCGTGATCGCCTCGTCGATAGTCTTCGTCGGGTCGACCACCTCGGAGGCCGCGGCGATGAGCGCGGGCAGCTGGACGTCGCGCAAGTCGTTGCGGGCGTCAGTAAGCCGCGACAGCGGGAGGGTGCTGGTGCCCTGCTGATCGCTGCGGGCGTCGCTCTGGCGGACGAGGTCCGCCGGGCTGAGCGACCGCGAGCCGACGACAATGCGGCGCAGGCTGCGCAGCAGGCCTTCGAGTTCGAAGAAGGTGATCGAGCCCGGTAAACGTGTTGTGTGCCGGATCGTGATGGGGCCGCCGATCGCCACGGGCGCGGTCGTGTGCAGGTGAGCGAGGATCCGGTCGTCGAGGTCGTTGAGCGCCTGACCGGTGCTCGCCTCGGCGCGGTACAGCAGGTCGGCCGGGTGAAAACCGAGCTCTGCCTGCGTGATCGCGACAGTGTCTGGCGCACCGGTGGCGTGGTCGATGTAGTCGACCAGCGCCGCGACGTCGCTGGGGTCGGGCAGCCGGTCGGCGAGCCACCGGTCGAGCGCAGGCTCGGCCGCGGCGAGTGGCGTCATCGGGATGGCAGGCAACGGGTTGCCGCCGGAGGCGGCCAGGTGGATCGCGGTGCGGAGGGTGAACGTCGTGCCGGACCGCGGCGTACGGATCACCTCCGGCTCGGGTGGCGTATTGCCCTTGGCGAATGCGTCGAGCGTGGCCGCGGAGCGGTCGTAGTTGCCGAGCACCGCCTGATGCACGCCTTCCGACACGACGAGGTCGGCGACGGCGTCGTTGATGTCGCGGATATAGCGCAGCGCGGCGGTGAGCGCATCCTCGTCGCCGGGAGACCGGGGCAGCCTGGTGTTCCCGTACGGGTACACGTCGATGCCGCTCTGCTCGACGTGCACCAGCAGCTTACGGCCATCGACGACGTTCATCGCCGCGATCGACTCCTTCGGCTCTACGTCGCTCGTCGAGGTCGACGCGATTTGGTTTGCGGCCAAGGGATATTCGCGGCGGAGCGGATACACCAGCGCGCGCACAGTGAGGGGGCCGTTGTCGTGCACGTACCGCTCGAACTGGTAGCCGAGCAGCGCGCCGAGCGACTGGCCGCCGCGCATGCCCTCCATGATCGCCAGTGCGGCGCGCACGCGCCGCGACGACAGATTCACCGAGATCTCACCTCCGTGCGCGACGTACGCGTTGCGCAGCACGGCCGCCGTCGCCGCGTGGTTGATCGACGGCGTGTGGATGAGCCCGAGGTTGGTCGGGTCGTGCATAAGCGGCTCGGTGTCGTGTGCGTTCACCACCGCGGCGACGTCGTCGGGAAGGGTGGCGGCCCGCAGGTCCTTGCCCTCGGGCCGCAGCCGCTCGACCCAGCCGAACGCGCCCAGGTAAATCCCCTTCGCACCCGTCGACGCGCCTCCGACCGCGGTGCCGAACGTCGTGCTGACTGTGGTTGTGCCCGCGCCGCCGTTGCTGCGGAACTGCCTCATGCCCAGATCGACGATCGCGGTTTTCCACGCGTCGAGGCGGTAGCTCACCGTGTCGATGTGTTCGGCGAACAGCCGCTCGAGTCGTGCGGTCGGCAGCGTCGCAAGGCGGTCAAGCGCCGCGAGGTGTTCGGGGAGCAGGCTCTGATGCATTGTGCGTGCATTGCGCGCGATGAAGTCACCGACCGTCAGCTGCGTCTGGGAGGTTACCCGCTTTTCGGTCTGGAACAGCACGGCATAGCGGCTCTCGCTCGCGAGGGCGGCGCCGTCGGCGACGTGGACGAAGGCCGGCTCGGTGCGTGCGACGGTCGCGGGGCCGAGTGCACCCGCCTCGAGCATCAGGTCGATCGCCGTTGTGCGGAAGCCCAGCTGCACTGCATGGCGCAGCAGCAGGTACAGCAGTGCCGCCGGGCGCTTGCCGCCGTCGAAGCCGCGCTCCGCCTGCACCGCCGTGACGCTGTCCTGCGCCGCGTCGACCAGCCATTGAATGTAGTTGCGACCGCCGGCATACCCGCGGATCGGTGCGGTTTCCGACAGCGGAACGTCGTCGATCAGCGGCCCGTCGAGCGGCTTGAGCCTGCGATGGTAGATCTTGGTGAGGATGTCGGGAACCTGGTCGCCGGTGTACCCGAGCCGGCGCAGTAACTCCTGCGGCTCATCGTTCGGGAACATGGCCAGCAGCCGGGCCACGAGATTACTTGAGAAAAAGGATAATTCGTAGCACTTGTGCTCGAGACTGTCGGCGCCGAGCGGGTAGTACTCGACCGACGTCGGATGCAGGCCGAGCACGTCGAGCAATGCCTGGTGGCTGTCGTCGTGATCCGCGCCGACCCGGCTGACGCGCGGCAGCAGGGCACGGTAGTCGTCTTCGACCGCGCGGATCAGGTCGATTACGTTCGAGAGGAATGCCGACTGCCCGTCGCGCTGCCCGCGGAACCATGCCAGCTGGCGGAACGCGACAGTCGGCTGAATACCGTAGGGCTGCATGCCGATTCGTAGCGCAGGCAGCGGGCCCCGGCCGCTGACGAAGCGGGTGAAGAATTGGCGCGTGGCCTTCACGGTGGCGTCGCTGAAAACCGGATCCATCAGCGCGTCCATGAAGTAGCCGATGGTTGCCGGCCACAGTGCGATCTGCATCGCGTGGGCCTCGGCGCGATCGGCGATGCCTGCGCCGGGGATGCGGGTGGTCAATGTGTCGGGCAGTCCGAGCGCGTCGGCCAGGTGCTGGCCGTCGGTCGCCCGCAGCGGATCGGCCACGCGGATGTACCCGGCGGTCTGCTTGAACAGCGGTCCGAAACTGGCATCGGGGTCGTCGCGGCGGGAGTGGCCGGAGCCGCCGCTCTCCGTGTCGTTCGTGGGCGTGCCCTGGGCGAGTAGCGCTAGGCCCTGGCGGCTGTAGAGATGGTGCTCGAGTAGACGCGCGAGCGAAGCTTCGCCGGTCTCGGGTGTGTCGGTGAGCCGGGTGCCGATCACCAAGAGGCGTTCGAATCCGGCCCTGGCTTGCGACGCCGTGAGGTCGAAGCGGAACGCCATACCAACCCGCAGCGCTTCCTCGAAGTTGAACATCCAGAGCAGGTCCTTCGGGACCTGCAGGGTGTCGGGATGGTCGGGGTCCGCGCCCGTCGGTGCCAGCTGTTCACCCGGGGCCGCGTTCGGGTCCGGCCCGGCGATGAGGGGTGTGAGCACCGGGTTGCCCGTCTCGACCCGCTCCGGTTCGGCGGTCGCGTCGCGATAGGCGAGCAGCACGAACCGGTCGGGCAGCAGTTCGACCCGAGGTGGGCTCGACCATGACGAGGTCCGCAGCGATAGCGCGGTGTCGTCGGGAACGCGTAGCACTGTCACCCGGGCGATGGGATTTTGGGCACCCGCAGGCGCCCGCTCATCGAGATTCACCGGCGGGTTGGCGATGGCGGTCGCCGCGCCGGCCGCGCCCAGCGCGCCTTCCAGGTCGGCGCGAGCCGCGGCGAGGGTGGGGCCGTCGCCGTTGGCCGACCACACCGCGCTCCAGTAGTCGAGCAAGGCAGGCGGCTGCGGATCGGTCGCGACAACGACCAGCCGGACGACGTCGGCTTCCGCGCCTGGCCGATCAGCGGGATTCACGGGCACGAGCTGTCGGACGATCCAACCGGCGCGGCCCGCGCCGCAACTCGCGACTAGTTCGCGCCACGCAGCCCGCTCGCGGCCCTCGTCTCCGCACGCCGCCCACACGGCCGCCCAAAACGCGCAGCCGGCGGAGAACTCGGTCTTGGTGAGCGACTCCTCGAACCCATCGACGAGGCACACGTCGGGGTACACGCGCACCCACAGCTGTGGCTGGCCGGCTTTCGAGTTCTTGAAACGGGTCTCGAGCCGTAGCGGGAACAGCAGGATCGGGACGCGCGCCGTCAGTTTCGCGATGCCCTTCACCGGATCGGTGAACGGCTGCAGCTCCTCGATGAGCGATGCACCGCGGCGGTCGAGGTCGGCGAGGCGCTGCCCGGCTTTCGCGGCGCGCTCTGCCGCGGTCCGACGCTCGCCGTCATCTGCCGTCGCACCGGCGCGCTCGAGCGCCCGTACCTCCTCCGCTGCGAGAAGCGCTGCGACACGAGCGTTTTCACGAGCCGAGCGATGTGCGGTGAGGACGTCGCGGAGTTGCTCGAAGTCGGCCATGACAATCAGTCGCCACCCTTCCCGAGCATCTCCGCGGCATGGACCGCCATCAACACGGGCAGCTGATACAAGATGTATGCGAGCTCCGACGCATCGGTGTCGGCCCGCCACCGGTACGGTATGTCGTCCTCGTGCTGGTCGTGTTGGATCGGGTCGACGCCGGTCGCCCGCACGGTGACCGTGTGTTGGCCGACCGGCAGCTGCTTTGCGCTGTCGTAGTTGTCGACGACATCGGTCCACGACAGCTCGTTCCAGGTGGCGACGGATGTCGCCGCGGCGCCCGCGTGCGGCACGTCGAGCCCGAATCGCGGCTCGCCCGGGCGCTCCTTGATGACGAAGAACCAGCCCGGGTCCTCCTCGCCGTCGATGATCTGTCCTCCGGCGGCGTCCTCGGCGGTCAGGTCGAACCCGAAGAAGTAGATGTCGGGTGCGACCTTCGCTTCGTAGAGCGGTGTCTTCACCAGTGTGGTGGGCGGGACGCCGGCGGGCAGGTCGGCGAGCGTGCGCGGTTTCGACTTGTCGATCGCTCCGTTGTGGCGCTGCCAGACGGCGCGGTGCGCGTACACGACGGCTGTCGGGTACTTCTTCAACAGCTCACCCCTGATCGCAAGAACGAGTTCGTCCTCCTTGTCGCCCTGTGCTTCGCGGTTGTCTTGGTCGCCGAGGCCGGTGTCTGTCGACCAGCGGTGGAGCTTGGGTATGTCGAAGAGCCGCTCCCGTAACGCCGACGAATCGGCGCCGGGTGTGGTGAGGAAGCTGGTGACGTCCCAGAACTGGCGGAAGTAGCTGCCGCGCTGGTCGGTCGGGTACTCCCGCCACAGCAGCTCACGGGCGAACTCGTGATTGAGACCGACGAGATACGCCTCGATGAATTTCTGGTTGGTCTCCAGCAGCGTGATCGAATTCATCGGCAGCAGTTGAATATTCGGCAGAAAGTACTCGCTCGACAGGTCCATCAACGGGGAGTACATCGGGTCATCGATCTCCGGGTACACCATGACCTCGCCGAAGTCCTCGACCAGTAGGTCGGCGATGCGGTTCGGGATCTCGATGCCCGCGCGGATGTGGCGAGGGACGGTGGTGACCGGGTCGAGACCGGCGTACGTCGCCGCCTTGATTGCTGTCAAGTCGAGGGGTGACCGCTTGATCACGGGGATCGCCCGCTCTGCGACGTCGACCGTGTAGGCGTTGCGCAGCGCTTCCTTGAATCGATGCGCAGTCGTTGAGTCTGCTGCCGGGGCTGGGCCGGGGGGCGGAAGCGATCCGGACGTCGGTGGCGGGATGTCAAAGGCGCTACTGGACGGCAGCTCGTCGACGGCATCCGGTGTGCGCGTCTCGTCGTCGACGACGCTCGCCGGCCCGGCCTGCGGTTGTTTCGCCAGCTGCAGACGGAGCCAGAAGAACAGCGCCACCGCGGCGATCAGCACGATGATCGCGAGCACCCATCCGACTGCGGGAATGATCAGGCACGCCGCAGCGGCGACGAGTGCAATGAGAAAGAACCACACCGGCCAGCTGGACCCACGGTGCACCAGATTGCGTAGCCAACTCGGCAGCGGCGAGCCGGCGCTGCCGTCGAGCGCGTCCGCAATGGCGGAGCCGGTCGGCAAGTTCGGTGGCACGGTCTTCGGTGGCGCCGCCGACACTTCGCCCGCGTTCACCCGCTCGACGAGCTCGTTCGGCGGCTGCGAGGCCGTGAAGCCGCCCAACTTGGTGACCCGGGCGCGCGGTCGCACGGCCTTGCGCATCGTGGTGCCGACCAGCGTCGGCGGCACGATGCTCTGCCGCATCGTGAACCCGATCGCCTTTCCGTCGGCGAGCAACCGCCGATGCACCGGCGCGGTGACAGTGAGCAGGCGGTCGTCGGGCGCGGTCGCCAGCTTGCCCAACCGGCGTCGGTGCAGGACGAGTGAAGCCTGAAGTGCCATCTGGCCGAACCTGATTCGCGAGTTCGCCTCGAGCACCTTGCCGACCTGCTGCCAGGCCGACTCCATGTACGACTCCTGGTTCTTCTGCACGACGCCCGTGCCCAACCCCGCGGCCACCCGATGACGAGGGTCGAGGTTGAGCTCGTCGACCCAGTGCCGCAGATCGGGGTCGGCGCGGCCGGGATCGAGCCGCGATACCTGCGCGTGCCAGCGCCCGTAAAGCGGCGGCACAATCAGCGGGTCGCGGTCGGTTGCGATCGCGGGGATGCCCGACGCGGTGTTGGCGTCGGCGGGCTCCTGCTCGGTGTATTCGCGACTGAGGTTGACCAGTCCGGCCATGCCGGTTTGGAACGGATGAGGCCCGGGTCTTGCCCAGTTCTCGAACTGTTCGTACTCGGCGAGGTCGTCGTCGCTCAGCGTGAGCAGCGGTGCCCGCAGCGCGCCACCGAGCCGTAGGATGCCGCCGAGTTCGGGGATCGGGGGCAGGTTGGCCCCGGGCTCGAGGACGTCGATTGGCCGGTGCCCGACCTGCGGGTCGACGGTCTGCGGCACGAGCAGGCGGACGAGGTACTCGAAGTCACCGACCGCGCCGGTGCGGAACGACCATCGGTGGTAGATGGGATGCAGATTCGGTTCGGCATCGGCGCGCCCTGCAACCCATGCGCCCTGCGTCGGAAAGGCGGCGCCGTTCGGGTCCTTCTCCAACCCCGCCAGTCGGCCCGACTCGAACGACGGGACGACGAACGCGTGGTAGCCCGTGTTGGGCCGCAGGATCCGGGGACTGAGCAGCCGTGAATATGCCTGATCACGGTTATCGGCGACAACGTCGCCGAGCCGGATCGCATTGGACTGGTGATCGGCCGGGTTGCCGCCGAGTGCGGTGTTGACGTGGACATGCGCCCACGCCCATAGTGTGTCGAAGGCGGGAAACACTGCTGTGTCGGGGACCTCGATCACGGGAAGTCTTCCGCCGGAAGGCATTCCGCGATCGACGAACTCATCGTCGGTGACCACGAGCAAGGTGAGCCATGGCCGCAACCGGCGGTCGGCGGCGAAGGTGGCGGACGGCGTGTAACGCCACGGGAAGTCCTCGTCGTAGAACTCGACGAACGGCAAGTAGTTGGTCTCGAAATTGGTCACGCCCGGCCGTGGCTCGGTGCGCACGATCGCGGCGCCGTCGGTGCCGATGATGTCGCCCGGCCCATAGAGCTGGATGGTGCGCGGCACTGGCTGCGACGTCGACGTGCCGTCGAGCAGATCGGCATTGATGGTGAGCGTCAATGGGATTGACGCTCGGATCCCGGGGACCGCCGCCTGGTCGGCTTCTTGCACGCGGCCGCCGAGGCCCTGCCGGGCGAACGGCAGGAAGGTGTACGCGGCGATCGGAGGCTGCGTCATGCGGCGTTCACTTCCGCGGTCGGGATCACGTGAATCGACTCGGCCAGTGACGGATCGGCCGCGAGCGTGGCGTTCAGATACGCCGACGCTTCGGCGTGGCTGGCGAACGACGACCCGCCGAACGCGGTGTTGTCGGCCTGGTTGGCGACGACGAAGCCTGCGGTGGCGACGGCGACCTTCGAGTCGAACGGCTGGCGCTTGGTCTCCGTCGCGAGCGAGAGCGCCGACCTGCAGACCGAGGCGCCGAGGGCGAAGTGCTCGAAAAGGTCAGGCCAGAACCGGAAGTACGGCGACGTGAACCGCTCGTGTGCAGTGTCGACGAGGATCGTCTCGTACCGGACGGTGCGGGTGGACGCCGGACCGGTAGCCCAGGGCGCGCCGTCGGCGGCGAGCTCGACCCCGCTTTCCAACATCTCGAACGCAGGCGCGGACAGCTTGGCGGCGTCGTCCATGCTGCGGAACTGGGCGGGCGCGAATCGTTCGCGCATCGGGCCACGGACGGCGAGACCACCCGCCGCGACCGCCACGGTCGCCTTCTTGATGTCAGCCGGCTTCTGGTTGCCGACCTTGTCGAGCGGCAGACCGAGCGGAATGTATCGCTGGCTGATCTGCAGCGTGCCGATCGGGTGCAGCACCAACAAGGCGGCATCGCCTAGATCGCGCAGGCTGACCAGCAGACGACCTGACGCGGGAACCGTCGCCCGCCAGCTGTCCAGCTTTTCCAGCTCGGCCTTAAGCGCCGGGAGCACCGGCAGCGGTGGCAGTACCTCGGCGCGGCGTTCGCCGAAGGTCTCGTCGATGTCCACGTCGATGTCGAAGAACAGCAGGGAGATCGTCGCCGAACCACTGATGTGCCACGGCGTCGGGCCTTCGAGCGAGCCGCGCAGATGGATGCCCCACACGCCGAGACCGAAGACCTTGACGCAGAAGCCGCATGAGATCTCGACGATCAGGTACAGCGGTGAGAACCGGATCAGCGCGTCGAAACCGAAGGTGCCCTGCACGCTCAGCGCGGAGAAGCCGAAGAAGGCCTCGGCGTGAGCTCCGAGCTGGACGGTGTTCGTGGTGACGGCCAGATAGGTGTCGATGCGGATGCGGGCGAAGCTCTCGTCGATGATCGACAGCGTCAGCCGGTTGGGCGTGGGGAACGGCAGCGGAGGCGGTTTGAAGCGGGGATGGAAGCCGCCCACGCTGAGAACGAAGTCGGGGTTGTCGCTGAAGTCCATCAGCAGCCCCATGTCGCCGTCGAGCGGCATGAACAAGATCCGCGACTCGAAAAGCGATGCGAAGAACCAAATCCGGCGCTTGTCGAACTCGAGGGCCCCGATGAAGGTGACTTGCAGGACGATCAACGCCGCGTCTTCGGTGGGCAGTGCCAGCTTCAGCCGGCCGAGGATTACGACGTTGCCGGGGATCTCGATGATCACGCCGAGTGAGACCGAGACGAGCGTCGGGGTGCCCCAACCGATCTTGGCCATCGGCCCGATCAGGAATGTGCCTTCCTTCGGCGGGAAGATCGTGCGCAGATCGCTGATGATCCGGGGCGCGTTCTCGATCACGTTGGTGGGGAACAGGATTCCGTTGACCGCTCCGGTTCGAACGCCTGCGGCCAACGGTTCGAGCATCATGGCGCGGTTGAGGCCGAGCAGGCCGCCGACGCCGATCAGCGAAAAGCCGTACCCGAGCTGGAAGCCGGGGTTGAACTCGGCGGTGATGATCACCAGCATCGAGAAGCCGGGCTGCCCGCCGGGCAGCTTGGTGGTGATCAAACCGATCGCCTTCAGGGACAGGAAGTCGGCGAAGGTCAACTCGAGCGCGCCGGCGTACTCGCCCTTGTCGAAATCTAGGTAGAGGTAGCCGCCGCCCTTGACCACGCCGGCGTCGATGCTGAGACCGACGCCGTTGGGTGGCTTGAACCCGAGCGCCACGTCGGCTGGGCCGAGGTTACCCTTGTGATCGGGCGGGAACGTGAGAGTGGCTGTCAGTCCTACGTTTTCGACGATCGCGGTGAGCACCGACAGGTCGCCCTTGATGGTGGTTGCGAAGTCGATCGGGATGGCGCCGTCGCGGACGTGCACTGCGATCATTGCGCCCATGATCTCGACCGGGCCGAGTGAGATGTGGGCGGGCAGGATGATTTCCAGACCGCCGCTGCCGCCGAAGTACAACCCCTGGGTAGTAGAAAAACCGATGGTCAGGTCGGTGCCGATGGTCAACCCGTCGCCGGGAAGCAGTTTGGCGAGGAACGCGTCGCTGTCGTCGGGTCCAGGCTTGATGACGAGCTTGGCGCCCTCGACGGCCACCTCGACGAAGATCTCGTACTCGCCGCCGGCGTGGAAACGGGCACCGCCGAGGGCGGAGATGCCGGTGGTCTCGAAGCGGCTGGCGTCTGCGGAGCCGACAAGGACGGTGGGATCGCCCTGCCCGCCGAAGCGCAGGCCGATGCCGACCGTGCCCGACGCTGCCGATGGATTGCCCGCTCCGCCGAAGCCGGTGAGCAGCTCGATGTCCGTGTCGGGACGGACGAGCGCGCCGACGCCGCCATCGAGCGCGACGGACCCGTCGAACACGAGGCGAACCGTGTCGCTGAGGTCGACACCCTCCTCCAATCCTGCGGTTCCGTACGGCAGCACCGCGAAACCCGGCTTGGCGGAAGCGGTTTCGGGCAGTACAAGCAGCCCGACACCGGCGGCCGTCGCCACCGTCGACTCACTTTGTAGCAGCACCAACCGCACGACCATGTCGAGCGCCGCGGTGGGCGCGACCGCGCCGGCCGTCAGCTGGGCCGCGACGCCGGGATCGAGCAGCGTCTGACGCACGCGGCCGCCCCACGCGTCGGCGAGACCCGCCAGTGCGAGCTGGAAGTCGAGGCCGCGGAAGTCCGACGCGCCCCACCGATAGCTGTTGCGGTAGAAGGTGAGTGGGTCCGACAGCAGATCGCCGAAGTCCTCCCAGGCCACGACCTCACGCACGAACGCGGGACGGGGCGGCGCAGCCACCTCCGGGATGAAGCGAACGATGCCAAGAGCCAACAGCAGGTAGCCCCACCGCGGCTGCTGGTTGAGCAGGTACTCGCACACCAAGTAGTCGACGAGCTGGCGGGGGAACTCGTTCGCGAAACCCGGCGGCAGGCCGGCGCCGCCTGACGAGATGTCGGAGATGGCGGTGAACGCAGCGCGTACTCCGCCGATGACCGCCACCGGATCGAGGTCGTCGGCACCTTCAATCAGGTTGAAGAACTGACTAGCGGGCGCCTGCAGCGCGGTGACGACCGCAGGTGCGGGAACGATGTCCCAACCGAGTCGCCGCAGGAACGTGTTCGTTGCGCTGTCCGACGAAGTGCCGTCAACAAGCGGCTGCAGCGCCAGGCCCAGTTGTGCCGCCAATTCGGTGAGTGCATCGTCGGCCATCGGTCAAGCCCGACCGAAGAAGGTGTTGTTGGACTCGATGAGGCCGTTGAGCACCGCTGGGTCGGTGCTTCCGACACCGGGATAGAAGTTGTAGATCAGTGGACGGGTCGACGCCGGCGTGACGGTGCGATCGACGATCGGCAGCACGACCGTGTAGTCGAACCGGCGGCCGCGGGCCACCAGTTCATGTGTTTCCTTGTTTTCCGAGAACGACCAATGGTGACCATTCATGTAGTCGTCGAAGTTGTTGAAGCCGCGACGCTCCCACATCGGCCATGCGTGGTTGTCTGCGAAGCGCGCGTCGGCGCGGATGCTCGCGCGGATCATGTCGAGTCGGTCGGCGTCCTCCTTCGGGATGGCACCGGGAGGGCGGTGTGACCAGTCAACTGGCTCGGTGTCAACCCGGAACTGCCTGTCGACAGTCACCGACGTCAGGTTCTCGATCGTCCGCCCGAGGGGAAGGGTCGTCTTGATCGCCCGGTTGTCCTTCGTGATGTCTTGCGGCACCAACGCGGCCCAGTCGGCATCCGGAATCGGGGTGCCGTCGTGGTAGGAGAAGTGCGCGTTCTTGTATGCGGCGATGAGGTCCGCACGCTTGGCGAACCCGCGGAAACCCTTCCCCGATGGCACCGCCTTCGTGCGCACCATGAGTTCCTGCGCCATGTACTCGTACATGCCGTTGTGATTTGTTTCTGGGAGCAGGCCGTGGAAGTGTCTCGGGGCGGTGACGTTGACGTGGTCCCCGAACACCTGCTTCATGCGCACGAGGAAGGGATTCATCGGTTGTTGCCCGCTGCGAAAGCGGTTCCTGCCGATGTTGCAACCCTTGATGTGCACACTGTGCGTCAGCGGGGGCGGTGGCGTCGCGGGCTGAAATCCGATCAGCGAGTCGGGAATCTTGGCCGGCATCGACGGTCCCAACGCCTGATCGAGGACCTCGAAGTCCGTCACATCAGTCGGGTCGCCAAACACATCGACCGAGCCGCGGAACAGCTGGACGAACAGGAAGCCATCGCCGTCGGCATGGGTGGCGATGTAGATATCGCCGATAGGCCTGGTGACGCTCGCCTGGTTGAACAACCCGTTGAAGATGAAGTCCGCGATGTGACTGGGAACGCCGTGGACGCTGATCGCCGGTGTGTCGCGCTCGAACCGAATCTGCATGTTGTCGAAGTAGGGCCCGAACTTTGCCAACATCCCGTGGTCCATGTCGAACCCCCCACCGAGCCCGCGGCAATCAACACAGCGGACGGTGCCGCCGCCGACAAGTGTAGAGTTCGCGGCCGCGTGGCGGGCGTACTTCTACTTCTCCCCGCATTGCGCCTCAGCTCAATTGCGGTCGCAGCGCGCAACCGGAAGCATCCCGCGGGTGATGTCATACAAAATGTCCCCGAACTAGGCGCCATGATGCAGTCGCGCTAGTGGCGAGTCGTCATTCACCCTACGACCCCGCCGGCGGACCGGGCTACTAGCTCAGTCCACGCGTGTTGGCGCGTCAGATACCTTTACGAGCTGCACCTCCGGGCGGGCCGGCACTTCGTCGGCGAGGAACCACCTGAACGCGAGATTCCCGCGCGGATAGTCCAATGTGGTCAGCGAATTCGGGTGCTCCGTCAGTCCGCGCGAGACAACAACGGTGACTGACCCATCGGCATTGGGCACCGCGCTGTGGCCGTTGACCGAGCTGCGCGCGTCGTTGACGTTGTGGGTGGCCATGAACTGGTTCCACACCACCAGGTTCCAGAACCGGCACTTCGGCGGCCGATGGGTGATGACCAATGCCTCGTCGTCCTCGAGGACGAAGCTGCCGTAGGCGTAGCACGCGTCGCGGGCCGACCAGCCGAAGTTGGCGTCGGGCACCTGATACGGGTCGGCGAATTCGTTTGCCACTTGGGATATTTCATGACCGAGCTGGTGTGAGTCGTCGACGCGTACACCGACCGCGAGCGGGACAATCGCGAACATTGTGCGCAGCCACGCGGCACTGGCCCGAAGAGCTGCCGCGGTTTCGGCGTCGCCATGCCGCACCGGCTCGGGCTCGTCGAGTGCCTCAATATGCCAGCTGACCGGTCGGCCAGTGAGCGGATCAGCCTGGTAGTCACGGGTCATCAGCACCGCCGCGTCGGGCGTCGGGCCCAGCTCGAAGGAGAAGTTGCCCCCGTCATCGATGTCGAGGTCGTCGTCACGCATGATGGCCACGATCCGATCGGACCACTGGCCGGGCGACGGTTCGTTGTATGCCGTCACCGAAAAGTACACGCTGTCACCCTTGTTGCCGCTGATGCGATAACGGCGCTTCGGATCCACCGGACACATGTGGTAGTACGCGTCGGTGTTGTCGCCGCCCCACCGTCGGTCGCGGCGGAACGGCGTGTTGACTTCGACGAACTGAGGCCGGCTCGGCTCGGAGAACAGGTAGGTGTCCAACGCGACGCCGAGCGTCGTCGCGAGCATGCGGTAGCCGTCGGCGATGTGCCGGTCGTCGGTAACGGCACGATCACCTTCGAGGAATGAGCGATCAAGCCCGGCAAGGGTTTCCAGTAGTTCGTGCCATGCGGCCGTCGACTCGTGCGTCATACGCTGATTCCTCTCAATATTAGGTTGGCGGTTCGCTCGACCCATGCAGCGTCAAGGACCCCGCGGGTGAGTAGTGCCAGGAAGGTGATTCCGGCAAGGGCCTCCGTAACCTCTGCCGCGGTCACGTCGGGCCGAACCTCGTTGCGCGCCAATGCTTTATTCAGCCGGTCGGTCATGCCCTGCGACAGAATGCCGCCGAACCGCTCGAGCAGCGCCGCGTGCAGCGTCAAGTCTGCGGCCATTTCGCCGACGAGACCCGGCAGTGCCGCCCTGGCCGCCGGCGTGGTCAGCACTGCCGCGGTGCGTCGCACCATCTCCCGCACGTCGTCGGTCAACGACCCGGTGTCGGGGAGCTCCGTGCCGCTGTGGATCGGGAACACCGCCTCGTGCACGAGGTGCGCCTTGCTGGGCCAGCGTCGGTAGATCGCGGGCTTGCTGGTGCCCGCCCGGCGCGCGATGGCATCGACCGAGAGTTCTGCGTACCCCGTCTCGCCGAGCAGCTCGACCGTCGACTGGAGGACGGCGCTGTCGATGCGCGGATCTCGAGGCCGGCCAAGGTCTGTTGTCATTACGAAACTCAGAGTAACATAAGTCCGCGTGACCCACGCCACACCCGAATTCGTCCAGCCAGACGACCTACACGAGCCCCGGTTCAGCCCCGAGGCCCAGCAAATCCGCGACATGATGGCCGGCCTCGCGGCCGATTGCCCCTTGGATGCGGAGGCGTTGCACGCCAGGGCGATCGCCGACACAAGCCTCGACGACTTCGGTCCCGACGATTACCGCGAGCGGCTCGACGTCTACCTCGCGGCGCTGCATGACATCGACGGCATGCACGGCCCGGGCGTCGTGAATTTCTTCGGTCAGCTGTCGCAATGGCTGAAGAACCGACTATTGCTGACCGACCTGCTCAAGCGTCACCCCGAAATCCACGACATCGAACTGCTGCCACCCGTGGTGATCGCGGGCTTGCCGCGCACCGGCACCACGCATCTGCACAACCTGCTGGCTGCGGCGCCGACGTTCCGCACGCTGCCGTACTGGGAGAGCTTCGAGCCGTTTCCGCTCCCCTCCGAGGAAGGCATCGAGCCCGACCCGCGGGCGGCGCGGATGGATGTCGCCGTGACGGTGATGAACACGCTCATGCCGCACTTCGCGCTCATGCACGAGATGACCACCGAGCATGTGCACGAGGAAATCCAGCTGCTCGCAAACGATTTCTCGACGATGTTCATGGAGACGCTTGCACACGTGCCGCGGTGGACCGAGTATTACCTGGCCCACGACCAGACGTCGACCTACGAATACCTGGCCACCCAGCTCAAGGCGCTGCAGTTTCTCCGCGGCGGCAGACGCTGGCTGCTGAAATCGCCCCAGCACCTCGAGCAACTTCCGGTGTTGGACAAGGTTTTTCCGGGCGTCGCCGTCGTGTGCACCCATCGCGACCCTGTGCCTGTGGCGATTTCGATGGTGGCGATGCTGACCTACTCCGCGCGCATGCATCGGTCACCGGTGCCGGTCGAGGAGATCGCCGCCGGTTGGATCGACCGCCTCGAGTTGATGCTCAACGCGCTGGTGCGCGATCGCGGTGCCCTTGCACCGGAGCGTTCGATCGATGTGACCTTCGACGAGTTCATGGCCGACGAACTCGGTGTGGCCGAACGCGTTTACGGCCTCGTCGGTGAACGGGTGACCGAGGACGCTCGGGCTGCGATCGTCGACTATCTCGGGGGCCACCAGCGGGGTAGGCTCGGCAAGGTCGTCACAACGTGTGAGATGTTCGGGCTCAACGAGAACGAGATGCGCGACCGCTTTGCGGAGTACGTCAACCGATTCCTGTCGTAACAAGACTGCGGGCCTGGCGCGCCTCCAGCACAAGGATGCCGACCAGGCAGATGGCCGACAGGACCGCCACGGCGACCGCGAAAGTCACGCCAGCCGTTTGCAATCCCCAATGCTGGGCCGCTACGCCCTCACCCACCACGGGCAGGGAGATCGCCACGTAAGCGACGACGAAGTAGGTGGAGCTGACCTCGGCGCGCCGGTCGGCGGGGGTGCGTTCAGCAACCGCCGCCAGACCGCGGCTGAAGCTGATGCCCTGGCCAACACCCGCCACCACGGCGGCCGCAACCAGGCCTATCAGCGACGAAAGTTGCAGCGCCACAGCAAGAATCACCATGCCCACCACCAGGATTCCGCATCCAATAGCGACAGCGCGTTGTGGATTGAGGTTGCGGCCGGCAATCTGCGCTGCCGCCGAGGCGAAGAAGATCGAGCTGGCAATGAGTCCGGCGATCGCATGGTTGTCGATGCCGACGACGCCGGAGACGAACGACGGCGCCACGGCAGCGAACAGCCCCGTCACCGCGAAGCCCGCGAATGCCGCGAGCGAGGCGACGACGAAAACGGCGCGCACCTCGGCAGGCACTGACAGTCGTTGCACGCCGATCTTTCCGGTGCTCGCGGACGTTTCCGGGACGATCAGCACCGCGGCGCCGGCCAGCAGCGCCAGCACGATGTGCACGATGAAGCTGAGGTGCAGTGGCGCAGGAGCGTATTCGACGAGCACACCGGCAAGCAGCGGTCCGATACCGAGCCCGCCCATATTCGCGACGGTGGCCACCGCGGCGGCCCTGGCGCGCCACTTTTCCGGTGCGGCCTCGATCACGGCCGCGGTCGCGGTGCCGGTGAAAATGCCTGCCGAAAGCCCCGACAAGACGCGTCCCACCAACAACAGCGAGACGGAGTCGGCGACCAGGAACACGGCGGCACTGGCCAGCGCGGCCACCACGCCGGCCAGCAGCACGGGGCGTCTGCCGATCGCGTCGGACCACCGGCCGAACACCAGGAGCGCGAAAAGCACGCCGGCCGCGTAGGTCGCGTAGATCACGGTCGTGGTCAGCACCGCAAAGTGCATCTGCTGGCCGTACAGCGCATACATCGGTGTCGGCAACGTGGTGCCGACCATGATGGCCGCGAAGGCGTACGCCAGCAGTCCGAAGGCGAATCGTCGAGCGGTCACGCGTGAAGATAACCCACCCGACCGCCCGAGTAATCCCCCGAGGATGTGATTTCGGCGCGCCCACGCCCGCTCAGAGTCCGTGAGCGCGCCGAAATCGCTCCTAGTGGCCCACCGCCTTCTCTGCGCCCACACCGGTCAGCGTCCGCACCTCGAACTCGGCGTTGAGCTCAGCGTCACCGCGATCAGACGACGTCAGCGCGCCGATGATGCCGAGGATGAACGCCAGCGGAATCGAGACGATGCCGGGATTGGCCAGCGGGAACCAGGCGAAGTCCACGCTTGGCAGCATCGCGGTCTTCGCCCCCGACACGGCGGGGGAGAAGACGATCAACACGATGGTCGAGATCAGCCCGCCGTACATGCTCCACAGTGCGCCGCGGGTGTTGAACCGCGACCAGTACAGCGAATACAGGATCGTCGGCAGGTTGGCCGCCGCGGCCACCGCGAAGGCGAGCGCGACGAGGAACGCGATGTTCTGCCCGTTGGCCAGGATGCCAAGCCCGATGGCGACAATGCCGATCACCACAACGGTGATGCGTGACACGCGCACCTGCTCGCTCTCGCTGACCTGATGGCTCTTCAACACACTCGCATAGATGTCGTGCGCGAAAGACGTTGCCGCCGTGATGGTTAGGCCCGCCACCACTGCGAGGATCGTCGCGAACGCGACGGCCGAGATGATGCCCAGCAGGACCACACCGCCAAGCTTGAACGCCAGCAACGGCGCGGCCGAATTCTGCGCGCCGGGTGCCGCCAGGATGGCGTCGGGCCCGACGAGCGCCGCGGCGCCGTAGCCCAGCGCGAGTGTGAACAGGTAGAACGCGCCGATCAGCCAGATCGCCCACACGACCGAGCGGCGGGCTTCCTTCGCGGTCGGCACCGTGTAGAAGCGCATCAGCACGTGCGGCAGGCCCGGATGGCCGTGATCACGAACGTCGACACGAACTGGCCAAGGCCGACGAGAAGGCCGCCGTTGATATTGCCCCAGACCTTGATGGCCATGAAGTCGTGAGCGAACGCGCCGAGCAGCACGTAGGCGAAATACCAGATCAGGAAGAGGGCGCTCATTGGAAAAACAAAGCGGCGCAGCCTATTTCGTAGTTCTTGGAATTCCGGGCTGGCCTGCACAGCCAAATATCGCTCACCGCTGAGGGCGGTTTCGTGGGGCGGATGTTGGGTCTCGGGCGCAGTGACTCCTGACCTCGATGTGTAGTTGTGCGCGCGGCAGCCTCATGAGACCTGCGTCACAATAAGCTAGTTCCCAGGCAACTCCAAGCTGAAACCCGCGTTCTAGACTGGGAGCGTGGCGAAACTGCAGCTAGTTCAAGATCCGGCGGCCGACGCGCTGCTGGAGTCCAATCCCTTCGCGCTGCTGGTGGGAATGCTGCTGGATCAGCAGTATCCGATGGAAGCCGCGTTCGCTGGGCCAAAGAAAATCGCCGACCGCATCGGCGGGGTGGACGCCCGCGAAATCGCTGACTACAACCCGGAGGAGTTCGCGGCGCTGTGCTCGAAAACGCCTGCGATACATCGTTTTCCGGGCTCGATGGCCAAGCGGATCCAGACGCTCGCGCAGATCGTCGTCGACCAATACGGCGGTGAGGCGTCGGCGCTGTGGACGGCAGGAGATCCCGATGGCGCAGAAGTGCTGCGTCGACTCAAGTCGTTGCCGGGCTTCGGCGAGCAGAAGGCGAAGATTTTCCTAGCGCTGCTGGGCAAGCAGTACGGCGTGACGCCGAAGGGGTGGCGCGAAGCGGCGGGGGATTACGGCAAGGCCGGGTCGTTCATGTCGGTGGCCGATGTGAAGGACGCGGGGTCGCTCGAGAAGGTGCGGTCATACAAGAAGCAAATGAAAGCAGCAGCGAAGGCCGCGAAGGCCTAGCTTCCGTGGTGCTCGTGCTCCATGTCGAGCTGAGCCAAGGACGTCAGGATGTGGGCGACGACGCGGCCGGTTGCGGTACCGGTGTCGAGTCCCTCTTTCAGTGTGCGCAGCCGGATTCCGCGGTCGGTGAGATCGGCGATGGTGCGCGTCACCTCAGCGGCGGAGCGGCCGAGCCGGTCGATTGCGACGACGATGACTGTGTCACCCGAACGCGCGTAGCTCAGCATCGCGTGCAGGCCGGCCCGCACGCGCTCGGCGGAGTCGGACAACTTGTCGGTGAACACGCGCCGCGGGTCGACGCCTGCAGCGTTCAGTTCCGCGAGCTGTCCCTCAAGGTTGTGCTCGACGGTGCTGGCGGTGGCGTAGCCCAGCGTGCAGGTCACGAACCCAACGTCTCATGTGACTGCGATCAGCGGAAGAGACAACGTCGCTTCGTGGTCGCATTGAGTCTGCATTGAGCCTGGGTAACGCCGAACTGTTATCCATTGGCGACATGCTGGCCTAGCTGCGCGAGATCAGCGGGTTGTCGCTCAGAGGCGGGCAAAAAGCTGGATCTCGGAAGGACTGCGCGCTACTGGAATTCAGCGGCCTCCTAAGCGATGAAAGGCTCGCCGTCGAACCGTTCGCGGGTGGCGATCTCCGCTACCGGCTTGCGTTTGAGCTTGGTGACTTGGTGGACCGGCTTGCCGAGTGGGAGCAGTGCGGCAACCGCATAGTCGTTGGGAATCCCGAGAAGTTGCTTGAGCCGTGGCTCCTCGGCGACCGCTGCAGTAGTGAGCACGCCGCCGTAGCCCTCGTTGCGGGCGGCCAGCAGGACGCTCCAGACAAACGGGTACACCGATGCGCCGGGGACGACGCCGATCCGGTCGAGGTCTTGGTCAAATGCCGCGACGACCGCGAGGTCGACGCAGACCACCAACACGACAGGCGCGTCGCGCAGTGGTGACCCGGAGGGCACCTCTACGGCCGCAATCGTCTCTGCGTCAACTCCGCACGGCTGCAAGGGATTCCACGGGCCTTCGCCGTTGCGAATCTGGGCGATGTAGCGGCGGGCGCCGGGGATGGCGAGCTCGGCTAGCTGATCACGGGTCTGTTGGTCGCGGACGACGATCGCGTGCGTGCCCTGTCGGTTGCCGCCAGTTGGCGCGAACCGGGCGTTGTCGAGGATGCGGCCCAGCACTTGGTCGGGCAGCGGGTCGTCGGTGAACTGGCGGGTGGCGCCCGTTGTGCGAATGACGTCGGAGAAGTCCATGACCGCCATCTTGGCCGATATGCGATCGTGAACATATGAAGACTCATTTGAACTGCCCCTGCGGTGAGGCGATCACCGGCAAGGACGAGGACGACCTGGTCGAGAAGGCCCAGGCGCACCTGTCCGAGGCGCATCCCGGCCGCGAGTACGACCGGGACGCGATCCTCTTCATGGCGTACTGACTTATGACCTACTGATCTCCCCCGACGAGCGACCGCGTTTGTACGCGACTCCACGGTGTGTCGACGTACAAACGCGGTCGCTCGCGGAAGAGGGGTGAGGGGACGACGGAAGAAGGGTTAGGGGACGACCGTCGAACCGATCGTCGGCATGAACTGGCACTGCTTCTCGAGTGTGGTGACCTGGCCGAAGATCGTCGAGATGATGCTGCCCGAACCGGTGTCAACGATCGCCGACAGCGTCGTGGGTCCATTCGGGTTGATGTCAGGCCGCGGTTTGAGCGTCGCGCTGCCCGACCTGCCCGTCGTCAGGTTCACCCAGGTAACGTTCAACGGCAGCCTCTGCTCAGCAGCAGGCGCTGGCGTCCCGATCGCGGTGAACACATACGCCGTCTGACCCGCCGCCGGCCCGGGCGCCGGAATCGTCGCCGGACCCGCAACCGAGATCGCAGTCGCCAACACGTTGCCGCCGTCGGCTAAGCACCCATTGCTGATCGACGGGTACATGAAGTCCTGCGTCGGTGGCGTGTCGGGACCGAACGCGGGTGCAGCGGCCGGCACCGCAGCCGCCGGATCGGGAGCTGGAGCAGGAACCGGAGCCGGTGCGGGCGCCGGCACAGCGGCTGGCGCTGGCGCGGCTTCCGGAATCGGCGCAACGACCGGGGCAGCCTGCGGCACGGGGCCGACGGCATGCGCCGGGTCGACGCCCGCGGGCAGATGTGCCTCGGTACCCGGCACCGCGCCGGGCGCGGGAACGTGGGCGACGAACTGGTTTACCGCAGTCGCAACGTTCCTCGAATCCGACGGCATCGCCGAATTGCCCGCAAATGCCGCCGCGGCCGCCATCAACTCGGACGCGGCGTTGGTCGGATCGGCGGCAGCCCGCTGGATCACCGGGCCGATGCCTTGCACCGCCGACAGGCCCGGCGCTTGCACCGCATCGATCGGCAGCGGCGGCGCCGGGTCGGCGTTGGCCGTCGGTGCAATTCCACCCAGTAGTAGTGCTACCGACGAGCCGACGACTCCGCTGACGCCGGCGAATGTCCTCCTGATCGATGACATGGTTTCCCCGATTCCTGGTTGCCTGGTTTGTGGTCAGCGATGCGCGCCAACCGCTGTCACGGCAGCGCCGACAGCGGCATGATCAGCGGCGCGATGGCTTGGGTTGCCCCCGCCGCGGGTGCGGCAGCCACTGGAGCCGCTGCGGCAGGAGCCGCGGCGGCGGTAGCGGCGGGCGCGGCCGCCGCCGATGGCAGCAGCCCGGCAAGCGGTGTGCCCGCCGGCATCAACGACGCCAACGCGCCCGGGACCGAGGTCAGCAGGTTCTGCGGCGCAGCCAGTGGGGATGCGGCCGGCGCGGGGGCAGGAGCCGCGGCCGGGGCCTGCGGCAGGGTTATCGACGCGGTTGCAGCGGGCGGAGTGGCGGTCGGAGCTGAGGCAGGCGCTGCGGCCGGTGCAGCTGCGGATTGCGCGGTACCGAGGAACGACGTGAGGCCCTGCATCAGGGTCGTCGCCGTAGCCGGATTAGTGGCGAGCTGCTGGAGGAACGGCAGACCCGGTACGCCCGGGGTCGGTGCGGGCGCCGCGGCTGGGTCGGCTGCAGCGGTCGCGCTGAGCCCGAGCGCGAGCCCGGCCGCGCTCGCGGCGGTGATCATGCTGGTCGCAAGCGTTTTCCTGGTGAATTTCATGGTTCTCCCAATCAGTTGTAGGCACGCCTGGGCCCGAGAGTCGTCGCGTTACTGGTGTTACTCAAGTGACACGTGTGGCGGAGATCGAAACGTTACGGATGCGACGACGTACCGTGACCGCTCGCTAGAGTCGGCGGCATAGACGCCACCGAATCCGCCGCCACGACATCTCCGCTGACGCCGAACCGACTGGCGATCGCGGCGCCGGTGCTGTTGGCGCTCAGCATCGCCGCTCGCCTCGCGTGGACGTACTTCGTCCCCAACGGCGCCAACTTCGTCGATCTCCACGTCTACGTCGGCGGCGCTGGCGCGCTCGACCATCGCGGCACGCTCTACGACTACGTCTACGCCGACCAGACGCCCGATTTCCCGCTGCCGTTCACCTACCCGCCGTTCGCGGCGGTCGTCTTCTATCCGCTGCACCTGATCCCGTTCGGAATCCTCGCGTTCGCATGGCAACTCGGCACCATCGCGGCGCTCTACGGGGTGGTTCGCGTCAGCCAGCGACTGCTGCCCGGGCAGTCGGGTGACCCTCGGATCGCGATGTTGTGGACCGCGGTCGGCATCTGGCTGGAGCCGCTGCGGAGCAATTTCGACTACGGGCAGATCAACGTGCTGCTGGTGCTGGCGGTGTTGTACGCGGTCTACAGCACACGATGGTGGCTGTCGGGGCTGCTGGTCGGGCTCGCGGCCGGCGTGAAGCTGACGCCCGCGGTGTCGGGGCTCTACTTTGTGGGCGCCCGACGCGGGGCTGCCGCGGTGTTCTCGGCGGTGGTGTTCTTCGGCACGATCGCGGTCTCGGCCGTCGTCGTCGGCGACCAAACCCGTTACTACTTCACCGAATTGCTCGGCGACGCTTCTCGCGTAGGCCCGATCGGCACGTCGTTCAACCAGTCGTGGCGCGGCGGCATCTCGCGGATTCTCGGACACGACGCGGGGTACGGGCCGCTCGTGTTGGCAGGCATCGCGATCACCACGGTGTTGGCCGTGTTGGCGTGGCGTGCGATCGGCGGCGCATCCGATCGGCTCGGCGCGATCGTCGTCGTGCAGCTGTTCGGGCTACTGCTGTCGCCGATTTCGTGGACGCATCACTGGGTGTGGTTGATCCCGCTGATGATCTGGCTGCTGCACGGCCCGCTGCGTGAGCGGCTGGGCGCGCGGGTGCTCGGGTGGGGCTGGCTGGCGCTGACGGTCATCGGAGTGCCGTGGCTGCTGAGCTTCGCGCAGCCCACGATCTGGGTCATACCCCGCCCCTGGTACTTGGCATGGGCCGGACTGATCTACATCGTCGCGACGTTGGCGACGCTGGCGTGGATCGCGACTACGGGTTCCCGACGATCTCGTTTATCTCCCGAGCCATGTCGAGATCGTTCTCGGTGATACCACCGGCGGAGTGCGTCACCAATGCGAAAGTTACTGTCCGCCAACGGATATCGATGTCCGGGTGATGGTCTTTTTCCTCGGCTTTTTCGGCTACTCGACGCACAGCGTCGATGCCGTCGAGAAACGCGGGAAACTTGATCGAGCGGCGCAACGCCCCGTCGGCGCGCTCCCAGCCGGGAAGGTCGGGCAGTGCGGCGTCTACTTGGTCATCCGTTAACACAGCCATGTTCCGACGGTATACCGTCGCGGGCAGTGTCAGATCAGATCGTCGTTGCCGGTGCACTGATTTCGGGTTCCCTACTGCTCGTGGCCCAGCGCGCGCGGCCGCCGGAACTCGCCGGCCTCTGGGAGCTTCCGGGTGGCAAGGCCGCCGCGGGCGAGAGCGATGCCGCCGCGTTGGCCCGTGAACTGCACGAGGAACTCGGCGTCGACGTCACCGTGGGCACACGCATCGGCGCCGATGTCGCGCTGACCGAATCCATGACGCTGCGCGCCTATCGCGTCACCCAGACCGGCGGAGCGTTGCATCCCAACGATCACCGCGCCCTGCGCTGGGTCGGCGCCGACGAACTCGACGACCTGCCATGGGTGCCGGCCGACCGGGCGTGGGTCGGTGAGCTGACCCGCTTGCTGCGCCCCGACTAGCAGCCGCCCTGCCAGTGATCACCGTCGCAGACGCGAAAGGCCATGCGGGACAGACGTTTCGCCTGGAGGGGCAACTCGCATCCAAGCCGGCGTACTGGGCACCGAAGGGCACCGGACGCGGGGGCAACAACTACGCGGGTGCCGGCGTGCTCGTGGACTTGTCGTCAGGCGGCCAAGCGCTGCTGCTCGCCGAGTCCGACTTCCCGCCACCTTCCGACGGCGGTCGAGTTTTGGTGCTGTTGACCACGCCGTAGTTAGTAATGCAGTCGGTCGTTGACGACCACGCCGGCGTGGCGTACGGAGTGGATCGGATGCATTAGCGCGGGGTGCTTGCAGTGCGGGCAGGACTCTCGCGACTGATTGGCCGACGAGAACGTCAGATGGCGGCAGGCCGCGCACCGGACGACATAGAAGGCGCCGATCCAGTTGAGCAGCCCGAGGTAGATTGCCGCCGTCGCGGCGGTCGCCAGCACGGCGATGACTGCGATGGTGAAAACCTCTTCAGCAGGCATATTCGTCAACCTCCAACCCACTATTGACGGGCTAAATCGACGCTACGCCCGGACGCTGTGAGTGGCCTGACGATCGCCGAACGTTCCGTACCGCTCGAAAAATTGCCGAAATTTCGAGCGGTACGGAACGTTCGCGGCGGGGATGGTCGCGGGGTGAGGGGTAGTGACCGGCGTCTCTCGTTTTCATGATCGACCCGCCACACTGCGACAATCGGCGACGTGGATTTCAGAAACGTCGCCATCGTGGCACACGTCGACCATGGGAAGACGACCCTCGTCGATGCCATGCTGCGCCAATCGGGTGCCCTGCACCATCGGGGTGACGACGCGGTCGAACGCTTGATGGACTCCGGTGACCTGGAGAAGGAAAAAGGCATCACGATCCTGGCCAAGAACACCGCGGTGCACCGCAAGCACCCGGACGGTTCCATCACGGTCATCAACGTCATCGACACCCCCGGCCACGCCGATTTCGGCGGCGAGGTCGAGCGCGGACTCTCGATGGTCGACGGCGTGCTCTTGCTGGTCGACGCCTCCGAGGGCCCGCTGCCGCAGACCCGCTTCGTGCTGCGTAAGGCGCTCGCGGCGCACCTCCCCGTGATCCTGGTGGTCAACAAGACCGACCGGCCCGACGCCCGCATCGCCGAGGTCGTCTCCGAAAGCCATGACCTGCTCCTCGACGTCGCCTCCGACCTCGACGAGGAGGCCCAGAAGGCCGCCGAGGAAGCTCTCGGATTGCCCACGCTCTACGCGTCGGGACGCGCAGGCATCGCCAGCACCACCGAACCGGCCAACGGCGAGAATCCCGACGGCGAGAACCTTGACCCGCTGTTCGATGTGCTGCTCGAGCACATTCCGCCGCCGCAGGGCGATCCAGAGGCGCCGTTGCAGGCGTTGGTCACCAACCTCGACGCGTCGGCCTTCCTCGGCCGCCTCGCGCTGATCCGCATCTACAAGGGCCGGATCCGCAAGGGCCAGCAGGTCGCCTGGATGCGCGAGGTGGACGGCCACCCGGTGATCACGAACGCCAAGATCACCGAGCTCCTGGTCACCGAGGGCGTCGAACGCACGGCGACCGACGAAGCCATCGCCGGTGACATCGTCGCCGTCGCGGGCATTCCCGAGATCATGATCGGCGACACCCTGGCCGATCCGGACCACGCGCACGCGCTGCCGCGCATCACCGTCGACGAGCCCGCGATCTCGGTCACGATCGGCACCAACACCTCGCCGCTGGCGGGCAAGGTGTCTGGACACAAGCTGACCGCCCGGATGGTGAAGTCGCGACTCGATCAGGAACTCGTCGGCAACGTGTCCATCAAGGTCGTCGACATCGACCGGCCCGACGCATGGGAGGTGCAGGGCCGAGGCGAGCTGGCGCTTGCCGTGCTCGTCGAGCAGATGCGACGCGAGGGCTTTGAGCTGACGGTCGGCAAGCCACAAGTGGTCACGCAGACGATCGACGGCAAGCTGCACGAGCCGTTCGAGGCGATGACCATCGACTGCCCCGAGGAGTTCGTCGGCGCGATCACGCAGCTGATGGCCGCCCGCAAGGGCCGCATGGAGGAAATGACCAACCACGCCGCGGGTTGGGTCCGGATGGATTTCATCGTGCCCAGCCGCGGCCTGATCGGCTTTCGCACCGACTTCCTGACGCTGACGCGCGGCACCGGCATCGCGAACGCGGTGTTCGACGGCTACCGGCCGTGGGCTGGCGAGATCCGCGCGCGCCACACCGGCTCGCTGGTGTCGGACCGCTCGGGGAGCATCACCCCGTTCGCCATGATCCAGCTCGCCGACCGCGGGCAGTTCTTCGTCGAGCCGGGCCAGGACACATACGAGGGCCAGGTCGTGGGCATCAACCCGCGCGCCGAAGACCTCGACGTCAACGTCACCCGCGAGAAGAAGCTGACGAACATGCGCAGCTCGACGGCCGACGTCATGGAGACGCTGGCCCGGCCACTGGAACTCGACCTCGAGCAGGCCATGGAATTCTGCGCGGAGGACGAGTGCGTCGAGGTGACGCCCGAGGTGGTCCGGGTGCGCAAGGTCGAGCTGACGGCCAGCTTGCGGGCCCGGGCAAAGGCTCGTGCGAAGGCGCGCGGCTGAGGTTTGATGTCGCCAGCCGTATCGGCTCCGACCCTGCCGATACCCTGAACAGCGTGCTGGGCCCCCTACGCGTTGTCGCTGCGCTATTTGCACTGGTGACGTTGGTAGCGGCGGGGTGCACCGTCAGCCCACCGCCCGCGCCACAGAGCACCGATACGTCCGAGTCGACGCCGCCTCCCCCGATGAAGGCCACGCAGATCATCATGGCCATCGATTCGATCGGCCCGGGCTTCAATGCACACCTGCTGTCGGATCAGTCGCCGGTAAACGCGGCGATAAGCGCGCTGGTGCTGCCCAGTTCCTTTCGGCCGGTGCCGGATCCCAACGCGCTCACAGGGTCTCGCTGGGAGCTCGACACCACGCTGCTGGAGTCGGCGGACGTCACCAATCAGAACCCGTTCACCGTCACGTACAAGATCCGTCCCGAGGCGTCGTGGACGGACAACGCACCGATAGCCGCCGACGACTACTGGTACCTGTGGCGTCAGATGGTCAGTCAACCGGGAGTCGTGGATCCGGCGGGCTATGACCGGATCACCGGCGTGCAATCGGTCGAGGGCGGCAAGACCGCGGTGGTGACGTTCTCTCAGCCCTATCCCGCGTGGCGCGAACTGTTCAACAACATCCTGCCCGCCCACATCGTCAAGGACGTACCCGGTGGATTCGCGGCAGGCCTGGCGCGCGCCCTGCCGGTCACCGGCGGCCAGTTCCGGGTGGAAAGCATTGACCCTCAGCGCGATGAGATTCTGCTCGCCCGAAACGACCGCTATTGGAGTGCGCCCGCCAAGCCGGACCAAGTGCTGTTCCGTCGCGGCGGGTCGTCGGCCGCGCTGGCTGACTCGATCCGCAACGGCGACACCCAGGTCGCCCAGGTGCATGGCGGGGCGGCGGCATTCGCACAACTATCGGCGATTCCCGACGTTCGGACCGCCCGCATCGTCACCCCGCGGGTGATGCAGCTGACGCTGCGGGCCCAGCAACCCGCGCTCACGGATTCCCAAGTGCGCAAAGCGATTCTGGGCCTGCTCGACGTCGACCTGCTCGCCTCGGTTGGCGCCGGCGACGACAACACCGTCACCTTGGCGCAGGCCCAGGTGCGGTCCCCGTCCGATCCGGGTTATGTCCCGACGGCGCCGCCCGCGATGACGAAGGAGGCCGCGCTCGCGCTGCTGGCCAACGCGGGCTATCAGGTTGAGCCGATCGAGACGCCGCCGGGCACGCCTACGCCGGAGAACAATCGCGGGCGGATCACGAAAGATGGTGTGCCCCTGACGCTTGTCCTCGGGGTAGCGGCCAACGACCCCACTGCCATCGCCGTGGCCAACACCGCCGCCGACCAATTGCGCAATGTCGGCATCGGCGCGTCGGTGTCCGCACTGGATCCCGTTGCGCTCTACGGAGATGCGCTGATCAACAACCGAGTCGACGCCGTTGTGGGGTGGCATCAGGCGGGCGGCGATCTCGCGACATCCCTTGCGTCGCGATACGGCTGCCCGGCGCTGGAGGCGACGGCGGTTTCGACGGCCACACCTGGAGCCACGTCGTCGACCCCTTCACCGACGACGAATTCGCCTTCGCGGACAAGCAATTCGCCGACACCGCCCCGGCCGACCACCCCGCAGACAACTCCGACGCAGACAACGCCGACGCAGACCACTCCGGCCCCGGCGCCCGAAACAGGACAGCTCGTCCAGGCGCCAAGCAACATCACCGGCATCTGCGACCACAGCATTCAGCCGAAGATCGATGCGGCGCTCGACGGCACCGAGGACATCGGCGAGGTGATCAACGCCGTCGAACCTCGGCTCTGGAACATGTCGACTGTGCTGCCGATCCTTCAGGACACCACGATCGTCGCGGCGGGCCCGAGCGTGCAGAACGTCAGCCTGTCCGGCGCGGTGCCGGTGGGCATCGTCGGAGACGCAGGAAAGTGGGTCAAACCGCGGCAGTGATCACTTCACACAGGGAGTGTTCTTGCCCGCCATCTCGGTGAGGTCCGTCGGCGCGGGCGCCTGCGTTCCGGTGGCGGTGGCCTCGACCGTGGTGACCGGGGTCGAAGGTGTGGTGGGCGTGCTCGAGGCCATGTACTGATCGGCGGGGAAATCGGCGCCGATGGTCAACAACACCGTGTCGGGGGCGACGGTGTCGGAGGCGGTCGCGGAGAGCTGGAGGCGGTCGGCCAACATGCGCGCGGCGTCTGCAGCGCCGACTCCGTAGGCGATGCTGCTCGTGTTGGCCAGGCGATCTGCCGTCGACACCGCCCCTGCGATCATCCCGTCGGTGCCGAAGGAACGCTCGACGGCCGTGCCGAGGCCGTCGTGATTGGTGGCGTTGACGACGTCGAGTGTTGTTGGGGCAGAAGGTGTTTGAGTCGGCTTGGGAGTCGGGGTTGACCCGTCGGCGAACAGGTTGTGCACGATACCCCGAATGCTTTGCACGTCAACGATGTTGACGTCCTCGCCCGCGGTGTCCTGGCCGAACTCGCTGATGGGCAGCGTGTAGAGGGTCAGGGAACTGTCGGTCAGCGCTGCAGCGTGGTTGACGAAACTCGCGAGGTCGAATCCGTCGTCAACGGCGATGTTCTGCCGCGCGACCTGCAGCAGGTTTCGTAGGTCAGCCGGATTGGACAACGCGCCGCCGCGGCGCAGCGCGGTCACCAGCGACACGATGAATGCCTGCTGGCGGCGCGTGCGGTCCATGTCGGTGAACATCTGATCGTTCTCGTCGCGGCGCTGCCGCACGAACGCCATCGCCTGCGCCGCGTTGATCTGTTGGGTGCCACGGTGGAAGTCGGCACCGGAGTAGCTGTCCGACGTGTCCTCGTTGAGGCACACGGTGATCGGCTGGACCACCTGGGCGATCTGAAAGAACGCGCCGAGCGTGACTTCGACGAAGTGATCGATCGGCACACCCAGCAGCCTTCGCACAGTGTCGATCTCGGCCTTGCGGCCGGCCTCGCGCGCGGTCTGCTCGCGTGCGGAGGCGGCGATGCTGTCACTCAGCGAGTTCATCTGCTGCTGGTACGCCAAACCGTAGGCCTGCTTGACCTTGCCCTTGCACACCCCGCTGGGACAGCCCGGCAGGTCGACGTAGTCATCGCGGGGTATCGAAACGGCGCTGACCGGACCGCTGCCACCCGGTAAATGCAGAAGGATCAGGACGTTGGAGTTGTAGCCGCCGACCGTTTCGTCGCCCGCATGCAGCGCGTCGTAAATGTCTTGGGGGAGCGGCTGGCCGTGTTGGTCCAGCCTGCTGTCCAAACCCATGATGAGGATGTTCTGCGCCCCGCCGACCGACGCGGGTCCGCCTACCAACGCTTGGGAGGTGGTGATGCCGCCGGACAGATGGCGGTAGCCACTCCAGCCTGCCGCCGTGACGGCCAGCACCAAGACAGCGGCCAGTCCGCCAAGCACTCGACCGGCGGCAAGGATCCGCTTTCGACTGCCGCGCTGGGATAGCCGATGTCGCGGACCATTCACCCGCGGTATCGGCTCCGTATCCAACGCCGAAGCGGCCGATCGACTCATGATTAAGTGGGATTATCCCGACACCTCCTGAGAACGCCGACACGGGATTCTCAGGATCTTCGAACAGGAATCGGCCGCCTTCGGGGGAACGACAGTGCAATCAGTTGGCGGGCTCAGTCTGCCGTTGCTCGCGGAGCAGACGCAGGCCATGCGATGCGAACGCCGCGATCGCGAACACGGCAAGCAGCCAGTACGGCGGCCTGGCAAGTTCCCAGACGAACAGCGCGGCGAAGAGCGGCGCCCGCTGCGTGATCGCCAGCACGCCCGCCGCACACGTCAAGGACACCGCGGACACGTGAATGCCGGTGCCGGCCAAGTGGTTCAAGGCCAGTGTCGCCAGCGAACCCGCCGCGGCGCCGGTCGCCATCGCGGGCGTGAGCAGGCCGCCGACCGCGCCGGCGCGCAGGAACAGTGCTGTCAGTAGCGGTTTCAACAACAGGATGACCGCGGCCGCACCGAGGGTCAGTCCGCTGTTGATGCTGACCGTCAGGATGCTCCTGCCGTTGCCTGGTAACTCCGGCCACCAGATCGAGCAGACTCCGGTCAGCAGTCCGGCCGCGGCGACCGACGGGATCAGAACCCACGATTTGAACTGCACCTTGGGCCGGGCGATCGCCATCACGCGGTTGAACGCGAGGCCCACCGCCGTCGCCAGCGGTGCAATAGCCAGCGCCAGAAAACCGAATAGGTAGGACAGCTTGGCGTCCGGCCACGTCAACGCGTGCTCGAGATGCGTGACCGGCGACGCCACCGCAACCGCGAGGCTCGACGTGATCAACGCCGCGCCGAGCACCCTGGGATGCCACGTACCCATCACGATGCGCGCCGCGAACAACGCGCCGCCAAGCGGAACGCTATAGACCGCGCCGAGGCCTGCTCCTGCAGCGCAGGCCAGCAGGATTTCGCGATCTCGCGGCGTCAGCGCCAACCGCGTGGTGCCGAAATCGCCTAGCGCGGCGGCGAGTTGGCGAGGCGCGCCTTCGCGGCCCAGCGACGCACCGGACCCGACGATCAACACCTGCAGGCCCGCGTCGACCGACAGCGGCCATCGGGGAACTGCGCCATGGCTCTTGATGGTCTCGGTCAGGCCGGGAACCTCGGTGCGCCGTCGCAGAATCCACCACCCCCAGCCGGCCAGCGCGCCACCGATCATCGGGCCGACGGCCCGCCGGATCGGGCTGCTGCCGCCGACGCCTGCGAGCAGGGTGCCGAATGTGTAGTGATACGTGAGGTGTTCGATACCGTGCAGCAGCAGCGTCGTGGCCGCGCCCGCAACTCCTGCCAACAGGCCGATGATGACGATGGCGCAGCCGAACTCAACGCTGCGCCGTGTCACCAGGTGAATGTATGTCACCGGGCCGCTCTGTTCCGGTTGATGACGAGCAGGCAAGCTGATGCGAATGGAAAGCCCGCGGCTGTTGTTCGTCCATGCCCATCCCGACGACGAAACCCTGACGACGGGCGCGACGATGGCGCACTACGCCGCGCGCGGCGCTCAGGTCTGTGTCGTCACGTGCACGCTCGGCGAGGAAGGCGAGGTGATCGGCGAGCGTTGGGCGCAGCTGGCCGTCGACCACGCCGATCAGCTTGGTGGCTTCCGCATCGCGGAGCTGAGCGCTGCGCTGAGCGTGCTGGGCCTCGACGGTCCTGTGTTCCTCGGTGGGGCAGGACGCTGGCGTGACTCGGGAATGGAAGGCACGCCGCCGCGACGTCGGCAGAGATTCGTCGACGCCGATCCCCGCGAGGCCGTCGGCGCGCTCGTGGCGATCATTCGTGAGCTACGCCCGCACGTCGTCGTCACCTACGACGCCAAGGGCGGCTACGGACACCCCGACCACATCCACGCGCACGAAGTGACGATGGCTGCGGTCGCCGCATCGGGCGGTGCCGACTTCGCAGGCGAACCGTGGACGGTGCCGAAGGTGTATTGGACCGTGATGTCGACGTCCGCGATGGCCGTGGGGCTCGAGGCAATTGGGGACACCCCCCCGGAGTGGCTGCGGGTGTCGATCGACCAGGTGCCGTTCGGCTACCCCGACGACGCGATCGACGCGGTGATCGAAGTGCCAGACCAGCTGCCCGCGAAAGTCGCGGCGCTGCGCGCGCACGCCACCCAGGTCACCGTCGCGCCTGATGGCCGGTCACTGGCCCTGTCAAACAACATCGCGCTGCCGATCGGGCCGATCGAGCACTACATCCTCGCTGCGGGCAGCCCGGGCGAGCGCGACGGCCGCGGCTGGGAAACTGACCTGCTGGCGGGCCTTAACCTGGAATAGGCGGACTGGCTCGCGGTAAGCTCCGACAATCGGTCGCGTGTGAAAGGGATGGCAATGGACCCGGATATGGATCCCAACCTGCAGCACTGGCAGGACCGCGCGGATAACTTTCAGTGGGTGCTCGGCTCGCTCGTCTCACTGCTCGACAGCATCCCGACCTGATTCAGCCGCGTCCCGTCGTTCTGACGCTGCTTGGGATCGACGGTGTCCTCTCGGCCGTCGCAGGCGCATTCTTTCTTCCGCTCCGAATCGGATCGGTGCCGTTTCCGATCAGCGCACTGATCAGTGGCCTGATCAACGCCGGGCTGGTGTGGGCCGCCCTGCAATGGACGTCCTCACCGCGACTGGCTGCGTTGCCGCTGTGGTGCTGGTTGCTGACCGTTGCGGGGCTGACCTTCGGCGGGCCCGGGGACGACATCGTCTTCGGCGGCGGCGGACCCATGGAGTACGCACCGCTGCTGCTGATCGTGTTGGGTGCGCTGCCGCCCGCGCTGGTGCTGTGGCGGCGCGTGCGCGCCGAGGCTTGACGGCTACTCCTTGTCGGCCTTCTTCTTGTTGTTGCCGCTGTCGTCGTTCTTGTTGCCGTTGTCGTCGTTCTTCTTGGCCTCGTGCTTCGGGCCGGTATCGGCTTTCTTCGCGTCGTTCGAGACCTTCTTGGCGTCCGTAGTATCCGCATCCGCGGGCCCGCTGCTTGCCTCGCCCCGAGCCGAAACATCGGCAGTCTTGGGCGTTTTGGGCTCACTGGGTTTCTTGATGACGTCGGAGGCCGTGGCTTCGGGCGCCACCAGGCTGTGCTTCTCGCTGACCTGGGTGGTGTCGGCCAACGTCGCCGTGGCTTCGGGCGCCGCCAGGCTGTGCTTCTCGCTGACCTGGGTGGTGTCGGCCAACGTCGCTATGTCTGCGGCCGCCGTCGTCGCGGTCGTTGCCTGCGTCGCCGAGAACGGGAAGAAGATCGGCGGCAACGGCGGAATCGGCGGAAGTGGTGGCAACCAGAACGCGAGTTGGTCGTTCGCCAGGAAGATGAACGAGTTGATGGTGTCGACACCGACGTTGACCAAGCCCTGGCCGAAACTGATCTTCCCATCAAGAAAATCGGCGATGTTGAACGTGATGCTGCGTGCGATTCGTTCGCCGAAGTTGTAGAAGATCGTGATCTGCGGCGCCAGCCATCCGACATACGGAATCCAGCCGACGGCGTAGGCGGCCAGATCGGCGGCGTATCGCGCCCACGGTTCGACCGCGGTGTAGATCCACTTGATGCTGCTGCCGATCGACGTCGGCGCAACCACTGGCGGGAACTGCGGCGTCGGGAAGGGTTGGCCGGCACTAGGCGGCACCGCGATCCGTTGCAGCCAGTCGACCAGCAGGCCCGGCAGATCGGCCACGGCCAACGGCTGCACCGCTGCCGTGAGTTGGACCGGCGGCGTCGCAACCTGAACTACCGGTGGGCGCGACGCGAGCGGCGTCGGCTCCTGGACGGCTGGGCCGAAGGCGACGGCCGCTGCGGTGATCGCCGCGACGCTTGCCGTCAGGCATGTGCGAAGTGAAATGTCCATGTCAGCTTCCCCTCCAACTACTGCAGCTACTGGACATCTGCGAACTTACGCCGCTGTCAAACCGATGGCGGGGCATTGAGCAACGCGTCAGGGGCGGGGCGCACAACCCGCGCTCGGCTGCGACTACTGTGACCGATATGTTCGGCGCAGTGGTTTCAGAATGTGAGACATGCGGATGATTCGCGACGAGCGTGGGGTTACACGGGAGTGGCTCTGAACTCCCAGCGCGACGCCGATCTGCCCAGCCCGGTGGTCCCCCCGAAGTCTGACGCGCCAAGCGCTGCTGCTCTGCGGCGGGTGTTGCGGCGGGCTCGCGACGGTGTCGCACTCAATGTTGACGAGGCCGCGATCGCGATGACCGCGCGCGGCGAGGACCTGGCGGATCTGTGTGCAAGCGCGGTGCGGGTGCGTGATGCGGGGCTGGAGGCCGCAGGCCGCCGCGGCGCCACTGGGCGATTGCCGGTCAGCTATTCGCGCAAGGTGTTCATCCCCGTCACGCATCTGTGCCGCGACACCTGCCACTACTGCACCTTTGTGACGGTGCCTGGCAAGCTGCGCGCTGCCGGTATGGGCATGTTCATGGAGCCCGACGAGATTCTGGACGTGGCCCGCCGGGGTGCCGAATTGGGTTGCAAGGAAGCGTTGTTCACGCTCGGCGACCGGCCTGAGGCGCGATGGGACGAAGCGCGGCAATGGCTCGATGAGCGCGGCTATGACTCGACGCTGGACTATGTCCGCGCGATGGCGGTCCGGGTGTTGGAGGAGACCGGGCTGCTGCCGCATCTGAACCCGGGCGTGATGTCGTGGTCGGAACTGTCACGGCTCAAGCCCGTCGCGCCGTCGATGGGCATGATGCTGGAGACCACGTCGCGGCGGCTGTTCGAGACCAAGGGGCTGGCGCATTACGGCAGCCCCGACAAGGATCCGGAGGTGCGGCTGCGCACGCTGGCGGATGCCGGTCGGTTGTCGATTCCGTTCACCACCGGGCTGTTGGTCGGCATCGGCGAGACGCTTGTCGAGCGCGCTGAGACCATTCATGCGATTCGTAAGTTGCACAAGGAATTTGGGCACGTTCAGGAAGTGATCGTGCAGAACTTCCGGGCCAAGGATCACACCGCGATGGCCGCGGTTCCCGACGCCGGCTTCGACGACTTCGTCGCGACGGTGGCGGTCACCCGATTGGTGATGGGGCCCAAGATGGTTATCCAGGCGCCGCCGAACCTGGTGTCGCGCACCGAGTGCCTGTCGCTGATCGGCGCTGGTGTCGACGACTGGGGCGGGGTGTCTCCGTTGACCCCGGACCACGTCAATCCGGAGCGGCCATGGCCGGCCCTTGACGAACTCGCGGCCGTCACCGCCGAGGCGGGCTACGACTTGGTGCAGCGGCTGACCGCGCAACCGAAGTATGTGCAAGCCGGTGCGGCGTGGATTGACCCGCGGGTGCGGGGTCACGTCGACGCGTTGGCCGACCCCGACACCGGCCTGGCCGCTGACGTCAATCCGGTCGGGCGGCCGTGGCAGGAGCCCGACGAGGCCAGCGAGTCGCTCGGCCGCATCGATTTGGCGACGGCCATCGATTCCGAGGGTCGACTCACCGAGACCCGCAGCGATCTGGGCAGTGCGTTCGGCGACTGGGAGTCGATCCGCGAGAAGGTGCACGAGCTGGCGGCGCGCGCGCCCGAGCGCATCGACACCGATGTCTTGGCGGCGCTGCGTTCGGCCGAGCGTGACCCGGCCGGCTGCAGTGACGACGAATACCTGGCGCTGGCCACCGCCGACGGTCCAGCGCTGGATGCCGTTGCGGCGCTGGCAGATTCGCTTCGTCGCGAGGTGGTGGGCGATGACGTGACGTTCGTCGTCAACCGCAACATCAACTTCACCAACATCTGCTACACGGGATGTCGGTTCTGCGCGTTCGCCCAACGCAAGGGTGACGCTGACGCGTACTCGCTGTCGACGGCCGAGGTGGCCGACCGGGCGTGGGAAGCCCACGTCGCGGGCGCGACCGAGGTGTGCATGCAGGGCGGCATCGATCCCGAACTGCCGGTGACCGGCTACGCCGATCTGGTGCGCGCGGTCAAGGCGCGGGTGCCGTCGATGCATGTGCACGCGTTCAGCCCGATGGAGATTGCCAACGGCGTGACCAAGAGCGGGCTGTCTATTCGCGAGTGGTTGACCTCTTTGCACGAGGCGGGCCTGGGCAGCATCCCTGGCACGGCCGCCGAGATCCTCGACGACGAGGTGCGCTGGGTGCTGACGAAAGGCAAGCTGCCGACGTCGATGTGGATCGAGGTCGTCACCACCGCGCATGAGGTCGGGCTGCGGTCGAGCTCGACGATGATGTACGGCCACGTCGATTCGCCGCACCACTGGGTGGGCCACCTCAACGTGTTGCGCGGCATCCAGGATCAGACCGGTGGCTTCACCGAGTTCGTGCCGCTGCCGTTCGTGCACCAGAGCAGCCCGTTGTATCTGGCTGGCGGCGCGCGCCCGGGCCCGACCCACCGCGACAACCGCGCCGTGCACGCGCTGGCCCGAATCATGCTGCACGGCAGGATTTCCAACATCCAGACCAGCTGGGTCAAGCTCGGCACCGAGCGCACACAGGTGATGCTGCAGGGCGGTGCCAACGATCTGGGCGGCACGCTGATGGAAGAGACGATCTCGCGGATGGCAGGTTCGGAGTTCGGGTCGGCCAAGAGCGTCGAGGAACTGGTCGACATCGCGGCCGGGATCGGCAGGCCCGCCCGCCAGCGGTCGACGACATACGCGCCGCTGGCCGCTTAGCTCACGGTTGACAGCAAGTTTTCAGCAAGTCGCGAATACTGTGGCGTTGATGACAACGATCGCTGGACTGCCTGCCCACGCCTTGCTCGTGCACGCGATCGTCGTGCTCGCGCCATTGACCGCGTTGCTCGAGATTCTGTGCGCGGCTTGGCCCGCTGCTCGTGAACGTTTCGTGTGGCTAGTACTCGCCTTAGCGGCGGTGAACCTCGTGCTCACCCCGGTGACCACCGATGCCGGTGAGTGGTTGCTCAGCCAACGCCGCAGCGTCAGTCCGGCGCTGCAGACGCACGCCCAACTGGGCGACTGGATGATTTACTTCTCCGCCGCATTGTTCATCGTCGCCGTTGCACTGGCCGTACTGCATTGGCTCGACGGGCGGTCGGACCAGCGCAGAACGGCGGCCAATGTCGTGGTGGCCATCGTCGCACTATTGGTGGGCGTCTCATCGATCATCACGGTTGTGCGGATCGGTGACTCCGGCGCGCATTCGGTGTGGGGTGATGGAGGGTGACTCCTGCGCCGAATGTGAAGCCACCGCGAGTATCTGATCGATTCTTCGCAGTGGCTACACACTCGAGAGAGTCAGGCCTGCTTGAGCGCCTCGATCTCCAAGGTGATGGTGACCTTGTCGCCGACGACCGTGCCACCCGTTTCCAGCGGCATGTCGATATCGATGCCGAAGTCCTTGCGGTTCAACACGACTGACGCCTGGAAACCGGCCACCTCGCCGTGACCCATGCCGGGGTTGACGCCGTTGAACTCGAGATCCAGGCTCACCGGCTTGGTGACGCCCTTCAAAGTGAACTCGCCGTCGAGGACATAGTTCTCGCCGTTAGCGCGGAGGTTCGTCGACCGGAACGTCGCGGTGGGGTGGTTCTCGACGTCGAAGAAATCGGCTGACTTGATGTGGCCGTCGCGCTGCTCGTTGTTCGTGTGGATCGAGTCGACGGCGATCTCCGCCGTCACCGACGGGGTGCCGTCCTCGGCGACGACGATCGCTCCACTGAACTTCTCGAAGCTGCCTCGCACCTTGCTGACCATCAGATGGCGTACGGAAAAGCCGATCGACGAGTGAACCGGGTCGATGGCCCAGGTACCGGTGCTGAGCTGGGCGGTCCCGGTGGCCTCCGAAGTTGAAGTCATGTCTATCTCTCTCACCTAAGGGCGTCGGCCTCTCCGACGTCTTCGACAAACTAAACGGACTGCAGTCCGAATGCATTCCCGGGCATCGAGCGACCACAAAATGCCAGCACGTGGCGGTGTGTCGCCGTACCGACGCGGTCGCTCGCAGGACGGTGGCTAAAGCTTGGCCGCGAGCTCGGTGCCCTGCCGGATCGCGCGCTTCGCGTCGAGCTCGGCCGCCAGAGCGGCGCCGCCGATGATGTGCGGTTCGACACCGTTCGCGCGCAGGCCGTCCTCGAGGTCGCGCACCGAGTCCTGGCCCGCGCAGATCACCACGTTGTCGACCGCGAGTAACCGCGGGTCGGAGCGGTCGGCGCCGAAGGTGATGTGCAGCCCGTCGTCATCGATGCGTTCGTAGTTCACTCCGGACAACTGCTGAACGCCCTTGGCCTTCAACGAGGCCCGGTGCACCCAGCCCGACGTCTTGCCGAGCCGCTTGCCCTGCGGGCCTTTGGTCCGCTGCAACAGATACACCTCGCGTGCGGGCGGAGCGGGCAGGGGTGTCGTCAACGCGCCGCGGGTCTCCTGCGGATCGGCCACACCCCACTCGGCCTTCCACTCCTTGAGAATTATTGATGGCGACCTGTATTCGCCTGTCGGCTCGGCCGGCGTAGTCACCAGGAACTCGCTCACGTCGAAGCCGACGCCGCCCGCGCCGACCACTGCGACGGTCTTGCCGACCGGCTTTCCCGTGATCGCCTCCGCATACGACAGCACCATCGGATGGTCGATGCCGGGAATGTCGGGCATCCGCGGCGACACACCGGTCGCCAGCACCACATCGTCGAAACCGGCGAGCTCGCTCACTGTCGCGCGGGTCCGCATCCGCACCTCGACGCCGTGCTTGTCGAGCATCCGGGTGTAGTAGCGGATGGTCTCGCTGAATTCCTCCTTGCCGGGAATCCTTCGCGCCAAGTCGAATTGACCACCAATCGCATCGCTCGCTTCGAACAGCGTCACCTGGTGGCCGCGCTGGGCTGCGGTGACCGCAGTGGCCAGGCCGGCCGGTCCCGCGCCGACAACGGCCACGCGTTTGGTGCGCCGCGTCGGCCCGAGGGTCAGCGTTGTTTCGTGGGCCGCGCGCGGATTGAGGAGGCACGAAACCGTTTTGTGCACGAACGCATGGTCGAGGCAGGCCTGGTTGCAGGCGATGCAGGTGTTGATTTCGTCGGCCGCATCGGCTTCTGCCTTGCGAACCCAGTCCGGGTCGGACAGCAGTGGCCGTGCCATCGAGATCAGTGCCACATTGCCCTCGGCGAGAATCTGCTCTGCCGCCTCCGGCATGTTGATTCGGTTGGACGCCACCACCGGGATCTGCACGTGTTCTGCCACCGCGTTGCTGATGTCGACAAACGCGCTATTGGGCACTGAGGTGACGATGGTCGGCACCCGCGCCTCATGCCACCCGATACCGGTGTTGATGATCGTCGCGCCCGCAGCCTCGACTTCGGTTGCCAGCGCGATGATTTCGTCCCAGCTCTGGCCGTCCTCGACGTAGTCGGCCATGGACATCCGGTAGCAGATGATGAAGTCGTCGCCCACCGCGGCGCGGGTCCGACGCACGATCTCGACGGGCATCCGTCGGCGCTTCTCCCGTGTGCCGCCCCAACCGTCGGTGCGCTTGTTGGTGCGAGGGGCGAGGAACTGGTTGAGCAGATAACCCTCGCTGCCCATGATCTCGACGCCGTCGTAGCCGGCTTCGCGGGCTAGCACCGCACAGCGCACGAAGTCGTCGATGGTGCCGTTGACATCGCGCAGCGCCCGCGGGCGGAACGGGTTGATCGGCGCCTTGATCGACGAAGCACTCACCGAAAACGGGTGGTACGCATAGCGTCCGGCGTGCAGGATCTGCAGCAGGATCTTGCCGCCTGCGCCATGCACCGGTTGCGTGATGCGCCTATGCCGCCGGGCATCGGAGCTCGACGTCATCTGTGCGGCGAACGGCAGCAGCCAGCCGGTGCGGTTGGGCGCGTACCCGCCGGTGATGATCAGGCCCACGCCGCCGCGGGCGCGTTCGGCGAAATACTCAGCGAGCCGGTCGGTGTCGCGGGCACGGTCCTCCAGGCCGGTGTGCATCGAGCCCATCACCACCCGGTTGCGCAGGGTGGTGAAGCCAAGATCCAACGGCGACAGCAACTTCGGATAACTCACTGAACATCCCCCGTCAAGGCCGCTGCCACTTCGTCGAGCCAGCCGACGGCGCTCTCCTCGGCACGGATACCGCCGCGGAGCACCAGGTATTGGTGCAGCGCAGCACCGGTCAGACTGCGTGGGTCGGGAAACTGGCGCTTTTCGAATCCGCGGTAGGTGTCGAGTAGTTCGGTGCGCTCGGCCCGCAACGCGGCCACTTGAGCGCGCACCGCGTCGACGTCGCCGTACTCAGCACCGCGAACCTTCACCGCGATGTCGCGGGTGCGGTTGTCGGCGACAGAGCTGCCGCGCCCCGACAGCGGTTCGGCGATCCAGCGCGCGAGTTCGGCGCGGCCGGCGTCGGAGACCTCATAGACCTTCTTGTCCGGCCTGCCCTGCTGCGCGACGGGCGTGACGGTGACCCAGCCGTCGTCCTCCATCGTTTTCAAGGTGCGGTAGATCTGCTGATGGGTGGCCGCCCAGAAGTAGCCGATGGACCGGTCGAACCGGCGGGCCAGCTCGTAACCGGAGCCGGAATGTTCGCACAGCGACACCAGGATCGCGTGGGGGAGGGCCACGCGGGGAGCCTAAAGCGAACCCGCGGTCCTATGCAACTTGTTGCACTGCAAACAAGCGCATAGGGCGCGGGTTCGTCAGGTCAGCACCAGTTCACGTTGACGTCGGTGCCGCCGGAATTGACGTGCACCGAGCAGTCGACGGGCCGAACGGTCGGCGAATCGGAATGCGTCGAGTAGACCGCATCGTGATTGGGCGTGACGTAGTCGGGCGCGGCCATCGCGGGGCCTGCCAGCCCGAGGCTGATGGCGGCGAACGCACCTGCACTGGCCAGGCCGAGGGCGAACTTCTTCATCTCTGACTCCTTTGTCTGGCTTAGCCGGGCTAAGTACTCTATGCCGGTTGAAACGCGTTACGAAGGGGCGGTGTTCCGTCACGTGGCCCGGCTCGCAGGCGATCACAGGTTGGTCACGGGTGTGGCGGGCATCACACACCTGACAAGCAGCGAGAAGACCGATTCAGATGGGATTGTCCCTAGGCGCGCTGTATGTGCAACGTCTAGTATCAGTAACTACGCGGCACCCTTAACCGGGCACCACGGAAGTTAGGGCACACTGACACGAATGTCCGAGTACCGGCAACGGATACTTGGCAGCGACTTTTCGGCGGGCCCGGCCAAAGAGCGGCAGCCCCACTGACAGGAGATCGAGGAGACCTCAGTGACGTACACGATTGCCGAACCCTGCGTCGACATCAAAGACAAGGCGTGTATCGAAGAGTGCCCGGTCGATTGCATCTACGAGGGCGCACGCATGCTGTACATCCACCCGGATGAATGCGTCGACTGCGGCGCCTGCGAGCCGGTCTGCCCTGTCGAGGCCATCTACTACGAAGATGACGTGCCCGACCAGTGGAGCGGATACACCCAGATCAACGCCGACTTCTTCAGTGAACTCGGATCGCCAGGCGGCGCCTCCAAGGTTGGCCTGACCGAGAACGATCCGCAGTCGGTCAAGGACCTCCCGCCTCAAGGTGAGGATTCCTGACGGCTCGCGCGGAGCTTCGTAAGCGCGTCTCATCGTTATTGCCTGAGTTCCCCTGGGACACCCTGGCTGACGTCACCGCGCTTGCACGTGCGCATCCCGACGGCATCGTCGATCTGTCGGTCGGTACACCTGTCGATTCGGTGGCGCCACTGATCCGCGACGCGCTTGCCGCGGCCAGCTCGGCGCCCGGTTACCCAACGACGGCGGGCACCCCGGCGTTACGCGCGTCGGCTGTCGCGGCGTTGGTTCGCCGATACGGCATCACCGGGTTGACCGACGACGCCGTGCTACCCGTTATCGGCACCAAGGAACTGATCGCGTGGCTTCCTACGCTGCTCGGTCTCGGCCGCGACGAGCTGGTCGTGGTGCCCGAATTGGCCTATCCCACATACGAAGTCGGCGCGCACCTGGCAGGCACTCAGGTAATCCGCGCGGACTCGCTGACGCAGCTCGGTCCACAGTCACCGGCGCTGGTCTATCTGAATTCGCCAAGCAATCCGACGGGAAAGGTGTTGGGCCTCGACCATCTCCGCAAGGTGGTCGGGTGGGCCCGCGAGCGCGGCGCGCTGGTGGCGTCCGATGAGTGCTACCTGGGACTGGGTTGGGACGCCCAGCCGCATTCGGTGCTGCATCCCGACGTCTGCGACGGCGACCACACCGGGTTGTTGGCCGTGCACTCACTGTCGAAGACGTCGTCGTTGGCCGGCTATCGGGCGGGGTTCGTCGCAGGCGATCCGGCGGTGGTCGCCGAGCTGCTGGCAGTTCGCAAGCACGCAGGCATGATGGTGCCGACGCCGATACAGGCCGCCATGGTCGCCGCGCTCGACGACGATCCGCACGAACGTGTGCAGCGCGAGCGGTATGAGCGGCGACGAGCCTTGCTCCTGCCGGCACTGCGATCGGCAGGACTGACGGTCGATGACTCCGAGGCCGGGTTGTATCTGTGGGCTACCCGCGCCGAGCCGTGCCGCGACACGCTCGCGTGGCTGGCGCAGCTCGGAATCCTGGTGGCGCCTGGCGAGTTCTACGGCCCGCGCGGGTCACACCACGTCCGGGTCGCGTTGACGGCGGACGACGAGCGGATCGACGCTGCGGTAGCCAGGTTGCGCGGCTGACGGCCTAACCGCGAGCAGTCGCAAAATGCCCCGACACGCCGATGATTTGGGGCACTTTACGTCTGCTCGCGCAGAAGACCGAGCGACATCGCGGTCGTCACGGCCGCAGTGCGGTCCGACACCCCAAGCTTGTTGAATGCCCGCAGCAGATGAGTCTTCACCGTGGCTTCGCTGATGTGGAGCTGCTGGCCAATCTCAGCGTTGGATCTGCCCTTCGCGCGAGGCCCGCACGGTTGATTTCGCTGTCCATCGACCGGTTGACTGGGTGAACCGTTCCGAAGTGAAGCAATCGATGCATAATCGATGCAAAATGGGGTACAACTGACTACTACGTCGCGAGATTTGGCTTTTCCCCGACGGGGTACAGCAACGCCATCGATGCAGGAGAGAGGTGCCGCTTGACGGCTATCGACGGACGCGCGCGCATGCCCGCATCGACCTTGCAGCGGGCCACCGCTGGATCCCGGTCCCATCCGGAGTTGTGTGGCGATCGTTGGCGCAGGACCACGCGAGGCGCCGTGCAGGCGATCATCGAGGACTTCGTCACCACGCGATGCGCACCCCAGCTGCACACCGCAGGTATCGGCATCGCTTCTGAGGTGCTTCGCGACTTCGTCACAGGCGGCAAGTGCGTGCGGTCGACTTTCATGTACCTGGGTTGGTTGTGCGGGGCCGACGAGGATGACGCCGCGCTGCGGGCCGCCGCCGGCCTCGAGCTGCTGCACGCATTCGCGCTGCTGCAGGACGACGTGATGGACGGTTCGGTACTGCGCCGTGGTCGGCCGTCAGGCCACGTCGCGTTCGCCGGATGGCACCGTCACCTGGGGCTCTCGGGTTCGCCCGACCGGTTCGGTGATTCCGCCGCCGTCCTTCTCGGCGACATGTGCTTGGTCTGGGCCGCCCAGATGATGCGCGAAAGCGGTGTCCCCGCGGCTTCACTGGACCGGGTCTGGCCCCGATACGATGCGATGCGGACGGAACTCGCGGTCGGGCAGTTCGCCGATCTGATCAACGATGCCCGCGTCTTTCCGACCTTGGACAAGGTGCTCGACGTGTCGCGGCGCAAGTCCGGCAACTACACCGTCAAGCGGCCGCTCGAAATGGGCGCCGCGATGGCCGGCTGCGGCGAGCATGTCATGACCATGCTCGCCGAGTACGGCGATGCGATCGGCGAAGCGTTCCAGATGCGGGACGACGTGTTGGGAATCTTCGGATCGCCTGCCCTAACCGGAAAGCCCGCCGGCAGCGATCTCGCCGAACGCAAGGCCACCACAGTCGTCGCCGCCGCCTACCATCTCGCCAACCCGAGCCTGCGCAGGCAGCTGCGCGAGATGATGAGCGCCGACCACCTCGACGACAACGACGTCCGCCGATGGGCGGCGTTGATCCAAGCCACCGGGGCGGTCGATTGGATTGAACGACTGATCGATTCGCGGCTCACCCTCGCCTTGAATTTGGTCAGTGACTGTGATGTCCGCCCCGCCGTCCAAACCGCCCTGGCGGATATGGCGGAAGCGTGCGCCGAGCGGACGGCGTGACGGACATGCGAACCATCGGGAAGAACGCCAACCGGGTCGTCGTGGTGGGCGCCGGGCTGTCCGGATTGTCCGCGGCGCTGCACCTCGCCGGTCGCGGCAGGGACGTCACTGTCGTTGAACGGGCACCGCATCCGGGCGGCCGCGTCGGCCGGCTCGACATCGATGGTTACTTCATCGACACCGGCCCGACAGTGCTGACGATGCCCGACATCATCGACGACGCCTTCGCCGCCGTCGGCGAAACGCTATCCGACCGGCTTGATTTGATGCGCGTCGAACCTGCCTATCGCGCTTCGTTCGCCGACGGCAGCGCGTTGAACGTGCACAGTGGCCGCGACGCGATGGCCGCAGAGATCGAGCGATTCGCGGGCCGTAAACAGGCGGATGGCTATCTGCAGCTGAGGGATTGGCTGACCAGACTCTATGAGGTCGAGTTCGAGGGGTTCATCGCCGCGAATTTCGACTCGCCACTGTCTCTGCTCACTCCACAGCTCGCTCGACTCGCCGCCATGGGGGGCTTCCGACGCTGGGATCGGGTGGTTCGCCAATTCATCAGCGATGAGCGACTGCAGCGGGTGTTCACCTTCCAGGCCCTCTACGCAGGGGTGCCACCCGAACGGGCCTTGGCGGTCTACGCGGTCATCGCCTACATGGACACGATTTCCGGGGTGTACTTCCCCCGCGGCGGCATGCGCGCGCTTCCTGACGCGCTCGCCGCGGCTGCCACCCACGCCGGCGTCGAATTCCGCTATGGCGCAGCCGTTTCCAGATTAGAGCGAAGTGCAGCGCAAATCACGGCTGTGCACAGTGACAACGGGGACCGGATTCCGGCCGACGCGGTGGTATTGACAACCGAGCTTCCCGACACCTATCGACTGTTGGGCCGAACACCGCGCAGGCTGCTGCCGCTGCGTCCGGCGCCGTCTGCCGTTGTCGCACACGTGGGTTGCCGCGCCGTTGGCGACGACATCGGCCACCACAACATCGTGTTCGGTGAGGCGTGGCAGCAGACCTTTCGCGACATCATCGACGACGGGCAGTTGATGGCCGATCCGTCGCTGTTGGTCACCCGACCAACGGCTGGTGACCCCCGGTTGGCTCCAGCGGGCCGTGACCTGCTCTACGTCCTGGCCCCGACGCCGAATATCGCTGTCGGCAAGGTTGATTGGGCCAGCAGGGGAGCGGACTACGCCGAGCAGATGCTGCAGGCGGTTCACGACCGGTTGCCTGCGCTCGGCGTCGACGCCGAGGTGCTGCACGTCGACGATCCTGCCGCGTGGGCGCGGCAGGGAATGGTGGCAGGCACACCATTCGCGTTGGCGCACACTTTCGGCCAGACCGGCCCATTTCGGCCGGCCAACACGGTGCGCGGCATCGACAACGTGGTCCTCGCCGGATCGTCGACCGTGCCGGGAGTCGGGGTGCCTACTGCCCTGCTTTCGGGTCGCTTGGCCGCCGATCGAATTACCGGCGCGGTTTCACGGCAGCGTCGTCAACGCCGTCCTAGGGTGGTGCAAACATGATCAGTTCAGAACTCCACGCAGCCGGTGTCCGAGATCCCGCGCTGCGCAACGCCTATCGTCGTTGCCGCACGCTCAACTCGCAGCACGGGCGCACCTTCTTTCTGGCTACCCGACTGCTCGCGCCCGAGCAGCGCCCTGCTGTGCATGCCCTGTACGGCTTCGCCAGACGCGCGGACGACATCCTCGATGACTTCGATCCGGCGTTGCAGACAGCCGACCGGGAGCACGAGCTGCAATGCCTGGCGACACAGCTCTTCAACCGGATGGTGGAGGGCGCCGCCGACGGTGGCGATCCCGCGCTGGCTGCGGTGGTCGACACCGCACACAAGTACGGGATCCGCTGGGAGTTGTTCGACGACTTCCTCGCTTCGATGCGAATGGATCTCACCACCACCGACTACGCCGACCGTGCGGCACTGAACCGCTACATGTACGGCTCGGCAGAAGTGATCGGCTTGCAGATGCTGCCCGTCCTCGGCACGGTATGCGAGCGCGAGGAAGCCGCGCCGTACGCCGCCGCATTGGGAAAAGCCTTCCAGCTCACCAACTTTCTCCGCGACATAGGCGAAGACCTGGAGCGGGGACGGATTTACCTGCCCGCCGACGAGCTCGCTGTTCATCAGGTGAACCGTGACGTGTTGATGTGGTGTCACACCCATCAGCGCACCGATGCCCGGGTCCGCAGAGCACTGATAGAACAGCACGCGGAAACCCGGCGTATCTACGACTATGCACGCCAAGGCATTCCGCTGCTGCACCCGCGGTCGAGGCCGTGCATCGCCGCGGCGTTCACCTTGTATTCGGAGATACTGGATCGCATCGAAGCACTCGACTTCGCCGTGTTCAATCAGCGCGCCGCCGTGGGGATGGGCAGGCGACTGCAGGTCGCCGGTGCCGGCCTGACCAGAGCGTGGGTTGCCCGGTCCTGGGGCGCACGAGGGGCGTGACGATGAGTCACTGGCAGTATCTGTTCGTTCTCGCAGCATGTTTGGCGATCACGCTGCCGCTGGAGCTTCTGGGCCCCGGCGTATACCGGCAGCCGTGGCGGACCGCCTGCGCGGTAATCCCCGTCGCCGTGGTTTTCGTGATCTGGGACGCGATCGCCATCGCGGCGGGCATCTGGACCTACAACCCGCTCTACGTCAGCGGCATCGAGGTTTTCGGGCGGATACCCATCGAGGAATTGTTGTTCTTCGTCGTGATCCCGCTGTGCGGACTACTGACCTACAACGCCGTCGAGGCGATTCTGAAGCGATTGCGGCGGTCCCGGTCAGAACCTGCGCGGGCGCCATGATCGGCCTCGGCTACACCGTGCCGGCCGTGATTGCGGTCGTCGCGGTGTGCGTACTGGAGTTCGCGGTGTTGCGCACCGGCCTGTTTCGTCGTGCTGCGTACTGGATCTCGATGGTGATCGTGCTGGGATTTCAGATTCCGGTCGACGGCTGGCTGACCAAACTCCACGCCCCGATCGTCGTCTACAACGAGCGTCACACCGCAGGCGTGCGGTTTCCGTTCGACATCCCCGTCGAAGACTTCCTGTTTGGCTGGGCGATGGTGACCGCTGTGCTGCTGCTGTGGGAACGCCTGCGGCACCGCGACCGCGAAAGGCCGGTTTCATGACTCTGTCGTACGGCGATATCCCGGACGCGTTCGACGTCGGCGCGCCTGCGTACGACAAACTCGTCGGCACCAACCCCGGATACCACAGCCATCTGCGGCTTTCGGTGCAGCGGATGCGATTGCCGGGTGACGGCGCGGGGCTACGTCTGCTCGACGCGGGGTGCGGCACAGGCGCATCCACGGCTGCACTGGTCGCTGTCGCACCGAAGGCCGAGATCGTTGCCGTCGACGCGTCGAGTGGCATGTTGGCGCAGGCGACTGCCAAACGCTGGCCGACCTCGGTGCGGTTCGTGGAAAGCCGGATAGAAGACCTCACCGACGCAGGAGTGTGCGGGCCGTTCGACGGCATTCTGGCTGCCTATCTCATCCGTAACGTCGAGGACAAGGACGGCCAGCTGCGGAGGTTTGGCGCCTTGTTACGGCCCGGGGGAACGCTCGCCGTTCACGAGTACTCGGTGCGCGATTCGCGGCTCGCCACGATCGTGTGGAACGCCGTATGCGCGACGATCATCATTCCCAGCGGCCGCGTGCGCAGTGGTGACGTGGCGCTGTACCGATACCTCAGGCGAAGCGTCAACCGGTTCGACGGCGCAGCCGCGTTCCGAGACAGACTGCGCGCCAACGGCTTCACCTCGGTGCGGAGTGAAACGATGCCCGGCTGGCAGCGCAACGTCGTGCACACCTTCTTAGGGCAGGCGCCACGATGACCGATCCGCGACGCGTGACGCTGGCCGCCCGCCAAGGCGTTCCTGATGCCGCGGCGCTACCCAGCAGGCCACACGTGGTGGTCATCGGCGGAGGCATCGCCGGGCTGGCGGCCGCGACGGGATTGGCAGAACGCGGCGTCACGGTCGACGTTGTCGAGCAGCGTCCGTACCTCGGCGGCCGGGTCGGTGGCTGGACAGAGACCTTGCCTGCGGGCACCGATGTGGCGATGAACCGCGGGTTTCACGCGTTTTTCCGCCAGTACTACAACTTGCGGAACCTGTTGCGCCGCGTGGACTCAGACCTGTCGATGTTGACGCCGGTGGATGACTATCCCCTGATCGACGCGGCAGGCCGGCTGGACACTTTTCGCGGGCTGCCGCTGGCGCCACCGCTCAACGCGTTGGCATTTGCGCTACGCAGTCCGACATTTCGGCTGCGCGATCTCGTGCGGCTCAACGCCCGCGCTGCCGGTCCGCTTGCCGCGGTGTCGGTGCCCGACATCTACCACCGGCTCGACCACATCGATGCCGATTCGTTCCTTCGTGACATCAACTTCCCAGAAGCGGCACGGCATCTGGCGTTCGAAGTGTTCTCGCGCAGCTTTTTCGCCGAACCGGCCGATCTGTCGGCAGCAGAACTTGCGGCGATGTTCCACATCTACTTCCTGGGCTCCAGTGAGGGCCTGCTCTTCGATGTCGCCAACGCCAATTTCGATGTCGCCCTGTGGAATCCGCTGCGGCGCTATCTGGAGTCGCTCGGCGTTAGGTTCCTGACAGGCACGGCCGTGCGGGAGGTATGCGCCCAAGGACCGATGGTGGTGCACTGTGAGTCCTCGAAACGGCTCGATGCCGACGGTGTGGTGCTGGCGACTGATGTCGCAGGCCTTCAGCGCATAGTGGAGAACTCACCCTCTCTCGGGGACGACGACTGGCGCAAGAGTGTGACGAAGCTGGGCACCGCGCCGCCCTTTGTGGTGCTTCGGTTGTGGCTTGATCGCAAAGTGAATCCCGACCGCGCACCGTTCGTGGGCACGGGCGGGCGGACTCCGTTGGACAACGTCAGCGTGCTGGAGCGCTACGAACGCGAAGCGAAAGCATGGTCTGAGCGCACCGGCGGGTCCGTCGTCGAACTGCACTCGTATGCGGTGACGGCCCACGCCGACGTGCGTGAGGAGTTGTTGGATCGGTTACGTGAGCTGTACCCGGAAACCAGGGCGGCCAGGATTGTCGGTGAGAAAGTGTTGTGCCACAACGATTGCCCGCGGTTTGCGCCGGGCGACTTCGAGGATCGTCCTGGTGTGGCCACGCCGAACCCCGCTGTGATGCTGGCCGGTGACGGCGTCCGCATCGACCTACCTGTCGCGTTGATGGAACGCGCCGCCACGACCGGTTGGGCGGCCGCCAACGGTCAACTGCAGCGATTCGGGATCCGGGGTCACCCGGTGCACACTGTGCCGAACGCCGGCCGGATAAGACTTCTGAGCCGGCTTGCCGACCGCGAAAGGCGATCACAACGATGAGCAGGTTCGCCGATCTCACCTCACGCCTGTCGAAAACGACGCCCTTTCAAATGCTTCCGGCCCTGCGCTGGTCGCAACAACGTCCGACCTATCTCGATGCGGCGCCTGCTGTCATCAATGCCGCGTTACGCCGCTCGCAACGCCGCCCAAGCGGCAACTGGTATGCGTTCGCCGCCAGTGATGCCATCAGGAAGCGACCGGTTGGCGGGTCCGTCGCCGGCGTTGAACTGGTCGCGTGGCGAGGTGAAGACGGTGCCGTGCATATCGGACCGGAGGCATGCCCACACCTTGGCGCCGACCTCACGACGGGGAGTGTCGACTGCGGCGCGCTGGTATGCCCGTGGCACGGGCTACGCCTGCACGGCGGATCCGAATTCGGTTGGCGGCCTTATCCGTCGCACGACGACGGCGTGCTGACCTGGGTGCGTCTGGACGGCATCGGCGGTGAGCCGCCCACGGAGCGCCCGGTGCTTTCCGAGCGGCCGCGCGGGGCTCAAATCGACGCAGTGGCGCGCCTGGTCGGTATCTGCGAGCCGCGCGACGTCATCGCCAACCGGATGGATCCCTGGCATGGATCATGGTTTCACCCGTACTCGTTTACTCGGCTCGACGTCCTCACCGCGCCGCCGGCTGACGACGATGTTCCAGAGGAGCTGGATCGTTTCCTGGTCGCGGTGACGTTTCGGATCGGCAGGGTGGGGGTGCCCGTCGTCGCCGAATTCACGAGTCCGGAACCGCGGACGATCGTGATGCGCATCGTCGACGGCGAGGGAACGGGCAGCGTGGTCGAAACGCACGCCACGCCAGTAGGTCCCGGAGCCGACGGATTGCCCCGCACCGCTGTTCTCGAGGCGGTCGTAGCGCACTCAGACAGGCCGGGTTTCGGCCACGCATTGCGTGGCGCACCCCTGATCAAGCTGGCGATGCGACGCGCTGCCACCCGGCTATGGCGCGACGACCTCGCCTATGCCGAACGGATCCATCGCCTGCGGCGGCGTCACTGATTCGGGCCACCAGCACCCTCGAGCAGTGGGATCTGCTCGGCCGCCCACGGGCTGATCGCCCAGCGCAGGCCAGCGGCCGTCCGCAATTCGGCCCCTGGCACCCAGGCGTGGTCCATGACCTCGTCGGGCACCGGGCGGACGGGCCCCGCCGCAGTGGTGCAGAACACCGGGCAGAGTTCGTTTTCGACCGTGCCGTCGGCGGCAACCGCGCGGTACCGATAGTCGGGCAGCACACATGTCAGTCCATCGATACTCAGGCCGAGTTCCTGGCGAGCCCGTCGGTGCACCGCGTCCATGACAGCTTCACCCGGAGCGGGATGGCCGCAGAACGAATTCGTCCACACCCCGGGCCATGTCCGCTTGCCGAGTGCCCGCCTGGTCATCAAGACGCGGCCGTCGGCGTCGAACACGTAGCAGGAGAAGCCCAGATGCAGAGGTGTCTTCTCGTGATGGACGGAGGCTTTGGCGGCGGTTCCAAGCTCTCGTCCATCGTCGTCGACGAGCACGACCAATTCGTCGGTGCCGGCTAGTGCGGTCTCAGGCATCTGCTACGGGTACCCAATCAATCGATGCGGAAACGATGCAACCCTGGGCAGTCTACTCGACCAGGGCCTGCAGCGCGGCCTGGAGGCTGTCTACCCGGACCGCCTTCTTTGGCAGCCGCGCCGACTGCCATCCGGGGCCGCCAACAAACAGCCGGGCATGAGCGGCGGCGACCGCCTTGGCCGTCGCAATATTGGCGGTGTCGGAGGATTGCGCCCACAACACCACGTTCGTCGGCCGAGGTGTGCGTTCAATGGCGTCGACGAGTGCGGCGGGCGGCACGTCGGCGCCCAGCATCAACGAGCCGTGGCCGTGGTCCCCGAGCGCCGCGCGGAGCGCCTCGATGGGCAGGGTGTGCGTCTCGCCTTCGCTGCACGCCAGGATGGTGGAAGCGGATTTGTCGGCAGCCGCGATGGGGACACGCTGCAACGACCGCGAGACCGCCCACGAAAGCGCGTGTTCGACATCGATGCATCCTTCGCCGTCGGCCTGTCGGGCTTCGATGGCCGAAAACACGGGCCGTATCAACAGATCCCACGTGTCAACGACGCCGTAGTGGCGCAGGTGGCCCTCCAGCTGTCGGCCTGCGCGGACGATGTCCAGATCGAAGGCAGCCACGAGCAGGTTTTCGGTATCGGCCCGGGGCGGAACAACCGCATCAAGCGCGGCGCGAGCAGCGCTACGGGGACTGGCGCCTTCGCCGATCAGGTGGTGCATCCGCTCGACCATCAAGATGTCGTTTTGGCTGTAGAGCCGGTGGCTGCCCGGGCTGTGATCGGGCGGCCCCACGCCGTATCGCTGATTCCAGCTGCGCAGGGTGGCGATCGGCACACCGATGCGTTCCGCGACCACACCGACGGTGTACTGCGGCAGGTCCGCGTCACGATCCTCGCGACGGCCCTTGCGTCTTGACGTCTGGTCCACTGTCCCTCCAACCCGACACAATAGAGCCAGGTTGCCTCCCAGCGATCGCTATCAATGCACAAACGATGCATTCGGTCCTGAAATGGGTATGTCGGCACTATGACTCAGATGGACACGGGGCAGCGCGTGCGCCCCGACGGGATGGACGATGCGACGGTCGAGGCGGTCGGTGCCGTCTCAGAGGCTCTGGAATGCGTAGAACGTGCGCGTGGTGAGCTGTACTCGTTTCATCAACTGATGGGCCATGCCGATCTGCTGTTGGGCGACGCATGCAACAAGCTCAGGAAAGCGGGGCATGCCGCGATCGCCGAGCGGCTCGAGGCGGAGGTTCTCGGCCGCAATGTCCTGTACGGCCGGTGGACATTCCAGATCGTCGAGGATTTCGACGACAACTACTGGTCGGTGTTCCGCGAGCACGAGCGCCAGGTCCGGGACGAACTTCAACAGGGAGTCAGGCACATCTTCGAAGCAGAGATGAAGGAACGCCGTCGCACCCATGGCAAGCCCGGTCACGAAAGCCGGCCCTGACGGGTATGACTAGCGCTCGGTGGCGCGCAAGCCCAGCGCGAGGACCAGGCGGTCGTCGGGGTCATCGAGCGACGTCGACAGCAGTTTCTCGATCCGGCGCACGCGATAGCGCACCGTGTTCGGATGCACGTGGAGTTGTTGTGCGACGGCCGCGATGTCACCGAACCCGTCCAGGTAGGCCTCCAATGTCTCAGCCAGCATCGGCTCTTGCTCGCGCAATTGCCGCACTCGAGGATCGACCAATCTCGGTTGGCCGGCCACCTGCGAGACGATCTCGTCGAGCAGCACGGTGGTGCGTGCCTCGTCGAGCGAGCTGACCTGTCCGATGGCGCCGGGGTGACGCTCGGCGCTGTCGAACACCCGGTCCACTTCGGCGCGTGCCCCCGCGGCTGCTGCCAGGCCCGTCAACGGTGCGGCGATCACCGCGCGCAATGTCAAGCCGAGTTCGCGCCGTAACGCGGCGACCACGCCGCGCACCCACGACGTCACCGAGGATGCGCCGCCCGTCTTGGGTAGCAGCACGTAGACCCGCTCGCCTGTCGACGCGACTTGGGCGTCGGCTCGAAAAGCACTGGCGCTCAACGCGATCACCTCCGCAGGCACTGAACTCTCGATGCCGACGAAGCCGATCAACGCCGCACGTCCGTCGACGGTGATGCCCAGCTCGCGCGCGATCGCGCCGATGTCGGCCTCCTCGGAGGTCAGCCCGAGCAACTCCTGCACGCGCATGGTATGTGTCGACGGCGTCGCCGCCAGCCGCGACATGATCCGCGCCGCGAGCACCGCGCCGCCGCGCAGGATGTCCTCGACGTCGTCGGCCAATGGCGCCGAACCCTGTTGCAGCCAAATGGTTCCCGCGTACCCGGGCCTTCTGCGTGAGTCGGTGGGGGGCAAATGGATGCCGACCGCCAGGCGCGGCCGCAACCCCAGCTCCGGACGTTCGGCCACGCGGACCACATCACCGCTGGCGCGCAACGCGTCGAAAATGCCCCACTGCCCAATCCATTCCAGGTGTTCGGGCGGGCCCGCGCGGCCCAGGATCGTCAGCCTGCGTAGCTCGTCGGCTTCGTCGCTGGACGCCGAGTACGCCAGCATGTGCGAGTCCGCGTCCTCGATGCTGATCATCCCGCGCGTGCGGTCGGCGATCGACTGCGCGAGACCGAACAGGTCGGTGCCGGAGTCATACAGCGGATCGCTGCGGTCGCCGTGGTGCTCGAAGGCATGGTTGACGAGTTTGTAGAGCAGCTCCCAGCGCGCCTGCGGTTCCACGGCCACCACCGCGATGCCGAGCGCAACCGCACGCTTGATCGCGGCCGCTGACGGCTCCTTGACGAAGATGGCGGCCGGCTGCCGGAGCCGCTCCGGCGGCGACATCGGGCCGGAGCCCGGGCTTCCGATTTGTTCTGCGATCCAGCGCACCGCCTCGTCGTCCGAAACGCCGAGCAGGAAGAACAGATCCGCCGAACCAGGGCCGACCGCGAGGCCGAGCCGGACGTCGTCGGCGTCGACGAGCGCCACCGAACCCACCGGCATATCCAGGCCGCGCGGCGCCTCGACCAGCGTCACCATCGTGCGATCGAGCGCCAGCAGGAGCTGGCCGAGACCCAACCCGGTGCTCTGCACAGCCATGCCGCACTCCTTTGTCCGATTCGACTATAGATCGCTGACGCTGTTGTCGGATCGGCCATGTGTTGCGCGTCGCATTCCGGGGATCCTTGCTGCATGGACGCCATCACCGACGTGCCCTTCCCGGCCAACGAGCCGATCCACGAGTACGCACCAGGTTCGGGTGATCGCACCCGGCTCACCGAACAGCTTCGAGCGCTAGCCGCCGATCCGATCGACCTGCCGCACGTCATCGGCGGCAGACACCGCATGGGCGGCGGCCACCGCTTCGACGTGGTCCAGCCGCATCGGCACGGCGCGCGACTGGGCACCTTCACCAACGCCGAGCACTCCGACGCATCCGCCGCGATCGAGGCAGCGATTGCCGCCAAGGCGGACTGGGAGGCCACCCCGTTCGACGAGCGGGCCGCGGTGTTCCTGCGCGCCGCCGACCTGATGGCCGGACCGTGGCGAGAGAAGATCGCCGCGGCCACCATGCTTGGTCAGTCCAAGACCGCCTATCAGGCCGAGATCGACTCGCCGTGCGAGCTTGTCGACTTCTGGCGGTTCAACGTCGCATTCGCGCGGCAGATCCTGGCGCAGCAGCCGATCAGCAGCCGCGGCGTTTGGAACCGCACTGACTACCGGCCGCTCGAGGGCTTCGTCTACGCGATCACTCCGTTCAACTTCACCGCGATCGCGGGCAACCTGCCGACGGCCCCCGCGTTGATGGGCAACACGGTGGTGTGGAAGCCGTCACCGACGCAGACGTTCGCCGCTTACCTGACCATGCAGCTCCTCGAGGCGGCCGGCTTGCCGCCAGGTGTGATCAATCTGCTGGCCGGTGACGGCATCGCGGTTTCCGATGTGGCCCTTGCGGATCCGCGGCTGGCCGGGATCCACTTCACGGGGTCGACGGGAACGTTCCAGCACCTCTGGCGCGTCGTCGGTGCGAACATCGATAGCTACCACACCTATCCGCGGCTCGTCGGCGAGACCGGCGGCAAGGACTTCGTGGTCGCGCACGCGTCGGCGCGGCCGGATGTGCTGCGCACGGCGCTGATTCGCGGCGCGTTCGACTACCAGGGGCAGAAATGCTCGGCGGCGTCGCGCGCGTTCATCCCTCGTTCGGTGTGGCAGCAGATGGGCGACGACTTCCTTTCGGCCACCGAGGCATTGCGCTACGGCGACGTCACCGACTTGACCAATTACGGCGGCGCCGTGATCGACGAGCGGGCATTCGCGAAGAACGTCAAGGCGATCGAACGGGCGAAGAGGGCGGCCAACGTGACGATCGCCGTCGGCGGCGAATATGACGACAGCGAAGGCTATTTCGTGAGGCCGACCGTGCTGCTGTCCGACGACCCGACCGACGAGTCGTTCTGCACCGAATACTTCGGGCCGATCCTGGCGGTGCATGTGTACGCCGACGACGAGTACGACCGGATTCTCGACGTCGTGGACACCGGTGCCAAGTACGCGTTGACGGGCGCGGTGATCGCCGACGATCGGTCTGCGGTGTTGACCGCCGAGAAGCGGCTGCGCCATACGGCAGGCAACTTCTACGTCAACGACAAGCCGACAGGAGCCGTCGTCGGACAGCAGCCGTTCGGCGGTTCGCGGGCGTCGGGCACCAACGACAAGGCCGGTTCGGCGCTGAACCTGCTGCGCTGGACGTCGGCCCGCTCGATCAAGGAGACGTTCGTCCCGCCGACCAACCACACCTACCCGCATATGGAGAGCGAATGATGTCCGAGCTTTTCCACCGGGTCGCGCGCCCGGCGATCCTGGCCGCCAGCCGGCGGGACGGCTTGCGGCGCACCGCCGAGCGGCTGCCTGTCACACGCGATGTAGTGCATCGGTTCGTACCGGGTGAAACCGTGGCCGATGCGATGAACTCCGTTGAGCAACTGCGGCATTCGGGACGGTTGGTCAGCATCGACTACCTCGGCGAAGACGTCACCGACGTCGAAACGGCGAACGCGACGGTCGACGCCTACCTGGGCCTGCTCGACGCGCTCGGCACACGCAGCGAGGCTTCCGGGCGATTGCGCCCACTCGAGGTGTCGCTGAAGTTGTCGGCGCTGGGGCAGGCACTACCGCGCGACGGCGAGAAGGTCGCGCTGGAGAATGCGCACACGATCTGCGAGCGTGCACAGAAGCTTGGCGTGTGGGTGACGGTGGACGCCGAGGATCACACGAGCACCGATTCGACACTGTCGATCGTGCGTGACCTGCGCACCGAGTTCGACTGGCTGGGCGCGGTTTTGCAGGCCTACCTGAAGCGCACCGAGGACGACTGCCGCGATTTCGCGGCGTCGGGAGCCCGGATCCGGTTGTGCAAGGGTGCCTACGACGAGCCCTCGTCGGTGGCCTACCGCGCCGGCGAGGACGTCACCGAGTCGTACTTGCGGTGTCTCGAGGTGTTGATGGCGGGGTCCGGCTACCCGATGGTGGCGTCCCACGATCCGCAGATCATCGAGGCGGTGCCTGCGCTGGCTCGCGAGAATGGCCGCGGGGTAGACGATTTCGAATACCAGATGCTGTACGGCATCCGCGATGCCGAGCAGCGACGGCTGGCCGACGAGGGTAACCACGTCCGCGTCTATGTTCCGTTCGGCACGCAGTGGTATGGGTACTTCGTCCGGCGGTTGGCCGAGCGGCCCGCGAACCTGACGTTCTTCCTGCGGGCGCTCGCGGAGCGCAGGCACTAGGGCATCGAGACTGCGCACAGATCGCGAATTCCTCCGGAATCGCGATCTCTCCGCAGTTTCGGCGAGGCACTAGCCAGCCAGCGGGAACGAACCGTGTTCGTGGGTGACGATCCAGCGGCCGTCACGCTTGCGCAGGCCGAAGGTCATCCGCAGCCGATTGTCCGGGTTCTTCTCGAAGTCCTCCGGTTCACCGCAGCGCGCCAGTGCGTACGCGAACGCCACGTCCGAACCCGCCGTCACATCCAGCTCGGTGATTTCGAAGACTGCACCCTGGCGCTGCCACTCGAAGAAGTCCGGCCAGGTGTCCCGATAGGCGTCGATGCCGCGGACACCGTCGTATGGTGGCGGCACGTCGAATTGGACGATGCCTGGATCATGGTCGGCAAGAACGGTTTCGAGGTCGCCGGTGTGTCCAGCGTCGGCCCAGCGGAGAATGAGTTGGCGGACGGCTTCCTCATCAGTCATCGGCGTTGCGTTTCCTCACTTTCGGCGGTGCCGCCGGATGACACGAGGACGTAGCCGGCGCTGGCGAACAATACGGGCATCATCGCCAGCATCCCCAAGATCATGGTCATCGTGTCACCCCTTTCTGCGGCGTCACCACTGGTTAGTGGTTTCAACGAGGTAGACCCTCGGGTGGTTCAAAACTCATCGCGATAGATCAAATCTGGTCGCGCCACCTGGTTCGGCGGTGCCGAACGCGAACACGGTGTCGGGTGTGATTCTGTAGACATGCCACGGCGGCGGTCCCGCCGACGGCGCGCTGTATTCGGCGGTAAGGGCGTCGCCGGCTACTTGCGCCGGCCAGCCGACGCGGTTGTATTCGTCTGCGACAGAACGCAGTTCGTCAGCATCGGTGACGAGTGCGGCGCTGCCCTCGATGACGAGGTCGAATGGTTGAGTCGCGATGCTGATGACACACCGGGGGTCGGCGTCGATGTTGCGCGACTTGCGAGTACCGGGTCCGGACGTGAAGTAGCGGACGCCGTCGAGCTGGATGACGCCGACAGGCGTGACATGCGGCGCGCCGTCGGGATTGATCGTGGTCAGCCAGGCCGTGTGTCGGTTCGGGCCGCCGGTATCCGGGGCCTGCGTGATGTCGGAGTTCAGGACCTCCTGTACCCGCTCCCACTCGATGGGCGGGGTGCCGTAGCAGTCGAGGTTTTTCGCGTTAGTCTTCATGCCCATATAGACCGAGCGCGCGGCGAGAACTCATTGCCTACCGCTCTGACAGCAACAGCAACGCCCACGCGGCGATGGTTTGTGCATCGGTGATTTCGCCCTCGCGGATCATCCGTTCCAGCTGATCGCGGGAGAACCACTCGCTGTGCATGTCCTGCTCTTCGTGCTCACGGTCGTGGGCGCCCTCGGTGAGTCCCGTCGCGAGGAAGACCCGCCCGCGCTGACTGCTCATGCCCGGCGCGGCGTCGAGCATGCCCAGGAACTCCATCGACGCGGCGCGCAATCCCGTCTCTTCGCGCAGCTCGCGGTGGGCCAGCTCGATTGGATCCGCCTCCTCGCGATCAGGCGCGGTGCCCTGCGGAAACTCCCAGCGCCGCATGCCCAGCGGATACCGGAACTGCTCGACCAGGTGGAAGCGATCCCCGTCTTGCGCGATCACCAGCGCGTACGTCGGTTTTTCGATCACCGAATAGATGCCGTCGGTGCCGTCAGGTCGCCGGATCCGGTCTTCGCGCAGGGACAGCCAGTTGTTCCGGTACACCTCGCGCGAGGCCACTCGATGGATCTGATTCACCGGCCCAGTATCGCCGAGCGGCGAATGGGTAACCTCACGTCGTGCTCCTAGCCTCCATGGACCCCGCGACTGTCGCTGGCGGCGCCGACATCGATGACGCGGTCCGCATCGACGGCACCACGCTCAGCCGCAGCGATCTCGTCGGTGCCTCAACGTCGGTGGCTGAGCGGGTGGGTGCCGCCGATCGGGTTGCCGTGCTGGCGACTCCGACTGCGGCGACGGTGTTGGCTGTCGCCGGCTGCTTGATCGCGGGTGTTCCCGTCGTCCCCGTGCCCGCCGACGTCGGCGCGGCCGAGCGTCGACACATCCTGACCGACTCCGGCGCGCAGGCATGGCTGGGGGAGAAGCCAGACGAGACCGAAGGTCTGCCGCATATTCCGGTGCGCCTGCACGCCCGGTCATGGCACCGCTACCCGGAGCCGCATCCGGATGCGACCGCGTTGATCATCTACACCTCTGGCACCACCGGTCCGCCCAAGGGCGTGGTGGTGAGCAGGCGCGCGGTCGCTGCGGACATCGACATGCTTGCCGAGGCGTGGCAGTGGACGCCGGCCGACACTCTGGTGCACGGGCTGCCGCTGTATCACGTGCACGGCCTGGTTCTCGGACTGCTCGGGTCGCTGCGGATCGGAAATCGCTTCGTGCACACCGGAAAACCCACGCCCGACGCATATGCGGCTGCCGGTGGCTCGATGTACTTTGGCGTACCGACGGTGTGGACGCGAGTCGTCGGCGATGAATCTGCGGCGCGGGCTCTGTCGTCGGCGCGGCTGCTTGTTTCGGGCAGCGCCCCCCTTCCGGTCCCGGTATTCGACAAGCTCGCGGAGCTAACCGGGCACAGACCGTTGGAACGCTATGGCGCCACTGAGTCGCTGATCACGTTGTCCACCCGCTTCGACGGCGAGCGCAGGCCCGGATCGGTGGGACTGCCGTTGATCGGCGTGCAGACGCGCCTGGTGGATGACGACGGGGACACCGTGGCACACGACGGCGAAACCATTGGGCGCCTGCAGGTTCAGAGCCCGACGATTTTCGATGGTTACCTCAATAGGCCGGACGCGACGGCCGAGGCATTCGACGGCGACTGGTACCGCACCGGCGACGTCGCGGTGATCGACGACTCCGGCATGCATCGCATCGTCGGCCGTGAATCCGTCGACTTGATCAAGACCGGCGGCTTTCGCGTTGGCGCGGGCGAGATCGAAGCCGTGTTGCTCGGCCACGCCGGCGTCGACGAGGTGGCCGTTATCGGCGCACCGGACGACGATCTCGGCCAGCGCATCGTCGCGTTCATCGTCGGTGATGCCGACCCCCAAGCTCTGATCGGTTATGTCGCCCAACAACTTTCGGTGCACAAGCGCCCCCGCGAGGTGCGAAAGGTGGACAGTTTGCCGCGCAACGCAATGGGCAAGGTGTTGAAGAAGGAGTTGACCGAATGGGTCTGACGTTCGACGAAATCTGCATCGACGCCCATGACGCCAACGCCCTGGGTGCGTGGTGGTCGGAAGTGCTGGGCTGGCAGCAGCACGTCGACAAGGATGGTGATGTGGTGCTCGAGGCCCCGCCCGGTGCCGGACCCAACTGGCTCTTTCTCGCGGTGCCCGACGAAAAGGTGGTCAAGAACCGCATTCACCTCGACTTCCGGCCCGACGATCAGCAGGCCGAGGTCGACCGCGTGATCGGTTTGGGCGCACGGCATGTCGACATCGGCCAGGGCAAGCAGTCGTGGGTGGTGCTGGCCGACCCGGAGGGCAACGAGTTTTGCATCCTCGCGCCCCACACTTGATGTCCTCACTACCGCGAGCGTGCGTGTCTGCGCGCCGACACGCCGCATTTAACGTACATTTTGCGCACGCTCGCGGTCTGTTGAGTGCGACGGCGTTGCTCATCAGCGGGTGCGCCGCCGCCGTGCCGATCGAACCCATCGCCACCACCGAGCCGACCGCTGCTCCGGCACCGCTCACCATCGGCCCCGCAGCCACCGATACCTACGGCGGATGGATTCCAGACGGCCAGACGCTCAGCCCTTTCGACACGTCGAATCCAGCGGTGGGGCAACTCGATCCAGCTCTGCTGAAGGCTGTTCAGGACGCGGCCGACGCCGCAAAGCAGCAGGGAGTGGACCTGCGGATCAATTCGGGTTGGCGGTCGACGGGCTTTCAGCAACGATTGTTCGACAACGCAGTCCGGGGCTACGGCAGCGTTGACATCGCTCGGCAGTTCGTGGCATCGCCTGACGTGTCGAAACATGTTGTGGGCCAAGCGGTCGACATCGCTCCCGTCGACGCCGACAATTGGTTGATTCGCAACGGCGCCCAGTTCGGCCTCTGCCAGATTTACGCAAACGAGCTGTGGCACTTCGAGCTGGCCGTCGACCCGCAGGGCAACTGCCCGCCCTTGCGGCCGAACGCTGCTGGTTAAGCCTTCGCTGGAAATGCCTTGCGGGACAGTATGACTAACGCTAGACCAACCCCGATCAGCAATGCGCCAACCCACGGTAACGACGACAGGCCTGCCACTTGAAGTAGACCGGCGCCGATCGCCGAGCCACCGGCGATGCCTGCGTTGGCCGTCGCGTTCACCCATGCGCCCGCCAACTCCGGCGAAACCGCGTGCGTGCGCACCGCACACGCCTGGTATATCGACGGCAACCCACCAAACGCACCGTTCCAGACGGCCGTCGCAACGATCACCGCGACCAGCGACGGCCACGTGCTGCCGAGTACGACGACTGCGCCGATCACTATCGTCAGCACCACCACGGCGGCTCGTCTGGGTCTTTGGTCGAGATGCCTGCCGACCCACCACAAAGAAATCAGCCCACATGCGCCGCACGCCAACAGAATCGGCCCGACGAATGCGGGACTGACTCCGCTAGACAGCAACAGCACGCTGACGAAGGTGTACACCGTGAACTGCCCGAGAAATGCGAACAGATTCGACGCGGATACCGCCGTGAGCGCGCGGCGGCCCGCGCGGATGGAACCGCCCGCTGCCGGCTCGTGACCCACGCTCGGCAGCAATCTGCTCACGAGCATGAACGTCAGGATCGACAGCGCAGCCAACATGCTGAACGACACTCGCCAGCCGGCCGCGGTGCCCACCGATGTCGCCAACGGCACACCTAGCACCATGCCCGCGGACGCACCGCCACCTGCCAGCGCGAGCGCCCGGCCGACTTGCGCGCGCGACACCAGTCGGGGCGCATAGCCGATCATCAACGAGAAGAACAGCGCGTGGGTTGTACCCCCGATCGCCCGCCCGATTGCGACCACGATGAACACCGGTGCCGCGGCGACGAGCGCGTTGCTCAGCGCATAACCCAGCAGTGTCGTCAGCAGCAGCGGCTTGCGGCCGAAGCGGGCCGTCGCCAACGTCAGTGGCACTGCAAGCGCTGCGACCATGACCGCGTACAGGCTCACCAGCAGGCCGGTGACGGAATCGGACACCCTGAAATTGGCGCCGACGTCCGGTAGCAGCCCCACCATCGACACCTCGGTCGTCACTGCGAGGAACGACGCCAACGCGAGGGACAGCAGTCCCGGCAGGCTTTCGCGAAGGCCCTCCGTCGGAACGCGCTCGGCGGTTAGCGTCATGGCGCCGAATATACTCGGCAGTCGAGTATATTCAAGTGGAATACTACCGGCGATGGCACAGGAGCAGCGGCAAGCCGCACATGCGCGCTGGTTGAGCGCCGCTCAACTGATCGGCGTGGTGCGATCCGAGCCGGGCATCACCCGAGCGGCCGCGGCGCAGCGCCTCGGCATCGGCAGCGGCGGGGCCACCGAGCTGCTCGCACGGATGCGCCAAGCGCGACTGCTCGACGAAAGCCCGGCGCCTGCGCGGGGCCGCGGCAGACCGACCACGGTGATGGGCCCGCACGTCGAGGGGCCGGTCGTGCTCGCGGTCGACTTGCGCGCCGCGGATTGGCGGCTGGCCGTTGCGGGTCTGGACGGTGTGCCGCAGGTCGTCGGGCAGGCCGGTTATGTGGGCGGGGATTTCGACGCCGTGCTCGCGCCTATCGCAACCGAGATCGCGGCGATCTACCGGCGAAAGTCAAAGCGGCTGAGGGCAATAGCGGTTTCGGCCGCAGGGCCCATCAGCGGAGCCAAGCTCGGACAGTTCACCCCGCGGGGATGGAATGACGTCGACCTTTCCGTGCTGACCAAGAAGGTCCCCGCGCGCGCCGGTATCGAACTGCTATTGGGTAACGACGCGACGCTGGCGGGATTGGCCGAAGTACGCACCGGCGCAGCCCGTTCGGCCGCCACCGCGCTGTATCTGATGGTCGCCGAAGGCATCGGCGGCACGCTGGTGGTCAATGGCGAGCCGCTCGTCGGCTTGCACGGTGCAGCGGGTGAATACGGCCACGTCCCGTTCGGCGACCCCAAGCTGGTCTGTCCGTGTGGTGCGCGAGGCTGCTGGGATCTCACTGTCGACGGACGTGCCCTTGCCAGATACCTCGGCGACCCGCCACCCGACGATGCGGTCGCATACGTTCACGAATTGATCGGCCGGCCAACTCGAGACAAGAAGACCCAGAAGGCTTTTGAGGCTGTGGCAGCGTCACTGGGCGGGGGTATCGCGGCTTTCGTCAATGTGCATGATCCTGAGGTCGTCACCCTGGGTGGTGTTGCGGCCATACTGCGCGCCGCAGCGCCGGACGCCTTCGACGATGCATACCGCGGCGGTCTGATGGCTTTCCGTAAGAGCTCTCCGCCGCCGGTGCGCGACGCCAAGCACGGCGAGGACGGCCCGCTACACGGTGCCGTCGCGCTGGCGCTGGACCACATCACCACTGCGGCAGGACTGGCGGAATGGGTGGGCCTGCACCGTGGTTAATTGCGGACGACCTTCTCGATCAGATCTGCGGCCAGCACACGTCCGGGCGAGACCTGCAATCGCTTGGACGCGGCGGCGAGGCGTTTGGCCAACTGCTGATCGTTGCCGAGTCGGTCGATAGTACCGTGCAGTTCGTCATCGGTGAACTCGTAGGTGGAAAGCCGTACACCGTAACCACATTCGTCGATCCGCTGCGCGTTGTCGTACTGATCCCAGAACAGCGGCAACACGATCGTCGGAACCCCGAACGTGAACGCTTCTCCCACCGTGTTGTTGCCGCCGTGCGTGATCATCACGTCGCACTGCGGCACGATCGCGGTCTGCGGAACGAACTGCTCACCCCACATCCGGTCGCCGAGTGTGAGCTGATCATGCAGCGGACCCATCGAGACGATCACCCGGTGCGGGGTCCGATCAAGCGAGTCGATCGCCCGCTGCATCAACGGCACGTCCATGCAGCCGAGGCTGCCAAGCGACAGGTACACCAGCTTGCCGTCGCTGCCGACCTTCTCGGCGACATCGAAGGCACCATCGGAGTTGCGGGTCGCAGTGTCGATGCGATGCCACGTCGAACCGAGTGGGCGTGACCGCTGGTAGTCGAGCTCGGCCGGATACATGTAGAGGTTGAGATACGGTGACTCGTACTGTTCGCCGTCCGGCAACGGCGGCGCGCCGCACTGCTGGTGAAACGCCGACGCCCGCTCGACAAGCGGATCCGTCAACCTTCGATACTCCACCCAGAACTCGTCCCACCCGCGTCGGTCGCGTGTCGGGTAACCGGAGAACACCGGCGGGATGTCGGGGTCGGTGACCTCGAGCGGATTGGCCGACACCACACGAATCCACGGACAGCCGGCCAGCGACACGGACGGGAAGCTGGCGACGCAGTCGTGCACGATGGCGTCGGGCTGCAGTTCGTTCCAGATTTCGGTGAGCCTGTCGTGCGAATACTCGGCGCCGTCGACGAATTCGGCCCAGATGGGCGCGGTCACCGTCTCCAGCTGTTCGATGGTCGGCCTGCGAAACTGCGGTGAGGTCTCGCGGACGAACTCGGCCCAGCCTCCGCCGACGGCCTCTTCGCCACCGGGCGGCGCAGCCATCCGCATCAGCCGCTCTTCGAAGCCACGTGCAGCGAGCTCACCTTCGAATGATTCTTCGACGACGAAGACCGTGCGGATACCCCGCTCCTGCAGGTGATTCCCGAGGGCAACGAGGTTGTTGGTCGGCCCCCACGCGCCGGGTTCGGGAAACAGTGCGACGGTCGGCTGGTTCATGATCGAAACTTACGCCCGTCATCGCACGTTCGGTGCGTGACGAGCGTGCGCAAAATGCACGCAAATTGCGGCGTGTCGGGGCGCAGACACGCACGCTCGCGGTAGTTAGTTCTGGTGCAGGGCTTCGTTCAGCGTGATGCCGGTGCCGTCGCGCTTGACGACCTCGACCGCACCGGACAGCGAGTTGCGCCGGAACAGCAGGTTGCTGGCGCCGGACAGCTCGAGGGCCTTGACGGTCTCGCCGTCGGCGGTGACCACCTTGGTCCCGGCGGTGACGTACAGGCCGGCCTCGACGACGCAGTCGTCGCCAAGCGATATGCCGAGCCCGGCGTTGGCGCCGAGCAGACAACGCTCGCCGATCGAGTTCACCTCGGTGCCGCCGCCTGACAGCGTGCCCATGATCGACGCGCCGCCGCCGACGTCCGAGCCGTCGCCGACCACCACGCCCGCCGAGATGCGGCCCTCGACCATCGAGCTGCCCAGCGTGCCGGCATTGAAGTTGACGAAGCCCTCGTGCATGACCGTCGTGCCCGGCGCCAGGTGCGCACCCAGCCGGACCCTGTCGGCGTCGGCGATCCTTACGCCGGAGGGCACCACGTAGTCGACCATCCGCGGGAACTTGTCGATGCCGTAGACGGTCACCCGACCGCGGCGGCGTAGCCGGGCCCGCACCACCTCGAAGCCCTCGACCGCACAGGGGCCGTAGTTGGTCCACACGACGTTGGTCAGCACGCCGAAAAATCCATCGGCGTTCAGCCCGTGGGGGGCGACCAGCCGGTGCGAAAGCAGGTGCAACCGCAGATAGGCGTCGTAGGCATCGGTGGCCTTGTCGTCCAGCGACGCGATCGTCGTGCGCACCACCACTGTCTCGACACCACGGTCCTCGTCGGGGCCGGCCAGCTCCGCAAGCTCCGGCGGCACCTCGGCGACCGACAGGCGCACGGTGCCCGCCGGGCCGTCGGCGCCGAGTTCGGGCGAAGGAAACCAGGTGTCGAGGACGGAACCGTCGGCGGCGATGGTCGCCAGGCCGACGCCTGCTGCAGATGTCACGTCGCCAAAGGCTACTCGACTAACCTCGAACGTTGTGGGCCTGGACTTACGGGGCGACCCCGTCGCGCTGACCGCGGCGCTGGTGGACATCCCCAGCGAATCGCGGCAGGAGCAGCGCATCGCCGACGAGATCGAGGCCGCGCTGCGCGAGCAGGCCAGCGACTTCGAGGTCATCCGCAATGGCGACGCCGTGCTGGCCCGCACCAGCCGCGGCCTGCCCTCGCGGGTGCTGCTCGCAGGCCACACCGACACCGTTCCTGCCGCCGACAACCTGCCCAGCAGATTCGGCGGCGGTGAACTGCACGGCTGCGGCACCTCGGACATGAAGTCAGGCGACGCAGTGTTCCTTCACCTGGCCGCGACCGTCGAAGACCTCGCCCACGACATCACGCTGGTGATGTATGACTGCGAAGAGATCGAATCGGCCGCCAACGGTCTTGGCCGCATCGAGCGCGAGCTGCCGGGCTGGCTGCAGGCCGACGTCGCCATCCTCGGCGAGCCGTCGGGCGGGTTCATCGAGGCGGGTTGTCAGGGCACGCTGCGCGTCGTCGTCAGCGCCGCAGGAACCCGGGCGCACTCCGCGCGATCCTGGTTGGGCGACAATGCAATTCACAAACTCGGCGACGTGCTGGCCCGGCTGAAGACGTATCAAGCGCGCAGCGTCGACATCGACGGCTGCACCTACCGCGAGGGGTTATCGGCGGTGCGCATCGACGGCGGCATCGCAGGTAACGTCATTCCCGACGCGGCGTCGGTGACCGTGAATTTTCGCTTCGCCCCCGACCGCAGCGTCGAGCAGGCGTTGCAGCACGTTCACGGGGTGCTTGACGGGCTCGACGTGGAAATCGAATTGACCGACTCCGCCGCCGGCGCGCTGCCCGGGCTGACCAAGCCCGCGGCCGCCGCGCTCGTCGACGCGGCAGGCGGACAAGTGCGCGCCAAGTACGGCTGGACCGACGTCGCTCGCTTTGCAGCACTTGGCATTCCGGCGGTCAACTACGGACCCGGCGACCCCAACCTCGCGCATCGCGCCGACGAGCGCGTCGAGGTGGCCGCGATCACCGCCGCGACCGACATGCTGCGGAGATACTTAACCGCTTGACGGGGTGCCTACCCTGGGACACATGCGGTGAGACCCGGACTTCGTTCCCCCGTCGTCTATTCACGAGAGCTCTCTCGCATGTCTATTACTTGTTCGAATCTGTCTTTTTCCTGGCCCGATGACACGCCGCTGTTCACCGACTTGTCGTTCACGGTCGGCGACGGCCGCACCGGGCTCGTTGCACCCAACGGCGCGGGTAAGAGCACGCTGCTCAAGTTAATTGCCGGCGAATACCCGCCTACCGCAGGCACGATCACCGTGGCTGGCATTCTCGGGTACCTGCCGCAGACGCTGCCGTTCGTCGCGGATCGAAGCGTGGCCGATGTGCTGGGCGTCGCCGGTGTGCTGGATGCCCTCGCGGCGTTGGAGGCCGGTAACGCCGACGAGGACGTCTTCGCGGCCATCGGCGACGATTGGGACATCGAAGAGCGCACCCGCGCCCAGCTCGACCGTCTTGGGTTGGGCCACATCGGTTTTCATCGACGACTTGGGTCGTTGTCCGGCGGTGAAGTGGTGTCCCTCGGCTTGGCCGCACAGCTGCTCAAGCGACCAGAGGTGTTGTTGCTCGACGAGCCGACCAACAACCTGGATGTCGACGCGCGGCATCGGCTTTACGACGCGCTGGATGACTTTCCGGGGTGCCTGCTGCTGGTCAGTCACGACCGTGTACTTCTCGACCGAATGGACCGCATTGCCGAACTGTATCGCGGCGAAATGCTGTTCTACGGAGGCAATTTCACGTCTTATCAACACGCGGTGGCCGAAGCGCAGCAGGTCGCCGAGGCGAACCTGCGCAACGCCGAGCAGCTTCTCAAGCGCGAAAAGCGCGAGCGGCAGGAGGCCCGCGAGCGGGCGGCCCGACGGTCGAGCACCGCGGCGCGCAACCTGAAGAACGCCGGGCTGCCGAAGATCGTCGCAGGCAAGTTGAAGCGCGACGCCCAGGAGTCGGCGGGCAAATCCGATGACGTGCACGCCAAACGAGTCACCGAGGCGCAATCTCAGCTCGACGACGCCGAACGGGCCCTTCGCGACGACGCGATCATCGTGCTCGAACTGCCGGACACCAGCGTGCCGTCCGGGCGCACCGTGTTTCGGGCGGAGGGTCTTCAGGTCTGCCGCGGTGGTCGAAAGCTGTTCGCCGACAACGGCATCGACCTGAACATCCGCGGTCCCGAACGGATCGCGCTCAGCGGTCCCAACGGCGCGGGCAAGTCGACGCTGATGCGCGTCATGAGCGGCGACCTGCAGCCGGATGCGGGCACGCTGCAGCGCGCCGAAGGCCGTATCGCGTACCTTTCGCAACGGCTGGATCTGCTCGATCCCGACCGCACCGTCGCAGAGAGCCTGGCCGTGTACGCGCCCAGCCTGACCCACACCCGTCGCATGCATCTGCTGGCCCAATTCCTGTTCAGCAGCAATCGAATTCACCTTCCGGTGGCGGCTCTGTCCGGCGGTGAGCGGCTGCGCGCCACGTTGGTCTGCGTGTTGCACGCCGAACCCGCGCCGCAGTTGTTGCTGCTCGACGAGCCGACCAACAACCTGGACTTGGTCAGCGTCGATCAACTCGAGGCCGCGCTCAACGCATACCAGGGCGCGTTTGTCGTGGTCAGCCACGACGAGCGGTTCCTCGCCGATATCGGCATCCGGCGTCGGCTACGGCTGTCGGAGGGCAGGTTGGCGGCAATTTAGCGGACCGACAGCTAGCGGGGGCACGGTAATTTGTATGGCATGCCGATCCCACCCGACAAGAGCCCATATGGGTCGCAGACGGTGATGGGCCCTGGCTGGCCGAATGTCGACGAGGAGATGCTGGCCGCCGCGGCCGCAAAGTTCGAGGCGTTGGCCGCCAAAATCACCGGCTCGATCGTGCCCCAGCAGCAGGGCCAGCTGATGAAGCTGTCCGACGTCTGGGAGGGCGCCGGGTCGCTGGCGGCGACGGGTGAGGCCACGTCGATCATCGGCGGTCACGAGGCCAACGCCGCACACGCCGCCGCCGTCGCGGGGAAGCTGCGCGCCATGGAAGCCACCGTCGTCAAGGCGAAGATGCTGGCCAACACGATCGCCCAAGAGGTCCAGCACGAGTGCGAAGCGCTCTCGGCGATGCCCTTCAGTAACACCCAGGAGCTGGTGCAGAGCCGCATCAAGATGGGGCTGTCGCAGAACATCGCCAACATGACGGCCCACACGACCGAACTCGCCAACACCCTCGGCGTGCCCCCGAGCATTCCGTTCGCCGGGGCTCCGCCTGTGTCGGGCGGGAAGGAAGCCAAGGACACCACCGAGGAGGCCTCGAAACAGGCCGGGCAGGGCTCCCAGCAGGCGATGCAGATGATAAGCCAGATGGGGTCGATGGCCACACAGCTCCCGATGCAGCTCGGCCAGGCGGTGATGGCTGTGCCTCAGCAGATGGGTCAGCAACTGCAGCAGTTGTCTCAGCCTCTGCAACAGCTGACCTCGATGTTCGGTTCCGGCGGCAAGGCGGATTCCCTGGGTGCCGCGGGTCTGCCGTTTTCCTCGTTCTCCAATCATCCGCTCGCGGGCGGCTCCGGTGCGGGTGGCGGCTCGGGCATGGTGAAGGCGGCGGCTCTGCCCGGCTCCGGTGGGGTTCCGCTGCAGACCTCCCAGATGTCGAAGTTGGTTGGCACCAAATCGGTGAGCACAGCGCCGCAGGAGGGCGCGGCCGCCGGAGCCACTGCAATTGGCGGAGTCGCCCCCGCGGCCGCCGGCATGGGCATGGGCGGCATGGGCATGATGGGCCACCGAGGCGAGAGCGGTGGCACCAGCCCGGGGCTCGCGCTGCCCCCGCCGCTCGACTACGACCTGGCCGAAGACGACGTCGACGAGGATTGGTGACGCTGTGGGTGATCCATTGAAGACGCCCGAAGGCCTGAGCTGGGATCCGGCCGCGGTGGAACTGCCGGATATCCCGATGATTCCCGCCGGGCAGGACGCGTTGAGCGCGACGATCGCGGCGGTGCTCCCGACACTGGCGGCGCCGTTGGCTGCCAACGTCGCGACGCTGCAGGCGAAAGAGACGGTGTTCTCGGGCAAGGTGGGCGTTGCCCAAGCGGCCTACCAGACCTCCGACGATGCGGGCTCGCAGTCCGTCGGCCAGGTCGTCGGCATGCTCGGACAACTGGGACAGCAAGCCGGCCAGATGGGGCAGATGGCGGGTGCGCCCGGACAGATGCTGGGCGGCCAGACCGGCATGTTCGGTCAGCTGATGCAGCAGGCCATGCAGGGAGCAAAAGGCGGTGGCGGCGGGCAGTCGCTCGGCGCCCAGCAGACCGGTGGCGCTGGGGGAGTGGCCGGCGGTGCGCCCCCGACTGCGCCCGGCGCGGCCGGGCAACCCGCGCTGCGCGACGACGCAGTCGACGGCAACGACGGAGCCACCGCGCAGGAACCCCAGCGTGACGAACGTGAACTGTTGCACCGCGCTGAACCGAATGACCGCGCCACTGCGGGGCGGTCAGAGCATGGCCAGGCGCCGGTGAAGTCGCCGGAGCACAGGAGCCACGAGGATCTCGGTCGCAACCTCTAGGCGGTGTCGGCCTGTGCCGCCGCCCCGGCGGCCGCGCGCTTCATCCCGATCGAATCCAGTCGCGCGGACACGTCGTTGAGCGCTGCGGCGTCACGAGCAGTGACGGCACGCGCGTAGTCGAGCGCCAATCCGGCTAGCACACAGTCGACTTCGCCGCTGAGCCGCGCGATGGCGTCGGCCGCGCGGAGGTCGCCCAGCCGCGCGGCGTCGAAGTGAGCTCGCAGTGCGATCGCCGATTGGCCGCCGCGCTCGGCCGCCTTCGCAGCGTCGCGCGCGGCCGCGACCGCGCCGTGTTCGTCGCGTCGCGCGGACAACGTCCACGCCCGCGCCAACGACAGTTCCGGCGCGAACAGCATCGACTTCAACCCGTGCCGAGATTCGGCCCGCGACAACATCTTTCCCGCTTCGACCGTTTCGCCCAGCTGACCCAGCGCCTGCGCCAACAACATCAACGCCAGCGGACCCCACGAATACCCCGTCGGCGCAAGGGCTGCCGCCGCCTCGCGCAGCAGCGACACCGCCGACTCGAGCTCACCCTTGGCGATCAGCACGTCGGCCACCAACACCTCACCGATTGCGCGGCCGGGCTGCTGAAGCTGTGCGAAGTCGGTGAGCTGTTGTCCCAATGCCTGCGCCCGGTCCAGTTCGCCGGCCATCACCAATGCCGTCGTCTGCCCGAAGCCGCTGGTGAACCTCAGCAGGCCGGGATGCCCGGCGGTGATCGCGCGCTCGGCCAGCGCGTCGACCTCACTGAAGCGGCCCATCCGCGCCGCGCTCAATGCGGCTGCGGCCGCTGCCCAGCCGACCGCGGTGTCGTCGGCCGCGGGCGATGCCAGCACGTCATCGGCGATCTGTTTGGCACGGCTCGGACTGCCCGCGTTCATCGCGAAGGTGGCCGACAGCGCGTCGAGCGTGGTCTGCGCGGCCGGTGTCGACACCCGGCCGCGGGTGGCCTGCAGGAACGCCGTCGCCCGCTCTGGCTCGCACAACATCCAGAACTGGTTGGCCGCGCGCGGCAGCGCCCACGCCATCAGCTCGGTCTCCGAGAGCGTCGACGGATCCACGTCGGCCAGCACGGCATCGGCGTCCCTGCCCGACCCCTGCCATGCCAGCGCATAGGCCAGCGTTAGCCGAATCGAGAGCTCTGATGACCGTGCGACCGCCGCGCGGCCCAGGTGCTCGCTGAGTTCCAGATCGCCCAGCCGCAACGCGTCCTCGGCCGCAGCGGCCAGGTCGGCCACCGGTGGCGGACTGTCGCTGTCCACCGCGAGCACTGCGAACCGCAGCCGGTGCACGACGCCGCTCGGGGGTGCCGACGCGTTCACCACCTCGGTGCGCAACCGGCGCAGGTCCGGGCCGCCCATCGCGTTGCGGACCGCGTCGACGAACAGGGGGTGCGCCGGCCGCACGACGTCGCCGTCGATGACGACGGCGCCTGCCGCTTCCGCGGCGCCGAGGTCGCCCGCAAGCGCGGCAACGTCGGCGACCGGAACGGGATTGGCGACGGCCAGATATTCCAGCACCCGGTGGGCCGGCTTCGGCAGTGCGGTGACGAACTCCTCGACCGCGGCGGCCTGCCTACTGTCGTCGTGGCCTGGCGGCTCGACGCCGACCCGGGCCAGCAGGTCGTCGCGCCATAGGGCCGAAACCTCTTCGACGACAACAAAATTCGGGTCAACCGTGACGATCAGCTTCACTGCGCCGCTGACCGCCAACTGGTAAACCAGCGCGGCCGACAGTTTGTCCAGCAGGTGCGCGTCGTCGACGATCAACAACCTGCCGTCGCTCAGTGACTCCCGCGCGGCACGCAGCACGGCCGCCGTCTTACCCGTGTCGGGGACGTCGATCAGGTGATTGAACGCGGCGAACGGCACCGCTGGCGTCGTCCCAATGACCCAGTCGACGCGATCGAACTGCGCCGCCAGCCGGTCTGCCGCCGCGCGGGCTAACCATGTCTTGCCGACCCCCGCCGAGCCGATGAGCACCGTCCCGGCTTGTTCGCGGAGGCCCGTTTCGAGCTGTTCCAATGCGGGCTCGTGCGGTGTGGTCACCCACTCAACTGGCACCGCCGGAGACTATCGCTAGGTTGTCCGTGTGTCCCCAGAACCTGGCCGCGAATGGGCGGTCTGCGTGTACTGCGCGTCCGGGCCAACGCATTCGGACCTACTGGCTTTGGCTGTTGAAGTTGGCGAGGCGATCGCCGAGCGCGGCTGGACGCTGGTCTCCGGTGGCGGCAACGTCTCGGCCATGGGTGCGCTTGCCGGCGCGGCCCGCGCCCGCGGCGGGCGCACCGTCGGGGTCATCCCCAAGGCGCTAGTGCATCGTGAGGTGGCCGACACCGAGGCCGACGAGCTGGTCGTCACCGACACCATGCGCGAGCGCAAGCAGATCATGGAGGACCGCGCCGACGCGTTCGTTGCGCTGCCCGGCGGCATCGGCACGCTCGAGGAATTCTTTGAAGCCTGGACAGCGGGGTATTTGGGTATGCATGACAAGCCGGTGGTCATGCTCGACCCGATCGGGCATTACGACGGCCTGCTGGCCTGGCTGCACGGGCTGGTCGACAGCGGTTACGTCGCCGAAGGTGCGCTGGATCGGTTGGTTGTGGTGAACGACGTGGACGATGCGATGGCGATGTGCGCGCCCCGCGGGAGCCGCAACGGCGGCGGCATGACACCGCAGTGACAGCGATCACTAAGGTGAGCGACAACAGAACAGTGGAGGGGACGCACCGAATATGAGCGACGAGAAGTCGGGGACTCGCAGCAGCGTGGGGCTGCTCGACATCGCCAGCCATGTGCCAGGTCTGCTGATGGACCTACCGACGATCTTGAGTGGTGTGATCACCGGCTTCGGGGCGCGTCCGACAGCCAAGACCTCCATCGGCAGGGTGTTTCAGGAGCGCGCCGCCCGCCACGCAGACAAGGTGTTCCTTCGGTTCGAGGACCGCGACATCACCTACCGCGAGGCCAACGAGACCGCCAACCGGTACGCCGCGGTGCTCGCGGCCCGTGGCGTCGGCCATGGCGATGTCGTCGGCATCATGCTGCGCAACTCGCCGGAACCCGTGCTTCTGATGCTCGCCGCGGTCAAGTGCGGCGCCATCTCGGGCATGCTGAACTACCACCAGCGTGGCGACGTTCTCAAGCACAGTCTGGGCCTGTTGTCCGCCAAGGTTGTCATCGCCGACCCTGAATTCGTCGACCCGATCAACGAATGCGGCGCCGACACAGAGGGTCTGGTGACACTCGACGAATTCGACCGTCTCGCCGAGACGGCGCCGACGAGCAACCCGGCCTCCGCCGCGGCCGTCCTCGCCAAGGACAAGGCGTTCTACATCTTCACCTCGGGCACCACCGGCATGCCGAAGGCCAGCGTGATGACGCACTACCGGTGGCTGCGGGCGCTTGCCGGATTCGGTGGTCTCGGAATGCGGTTGAACAGTAACGACACCCTGTACTGCTGCCTGCCGCTCTACCACAACAACGCGTTGACGGTGGCGCTGTCGGCGGTACTCAACGGCGGTTCGACACTGGCGCTTGGCAAGTCGTTTTCGGCGTCGAAGTTCTGGGATGAGGTCATCCGCTACGAAGCCACCGCATTCGTCTACATCGGCGAGATCTGCGCCTATCTGCTCAACCAGCCGGAGAAGGACACCGACCGCAAACACAAGGTTCGGGTGATCTGCGGCAACGGGTTGCGTCCGGCGATTTGGGACGAGTTCACCGAACGGTTCGGCATCGAGCGGGTGTGCGAGTTCTACGGCGCGAGCGAGGGCAACACCGCATTCGTCAACGTTCTCAACGTGCCCAAGTCCACCGGGATCTGCCCGACGCCGGTGGCGTTCGTCGAATACGACTCGGAGACAGGCGATCCGGTGCGCGACGACAACGGCCGCGTCAAGAAGGTGCGCAACGGCGAGCCAGGGTTGCTGCTCTCAAAGGTCAGTAACTTCCAGCCGTTCGATGGCTACACCGACAAGAAGGAATCCGAGAAGAAGTTGGTGCGCGACGCCTTCAAAAAAGGCGACGTGTGGTTCAACACCGGTGACCTGATGCGGTCGCAGGGCTTCGGGCACGCGGCGTTCACCGACCGCCTTGGCGACACGTTTCGGTGGAAGGGCGAGAACGTCGCCACCACCGAGGTCGAGGCGGCGATCTCCACCGACCCGCAGGTCGAGGAGGCGACGGTGTTCGGCGTCGAGGTCGAGGGCGCCGGCGGCAAGGCGGGCATGGCGGCGATTCAGCTCAGGGAGGGCGAGGAGTTCCATGGCAAGGCGCTGGCCAAAGCGGCCTATGAGCGCCTGCCCGGCTACGCGGTGCCGCTGTTCGTCCGCGTCGTCAAGGAGCTGGCGCACACCTCGACGTTCAAGAGCCAGAAGGGCGACCTCCGCAAGGAGGGCTACGGCGGCAACACCGGCGAGGGCGACGAAGAAGCCGACAAGATCGAAGACCCGATCTACGTGCTGGCCGGCCGCGACGAGGGCTACGTCGAGTTCTACGACGACTATCCAAAAGAGGTCGCCGACGGAAAGAAGCCCAAGAACTAACGCCCGTAACCTGGTTAGGTGCAGTCCACGTTCCTCGGCCGTCCGGTGGCCGGCGATCGCGCCACGATCATGGCCATCGTCAACCGTACACCGGACTCGTTCTACGACCGCGGCGCTACTTTCACCGATGAGGCCGCCAAGGCCGCCGCGTATCGCGTGATCGAAGAAGGCGCCGATGTCGTCGACGTCGGTGGCGTGAAAGCGGGGCCGGGCGAGACGGTCGCTGTCGACGAGGAGATCGCCCGCGTCGTGCCGTTCATCGAGTGGCTGCGCGACACCTTTCCCGACCAGCTGATCAGCGTCGACACCTGGCGCTCCGAGGTGGCCAAGCAGGCCTGCGCGGCCGGCGCCGACCTGATCAACGACACCTGGGGCGGCCACGACGCCGTGCTGCCGGAAGTCGCCGCCGAGTTCGGGGCCGGCCTGGTGTGCTCGCACACCGGCGGTGCGACGCCGCGGACGCGGCCGTTCCGAGTCAACTACGGCATCTCCGAACGCGGTGTCGTCGATGACGTGATCGCCGAGGTGAGCGCCGCCGCCGAACGGGCAGTGGCCGCCGGAGTGGCCAAGGACGCCGTGCTCATCGACCCGACCCACGATTTCGGCAAGAACACTTATCACGGTCTTAGTTTGTTGCGCCACGTAAAAGACCTTGTAAAAACTGGATGGCCGGTCCTGATGGCGCTGAGCAACAAGGATTTCGTCGGGGAAACTTTGGGTGTGGGTCTGACCGAACGCCTGGAGGGCACCCTGGCCGCGACCGCCCTGGCTGCGGCGGAAGGGGCTGCCATGTTCCGCGTGCATGAAGTCGGGCCCACACGACGCGTACTGGAAATGGTCGCGTCGATCCAGGGCGCGCGCCCACCCGCGCGCACGGTGAGGGGACTGGCATGACACTGAGACGGACTCGAGCCAGCGACGAGCGACGGGGAGTCGAACGATGACGCTGTCGCCTGAACTACCGGGAACGGACGTTGTCACCGGCAGATGGCTGACCGACCACAGTTGGAACCGGCCGTCGTGGACGATCGCCGAACTGATCGCCGCCAAGGCCGGACGCACCATCTCTGTGGTGCTGCCTGCCCTCAACGAGGAAGAAACGGTCGGCAGCGTCGTCGAGACCATCACGCCGCTGCTGGGCGGGCTGGTCGACGAACTGATCGTGCTGGACTCCGGCTCCACCGATGAGACCGAGATCCGCGCGATCGCCGCGGGCGCCAAGGTGGTCAGCCGCGAGGTCGCGCTGCCCGAGGTCGACCCGCAGCCCGGCAAGGGTGAGGTGCTCTGGCGGTCGCTGGCCGCGACCACCGGCGACATCATTGTCTTCGTCGACTCCGACCTGATCGATCCGGATCCGATGTTCGTGCCCAAGCTGGTCGGCCCGCTGCTGACCACCGAGGGCGTGCACCTGGTCAAGGGCTTCTACCGACGTCCGCTGAAGGTCAGCGGCAGCGAGGATGCCAACGGCGGCGGCCGCGTCACCGAGCTCGTCGCGCGCCCGCTGTTGGCGTCGCTGCGACCCGAACTGAGCTGCCTGCTGCAGCCGCTTGGCGGCGAATACGCAGGCTCGCGTGAGCTGCTGACCTCGGTGCCGTTCGCGCCGGGCTACGGCGTCGAGATCGGGCTGTTGATCGACACCTACGACCGGCTTGGCCTGGACGCGATCGCTCAGGTCAACCTCGGCGTGCGCACCCACCGCAACCGGCCGCTGACCGAGCTCGCGTCGATGAGCCGCCAGGTCATCGCAACCCTGCTGTCGCGCTGCGGCGTCCCGGATTCCGGGGTGGCCCTGACGCAGTTCTTTGCCGACGGCGACGACTACACCCCGCGCACGTCCTCGGTGTCGCTGGCCGATCGCCCCCCGATGGTCACACTGCGCCCACGCGGATAAGCCTTGCTAATTGACCTGACGCCCTTCACAGGGAACGATCAGCGTCTATGTGGGGGAAGCACAACCGGTAGCGACGTGACCGTCGACGTCGAGTACGCCCGTCGGGGGGACATCTGCATCGCTTATCAGGCGATCGGTGATGGGCCCGTCGACATCATTCTTGGTGCGGGTCTGATTTCGCACCTGGATCTGGTGTGGGCGGATCCGAATGCGACCGCGTTCCTCCGAGAACTGGCGTCCATCGGGCGGCTTTTGCTGTTCGACAAGCCCGGCACCGGGCTCTCCGATCCGGTTGCCGGCGTTCCGACAGTGCAGCAGCGAGCCGATGATTTCCTCGCCGTGCTCGACGCGGCCGGCTCGAAACGGGCGGTGGTCATCGGGTACTCCGAGGCTTCTGCGCCTGCGATCCTGCTGGCCGCGACGCACCCCGAGCGCGTCGAGGGGCTGATCGCGATGAGCGGTATGGCGCGGCTGACGCCCACCGAGGATTTCATCCCGGGCACCGAACACCGGTTCGAGCCGTTTTGGGCCATGATTCGACATTGCAGCGACCACTGGGGCGACGGGTCGATGCTCCACACTCTGTCCCCGTATGCGCGCGAGAACCTGGTGTACCGCAGGCTGGCCCCGAACGTCGAGCGGGCGTGCGCGAGTCCTGGCATGGCGCGGGTGATGATCAACGCAATGTGGGATTACGACGTCACAACTGCGGTGGACGCGGTCGACGTGCCGACGCTGATCATCCACCGGACCGGCGACATCGTCCCGGTCGAGGGCTCACGTTGGATTGCGGACAACATCGCCGGGGCGAAGATGCTGGAACTGCCTGGGGCCGAGCACATCTGCTATTTCAACGGCGACGACATCCTCACCGGCATGGAGGACTTCATCGGCGGCAGCGCGCCCCGCGGGCCCATCTCGCGCAAGCTCGTGACGGTGCTCTACACCGACATCGTCGGGTCCACGGCGCGCGCGGTGGAAATGGGTGACGAGACATGGTCGACGCTGCTGGCCACGCACCACGCCGCGGTGCGTGATCAGGTCGAGCGTCACGACGGCACGCTCATCAAGACGATGGGCGACGGCGTGCTTGCGACGTTCGACCGCCCGACGCTCGCAGTCCGGTGCGCGCTGGCGATTTCCCGACATGCCAGTGACGAAGGTGTCGAACTGCGGGCGGGCGTGCATGCCGGCGAGTGCGAGGTGACCGACGACGACATCAGCGGAGTCGCGGCGCACATCGGATCTCGCATCATGGCGCTGGCCGGGCCGGGCGAGGTGTTGGTCTCGGCGACGGTGCGTGATCTGGTGTTCGGCTCGGGCGTCGAGTTCGAACCACGCGGGGCGCATGAACTGAAGGGCGTACCGGGCAGGTGGTCGGTGCACGCCGTCGTGGCCGATCGCCGCGAGGACCAGCGGCCGGCGTCGCAGGCCACGCCCGAACAGGCGGCGTTGACCCCATCGCCCAACGCGACGATGAAGCCCGCCGATAGGGCCCTCGTGCAGGTGGCGAACCGGGCGCCGCACCTGAGCCGCTTCACGCTGCGGCTGCTCACCCGCCGGCCGCGGTCGAAACCGGCCTGATCCGACGAGCCGGTTGTCAGGCCCTTCGGGCAGTATCGAGGGCGTGACCTTGGTTCTGCTGTATCTGGTTGTGCTGATCCTGGTGGCGGTCGTGCTGTTCGGACTTGGCAGCGTGCTGTTCGGCCGCGGCGAGCCGTTGCCGCCGCTGCCGGCCGCCACCACCGCCACGGTGCTACCCGCCTCCGGCGTCACGGGCTCCGACGTCGACGCCGTCAAGTTCACCCAGACCGTTCGCGGCTACAAGACCAGCGAGGTCGACTGGGTGCTCGACCGGCTCGGCCAAGAACTCGATCTGCTGCGCGGCCAGCTCGCAGCGGTGCGCGCGGCCCACGGTCTCGACGAGGACGCCGAACAGGCGGTTGAACACGCCGAGGGCCCGGCGCACGCGCTGCCCAACGGCGAGGAAGACTCGTGACCGTCGACGACGACGGTCGCACACGGTGCGGGTGGATCGACCAAACACGGTTGGCCCCAGCCGATTTCGTCCTCTATCGGGACTACCACGACACCGAATGGGGCCAGCCGCTGCGCGATTCGGCGGCCCTGTTCGAACGGATCAGCCTCGAGGCCTTCCAGAGTGGCCTTTCGTGGCTGATCATCCTGCGCAAGCGGGAGAACTTTCGTCGCGCCTTCCACAAGTTCGATGCCGAGCGCGTCGCGCGCTACACCAAACGCGACATCGACCGGCTGATGGCCGACACGGGCATCGTGCGCAACCGCGCGAAGGTCGAAGCCACCATCGCCAATGCGCGCGCGGTCGTCGACCTCTCGGACAACGGCGTGGATCTCAGCGAATTGTTGTGGTCGTTCGCACCACCGTCACGACCGCGACCCGCCGACCTGTCCGCGGTCCCCGCGGTGACGCCGGAATCCACCGCGATGGCCAAGGAATTGAAGCGCCGGGGCTTCCGATTCGTTGGGCCGACGACGGCCTACGCCTTGATGCAGGCCACCGGAATGGTCGACGACCACACCGCCGATTGTTGGGTTCCAGCCATCAAAGCCGCATCGTAATGACGGTCATGGCCGGGTCTTTGCACACCGATCGCTGCCGATAGGGAACAATAGGAGAAGTTCTGTATGCCCGACGACGGGCTGGCCATGTGGAGGGAGCACTCGATGGCGGCGATGAAGCCCCGGACCGGCGACGGTCCACTGGAAGCAACCAAGGAGGGGCGCGGCATCGTGATGCGAGTACCACTAGAAGGGGGCGGCCGACTCGTGGTCGAACTCACCCCCGAAGAAGCGTCTGCTCTCGGCGACGAACTCAAGGGCGTGACCAGCTAGTCTCCCGCTGCACGCCGGGGCCGCCTACAAAGACACTTTTCGGTAGATCTCCAACGTCTGCTCCGCGATATGCGCCCAGGAAAACTCCTGGATACAACGCTGCCGTCCGGCTTGCCCATATTGGCCGGCCCGCTCGGGATCGGCCACCAGCGAGTTGACCGCCTCGGCCAGGCGCCGCTCGAAGAACGTCGGGTCGCTCGCGTCGTAGTGCACCAGCAGACCGGTCTGACGGTCCGCCACCACCTCCGGGATGCCGCCCACATCGGAGGCGACCACTGCCGTCGCGCACGCCATTGCTTCCAGGTTCACGATGCCCAGCGGCTCGTACACCGAGGGGCACACGAAAACCGTTGCCGCTGAGAGTATTTCGCGAATCTTGCCGATCGGCAGCATCTCCCGAACCCAGTACACGCCGCTGCGAACGCGGGCCAGCTCCTGCACCGCCGACGTCACCTCGGCCGCGATCTCCGGCGTGTCCGGCGCGCCCGCACACAACACAAGTTGGATGTCAGGCGCGAAGTGATGGGTGGCCGCGATCAAATGCGCGACGCCCTTCTGCCGGGTGATCCGCCCGACGAACGCGACGATCGGACGGGTCAGGTCGACGCCGAGTTCCGCGAGCACCGAGTCGCCGGGTTCGGGCTGTGCGGGAAACCAGACGTCGGTATCGATTCCGTTGCGCACCACGTGCACCCGGTTGGGGTCCAGCGCCGGATAGGTGTGCAGCACGTCGTCCCGCATGCCGGAACTGACCGCGATCACGGCGTCGGCGGCCTCGACCGCGGTCTTCTCCACCCACGACGAGACGCGGTAGCCGCCGCCCAGCTGTTCGGCCTTCCACGGCCGCATCGGTTCGAGCGAATGCGCGGTCAGCACGTGCGGGATGCCGTACAGCAGCGCGGCCAAGTGTCCGGCCAACCCCGTGTACCAGGTGTGCGAATGCACGACGGTGGCGTTCGACGCGCCGTTGACCATGTTGAGGTCGGCCGACAGCGTCGACAGCGCGGCGTTGGCGCCCTTGAGAGCCGGATCGGGTTGATGCACGAAAACCCCTGGCCGCGGCGCGCCCATGCAGTGCACGTCGACCTCACAAAGATGGCGCAGTTGCGCGACGAGTTCGGTGACGTGCACCCCCGCGCCGCCGTAGACCTCGGGCGGATACTCCCGAGTCATCATCGCCACCCGCATAGTGTCGACCGTAATAGTTGGCGGAGGTTTCTTCGACCGCCAACTGGCCAATTACCTTGACGGACACCGATCAATCGCCGTCAATGGCTGGCAGTGGCGTGAAGCTGCGGATAGGTTTGAAGCATGAGGGAGTTGCCACACGTCCTTGGCATCGTCCTGGCCGGCGGAGAAGGCAAGCGGCTCTATCCGCTGACGGCCGACCGCGCCAAACCGGCGGTTCCCTTCGGCGGCGCCTACCGGCTGATCGATTTTGTGTTGTCGAATCTGGTGAACGCCCGATACCTGCGCATCTGTGTGCTGACCCAATACAAGTCGCATTCGCTGGATCGCCACATCTCGCAGAACTGGCGGCTGTCCGGGCTTGCCGGCGAGTACATCACGCCGGTGCCTGCGCAGCAGCGGCTCGGCCCGCGCTGGTACACCGGCTCGGCCGACGCCATCTATCAGTCGCTGAACCTGATCTACGACGAGGACCCCGACTACATCATCATCTTCGGTGCCGACCACGTGTACCGGATGGATCCCGAGCAGATGCTCCAGTTCCACATCGAAAGCGGCGCGGGAGCGACGGTCGCGGGCATCCGGGTGCCGCGCGCCGAAGCCACGGCCTTCGGCTGCATCGACTCCGACGAGTCCGGGCGGATCCGCGGGTTCATCGAGAAGCCGGCCGATCCGCCGGGCACCCCCGACGACCCGGAAGCCACTTTCGTCTCGATGGGTAACTACATCTTCACGACGAAGGTGCTGATCGACGCGATCCGGGCCGACGCCGACGACGACCACTCCGATCACGACATGGGCGGCGACATCATTCCGAGGTTGGTCTCCGACGGGATGGCCGCGGTCTACGACTTCCACAACAATGAGGTGCCCGGCGCCACTGAACGCGACCACGGCTATTGGCGCGACGTCGGGACACTGGATGCCTTCTATGACGCCCACATGGACCTGGTGTCGGTGCACCCGGTGTTCAACCTCTACAACAAGCGCTGGCCGATCCGCGGTGAAGCCGAGATGCTGGCGCCGGCCAAATTCGTCAACGGCGGCTCGGCGCAGGAGTCGGTGGTGGGCGCGGGCAGCATCATTTCGGCTGCGTCCGTTCGCAATTCGGTGTTGTCGTCCAATGTGGTGGTCGACGACGGTGCGATCGTCGAGGGCAGTGTGATCATGCCCGGCACGCGCATCGGGCGCGGCGCGGTGGTGCGCCACGCGATCCTCGACAAGAACGTGGTCGTGGGGCCCGGCGAGATGGTCGGCGTGGATCTGGAGAAGGACCGCGAACGGTTTGCAATCAGCTCAGGGGGAGTGGTCGCAGTGGGTAAGGGCGTCTGGATCTAGCCCGCGTTTCGGCTCCTGGGCGCGGCCGAGCGTGGTGGCCGACCACGCATGTGGTCGCGGACGCGGCTCATGATGTCGCCGAGGGTGTCCACGTCCTGCTCGGTAAGGGAGCCGTACAGGAGGTCACGTACGACCTCGATGTGGCCGGGTAGGACCTTCGCAACGCGCGCACGGCCCGCCTTGGTGATGGCGACGACGGTGGAGCGCTTGTCGTGGGTGCTGACTTCGCGGACGATGAGCCCTGCTTTTTCAAGTATTCCGGCCTGATGGGTCAGCCCGCTGCGGCTGTACACCACACCGTCGGCCAGTTCAGTCATCGTGAGCGGCCGGTCGGCGTCGACCAATTTGGCCAGGACCTCGAACTGCACGTAACTGAGCCCGCCCTCGGCTTGCAACTGCTCTTGAACGGCATACTGCAGCAGGCTCGCCGCCTCGGTCAGGGCGAAGTAGGTGCGCATCTGGGCAGGCTTGAGGCCGTCGGCCATGCCGTCATCGTAATGCTTCAATATCGAAGCGTCTGGAATGCGCGCTGTTGCGGCACAGCCAATCTCAATTGGTGAACTGCGTGACGAGCGCTTGCAGACGCTCCGACTCGTGGTCAGCGCGTAGTCTGCCGGTCCGGCTGAGGGTGACCAGTCCATGCAGCGCGGCCCAGAACACTTCGGTGAGGGTGTCAGCGTCTTGTGTATCGGCGACGAGCTCGACCGCTTGGTGCAACTCGGCGAAGGCCGCGGACAGCTCGGGGGGTGTCGCGTCGGCGGCGAAGCGCAAGCTGGTCGCGCGGGTGAACATCGCGTCGTAAACGGCGGGGTTGTCGCGGGCGAAGTCGAGATAGGCGCGGGCAATCCGGCTCAGCTCGCCGTCGGCCGGCTCGGCGCCCGCGCCCCGAATCGCTTCGGCGAGCTCGCCAAAGCCCTCGATGGCGATGGCGTCGGCGATTTGATCCATGCCTTGAAAGTGCTTGTACAGGACGGGTTGGCTGTACTCGATTTCGGTGGACAGCCGGCGGGTGGTGACGGCATCCCAGCCCTCAGCCTCGGCCAATCCGCGGGCTGTCGTGATGATCAGCCGCCGACGGGCCTCGCGTTCCCGTGCACGACGGTCCTCAATGGCCATGCCGCACTATAGCACCGCTAGAAGAGCTAGCGCCGCTATTGACACGCCGCCGAATCGAGGTTAGCGTTGCTAGCGCTAGCGCCGCTAGCACTTCCCAAGAGGAGATCCGAAATGGACATAGAGCTCATCACCCAGGCCGGCGCACTGATCGCGGTGCTCGCCACCGCCGTCGTGTACGGCACCGACGTCTTCTGCGCAGCCATTCTGCGACCGGCCTTGGCGTCGATCGACGACAACGCCCTGGTCGCCGTCATGGGCAACGTGCATCGATTCGGCGACCGGCGCATGCCGGTTCCCGGCGTGCTCGGGGTCATCGCCGCCGCGACGAGCATGGTGGCGGCCGCCGTCGCCGCGCATTGGGCACAGACGATCGTGGCGGGCGCCGCTCTGGTCCTGTTGTTGGTCTGGATTGTGCTCTACACACGTGTGAGCGCACCGATCAATCGTCAACTGACACGGGCTGCCGACACCGGCATGGTACTGCCGAATGGGCGTGCGCTGCAGGCAAAGTGGGACCGCGTCATCGACGCTCGCGCGGTGTTGCAAGGTCTCGCAGTGACTGCTCTTTGCCTGGTGCTCGTGATCTGACACGCGCACGTACACATTCGACTTGGCCGACATCCATTGAAGGAGAACAGCATCCGATGTTTCAGCTCAGGACCTACACCCTGCAGTCGCCGGAAGCTCTGCAGCAGTATGCAACGGTTCACTGGGCCCGCCACCTGGAAACGTTCAAGGCATTCGGCGTGATCACCGTCGGTGTGTGGACCGAGCGCAGCGCCGTCACGCATCGACTCGTCGCGCTTATCCGCTATCCATCGGACGCGGACCCTGAGCAACTGACCCGGCGCATCATGGCCAGCTCGGAGTTCGCCGCCGACATGGCCGGCTTCGACGTCGACGAAATCGCCGACGTACACACGGAACTGCTTGACCCGACAGTGTTTTCACCGATTCATTAACCAAACCCCAGGAGTGCTCGACATGACCACCACTATCATCGGCTACGCGCTCGCGGGCCTGATCGCTGCGGCCATCATCTTCATCGGCGCACGATTTCTGGTCGCGCCCCGCGTTGCCGCCGCGGGCTACGGTGTTCTTCCGGACCTGAATCAGCCTGCCGGAGGGGCTTACTTGAGTGTCAAGGGTGTGCGCGACATCGCGTCGGGACTGTTCGTCATCATCCTGATCGCCGCGGGCGCCACCCATCTCATGGGCTGGGTGATTCTGGCCGCCGCCATCATTCCGTCCGCAGACGCCGCGATCGTGCTGCGCAACGGCGGCTCCAAAGCAATCGCGTGGGGAGTCCACGGCGTCACCGCCGCTGTCATGCTCATCACTTCTGCGCTGCTGCTCGCCTGATCGGACGGCAGCTCTATCGCAGCAGTGAGACGAGCGTCACACCCGCCGGCGGAATTGCTTCGAGTTCAAAGCAAGTTATTGCGTTGATAACTTGCTTCAACATCGAAGCAATCGACCGAAGGAGGAGACCATGAAGGCCCTGCGATACCACCGTTACGGCGGTAGCGACGTTCTGCGGTACGAGGAGTCCCCGCGACCGGTGCCCGGCCCGCGAGAGGTGTTGGTGAAGGTGGCCGCCACCTCGTTCAATCCAGTCGATGCCGGCATCCGCGGCGGCTACCTGTCCGAGGTGTACAAGATCAGCTTCCCGCACATCCCCGGCGTGGACGTCGCGGGCACCATCGCCGAACTCGGTGACGAAGTTCAGGGGTGGAACCTCGACGACGCGGTCGTCGCGTTTCTGCCGCTCGATGCCGATGGCGCGGCCGCCGAGTATGCGCTCGTGCCTGCCGAGTTGCTGGCCGCCGCACCGCAGTCGGTGGATCTGGCCGATGCCGCCGCGTTGCCGGTGGCCGCCTTGACGGCGTGGCAGGCCCTCTTCGAGCTCGCGGGTTTGGCGGCGGGACAGACGATTCTGATCAACGGTGCGTCAGGTGCAGTCGGCGGCTACGCCATTCAGTTGGCCAAGAGCGCCGGTGCCGTGGTGACCGCAACTGCCAAAGCGCGTGACGCCGAGCGTCTGCGCAACTTGGGCGTCGACCGGATCGTCGACTACATCGACTACACGCACTCACCGATCGACGTCGATGGTGCACCGTTCGACGTGGTGCTCAACCTGGTCAGTACCACCGACGAACAGACCGAAGCCCTCATCGGCGTGGTCGCCGACGGCGGTTTCCACGTGGGCACCATGGTGTTCGGGCCGGAGAACCCAGGCCGGGGCGTCCGCACGCAACGGATCTTCGTCCGCAGCGACGCATCGCAACTCGCGGGGTTGGTCAGCCGAGTCGACGCCGGCCAACTGCGGGTCGAAGTCGCCGACCGCCGTCCGCTCGAGCGCGCCGCAACCGTCCACGCCGACTCCGACGCCGACCGCCTGCACGGCAAGACGATCCTCTTGCCTGCTGAGCACTAATCCAGCACCGCGAGTTCGAACGCACTCAGCCGCTGCGGGTCGGCGTCGATGTCGATCTCGGTGATTTTGTCGCCGGCGACAGCGAAGCGCAGCACCAGCGCCAGCTTGCCCTTGGGTGCGACGACGATACCGACGGCGCCGTCCACCAATGCAGGCTCGGCGAAGCGGGCGTTGGCCGAAAACGCGCGGGCATTGGTAGCGATCGTCTGGGCCCCGCGGAGGGTCGTCGGCGTGCCTGCCGCTGCGGCGTCGACGCGCAGCACGACGTCTGCGTCGAGCACGCTCAGCAACGCATCGAAGTCGCCGTCGTGCGCGGCGGCCAGGAACGCATCGACGAGCCGGCGTTGGCGCACCAAATCCATTGCGGGGTCCGGAGTTTTCCCGCGGACCCGGCGCCTGGCGCGCGCCGCGAGCTGAGCCGCAGTGTTCTCGGTACGGCCGACGATCGGCGCGATCTCGGCGTAGGGCAGTTCGAACATGTCGTGCAGCACGAAGGCCAACCGCTCGGCGGGACTCAGGGTCTGCAGAATGACGAGCAGCGCGACGCCGATGGAATCGGCAAGCACCGCTTCGGCTTCGGGGTCGACGGCGTCGGCGGCGATCGCGGGGGCTTCGTCGAGCGGCTCCTCGGATCGTGCACTGCGCGCCCGCAGCATGTCCAGGCAGATGCGCGCCACCACCGTCGTCAACCAGCCGCGCATGTTGCGCACATCGGTGACGTCGCTGCGGTGCATTCGCAGCCACGCTTCTTGCACCGCGTCGTCGGCCTCTGCCAACGAGCCCAGCATCCGGTAGGCGACCGCACGCAGATGCCTTCGGTGCTCCTCGAAGCGCTCTTCGGGCACGGTGTCTCCTTTTGTCATATTCCGCGCGGATGGGCCGTCATGGTTGTGACGGATGAATGCCCATCGGCATGACAGGGAGGACTGACATGAAGGCGCTGAGGGTGGTTTTCGCGCTGCACGGGCTGATCACGCTGGCCGGCGCGGTGGTATTGATGGCTTTTCCGCGGGCCATCCCGTCGATGGTGGGCATCACGATCACCAGACCCGATTATCTGCTCGTGTACCTGGTCGGCGCGGCTGAACTGGCCGTCGCGGTGCTGTCGTTCGGGGCCATCCGCATCACCGACTGGGCCGCGCTGCGGTTGATCGTGACGACGCTGGCGGTGTTGCACGCGACCAGCGGTGGCCTCGACGTCGTGTACATGGCGCTGACGCAACCGAACGCGACAATGATCTCGAATACGGTATTGCGGTTCGCGGTCGTCACGGTGTTGCTCGTCGTGTGGCAGGTGGCCCGGCGTCACCAGATGCCGGGCACCAGCCGGTAATGCACCTTGTGTGTGTACTCGTCGTACCCGTCGAGGTCCTGTGTCAGCGCCTTCTCCTCGTCGAGAATGCGGGTGGCGAGTACCGACAGCCCCGGGATGACGAACAGCAATGCCCAGTACGACCCGAGGGCCAACGGAACGCCGATCATCATGACCACGTTGCCGAAGTACATCGGGTGACGGACAACGGAATACACGCCGGTCGACACCACCTTCTGGTCGGACTCGACAGTGATGTTCGCGGCAGCGTAGCCGTTTTGGATCGTCGTGATCATCGCGATCAGAAGACCCGCACCGACAAGGATGTCGCCGAGCACCGAGACCGCCGCTGGCACCGACGACCAACCGAAGCGGTAGTCCAATGCGCTCACGAGGATCATCGCCCCCATCGAGACGAACGCGAACGTGATGACGACCTTCTGCACCGGCCGACTCTCCGCGGCGGGTCCCGCCTGCATACGTCGTTGCAGCGCAGCGGGATTCGTGGCCGCCAGATACACACTCGGGATCGTCGTGGCGAGCGCGAACACCACGATGAACGTCCACCCGCGCCAGTAATCAAACGTCCCTGCGGGTAGGAACACCAAGAGCAGGAAGACCGCGAAGCCGATGATCGACGTCGTTACTGCCTGAATTGCTGTCTTCATGATTGTCGACCCTCACCAGAAGCCGGGCACCAGTCGGGAATGCACCTTCTCGGTGTATTCGCGGTATCCCGTGAGTTCTTCTGTCAACGCCCTCTCCTCGTCGAAGATACGGACGGCAAAAAGAACCACGTAGAGAACATCGACCAGAACAGCCCAGAAGGACCCGAGCGCAAGCGGAACACCGATGAGCATGATCAGCGCGCCGAAGTACATCGGATGCCGGACGAGTCCGTACAGCCCGGTGGACACCACGGCCTGATCGCTCTCGACCGTGATATTTGCTGCGGCATAGTTGTTTTGGACGACAACCAGCATGGCCAGGCCAAGCCCGACCGCCACCAGCACGTTCCCGATGACAACCACCGGGATCGGCACGTTCGACCAGCCGAATCGATGGTCGAGCGCCGAAACCACCAGCAGGGCAGCGAATGCCAGCACCACGCCGACGATGACGATCTTCTGCACAAGCCTGGATTCGTATTGCGGACCCGCATTCATCCGCCGGCGTAGCACCGCCGGGTTGGTCAACCCCACATACACCGTGTAGACCACCGACAGGGTTATGAACAAACCGAGAAACACCCACGCCTGCCAGTAGTTGAACGTCCCCGCCGGCCAGAACAACGCCAGGGCGAACAGGACAAAGCTGAGCACCGATCTCGCCGTAACCTGTAGTGCGGTCTTCATGTTTCCCTTCTCCTAGATTGCATCGCGAATGCGATAGAGCCAGCCAGCGAGGAATGTCAGCGCCGCCGCGGCAACGACCATTACGGTCAGCGCGACGACCGGATAGTCCGTCGGCGCCGTGGTCCTGCCGACCGGCGACAGATCGATCAGCCAACGTGGCAGCCTCAGCAGCGCGCCGAGATAGAGCGACATGACGACGAATGTGACTGCAAGCCAACCGATCCAGGTGTGACGGACGGCGACGGCCAGGGCCGCGATGCCTGCGATCACCGCCATGGCGGGCACGTACGCCAGACCGGCCAACGTCAGTCTCGCGATGGTTGCGGGCTCGCCGAGCGTCAGGCCCGCGCCGAGCCCGTTGCCGAGCCCCGCGAAGAACATCAACACGACGGATCCGGCGAGCGCAGCCGCCACTGCGCTCAGCAGCCAGCGCCACCGCGACACCGCGCCGGCCAACACCGCCTCGCCAAGGCCCGATTGCTCATCGTTGTACACCCGCAGCACGGCGCTGACGACATATGCGGTGGCGGCGGCGGCAAGGAACTGCGTCATCGTCGTGTACACGCCGTCGGTGCCCTGCGCGGTCAGCACCCGTGCCAGCAGCGGATTTTCCTTCGCCGCGTCCAACAACGACTTGGTCATCGAACCAAAGGCCAAGCCGCCCAAGAACAATCCGATGGTCCAGCCAATGGTTTGGCCGCGTTGCAGCGTGAGGTGCAAGACGAACACGCCGCTGATCGGGCGCGCGTTCGGCTTCTCACCGGTCGATGGGATCACTCCGGCGTCGTATTGCCTGCTGCTTTCCAGCCAGGCGGCCAGCGCCATCAGCGCGATCGTCAACCCGACGAGCATCGCGAACGGCCACCAGCGCAGGTCGACGAACGCGCGCATCTGCTGAGCCCACGCGATGGGGGAGAACCAGCTCAGCGCAGACCCGGAGTTGTCGATGACGTCACCGATGCCGCGCACCAACGCGGCCAGCGCAAGAGCAGCCATCGCCGCTCCGGTCGCAGTCCGCGCCTGGCGCCACAGTTGCGCCGTGACCGCGGCCACCGCCCCGAAAACCATGGCGACGCCAGTGATGCCCAGCGACATCGCGGCGGTGTCGACGAACGCGAAGCCCGTCGAGGCCATCGCCAACGTCATGGTGACGGCGAGGACGGCGTTCACGCCACCGACGAGTATCAGCGCGGCATACGTGCGGGCATATCGGCCGACGACCGACGACGAAACCAGTTCCGCGATGCCGTTTTCCTCCTCGGCACGGGTATGCCGGATGACGGTGGTGATCGCAAGGATCGACGCCGCGATGATCAGCGTCAGCATCAGCTCGTTGGCCATCATCACGCCGAGGTCGGTCTCGTTACCGCCAAACATCGGTCCGCCCAGCATCATTCCTGCGGGCGTTTTGAGCAGGTTCACCCGCGCGAGCCGCTGGGGCTCCTCGGGATAGGCCAGCTTCACCGCGTTCGGGGCGTACACCATCATCAGCGTCAGCATCGTGACCCATACCGACAGCCGGATCCGGTCGCGTCGCAAGGCAAGCCACAGCAGACTCGGGACCCCGGTGAACGGCGATCCCGACGGGGCGGCTTCGTGCCGACCCCCATGGGGTGTGACGAGGGTGTTGCCCGATGTCGTCGGCCGGGCGGCTCCCGTTGTCATCGGTTCGTCCCCTGATACTCGCGCAGGAACAAGTCCTCCAGCGACGCCGGTGTCACGGTCAGTTCCGCGATACCGAGATCGGTGAGGTGCTCCATGACGAAGTCCAGCTCGTTGCGATCCACCGAGAAGCGGACGTCGGAATTCTGCCCACTGAAGTCATGCACGTACGGAAGCTGTTGCAGCGCACTGGCATCCCCCCGGGTGTGCACGGCGATGGTGGTACGCATCAGGTGGCGCAGTTCCTCGAGGGTGCCGGATTTCACCGAGCGGCCGGCGCGGATGATCGTGACGTTGTGGCACAGCTTCTCCACCTCGGCCAGGATGTGGCTGGACAGCAGCACTGCGGCACCATCCTGTGCGACCTCCTCGACGCAGGTCTGAAACGCCTTCTCCATCAATGGATCCAGGCCAGAGGTGGGCTCGTCGAGGATGTAGAGCTCGGCGTTGGTGGAGAACGCGGCGACGATCGCAACCTTTTGTCGGTTGCCCTTCGAATAGGTGCGTGCCTTCTTGTGCGGGTCGAGTTCGAACCGCTCGATCAGCTGATCGCGGCGCCGGGTATCCACGCCGTTGCCGCGCAGGCGAGCGAGGAAGTCGATGGCCTGAAGACCGGTCAGGTTGGGCCACAACGTGACATCGCCGGGCACGTAGGCGATTCGCCGATGCAGGCCGACCGCGTCGCGCCAGGGGTCGCCGCCGAGCAGTCGCACGGTGCCGCCGTCGGCGCGCAACAGGCCGAGCAGCACCCGGATGGTGGTGGACTTGCCCGCGCCGTTCGGGCCGAGGAAGCCGGTGATGTCACCCGGCGCGACGGTCAGGTCCAAACCGTCGAGCGCCTTGGTGCGGCCGAAAGACTTGGACAGACCTCGGATTTCGACAGCGAGGTGCGACCGTGTGGTGTCACCTCGTTGCAGAGATGCCGCCGTCATTGTGCTCTCCTTCATCGGATGTGAACGGAATGCCTTTTTCACGTGCCTCGAGGAATGCGTCGTACATGGTTGAGTCGGTCATCAGGCCCTCGGTGTAGAGCTCGAGGGCAGGCAGCACCATCTCCTCGCCGTAATCGCGGAGGACGGCGCGCAGATCGGTTGGCGTGGGGTGCATTTGGATGTAGAGGAAGAATCCGCCGCCGCCGGTCAGGCCGAGAAACTTGGCGCGAGCACGCGGATCACGGCTGGGCTTGAGCAGGCCGTTTTGCACACCCTCTTCGAGATACCCTTCCGCGTTGTCAATCATCCTCTGCCACAGCATCTTTGCCAGCTCACTGCCTGACTGCATGCTGCGCACCAGGTAGGCCATCATCGGCGCGTACGACTCCATCTCGGCCATCTGCCTGAACCAGTCGGCCGGATCGCTGGTCTGCATCGATGCCGATTTGCCGGTGCGGATCTCCTCGGCGATGTAGTGGTCGCAGGCCTTGCGCAGGCCGTCTTTGGAACCGAAGTGATGGATCACCAGCGCGGCGGACACCCCCGCGGACTCGGCGATGCTGCGAAGCCCGACGTTGAATCCGTGCTCGCCCCACTGCTCGATCGCGGCGTCGCGGATCCGCGCGACGGCCGTGCGATCGTCTGACGCTGAACGCATGTTTAGTACGCTAAACATGTGTTCAGTGCGCGGTCAAGCACCTTCCCCGTCAGAAATCCGTAAAGATCGCGATTCGGCCGTGACGAGTCGCGGTCAGCGCGACTGATCACGCCGAAACCGCAGCAGAACGAGTCAGTCGCGGGCGGCGGCGAGCAGGCCGTCACCCAGCGGGACGAGCACCGGCGTCAGCCGCTCATCCTCGGCGATCACCCGCGCCGCCTCACGCACGGCGCTGACCTCGGCATCCTTGGCGTTCGCGTCTCCGGCGCGCCCGCCAAGTGCCGCCCGATGCACGACGATCGCGCCGCCGGGCCGCAGCAGTCGCACGCCTTCTTCGACGAATTGCGGCTGGTCGATCGGATCGCCGTCGATGAAGACCAGGTCGTAGGACTCGTCGGCCAGCCGGGTGAGTACCTCCTGCGCCCGGCCGACGATCAACCGCGTCCGTCCCGGCCCAACGCCGGCCTCGGTGAACGCCTGCTTGGCCAGCCGCTGATGCTCGGGTTCGACGTCGATCGTGGTGAGCACGCCGTCGTCACGCATGCCTGAGAGCAACCACAGCCCGCTGACGCCCGCACCCGTGCCGACTTCGACCACTGCCTTGGCGCCGGTCAGCTTCGCCAGCACGCAGAGCAGCGCACCGACGGCCGGGGTGACCGCGCCGGCGCCGATGTCCACGGCCCGCTCACGGGCAGCGGCCACGATCGCGTCCTCAGAAATCGAGCCCTCGGCGTGGCTGACGATCGAGTCGGGCCGGCTCTGTGGGACGCCCCCGATGACGTCGTCAATGCCGGCCATGCCCGCAGCGTAGAGCGAACCGATGTGGCCCGCAGCCGCGACACGCCCGCGCCCGATCGCCAGAATCACAGCCTGCGCAAACCCGTTTCAGCTGGTGAGAAAACGGGAACCGAATGTTCTCAGGAAAAGTTCAGTTTGCTCATATGCCAACCACACCCCGGTCGGAGAACGTATTTCGCATGGAACACGGCGGACGCTGGCGTTATGGGAATAAGCACGTGGACAAGCGCGTTGCCGTCGACATCGAGCCGTCGATGAATGGCGGCTGTGACCAGGAGGATCCGACGACCAATTCAATCGCCCCCGCCGCTCCCGTGTCTATGGCACATCTCGAGCAGTACACCGACGGGAATTGGGTCGAGCCGTCTGACGAGTTGACCGGCACCGCGGTGTTCGACGCCACCGGTGATGCGACCACGATGCCCTCCTGGGACGAGCTGGTGCGTCAGCACGCCGACCGGGTGTATCGGCTGGCCTACCGCCTTTCGGGTAATCAGCACGACGCCGAGGATCTGACGCAGGAGACGTTCATCCGCGTCTTCCGGTCGGTGCAGAACTATCAGCCCGGCACCTTCGAGGGCTGGCTGCACCGCATCACCACCAACCTGTTCCTGGACATGGTTCGTCGGCGCGGCCGAATCCGGATGGAGGCGCTGCCCGAGGACTATGACCGGGTGCCTGCCGATGAGCCCAATCCGGAGCAGATCTACCACGATTCTCGGCTCGGCCCTGACCTGCAGGCCGCCCTGGACTCGCTACCGCCGGAGTTCCGCGCCGCCGTGGTCCTGTGCGACATCGAAGGCCTGTCGTACGAGGAAATCGGCGCCACACTCGGGGTCAAGCTCGGCACTGTGCGCAGCCGGATCCACCGCGGACGCCAAGCGCTACGTGACTACTTGGCAAGCCACTCGGACGACACGGCGAAAACAGCCTGAGGTTCGCGGGTGTAGCCCACAGGCTGCCGCGCTACATTCAAGTCAGGACCGTCGTTGGCGAACGTGAACGAGAACCGAGAGGAGCTGGGTGATGGTCGACCCGGGACACGTGTTCCGCCGCGCTTTCTCCTGGCTGCCCGCTCAGTTCGCCTCGCAGAGCGACGCGCCCGTCGGACCCCGGCAATTCGGCTCCACCGAGCACCTGTCGATCGAGGCTGTCGCGGCGTTCGTCGACGGTGAACTGCGGATGACCGCGCACCTGCGCGCCGCTCATCACCTGTCGCTGTGCCAGGAGTGCGCGGCCGAGGTCGAGGCCCAACGCCAGGCCCGCGCAGCCTTGCGGGACTCCGGCTCGATCGCGATACCGACATCTCTACTGGGCATGTTGTCCCAGATCCCGCATGCTCCACCCGTACCGCCGGACCCGGCCGATCAGCCTCAGTTTGCTGACGGCACACCGCGGTATCGGCGTAGACGCCGGTAGGGTAAATGCAAGATGACGTGCGCCGAACCCCAATTTTGGGCGGGCGCTCCAGCAGAGGGTGATGAACGGGTGACCAATCTGGACCAGTCCGGGCGTGAGCGCCTAGCGCCGCGCCCTGTGTCGCGTCCACCTGTCGATCCGGCGGCTCGGCGCGCGTTCGGCCGGCCCGACGGCGTCGACGGATCGTTCGTGGGTCTCGACCGCTACCGCAACCAAGCCGAGTACACACCGACGGACAAAACACCCGACCCAGTGCTGGCCGAGGCATTCGGACGGCCGTATGCGGGTGGCGACTCGTTGCAGCGCCACCCCGCCGATGTCGGCGCGCTCGAGGCAGAACGCGATGGCGCGGGCATCGACGCCGACGATCCATGGCGCAACCCCGGTGCCGCCGCGGCGCTGGGCACGCCTGCGTTGCCGCAGACCGCCCCGGCCCCGTCGCACGCCGCCATGGGCAAGCTCGGCGTACGTGACGTCCTGTTCGGCGGCCGGGTCTCGTATGTCGCGCTGACGGTCCTCGCGATCCTGGCGTTGGTGGTCGGCATCGGCGGCGGCTGGGTAGGACGCAAGACGGCTGAAGTCGTCGAGGCGTTCACCACATCGAAGGTCACGCTGGAAACCGGCAACAACGACGCGCCTCCGACGGGTCAGTTTGCGAAAGTCGCTGCGGCGATTGCTGATTCGGTAGTGACGGTCGAGGCCGTCAGCGATTCGGAAGGCTCGCAGGGCTCCGGTGTCGTGGTCGACGGCCGCGGCTACATCGTGACGAACAACCACGTCATCTCCGAAGCTGCAGCCCACCCCAGCCAGTACAAGATCTCGGTCGTGTTCAACGACGGCAAGGAAGTGCCGGCCAATCTCGTTGGCCGCGACCCGAAGACGGACCTTGCGGTGCTCAAGGTCGACAACGTCGACAACCTCACGGTGGCCAAGCTCGGCGACTCGGAGAAACTCGTCGTCGGCGACGAGGTGATCGCTGCAGGCGCGCCGTTGGGTCTGCGCAGCACGGTCACACATGGGATCATCAGCGCGTTGCACCGCCCGGTACCGCTGTCCGGCGACGGCTCTGACACCGACACCGTCATCGACGGCGTGCAGACCGACGCGTCGATCAACCACGGCAACTCCGGTGGCCCATTGATCAACATGAACGCCGAAGTGATCGGCATCAACACCGCGGGTAAGTCGCTGTCCGACAGCGCAAGCGGCCTCGGCTTCGCGATCCCGGTCAACGAGGTCAAGAAGACCATCGACGCCCTGATCAAGGATGGCAAGATCGCGCATCCGACGCTGGGCCTGACCGCGCGTTCGGTGAGCAACGACATCGCATCCGGTGCGCAGGTGGCCAACGTGAAGGCGGGCGGCCCCGCCGAGAAGGGCGGCATCCTGGAGAACGACGTTGTCGTCAAGGTCGGCAACCGCACAGTCGCCGATGCCGACGAATTCGTTGTTGCGGTGCGCCAGTTGACAATTGGTCAAGAATCGCCGATCGAGGTGGTCCGCGACGGCCGTCATGTCACGCTGATGGTCACCCCGGGCGCTGACACACCCACGACGTAATGTTCGCCAACGTGGGCTGGGGGGAGATGCTGGTCCTGGTGATCGCCGGGTTGGTGATCCTCGGGCCAGAACGGCTGCCCGGCGCGATCCGATGGACATCGGGTGCGCTGCGCCAGGCGCGCGACTACATCAGCGGCGCCACCAGCCAATTGCGCGACGACCTCGGCCCGGAATTCGAGGATCTGCGCGAGCCGCTCTCCGAGCTCAACAAGTTGCGTGGCATGACGCCGCGGGCCGCGCTGACGAAACACCTTCTCGACGGCGATGATTCGTTCTTGACGGGCGCGTTCGACAAGCCCGAACAAAAGCCAGTCTCCTCACCGGCGCCGCAGCCCGTCGCACAGCCAGAGCCGCCTGCGTCGACGCCGTTCGACACCGACGCGACGTAGGCGCCCAAACTCACGTTTGGGCGCGAAAGTGGATTACGCCAAAACGTCGATCTCGGCGTGACGCGCTCAGCGGCCGGCGGGGTCCAGTCCGAGCGACATGCCGGCGAGCCCACGCTTACGCGAGGACAACGCGTCGGCGATCTTGCGCAGTTCCTTGCCCGCCGCCGAATCCGGGGCGGACAGCACCAGCGGCACACCGTCATCGCCGGCCGAAACCAGCGCGGGGTCCAGCGGCACCTGGCCGAGCAGCGGCACGTCGGCGCCAACCGACCGCGACAGGCTCTCGGCGACCTGCTTGCCGCCGCCTTCACCGAAGATCTGCATCGTGGTGCCGTCGGGCATCAGCAGCCCGGACATGTTCTCGACGACACCGGCGATGCGCTGCTTGGTCTGCAACGCGATCGCTCCGGCGCGTTCGGCGACCTCGGCTGCGGCCAGCTGCGGCGTCGTCACCACCAGAATGTCGGCGCCAGGAATCAGCTGCGCGACCGAGATCGCGATGTCGCCGGTGCCCGGAGGTAGATCCAGCAGCAGCACGTCGAGGTCGCCCCAGTACACGTCGGCCAGGAACTGCTGCAGCGCGCGGTGCAGCATCGGGCCGCGCCACACCACAGGGGTATTGCCCTGGGTGAACATCGCTATCGAGATGACCCGGACATCGTGCGCGACCGGCGGCAGGATCATCGACTCCACCTGGGTGGGCCGGTCGGTGGTGCCCATCATCCGCGGCACCGAGTGGCCGTAGATATCGGCGTCGAGCACGCCGACGGACAGTCCGCGCGCGGCCATCGCCGCAGCCAGATTGACTGTCACACTGGACTTTCCGACGCCGCCCTTGCCCGATGCGACCGCGTACACGCGAGTCAGCGAACCGGGTTGGGCGAACGGGATGACCGGCTCACGGGAGTCGCCGCGCAACTGCTTGCGAAGCTCGGTGCGCTGCTCATCGTTCATCACGTCGAGGCTGACCTTGACGGCGCCGGTGCCCGGCACATCCGCAACCGCCAGGCTGACGCGTTCTGAGATCTCGGTCTTCTTCGGGCAGGCCGCAGTGGTCAGGTACACCTCGACGTGCACGCCGCCGTCGGCCTCGACCGTGACGTTCTTGACCATGCCGAGCTCGGTGATCGGGCGCCGCAGCTCGGGGTCGATGACCTTGGCGAGCGCGGCGCGAATCGCCGATTCCAGCTCGGGGCGGGGCGGCGGCACAGCGCCAGTGGGAGTTTGAGACATCGGCTTCGAGTCTAGGCCGACTCGAAGGACGTCTTTAACCAGCCGGTCCCGGCACAGGCCCCAGTCCCGGTGGCAGGACCGCCGGCTGCTCGGCAATTGCGGGTGCCGGCTGGCTGGCCGGCTGCTCGGGTGCCATCGCAGGCGCAGCCGGCGGTGGGGCCTGGGGCATCAGCATTTGCGCTTCGCCCGGCACCGCCGCCGCGCTCGGAGCCGGTGCCGTAGGCGTGATGCAGAACACCGCGCAGCCGGCAGGCCGCGATGGCTGTTCCTGGGCAGCAGGTTGCTGCTGCTGCATCCATGGCGGCAGCGGCTGCTGCGTCGACTGCTCGGGCTCCGGCTGCTGCGGGACCATCAGCGGCGCGGGACCCGGCAGCGGTCCCGGCAGTGGTCCAAGCGCTAGTTGATTCGCGAGGTCGCCGCGCCCCATCATCGGAATCAATGCCAACGGGTCGTTGGCGGGCAGGCCGAGGGCGTTCTCCGGCAGACCGGGGCCAAGACCCTGGTAGTTGTCCAGATGGGCATCGCCGAGCGGCGGCACCGGCCCGGTGATCGGCGGCAGGTCCACCGGCACCACACCGGTCGCGTAGGCGGCGGCCCAACCCAGCACATTGCGGGCATAGGCGATCGAATTGTTGTAGCGAAGAATCGCGGTCATCACTTGGCTCGGATCACGCAAATTCAGCCCGCCGCTGCAAAGATATCGAGCGGCCGCCAGCGAAGCGTCGTACACGTTTTGCACGTCGGCCTTGCCGTCGCCGTCGCCGTCACTGGCGTAGCGCGACCAGGTGCCGGGCAGGAACTGCATCGGGCCCATCGCGCGCGCGTACGTCACTCGGTCGGAGGCGCGGCTCTGCACAATGACTTCGTTGCCCGGCAATGTGCCGTCCAGCGTTGGCCCGTAGATCGGCCGCACCGCTGTGCCTTGCGAGTCCGTGGCGCCGCCGTTGGCGTGCAGCGATTCGATGCGGCCGATACCCGCCAGCAGGTTCCAACTCACGCCGCACGTCGGGTATGCAGCGGCCATCATCCGTTCGGCATTGCGATACGCCGACAACACAACGGCCGGAATACGAAGCGACCCAGGCGAATTCACCACCGCGGAGGGCGGGGGAGCAGACACCGTCGCCGCCGCGGCGATGTGGAACGCGGCCGGTGTCTTGGTGACCGCGACAACCGAGGCGCCGGTGCGGGTGCCTGACGACTGAACCGACGCCAGCGGCGTCACAGCTGCATCGCGGACCGGTGTTGGTGCCGACGAGCCGACCGCGCCGGCGAGGATGAACGGGGTGATGATGGCAACGCCGAAGGCAGGCTTGCGTACGGCTCGCCCTGCTCGGCGCTGCGCTGCCTCGAGGGCGGCTCGTCCCCCTATGTGCACTCAACCGTCCTTGGTGTGCGGTGAATGGTGAACCAAGTCACCATAGGTGATTCTCGATTCAAGCGTTGTAGCAATGGCTTAAGCCGATCTAGCCCGGTCTTTTCGACCGTCGCTCCGCACCGTCGGATTTAGTCGGCGCTTCCCCGTCTGCCGCGGCCTGAGGGGGCTGCAGTTCGACCAGCAGGTCCCGCAATTCCTCGAGTTCTCGCCGCAGGTAGTCGCGGGTGGCGACCTCACCGACCGCCAGCCGCAATGCGGCCAGCTCACGGGCCAGATACTCGGTGTCAGCCTTGGTCCGTTCGGCCCGACGGCGATCCTCTTCCAGTGCCACCCGGTCACGGTTTTCCTGGCGGTTCTGCGCCAGCAGGATCAGCGGCGCCGCATAGGCGGCCTGCGTCGAGAACGCCAGGTTGAGCAGGATGAATGGGTACGGATCCCACCGCAGCTTGACCGCAAACAGGTTCAGCCCGATCCAAACGACCACCACAATGGACTGCCACAGCAGAAAACGCCCGGTGCCCAGGAACCGCGCGATCGATTCACTGAATTGGCCGACCGCCTCGGCGTCGACGTTGAGCGAGAAACGGCGGCGCGAGGTGCGTGGGGTGTCCAGCCGCTGGCGCGCCGATAAATCGCTCATCAGAGCTTCCTCGGAGCCGCTTGGCCGGCGACATCCGGCAGGGCGCCGGAAAGCTCAGGTTCTTCGCGTTCTCGCCAGTCGTCGGGCAGCAGGTGGTCGAGCACGTCGTCGACGGACACCGCGCCTAGCAGGTGGTTCTCCTCGTCGACGACGGGACCGCAGACAAGGTTGTAGGCAGCGAAATAGCGTGTCACCGCCGCGAGCGGGTCCTCGGGGCTCAGGCTCGGCAGATCCTTGTCGAGGATGCCGCTGACCAGCTCGGCGGGGGGCTCGCGAAGCAGCCGCTGCAGGTGCACGCAGCCCAGGTAATGCCCGGTCGGGGTGGCTGTTGGCGCGCGGGTCACGAAGACCAGCGACGCGACAGCCGGGGTGAGGTCCGGGTCACGGACGCGCGCGAGCGCCTCGGCAACGGTGGTGTCGGGGGCGAGCACCACGGGTTCCGACGTCATCAGGCCGCCTGCGGTGTCGGGTGAGTGGCTCAGCAGCCGTCGCACGTCCTCGGAGTCCTCGGGATCCATCCGACGCAGGAACTGTTCGGCGTCGGCGGGCGTCATCGTGCCGAGCAGGTCGGCCGCGTCGTCGGGATCCATCGCCTCGAGCACATCGGCCGCGCGGTCGGTCTCCAAGTGCTGCAGCACCTCGGCCTGCTCGTCTTCGGGCAGTTCCTGCAGCACGTCGGCGAGCCGTTCGTCATCCAGCGCTCTGACCACCTCGAAGCGCCGCTTCTCGGGTAGTTCGCGAATCGCCTCGGCGACTTCGATGGGTCGTTGACCCTCGAATTGTTCGAGCAGTTGGCCGACACCCTGGTCGGGCATTGCCAGTCCGGACGGTGTCAGGCCCTGCACGCGATTCCAGTCGACGATCGACACGTTGCTTCGTCGGCCGAGCCGACGTTGCGGCCGCACGGCCACCTTGGTGACCACCCAGTCCCTGGTTCGGGACTGCTCAATGCCGAGATCGACCACGTCGACGTCGATTCCGGCCAGCTCCGGCAGATCGGGATCGTCGACGCGGACGCGGGTCTCGATCACCTCGCCGAGCACCAGCACCTCGTTGGGCCGTTGAGAGAACCGGCGCAGCGACACATTGCCCGTCGCAAGCGTGACGGCGCTCGGTTCGATCGCGGTAACCCGCAGAATCGGAACGAAAATCCTTCGGCGGGTTAGCAATTCGACGACGAGGCCGAGCACCCGCGGCTGGTGACGTGCGACACCGATGCTGATCACCACATCGCGGACACGGCCGATGGACTCGCCGTCGGGACCGAGCACCACCATCCCCGCTAGCCGGGCCGCATAGACCCTGTTCACCGCTGCCATGTCTGTAGAGAGTAGAGAGTAGGGCTGTGGAAAATGCTTATCGGCCCCGTCGAACGTGCCTCTCGGTTCCTGGCAGCAACCCCAAGATGATCGAGAAGGCAAAGAGTCTGCCGGCCGATGAGGTGTTCCTCGACCTGGAGGACGCTGTCGCTCCCGATGCCAAGGCCGAGGCGCGCACGCAGGTTGCGGTCGCGCTCGCCGAACCGGGATGGGCGGGTCAACTGCGCGGAGTGCGGGTCAACGACTGGACGACGCCATGGACCTACGCCGACGTGATCGAGGTGGTGTCGACGGTCGCTTCGGCAAAGGACGCAGCTCTCGACATTGTCGTGCTGCCCAAGGTGACTGACGTCTCGCACATCCACGCACTCGACCTACTGCTGAGCCAGCTCGAGACCACGCACGGACTCCCGGTGGGCCGCATCGGGATTGAAGCGCAGATCGAAAACGCGCTGGGGCTGACCAACATTGACGCGATCGCGGCCGGGCCTCGAATGCAGGCACTGATCCTGGGGCCCGCGGATATGGCGGCCAGCCTCAACATGCGATCCCTCGAGGTTGGTGAGCAACCGGAGGGTTACGACGTCGGCGACGCGCATCACCATGTGCTGATGCGGATTCTGGTCGCCGCACGCACCCATGGTGTCCTGGCGATCGACGGACCGTATCTGAAAGTCCGTGACGTGGAGGGTTTCCGGCGCGTCGCGGGTCGGTCGGCGGCGCTGGGGTATGACGGCAAGTGGGTGTTGCATCCCGATCAAATCGCGGCGGGCAACGAGGTTTTCAGCCCCCGGCAAAAGGACTATGACCACGCCGAGTTGATCCTCGAGGCCTACGAGTGGCACACCTCGCGCGCAGGCGGTGCCCGCGGTGCGGTGATGCTCGGCGACGAGATGATCGACGAGGCCAGCCGCAAGATGGCATTGGTGATCGCGGGAAAGGGCCGCGCCGCCGGCATGGAGCGCACGACCGAACGGTTCCAGCCGCCGGCTTAACTCCCGTGTGATCCCTTCGTCCGCACTAACTCACGGCGCCCACTGCCAGCCGCTGGCGTAGATGCTGATCGATAGCAGCAGGTAAACCACCCAACCGGCGACCGCGAGGCCGCCGATGATCGCGCCAACCAACGCGATCGCATAGCCGTCTTGGCCCGTGCGTTTCGTCTCGCGCATCCCGACGATGCCGAGTACCAGGCCCCCGATCGAGGGCAGGCCGCAACACACCAGGCCCACCAGCGACGTGACGAGTGCCGCGATCGCTTTGCCGTTCGTGCCAGGCGGTTTCATGGGCCGGTACGGGTCGTAGCCCGGGTAGCCGGGCAGCGGGGCGGGATAGGGCGGCGGGCCGGGATAGGGCGGCGGGCCGGGATAGGGCGGCGGATAGATCGGCGGCGGCAACCCGGCGTCGGCCGGATAGTCGACCGGCGGCTGCTCGGGGTCGCGGTCGATCATCGTCAGCTGTTGAACGCCACAACCATGAAGATGAATCCGACGATCAGCGACACCGCGCCGATGGCGATGCCCGCCACCGCCAGACCGTGTCCCTCTTCACGGGACTGCTTGATCTGGTTCATCGCGACGATGCCGAGCACTATCCCTGCGATCGAGCCCAGCCAGCACAGAAAGCCGACCAGCGAGGCGACCAGCGAGGCGATCGCCATCGAGTTCGTCTTGTGCGGCGGTGGTCCGTAGATCGAGTAATCGGGCGCCGGATAGCCGGTCGGCGGTGGGCCGTAGCCCGTCGGCGGCGGCGGATAGCCGGGCGTCGGAGCCCCATATGGCGGCGTCCCGTACTGAGGTGTCCCGTATTGGGGCGGCGGCGGATACGACGGCGCGCCGTAGCCAGGCGGTCCGGGGTACGGCGGCGGCGGATAGCCAGGCTGGGCAGCGCCAGGCGCCGGATAGTCCGTCGGCGTCGAATAGTCCGGCGGCGGAAAGTTGGGGTAGCCCGGCTGTTGCGGATAGCTGGGCGCGTCGTACACGGGCGGCGGGGTGTAGGCCGAAGGCGGGGTGTAACCGGGCTGCTCGACCTGTTGGGTCACGCCGGACTGCGGGGAGCTGGCAGGGTTGGTCTCGGACTGCTCGATCGAGGGCGCCTCGTAGCCGCCGGACGCCGGCTCCGACGCCCCGCTATCGGAGTCGGATGATGCCGTTTGGCCTGCGTCCTCGCCCGGATTTGTCATGCTGATCAACCTAGCGCACGTCCAGGGCACCATTGGGGGCGTCGCAGCGTTGGTCCGAGTGAGAGCAGCGACGAAACGCAGGTGCGCACAGAGGAGATGGTAGAGCCATGACCAGCCCGTTTCAGCCAGGACAGACCCCGGGCCTGACGCCGGGCACCCCCACCGCGGGACGCGGTGGCCCGGCCGCTTTGCCCACCCCGCCGAAGGGCTGGCCGATCGGCTCGTACCCGACCTATGTCGAGGCGCAGCGCGCCGTCGACTACCTGTCCGACCAACAGTTCCCGGTGCAGCAGGTGACGATTGTCGGCGTCGACCTGATGCAGGTGGAACGGGTTACCGGCAGGTTGTCCTGGCCCAAGGTGCTGGCAGGTGGGGTGGTGACCGGGGCGTGGCTTGGCCTGTTCATCGGCCTGATCCTCGGCTTCTTCAGCCCCAGCCCGTGGGGGGCGCTGATCACCGGTCTGGTGGCCGGTGTGTTCTTCGGGTTGATCACGTCGGCAATCCCGTATGCGATGGCGCGCGGCACAAGAGATTTCAGCTCGACGATGCAGCTCGTCGCCGGCCGCTACGACGTTCTGTGTGACCCCCAGAACGCAGAGCGGGGCCGGGATCTGCTGGCGCGCTTGACGATCTGACCTCACCTCCCGCGCCGGTCCACACGCAAGTAGGGAACGTGCGCGCACTCGCAGGAAGTAGCTGGCGCTTTGCGCACGCTCGCAATTGCGTAACGGTGCGCGACGCGCGCGCCGAAAGTGTTGCGAATCACGCCTAACTGGCAATACGGTTTGCCCGCGGGAGATTCCCGTCAGACGGGAGTGTCAGTGGTGCGCGCTCGGCGGCTAGGTGCTGCGGCATTGGCAGCGTTGACGACTGCGTCAGGGGTATCCGCGTGTGGATCCGGCGGCGGCGGCACCGTCATCAACTATTACACCGCGGCTAACGAGATGACCACGTTCACCGCGGTCGCCAAGCGCTGCAACGAAGAACTCGGTGGACGTTTCAAGATCCAACAGGTCAGCTTGCCGAAGGGCGCCGACGATCAGCGCCTGCAGCTGGCTCGGCGGCTCACCGGCAACGACAAGACGCTGGATGTGATGGCGCTCGACGTGGTGTGGACCGCCGAGTTCGCCGAGGCCGGTTGGGCTTTGCCGCTTTCGGACGATCCGTCGGGCAAGGCGGAGGCCGATGCCAAGAGCAACACGCTGCCTGGACCGCTGGAGACGGCCACCTGGCAGAACAAGCTCTACGCCGCCCCGATCACGACCAACACCCAATTGCTTTGGTACCGAGCCGATTTGATGGACAAGCCACCCGAGACCTGGGATGGCATGGTCGATGAAGCGACGCGATTGCACGATGCAGGCAAACCCAGCTGGATCGCGGTTCAGGCCAAGCAATACGAGGGTCTGGTGGTGTGGTTCAACACCTTGCTGGAAAGCGCTGGCGGTCAAGTGCTTTCCGATGACGGCAAGTCCGTTACACTGACCGATACCCCTGAACATCGCGCCGCGACCGTCAAGGCGCTCCAGGTGATAAAGGCCGTTGCTACCGCACCCGGCGCCGATCCGTCGGTCACGCAGACCGACGAGAGCACTGCGCGGTTGGGATTCGAGCAGGGCAAAGCCGCGCTGGAAGTGAACTGGCCCTACGTACTGGCGGGGCTGCTGGAGAACGCCGTCAAGGGCGGCGTTGCCTTCCTGCCGCTGAACAAGGATCCCGACCTGGCCGGCACCATCAACGACGCAGGCACGTTCTCTCCGACCGACGAGCAGTTCAAGGCCGCCTTTGACGCCAGCAAGAAGGTGTTCGGCTTCGCGCCCTACCCAGGAATGCAGCCAGGTGAACCGGCCAAGGTGACGATCGGCGGGCTGAACCTCGCTGTCGCGAGGACCACCCAACACAAAGCGGAGGCGTTCGAAGCCATTCGCTGCCTGCGCAATGTCGAGAATCAGCGGTACACCTCGGTCGAGGGCGGCCTGCCAGCCGTGCGGACCTCGCTATACGACGATCCGGCGTTCCAGGCGAAATACCCGCAGTACGCCATCATCCGGGACCAGCTGACCAACGCCGCGGTGCGGCCCGCGACCCCGGTCTACCAAGCGGTGTCGACGCGAATCTCGGTCACGCTGGCGCCGATCACCGACATCGACCCTGAGCGCACGGCCGACGAGCTCACGGTCCAGGTGCAAAAGGCCATCGACGGTAAGGGGCTGATCCCATGACCGCGGTTGCTCAGCCGGCCGCCCCTGCCACGCCGACCGGCGGCACCGACGACAAGAAGTCGGAGCGGCGGCTCGCATACCTGTTGATCGCTCCCGCGGTGTTGCTGATGATTGCGGTCACTGCGTATCCGATCGGTTACGCGGTGTGGTTGAGCCTGCAGCGATACAACCTCGCGACACCGGACGACACCTCTTTCGTCGGCGTGCAGAACTACATCACCGTGTTGTCCGACCGGTATTGGTGGACGGCGTTTGTGGTGACGCTGGCGATCACTGTGGTGTCGGTGGCCATCGAGTTCGTGCTCGGCATGGCGCTGGCGCTCGTCATGCATCGCACGATCTTCGGTAAGGGCTTGGTGCGCACCGCGATTCTGATTCCATACGGCATCGTGACCGTCGCTGCATCGTACAGCTGGTACTACGCGTGGACGCCGGGGACCGGCTATCTGGCCAACCTGCTGCCGTCAGGCAGCGCACCGCTGACCGAACAGCTTCCGTCGCTCGCGATCGTGGTGCTGGCCGAGGTGTGGAAGACGACGCCGTTCATGGCACTGCTGCTGCTCGCCGGATTGGCCCTGGTGCCACAGGATCTGCTGAACGCGGCTCAGGTCGATGGAGCCGGCGCGTGGAAGCGGTTGGTCAAAGTGATTCTGCCGCTGATCAAACCGGCCATTCTGGTGGCGCTGTTGTTCCGCACGCTTGACGCGTTCCGGATCTTCGACAACATCTACGTGCTGACCGCTGGCGCGAACCAGACGGGCTCGGTGTCAATCCTTGGCTACGACAACCTATTCAAGGCATTCAACCTTGGCCTGGGGTCGGCGATCAGCGTGCTGATCTTCCTGTCGGTCGCGATCATCGCGTTCATCTACATCAAGCTCTTCGGCGCCTCGGCGCCGGGAGCCGACGAAGAGAGGCGCTGAGATGGCTACGCGCGAGCGGGTGGGCGCGGGGCGCGCGACGGGTTGGACCGTCGTCAACATTCTGGTCGTCGTGTACGCGTTGTTCCCGGTGCTGTGGATCCTGAGCCTGTCGCTGAAGCCGACGTCGAATGTCAAGGACGGCAAGCTGATCCCGTCGCAGATCACCTTCGACAACTACAAGGGGATTTTCCAAGGCGACATCTTCACCTCGGCGCTGATCAACTCGATCGGCATCGGGTTGATCACCACCGTGATTGCGGTGGTTTTCGGCGGAATGGCGGCCTATGCGGTTGCGCGACTGGCGTTTCCCGGCAAGCGGCTGCTGATCGGCGTCGCGCTGCTGATCGCGATGTTCCCGCAGATCTCGCTGGTGACGCCGATCTTCAACATGTGGCGCAGCGTCGGGCTGTTCAATACCTGGCCCGGCCTGATCATTCCGTACATCACGTTCGCGCTGCCGCTGGCGATCTACACGCTCTCGGCGTTCTTCCGGGAGATCCCTTGGGATTTGGAGAAGGCGGCCAAGATGGACGGTGCCACCCCGGCTCAGGCCTTCCGCAGGGTGATCGCCCCATTGGCAGCGCCGGGCATCGTCACAGCAGCGATTCTGGTGTTCATCTTCGCGTGGAACGATCTGCTGCTGGCCTTGTCGTTGACGGCCACTCAGCGCGCCATCACGGCGCCGGTGGCGATCGCCAACTTCACCGGCAGTTCGCAATTCGAGGAGCCGACGGGCTCGATCGCGGCGGGCGCGATGGTCATCACCATCCCGATCATTATTTTTGTTCTAATCTTCCAACGACGGATCGTGGCCGGCCTGACGTCCGGCGCGGTGAAGGGATAGATCCATGGCCGAAATTGTGTTGGACCGGGTGACCAAGAGTTACCCCAACGGCGCGACGGCCGTCAAAGACCTGTCGATCACGATCGCGGACGGCGAGTTCATCATTCTGGTCGGGCCATCCGGGTGCGGAAAGTCCACGACGCTGAACATGATTGCCGGGCTCGAGGAGATCTCGTCGGGCGAGCTGCGCATCGGCGGGGAGCGCGTGAACGAGAAGGCGCCCAAGGACCGCGACATCGCAATGGTGTTCCAGTCCTATGCTCTGTACCCGCATATGACTGTGCGGCAGAACATTGCCTTCCCGCTGACGTTGGCCAAGGTGCAGAAGGCCGAGATCGCGCAGAAGGTCGAGGACACCGCGAAAATCCTTGGCCTGACGGAGTTTTTGGATCGCAAACCAGGACAGCTCTCGGGTGGTCAGCGGCAGCGCGTGGCCATGGGGCGTGCCATCGTGCGGGATCCCAAGGCGTTCCTGATGGACGAGCCGCTGTCGAATCTGGACGCCAAGTTGCGCGTTCAGATGCGTTCGGAGATTGCGCGGCTGCAGACCCGGTTGGGCACCACGACCGTCTACGTCACCCACGATCAGACCGAGGCGATGACGCTCGGCGACCGGGTGGTGGTGCTCTTGGGCGGCGTGGCCCAGCAGATCGGCACACCAGACGAGCTGTACAACAGGCCGGCCAACCTGTTTGTCGCCGGGTTCATCGGGTCCCCGGCGATGAACTTCTTCCCTGCGACCTTGACCGACGTCGGCGTGCGCCTGCCGATGGGCGAGATCACGTTGACCCAAGAGGTCCACGACATGCTCGCAAAGCACCCGACACCAAACAACGTGATCGTCGGGATCCGGCCGGAACACCTCGAGGATGCCAGCCTCATCGACACCTATCAGCGGATCAGGGCGCTGGTCTTCGAGGTGAAGGTCGACGTGGTGGAATCGCTCGGCGCCGAGAAGTTCGTGCACTTCAAGATCGAGGGTGCGAGTGCGCAGTCGGCCCAGCTGGCCGCGGCGGCCGAATCCGAAGTCGGCGAAAACGAGTTCGTCGCACGGGTTTCCACTGAGTCGAAGGTGACGCCGGGCCAGACCATCGAGCTGGCGTTCGACACCACCAAGGTCGCAATCTTCGACGCAGACTCCGGAGTGAACCTGACGATCGACCCGGCGGGTTCGCAGGAGGAGCCGTCCGCAGCGGCACCGCCGCCGCCCGCCGAGTGATCGACGTCCTGGCGAAGGTCCGCTCGCATCTCGGCGAGCACTTCACCCGGGCCGGGATCATCGCGGAACCCGACGAAGCCAGTGTGACGTTTCTTGGCAGCGAGCGCATCGAACTGTTGCGGTTCGGCCCCGACGATGACGGCGTGAGTCACTATGTGTCGCTTGGCTGTTCACGCCATCCGATGTTCGACCCGACGGAGATGGTGACCGACGCGCTACACGGTCCGCGTGCCGAGATCGTCGTCGCGTTGCGCGGCCCAACACCCGCGGGGCTTACCCGCTCGGTGGCCGTCGTGGCCGCCGCCCCCGCCGTCGAGGGCCTGATCCTCGAGCCCGACGCGCTCATCGATCTCGAGACACCGTTGTGGGACTCTGCGCCGTTCACCGCATTCCTGTTGGGCCGCAGCGACATTGACGATGTTCCGCTGACGGACCCGCTGCCGCCGGTTACCGTGCTGTCGGCCACGCCGATCACCGCCACCGAGGCTGCGTGGGTGCGCCTGAAGGGCGCCGACGCGATGCGCGAGGCGTGGGCGCAGGACGGAGTCGACGTGCTGGATCCACGGCGGCGAGCCGCCAAACCCACCTGAGCGGCGAGCCGCCAAACCCACCTGAGCGGCGAGCCGCCAAACCCACCTGAGCGGCGAGCCGCCAAACCCACCTGAGCGGCGAGCCGCCAAGCCGGACTAGGGGGCCGACGGCGACACTCAGAGCCAGTGGTTGTGCCGGAAGGTCCGGTACAGCAGCGAGCAGACGATCACCATCGTCAGAAGCACCGTCGGATAGCCCCACACCCAATGCAACTCGGGCATGTGGTCGAAGTTCATGCCGTAGATGCCCGCCAGTGCGGTCGGTATCGCCGCGATGGCCACCCATGCCGAGATCTTGCGCATGTCGACGTTCTGCTGCATCGCGACCTTGCCCAGCGCGGCCTGCACCAGCGAACTGAGCATGTCGTCGTAGCTCGCGATCCGGTCGGCGGCCTGGATGTTGTGGTCGAGAACGTCGCGCAGGTACCGCCGGACCTCGATCGAGATCAGGTCGTTGTGGTCGGCGCCCATGCGCTGCAGGGCGAGCGTCAACGGCGCAACCGCCCTGCGCAGCTCAACAACCTCGCGCTTGAGCAGATAGATGCACTCGATGTTCGTCTGCGTCCTCGGCGAGAAGATGTCCTCTTCCATCGCGTCGATGTCGGTCTCGATCAAATCGGTGATGTCGAGGTATTTGTCGACGACGTGGTCGGCGATCGCGTGCATGATCGCGTAGGGCCCGAGCTTGAGAATCGCGGGGGAGGCATCGAGCCGCCGTCGCACGTCGGCCAGGCCACCGTGCTCGCCGTGCCGGACGGTGACCACGAAGTCGGGTCCGACGAAGATCATGATCTCGCCGGTCTCGACGATCTCGCGGGCGTTGATCATCGACTCGTGCTCGACGTACTTCACCGTCTTGAGCACCAGGAACAGCGTCTTGTCGTAGCGCTCCAGCTTGGGCCGCTGGTGTGCGTGCACGGCGTCCTCGACAGCCAGCTCGTGCAGGCAGAAGACGTCGGCGACGGCCTGCATCTGGTGTTCATCGGGTTCGTGCAGACCGATCCAGACGAACGCGTCCTTGCCTTCGCGTTCGAGCTCGTGGACCTTGTTCAGCGCCGCGGCGTGGGTGTACTTGCCCGGCGCGCGCTGACCGTCGACGTAGATGCCGCAGTCGACCATGGCGCGGGCCACCGGCACATGGATCGACTTCACGTCCGGATGGCCGTGTTTGGGGCGCACCGCCGGCCGAAGAGATGGTGGTAGTCCGCGGAACGATGGCATTTCAATCTCCCCTCGCCGCGCAGGTCTGACCAGCGGATCAATGCTACGCGCCCTGCTATACCCACACGTGCCATGAGCAGCGGTGTACCGGAGATTCACAGCTGCGGCGGGTGCGCTAGTTTCGTCCCGGACAGACCTTCGCCCGCGGTGCGGGCAATCGACTTCGCCCAAGGAGCATCTGACGTGAGCACAACTCCCCTCAAGGTCGCCGTCACCGGTGCCGCAGGCCAGATCGGCTACAGCCTGTTGTTCCGCCTGGCTAGTGGATCGCTGCTCGGCCCCGACCGCCCGATCGAGCTGCGGCTGCTGGAGATCGAACCGGCGCTCAAGGCGCTCGAGGGTGTCGTGATGGAGCTCGACGACTGCGCGTTCCCGCTACTGGCGGGTGTCGAGATTGGCTCGGACGCCAACAAGATCTTCGACGGCACCAACCTGGCCCTGCTGGTTGGCGCGCGTCCGCGTGGACCGGGCATGGAGCGCGGCGACCTGCTGGAGGCCAACGGCGCGATCTTCACCGCTCAGGGCAAGGCGCTCAACGAGGTCGCCGCCGACGACATCCGCATCGGCGTCACGGGCAACCCCGCCAACACCAATGCGCTGATCGCGATGAGCAATGCGCCCGACATCCCGAAGGAGCGGTTCTCCGCGCTCACTCGCCTCGACCACAACCGGGCCATCTCGCAGCTGGCCAAGAAGACCGGCGCGGCCGTCACCGACATCAAGAAGGTGACGATCTGGGGCAACCACTCGGCCACCCAGTACCCCGACATCTTCCACGCCGAGGTCAACGGCAAGAACGCCGCCGAGGTCGTCAACGACCAGGGCTGGATCGAGAATGACTTCATCCCGACTGTGGCCAAGCGCGGTGCGGCCATCATCGACGCGCGCGGCGCATCGTCGGCCGCTTCGGCTGCATCGGCGACCACCGACGCCGCCCGCGATTGGCTGCTGGGCAGCGCCGAGGGTGACTGGGTTTCGATGGCGGTGCTCTCGGACGGCAGCTACGGCGTGCCGGAGGGCCTGATCTCGTCGTTCCCAGTGACCACCAAGGACGGCAACTGGAGCATCGTGCAGGGGCTGGAGATCGACGATTTCTCCCGCGCCCGCATCGACAAGTCGACCGCGGAGCTCGATGACGAGCGAAAAGCGGTCACCGAGCTCGGCCTCATTTGAGCGCAATATTCGCAAAATTCACAACCCCGTCGGCGGACTCGTTAATTCGGCCAAGTAGCCTGACGCGGTGACTGAAACGGTGCCGCAGGAAGTCCAAAGCCCGCAGATCGTCGTCACCGATGAGGAGATCTTCGAGGCCCACGTAGGCGGCAAGCTGTCTGCGGAGCTGAAGGCCCCACTGGACACACAGCGCGCGCTGTCGATCGCCTACACGCCCGGCGTGGCACAGGTCAGCCGGGCGATCGCCGCTGACCACACCCTGGCCGCCCGCTATACGTGGGCCAACCGGCTGGTGGCGGTTGTCAGTGACGGCACCGCGGTACTCGGCCTCGGCGATATCGGGCCTGCAGCGGCGCTGCCGGTGATGGAGGGCAAGTGCGCGCTGTTCAAGGCATTCGGCGAGCTGGACTCGATCCCGATCGTGTTGGACACCAAGGATCCCGACGAGATCGTCGAAACCCTGGTGCGGCTGCGGCCGACGTTCGGCGCGGTCAACCTCGAGGACATCTCGGCGCCGCGCTGCTTTGACATCGAGCGACGCCTGATCGAAGCGCTCGACTGCCCGGTGATGCACGACGACCAGCACGGCACCGCGATCGTCGTGCTCGCGGCCCTGATGGGCGCAACGAGGGTGCTCGACCGCGACATGGCCTCGCTGCGCGTGGTGATCTCCGGTGTCGGTGCCGCGGGCGTTGCGTGCGCGAATATCCTTCTGGCAGCAGGCGTTACGGATATCACCGTGGTCGACACCCGCGGCATTCTGCATCCTGGCCGCGACGGGCTCACGGAGGTCAAGGCTGAGCTGGCGGGACGCACCAATCCCGACGGCCTGACTGGCGGCATGGTGGAGGCGCTGCGGGGCGCCGACATGTTCCTCGGTGTCTCCGGAGGCGTGGTCCCCGAGGATCTCGTCGCGACGATGGCGCCCGACGGCATTGTGATGGCGCTGTCGAATCCCGATCCGGAGATCCACCCCGACGTCGCCGCGAAATACGCCTCCGTGGTTGCGACCGGCCGCAGCGACTTCCCGAACCAGATCAACAATGTGCTGGCGTTCCCCGGGATCTTCCGCGGAGCGCTGGACGCGGGGGCGCGGCGAATCACCGAGCGGATGAAAGTCGCTGCCGCGGAAGCGATCTTCGCGGTCGCCTGCGACGACCTCGCCGTGGACCGGATCGTGCCGAGCCCGCTCGATCCTCGGGTCGCCCCGGAGGTCGCAGCGGCGGTGGCCGCAGCCGCTGAGCTCTGATCGGCCCGATGCAGATACGCCGATGGGCAGTCGCGCTCCTCGCGCTGATTCTGGTCGGCTGCGGGGCGCCGGCTGCGCCGCCGTCGATCGCGGTCGGTGCGACGTCTGAGCCGGAATCACAATTGGTAGCGCACCTGTATGCGGCGGCACTGCGGTTTTACGGCAGCCCCGCACAAGTGAAGTCGGTGCCGGACCCAGTGGCCGAATTGGATTCTGGGGACGTTCTGGTCGCGCCGGGGTCCACCGGTCAACTGCTGGCCATATTCGACCCCGATGCCACCGCACGAGCGGACGCGCAGGTGTACCGCGCCTTGCTGTCAGCGTTGCCCGAAGGTGTTGCGGCGGGCGACTATACGACGTCGGCTGAAGACAAGCCCGCGATCGCGGTGACTGAACAGACGGCAGGTGCATGGGATGGGCGCGATGTCACCGCGGCGGTCCGCAACTGTGCGAAGATCGTCGCCGGTGTGTTGGCGGGCGCGGCCACGCCGTCGAAGGTCGGCCCGTGCGCTATGCCCAAACCGCGCGAATTCCGGGACAGTGCAACACTTTTCTCGGCACTGCGAGCCGGCCAGATCAACGCCGCGTGGACGACGGAGGCCACGCCGAACATCCCGACGGAGCTGGTCGTGCTGTCCGACAAGACCGCACTGATCCGGGCGGAGAACCTGGTTCCGCTGTATCGCCGAAACGAACTCAACGAGCAGCAGGTGCTCGCGCTCAACGAGGTGGCAGGCGTGCTCGACAGCGGCTCGCTGGTCGACATGCGCAGGCAAGTCGCCGAAGGCAAGGAACCCGGGCTGGTCGCCGACGCCTGGCTCGACGCCCACCCGTTGGGTCGCTAGTGTGGTCGCCTGCTGCGGGGTGCCAGCTTCGGCCGCGGTTACAACGTCTGGGTCAGTGCGCTTCGGGCACCATCCGCGACATCACCGTCGAGAACAGCCGCTGATAGCCCGACCCGGTGATGCGCACGATCAGGTCGAGCGCTGTCGCATCGGGCCCGACGAGCACGCGCGCCTTGTTCTTGCGGACGCCGTCGAGAATGATCTGCGCGGCCTTCTCCGGTGTGGTGTTGGCGAGCTTCTTGTCGAAGGTCTTGGTCAGCTGGTCCTTGTCGACACCGTCGACGGCCGTCATATTCCGCACGATGTTGGTCTTGATGCCGCCGGGGTGCACGGTCGTCACCTTCACCGGGTGCCCGGCCAAATGCATCTCCTGGCGCAATGCCTCGGTAAAGCCGCGAACCGCGAACTTCGCCGCGTTGTAAGCGGCCTGGCCAGGCACAGCGAACAGCCCGAAGACGCTGGAGACGTTGATGACGTGGCCGTCGCCGGACTCGATCAGGTGGGGCAGGAACACCTTGGTGCCGTTGACGACGCCCCAGAAGTCGACGTCCATCACCTTCTCGATGTCCTTGAACTCGGTGACCTCGATATCGCCGGCGAACGCGATGCCCGCGTTGTTGTAGATCTGATTGACCTTGCCGAAATGCTCCTTGACGGCGTCGGCGTACAACTCGAATGCCCCGCGCTCGGTGACGTCGAGGCGGTCGGCCTTCACTGGCGCGCCGATGGCCTTCAGCCGCTCCTCGGTGTCTGCCAGGCCTTCGGTGTTGACGTCGCTGATCGCCAGGCTGGCGCCTGAACGGGCCAACTCAACGGCCAGTGCTTGCCCGATACCTGACCCGGCGCCGGTCACCACCGCGACCTTTCCGGCGAAGCCCTGCATAACCACTCCCTCGTGTCAGTGTGACTCGGTCGAGGCTAGTCGGTACCCGCGGTCCCGCCTTTAGCGGCCCTCCGCGCAGCCGAGATCAGACGTACAACATGCCAGCCCGCCGTTTTGCATACCGGAACGCTATTTCGGCGATACGGCGGGCTTCGTCGCGGTGATCACGTGCGTGCCCATGCCCGGACCCCGGTAGTCGGCCTCGTGCTGGCGAACGTCTACAGCAGTCATCCATCCACGGTAGATCGCCACTATCGGCTATGGGGCGCTACGTCTTTCGCTGTCAACTGGGCTGTGAGGGAGCGACGGCCGGAAGCAGTCCTTGGGGACTGACTTCCGGCCGTGGGCGAGGGGTTCTTCTCAGTTTCCGGGATCGGCCTCGCCGGCGGTTTGCACGACCGGCGCCACCGGTGCAGGGCCGCCGAGCTTGCCGACCACGAAGTCGGCCGCCTGATCGGCCATGCCGTTTGTCTTGTACGAGCTGTGCGCGGAGCGATCCAGGCCACCGGGAAAGCAGACCGGGTCGCCGGTGGCGCACAGCTGAATAGTCTTGCCGGCGTACAGGTCACCGATGGTTATCGGCGGTGCGTTGCGATCGGCCAGGCCCAAAAACCAGGGGTCTGGTGTGCCGAACAGAGCCACCGCCGAGACATGGGAGGCGACGGATGCAGGCATCGGCCCGGAGATGCTTGCCGGCAGTGGGTATCCGGCGGGCACGACGCTGGATGTGGTGTAACCGGCGACAGCGGCGCCCTGCGAGTAACCGCCGAGCACGATCTTTGTCGACGGGCACTGTGCGGTAACCGACTGAATCTTGTTGACAGCGTCGGCAATTCCGGTGACGGCCTGCCCGAAATCCAGCGAGGCCGGATAGTCGACCCCGTACACCTCGACCGACTTACCTGGCAACCGCGCTTGCAACGCGTCGACGAATGCTTGCCCGGTGGCGCCGACGCCGGGCGCCTCGAAAGTGCCGCGGGCGAAGACGACCTCGACGGCGGCGCACGCGTCGTCAGCGGCATTGGCGGTGGCAGCGGGGCCTGCGAACAGCCCGGCGACGACAGCAACCAGCGCGAGCGCCGCGAAAGTGGCCGTTTGCGTCGTCTTGACGGCGCGGGCCAGAAGTGGTGTCCTCATGAGCGGTCCCGTCCTTCGGTCTGGTCTGCCATCGCTTCTGTGCAGAGGTGGCAACTGCCTGCTACAAGCCCGATCCGCTACCCGCGATTCCAGAAATGTCAAGTGATCTATCTCACGGGCGGAAAGCTCGCCGGCGGGCATGGTCGACGGTCCTCAAAGCGTTTGCTCGCCGACTAGGCGCTCAAAAATGCGTTCAGGGTCGTGAACCTCTGAGGTTCACGACCCTGAACGCGAAAACGACAGACTTACTCCGCGAAAGCCTCGTCGATGATCTCCTGCTGCTCGACGGCGTGCACCTTCGACGAGCCCGACGATGGCGCAGACATCGCGCGTCGCGAAATCCGTTTGATGCCGGAGAGCCGATCCGAGCACACCTCGGGCAGCGTGAGCCCGAACGTCGGCCACGCGCCCTGGTTCGCCGGCTCCTCCTGCACCCAGAAGTACTGCTCGATGTTCGGATAACGGTCCAGCGTCTCGGACAGGCGTCGCCGAGGCAATGGAGCGAGCTGCTCGATGCGGACGATCGCGACGTCCTCGCGGTTGTCCTTGTTCTTCCGCGCGACCAGCTCGTAGTAGATCTTGCCGCTAGTAAGCAGCATCCGCTTGACCTTGTTGCGGTCGCCGATGCCCTCGTCGTAGGTGGGTTCCTCGATGACTGACCGGAACTTGCCCTCGGTGAAGTCTTTGAGGTCGCTGACCGCAGCCTTGTTGCGCAGCATGGACTTTGGCGTCGCCACGATCAGCGGCCGGTGAATGCCGTCCAGACCGTGGCGGCGCAGCAGGTGGAAGTAGTTCGCCGGTGTCGACGGCATCGCGATCGTCATCGAGCCCTCAGCCCACAGCAGCAGGAACCGCTCGATGCGCGCCGACGTGTGGTCTGGGCCCTGGCCCTCGTGGCCGTGAGGCAGCAGCAGCACCACGTCGGACAGCTGGCCCCACTTGGCCTCGCCGGAGCTGATGAATTCGTCGATGATCGACTGCGCGCCGTTGACGAAGTCGCCGAACTGCGCCTCCCACAACACAAGTGCGTCGGGATTGCCGACGGAGTAGCCGTACTCGAAGCCCACGGCGGCGAACTCTGACAGCGCCGAGTCGTACACCATGAACTTGCCGCCGGTGGGCGTGCCGTCGGTGTTCGTGGTCAGCAACTGCAGCGGTGTGAACTCCCGACCCGTCTTGCGGTCGATGATCACCGAGTGCCGTTGCGTGAACGTGCCGCGGCGGGTGTCCTGCCCGGACAGCCGAATCGTCTTGCCCTCGGCCAGGAACGTGCCGAGCGCAAGTAGCTCCGCGAACGCCCAGTCGACCTTGCCCTCGTACGCCATCTCCCTGCGCTTCTCGAGCACGGGCATCACACGCGGGTGCACGTTGAAATCGTCGGGAAACGCCAGATGCGCGTCACCGATGCGGGCCAGCAGCGACTTGTCCACCGCGGTGGTCATCCCGGCGGGCACCATCTGGTCGGACTCCACCGAGGCGCTCGGGGCGATCGGATGCTTCTCGAGGTCGCGCACCTCGTTGAACACCCGCTCCAGCTGGCCCTGGTAGTCGCGCAGCGCGTCTTCGGCCTCTTTCATCGAGATGTCGCCGCGGCCGATCAGTGCCTCGGTGTAGGTCTTGCGGGAGCCGCGCTTGGTGTCGATGACGTCGTACATGTACGGCTGCGTCATCGACGGGTCATCGCCCTCGTTGTGCCCGCGGCGCCGGTAGCACAACATGTCGATGACGACGTCCTTCTTGAACTGCTGGCGGAAGTCCATGGCCAGCCGCGCCACCCAGACACACGCCTCGGGATCGTCGCCGTTGACGTGGAAGATCGGCGCGCCAATCATTTTCGCGACGTCGGTGCAGTACTCCGAGGACCGCGAGTCGTTCGGCGATGTGGTGAAGCCGATCTGGTTGTTGACGATGATGTGGATGGTCCCGCCGGTGCGGTAGCCGCGCAGCAGCGCCAGGTTCAGCGTTTCGGCCACCACGCCCTGGCCCGCGAACGCGGCATCGCCGTGCAGCATCATCGGCACGACGGAGAAGCCGTCGGGCGCGTCCCCCTTGTCGAGCAGGTCCTGTTTCGCGCGGACCAGACCCTCGAGAACCGGGTCGACGGCCTCCAGGTGCGACGGGTTGGCGACCAGCGATACCTGAATGTCGTTGTCGCCGAACATCTGAATGTAGTTGCCGGTAGCGCCCAGGTGGTACTTCACGTCACCGGAGCCGTGCGCTTGCGACGGGTTCAGGTTGCCCTCGAACTCGCTGAAGATCTGCGAATACGGCTTGCCGACGATGTTGGCCAGCACGTTGAGCCTGCCGCGGTGCGGCATGCCGATCACGACCTCGTCGAGCGCATGCTCGGCGGCCTGATCGATGGCAGCATCCATCATCGGGATGACAGTCTCGGCGCCCTCGAGCGAGAATCGTTTCTGCCCTACATATTTGGTCTGCAGGAACGTCTCGAACGCCTCGGCGGCATTCAGCTTCGAGAGGATGTACTTCTGCTGCGCGACGGTCGGCTTGTCGTGCTTGACCTCGATGCGCTCCTGCAGCCACTTCTGCTGCTCGGGCTCGAGGATGTGGGTGTACTCGACACCGACGTGGCGGCAGTACGCGTCGCGCAGCAGACCGAGCACGTCGCGCAGCTTCTTGTACTCCTTGCCCGCGAAGCCGTCGACCTTGAACTCGCGGTCCAGATCCCACAGCGTCAGGCCGTGGTTCTGCACGTCGAGATCGGGGTGGCTGCGGAACCGGGTCTTGTCCAGCCGCAGCGGGTCGATGTCGGCCATCAGGTGGCCGCGGTTGCGGTAGGCGGCGATCAGCTCGATGACGCGGGCGTTCTTGTCGACGATCGGGTCCGGGTTGTCGGTGCGCCACCGGACCGGCTCGTACGGGATACCGAGTTCGCGGAAGATTTCGTCGAAAAAGTCGTCGGACAGCAGCAATTCGTGGATCGTGCGCAGGAAGTCGCCCGACTCGGCGCCCTGGATGATGCGGTGGTCGTAGGTCGACGTGAACGTGACCAGCTTGCCAACGCCGAGTTCGGAGATGCGTTCCTCGCTGGCGCCCTGGAACTCCGCGGGATACTCCATCGCGCCGACGCCGAGGATCGCGCCCTGGCCGCGCATCAGCCGCGGCACCGAGTGCACGGTGCCGATGGTGCCCGGGTTGGTCAGCGAGATCGTCACGCCGGAGAAGTCCTCGGCGGTCAGCTTGCCGTCGCGGGCACGCCGGACGATGTCCTCGTACCCGGCGATGAACTGACCGAATTGCATTGTCTCGCAGCCCTTTATGGCTGCAACGACTAGTTGCCGGTTGCCGTCCTTGCCCTGCAGGTCGATCGCGAGACCGAGGTTGACGTGTTCGGGCGTCACCGCATTCGGCTTGCCGTCCACCTCGGCGAAGTGGCGGTTCATGTTCGGGAACTTCTTGACGGCCTGCACCAACGCGTACCCGATCAGGTGCGTGAAGGAGATCTTGCCGCCGCGGGTGCGCTTGAGGTGGTTGTTGATGACGATTCGGTTGTCGATCATCAGCTTGGCAGGGATGGCCCGCACGCTGGTCGCGGTCGGCACCTCAAGGGATGCCGACATGTTCTTCACGACCGCCGCGGCGGCACCGCGCAGCACCTGCGTCTCATCGCCTTCGGCCGGGGTCAATGCGGGGGCAGCCGGCCTGGCCGCAGCTTTCGCCGGTTCCGCAGCCTTCGCGGGTTCCGGCGCCTTCGCCGCTTCCGGCACCTTGGCGGGCGCAGCGGCGGCGCCGTTGCTTGTCTCGGTCTTGGGCGCAGGTGCGGGCGCTGGCTCCGGCGGCGCGACCGGAGCCTGCGCCGGCTGCCCATTGCCGATGGTGGGATGCGTTTCGGTAGTTGGCTCGGGGGAGTAGTCGACTAAGAATTCATGCCAACTCGGGTCTACCGACGAGGGATCCTCGCGAAATTTGCGATACATCTCCTCGACCAACCACTCGTTCTGTCCGAATGGTGATGGTGAGTTCACGGCAGCTACTCGCCTCGATTCCTTCTTCAGGCGAGCGGTTCGACGCTCGCCACCCATATTCCCGCGGACCACGAGGGTTGCCCGCGATTCCGCCGCCTAAAGGCTAACGCTTCGGTCGTCGGCCAAACCACGCGAACGGCAGTTATCGTCATCGCTCGTTGGGGCCGGGCAGCACGTGCAGCGACGAGGGCCACCGCGGCGGCGGGTTGCCGAACGCCTTGTGCGCGTTGGCGACGATCTTCTTGCCCATCAGTCGGTTTCCGACGCCGCCGACGACCGCGCCAATGCCTACTGGCAGCAACTTGCCGAACGCGATCGCACCGCGCTTGAGCGTGTAGCGCTTCACGAAGTAGCGCAGCAACCGCGAATTCAGTTGGGACACCGCTGGCAGCGGCAACGTCGCCGCGCCGTCGGCCATCCATGCACCGCTGGTGCGGCCCGGGCCGAGCAGGTCTGCGACCGCATGCTTGCTCTCGTCGCCGACCAGGACCGCCAGCACCAGCGCACGCCTGCGCTCGCGGTGATCGGCGGGAATTCCGTACACCTCAGCGAGTGCCAGCGCATAGACGGCCGTGCCCTCCAGGAACACCGCGGTTTCGCCGGCGACGGCCGACAACGCGGCCAGCGTGCCGATGCCAGGAAACGCAGCCGCTGAGCCGACGGCGGCGCCGCTGGCCATCACGGCCGCGAGGTAGTGCTTCTCCAGCTTCTTGACGATGTCGGCGGGCAGCGCGTCCGGACTGCCCTGGCGCAGCCGGTCCACGTAAGACTTGATCGCAGGCCCCTGAACCCGGCTGCCACGTTCGATGATCTGGGACAGCACCTTGGCCGCTGCGCCAGCGTTCTCCGCCGTGCCGTCCGTGGTGGCCGGCAGCTGATTGTTGGTGTTCGACCGAGCGCTCATATCCGGGCTCCCCCTTGTCGACCAGGTTCGACCTGTCCGAACCTCAGGCTAACGCTTGCTCAACGAACGGGAGTGGCCCGCGGGTGCCCGGCCGGCAAGGTTCCCGGGTGTGGCCTCCGCCACCGCGGCGAGCGCGATGGCGGAGGCTTGGACAAATTGCTACACCCGCGGGTTCGTGCCAGGGCCCTGTGCGGTGGCAGGACCAACCCGGCGGTCGACACCGTTGCGTCGCTTGAGGCCGAGGAGCCCCAGCAGGCCGAGCAGCCCCGCAAGGCCCCACAGGCCGGTGTCGTCGCTGTCGTCGTCGGCGGCGCCCTGTTGAGCGACGATCGTCGTTGTCGCGGTCGGAACGCTCGAGATGTCCGTTGCGGTTGTGGCATTGGCCACTCCCATACCCCCGAACATGACGCCGACGGACGCCAACAAGGCAGCAAGGATGTTACGCATTTTCGGTCTCCTAAATTGCTGGGCACACGGCCCGATAACCCGCGAGCCAGGGGCTATAGCTCGCCTATTCAGCGGCGAAGAGGCGGTGCCCCCCGCGCCGCGGCAACAGATACCCGGTTGCCGTAGCCGCAAACCCGCCGGTGTGGGAACAAATTATTGAGAAGCGACGCTAACCACTCCCATGGCAACATCAATCGGCGTGGACGTGGCCAGCGGTGCGAAGCAGCCGGGCCGCGCCCGCATGATCACGATCCTCGGCGCGCTCGTCGCGCTGGGCCCGTTGACCATCGACATGTACCTGCCTGCGCTGCCCAAGATCGCTGACGACCTGTCGGTGTCCTCGTCGGTCGCGCAACTGACGCTCACCGGCACGCTGGCCGGTCTGGCGCTGGGCCAACTGATCGTCGGGCCGCTGTCGGACTCGCTCGGCCGCCGCAGGCCGATGATGGCCGGCATCGTGCTGCACATGCTGGCGTCGGTGCTGTGCCTTTTCGCGCCCAACATCGGTGTGCTCGGCGTGGCGCGCGGACTGCAGGGCATGGGCGCCGCGGCCGCGATGGTCGTCGCGATCGCCGTCGTCGGTGACCTGTACGCCGAATCCGTCGCCGCCACCGTGATGTCCCGGCTGATGCTCGTGCTCGGCGTCGCGCCCGTCATCGCCCCATCACTGGGCGCGGCCGTGCTGCTGAAGGCCTCATGGCACTGGGTGTTCGCGGCGCTGGTCGTGTTGGCGGGTGGTCTGCTTCTGCTCGCGGCGGTTGCGCTACCGGAAACGCTGCCCGACTCACACCGTCGGCCATTGAACGTGCGCAGCATCGGCGCCACCTACGTCGAGCTGCTGCGCGATACCCGCTTCGTCATCCTGGTGTTGGTGGCTGCGCTCGGCATGTCCGGGCTCTTCGCCTACATCGCGGGTGCATCGTTCGTGCTACAAGGCCACTACGGCCTCGGCCAGCAGGCCTTCGCGCTGGTGTTCGGGGCCGGCGCGGTGGCGCTGATCGGCGCCACGCAGTTCAACGTGGTGCTGCTGCGGCGGTTTGCTCCCCAGACGATCGTGCTGTGGGCATTGACCGCGGCCGCGGTGGCCGGCGTGGTGTTCGTCGGGCTGTCCTACCAGCACATCGGCGGCCTGTTCGGGTTCGTGGTGCCGGTTTGGTTCATCCTCGCCGCGATGGGCCTCGTCATTCCGAACGCGCCTGCCGTCGCGTTGTCCCGGCATCCCGACGCGGCAGGCACTGCGGCGGCATTGCTGGGCGCGGCCCAGTTCGGCCTGGGGGCCGCGGTGGCACCGCTGGTCGGCGTGCTCGGCAACAACGAGATCGCGTTAGCCTTGGTGATGACGGTCGGCATGGTGATCGCGTTGCTGGCCCTCTTGGCGGTCGGCGTGCCGGCCACCGAAACCAAGGACGACGTCACCGGCGACGCCGTCGCCGAACCAGTCTGACGTTCGTTACCGGCTGACCCCGGACTTGTCCGGGGCATATCCAGGTCCGTACCGTCGGCTGAATCGTTGCTTTTCTGGTCGACCCGAGATGTTCCAAACGTTAACTAACCGGCAGGATTGCCGCGCTCGATGGGGAGTGCGGCTCCAAGTCGACCCCGGCAATCCCTGGAACGCCTTATGGGCCATGCTGGTCGGCTTCTTCATGATCCTGGTCGACGCGACCATCGTCGCGGTCGCCAATCCCTCGATCATGGACAAGCTCGGCGCCAGCTATGACTCCGTCATCTGGGTGACTAGCGCCTACCTGCTGGCATACGCGGTGCCGTTGCTGGTGGCGGGCCGCCTCGGTGATCGGTTCGGCCCGAAGAATCTCTACCTGGTGGGCCTGACGATCTTCACGGCCGCCTCGCTGTGGTGTGGCCTCGCAGGCAGCATCGGAATGCTGATCGCCGCTCGCGTGGTGCAGGGCATCGGCGCCGCGCTGCTCACTCCGCAGACACTGTCGACCATCACCCGGATCTTCCCGGCCGACCGTCGCGGCGTGGCGATGAGCGTGTGGGGCGCGACGGCCGGGGTGGCGACGCTGGTTGGTCCGCTGGCCGGCGGTGTGCTGGTCGACCGGCTCGGTTGGCAGTGGATCTTCTTCGTCAACGTGCCCGTCGGCATCATCGGGTTGGCGCTGGCCGTCTGGCTGATCCCGGTGCTGCCCACGTCGACCCACAAATTCGATGTGCTCGGCGTCGTGCTGTCCGGCATCGGCATGTTCATGATCGTGTTCGCTCTGCAGGAGGGCCAGTCGCACCACTGGGCGCCCTGGATCTGGGGCACCATCGCGGGCGGCATCGGCGTCATGGCCGCGTTTCTCATCTGGCAGTACGTCAACACCAGCGAGCCGCTGATCCCGTTGGTCATCTTCCGCGACCGCGACTTCTCACTGTCGAATGTTGGAGTCGCGACCATCGGCTTCGTCGTGACAGGAACGTTCCTGCCGCTGATGTTCTACGCCCAAGCGGTGTGCGGACTTTCGCCGACGCGCTCGGCACTGCTGACAGCGCCGATGGCGATCGCGACCGGCGTGCTGGCGCCGTTCGTCGGCAAAATCGTCGACCGGTCACATCCACGCCCGGTGATCGGTTTCGGGTTCTCCGTACTGGCGATCGCGATGACGTGGTTGTCCGTCGAGATGACGCCGACCACGCCGATCTGGCGGCTGGCGCTGCCGATCACCGCGATGGGCGTCGGCTCGGCATTCATTTGGGCGCCCCTGGCCGCGACCGCTACCCGCAACCTGCCGCCGAAGCTGGCAGGCGCCGGTTCCGGCGTCTACAACACCACGCGACAGGTGGGCTCGGTATTGGGCAGCGCAGGGATGGCCGCGTTCATGACGTCGCGTATCGGCGCCGAAATGCCGCCGATGCCTGCGCAGGCAGCGCCGGGCGAAGGTGCGGTGACGCAGCTCCCGAGGTGGCTGCACGATCCGTTCGCCGCGGCGATGTCGCAATCGATGTTGCTGCCCGCGTTCTTCGCGTTGTTCGGCGTCATCGCGGCGGTTTTCCTGCTTGGGTTCGGCAACCCTGACCGGATCGATGACGGCGATGACGAGGTGGACGACGACCACGACGCCGGCTTCGCTGTCGAATACGGCGGCGACGAGACGTTCATCGACGACGACGAGTACCTCGAATACGAAGTGCGTTGGGACGACGACCATCCCGCCGATTCTGCACCGGTGGTGGGGCCCGACGCCGTTGTGCACGTCGACGACAGTGTGACCGAGCCAATGCGGTCGCGCGCCGAGCACTTGCTGCAGGCGCCTGCCGAAACATGGCACGCCGAACCGGTCGAGTCCTGGCGGCACCTCCCGCCCGATGACCCGACGCCGCAGCCGGAGGAGCCGGCCGATCGCGAATCGTGGCGCGGCATCCTGGACCAACTGCTCAGCGACGGTCCGCCCGTCGCGCCAAAACCCGAACCAATCGGCTTTGCGCACAATGGTTTTCATGTCGACGAGGAAGAGCGGTTTCTGCCGTTGCCGCCGCCGGTGCAGGATGCGCCGCCGGCACACCACGAGCAACCGGCACGCTACGAGCGACCGTCGCGCCACGAGCAACCGGCACGCCACGAGCGACCGTCGCGCCACGAGCGACCGTCGCGCCACGAGCGACCGTCACCCCACTACCCTCCGGAGAACCAACCGCAGAAGCGGCCGTTCTGGTTCGAGTCCAACGGCAGGCACTCCCGCGACGACCCCGACGATGCGCCGCGTTACGGCAGGCATTCGACGCCGGGCCACGACTAGCCGAAAAGCACTGCGGGGTTGAGATATCCGGTCGGATCGAATGCAGCCTTGATCGCGCGCATCGCCGTAATGTCGGCCTCGGTGCGCGACATCGACACATAGTCGCGCTTGCGGGTGCCGACGCCGTGTTCGGAGCTGACGTTGCCACCGCTGCTTGCGATCAATTCCATCATCGCCGAATACACGGTGCGCTCAACGTCTCCGGCGGGGAACCGCAGCACGTTCAGATGCAGATTGCCCTCGCCGATGTGGCCGAAAAGCACCGGAATGGCCTCGGGGGCGTGTTTGACGATGAGCTCGGCGGATTCCGCCGCAAACCGCGAAATCGCTGACAGTGGAAGGGACACATCGAATTTCAGTGGTGGTCCGTACACGCCGAGTGCCTCGGCCACCGATTCGCGGACCTGCCACAGCCGCTGCTGCGCGCCGATATCGACGCCGACCGCGGGTTGGTCTGACATGTGCGCATCGTCGAGGGCATCTGCCAGCCGGTCGGTTTGGTCTGTGTCACCGGCCAATTCGATGAGCAGCTGCCATGCGCCGTCGACAGGCGCTGCCACCCCTACATGCTCGGCGGTCAGTGCGCTGGCGCGGGCGTCGATCAGTTCCAGCGCCGCGATGCCGTCCGTGTCGCGGAACACGCGGCCTGTTTCGACGAGCGCATCGAGATCGTCGAATCCGCAGATCGCGGTGACTCGTTGCTTTGGTGTCGGGTGCAGCCGCAAATCGAGTGCGGTGATGACACCGAGCGTGCCCTCGGCGCCCACGAACAGCGACGCCAGGTCATAGCCGGTGTTGTCGCTGCGTACTTGACTGTGCCGGTGCACAACCGATCCGCCGGGAAGCGCCACATCCAGGCCGATGACTTGCTCGCCCATGTTGCCGTAGCGCACCGTGCGCAGCCCGCCTGCATTCGTCGACGCCATTCCGCCGACGGTCGCGGAATCACGCGCGGCCAAGTCGACGCCGAACACCAGGCCCGCCGCAGCTGCGGCGCGCTGCACCTCGGCCAGCGTCGCGCCTCCGCCCACGCGGATGCGCCGTTCGACGACATCTACCTCACCGAGCTCGCGCAGCCGCTCCGTCGACAACAGAACGTCGTCGTGTTCGGGTACTGTGCCGGCAACCAACGACGTCCGACCGCCCTGCACGGTGACGTACACGCCGGCGTCGCGGCAGGTCCGCAGTACCGCAGCGACCTCGTCGGCCGATCCCGGCCGCACCAGCGCGCTGGCCTTCCCGCGATAGCGCCCGGTGTGGTCGACGCTGCGGCCGTCCAGCACATCGGGATCGGTGATGACGTGTGCGGCGCCCACGATCCCGGCCAGCGTGTCGGTCAGGCTCACCCCGTGGGTCTATCACAGGGCTGACTGTCGGTTTCGCGGACGCCCGGATTCTCCGGCTGCGCTGTGCCGGCCGTGCCTCCCGCCGCGAGCGCCAAGAATGCCCCTAGCTCCACCAGACGGTCCGGGGTGGCAGGCAGGTAGTCGGTCAGCAGGGCCGATCGGACGATGATCGCGGTGTACTTCGCCCTGCTGACAGCGACGTTGAGCCGATTCCTGTTGAACAGGAACGAAACCCCACGCGGCGCGTCATCTGCGGAAGACGCCGCCATGGAGACGAACACCACCGGAGCCTGCCTGCCCTGAAACTTGTCGACGGTGCCCACTTCGACTTTGGCGAGCCCAGCGGCGTCCAACTTGCGCCGCAGGGTGACCACCTGCGCGTTGTACGGCGTCACCACGAGGACGTCCTCGGCCGCCAGCGGCGCGGTGCCATGTTCGTCGCTCCACGGGATTCCGAGGAGGCCGCGGATCTCCGTGACGATCGCGTCAGCCTCTTCGGGGCTGTCGGTGGAGTTGCCGTCGTGTTCGACGGTCAGCACCCGAACGCCGGGCGCCACGCCTTCCAGGCGGCGCGCGGCACTCACGTTCTCACGAGAGCGCAGTCGGCCGTCGTAGGAAAGCCGGGAAATCGGTTCGCAGACCGCGGGATGCATCCGATACGAGTAGTCGAGGAAATAGCCGCGCTCTGCGGGCAGCGTGTGATGGCCCTCCACGAGCCAGCCGAGCGCGGATTCGTTCACCGGCTCTGGATGCGTGCCCTGGCTTACCTGCGGCAGCTGCTGCGGATCACCAAGCAGCATCAGGTTTCTGGCCGACGGCGCGACGGCGATGGTGTTGGCCAGGCTGTACTGGCCGGCCTCCTCGACGACAAGCAGATCGAGTGCCTGCCGCGGAATCTTGTTGGCATTGGCGAAGTCCCATCCCGTCCCGCCGACGATGCACCCGTCGTGCGCTTCGATGAAGCCGGCGAACTCGGGATTGGTCAGGTCGGTCCAGCCCATGTTGACGGTATTGAGTTTCTTGCCGACGCGCTCGCCGTCGACGCCGGCCTTGAGCACGTCGCAGAACAGGTTCTCGACCACAGCATGCGACTGGGCGACGACGCCGATCCGCCATCGATGTTGGTTCACCAGCCGCGCTATCACTTCCGCGGAGGTGAAGGTCTTGCCGGTGCCAGGCGGCCCGTGCACCGCGAGATAGGACGAGTCGAGATCCAGCAGCGCGGCGGTGATGTCGTCGGCGATCACTCCGCTGCGGGGCAGCTGTGCGGCACTGAGCATGCGCGGATTGCGCCGCAGCAGAACATCTGTCATCGCGTCGACAGGCAGATTGGGAAGCCCTGCGGCGACGAGCGCGGCGGTCTCGGCGATGGAGTCCTGCAACGGTTTGGTGTTGATGGGTGGACCCGGCGTCAGCGCGAACGGCAACTGCTCGAAGACGTCGCCGTCCTTGGGCTGTTTCTCGACGACGATCGCCTCGGTCGGCGCTTCGGGATTGTCACAGTCGACCACCGTCACGGACCCGAACCCGCGTCGGTCGGGATCGTCGGCCAGGCTCGCTGGAGCGGGTGGATCGTAGAGCGCGTACATGTCCTTGCACAGTTCGCCATTTGCGATGCTGCCGATCAGACGGATATGACGCTGGGGCTTGCGCGCTTTCGGCGGCTGATGCCAGTCGTTGACAATCTCGACGCGCTCGGCGATGAAAACGTCGCTGTTATCGCCCCACTCGTCGACCGGGTTGTTGACGCGGTCGAAGTGACTCCACCAGTACGGCTTGTCCTCACGCTTGTGAAAGCCCCGCGCGGCGGCGACCATTGCCACTGCCTGCTGCGCGGGAGTGCGTTCCTCGACGCCGTCGCCGGCGAACTTGCACAGTCTGCGGTCGATTTCGTCGCTGAGTTCGATTGCGCCGCCGTCACTTACGGGTTGCGGGCCGCGCGGGGGTACGCCGGACTCGATGGCGCGGGCCATCAGCCAGTCGCGCAACCGTCGCGTCGATCGGCAGTCGTAGACGTTGTAGTCCTCGATCTCTTTCAACACCGAAGCCGCCTCGCCGGCTCGCCCTTCGTCGCGCAGCGCGCAGTACCGCGCGTACTGCGTGATGGAGTCGGCAGCGGTGGTGACCTCACCGCTGCGTAGCTCGTTGCCCATGTACAGTGGCTCCAGCGACTTGATGCTGTAGTTCTCGGTACCGACGCGAATGCTCTTGCGCACCAAGGGATATAGGTCGACGAGGACACCATTGCGGAGTAGGTCGTCGATGTCGTTCTCACCGACGCCGTAGCGGCCGGCCAATCGGAGCAGCGTGCTCTTCTCGTACGCCGCGTAGTGGTAGATGTGCATGCCGGGATGACGCCGCAACCGCTTGCGCACCATGGCGAGGAAGTCGAGCAGCGCCTGGCGCTCGCTGGCCCGGTCGTGTGCCCAGAACGGGTGGAACTCGTCGGTGACAGTCAGTACGCCCCATAGGTATTCGAGACCCCATTCCCTACCGTCGACGGTCCACAGTGGGTCGCCTTCGAAGTCGAAGAACAAGTCACCCTTGTCTGCGTCGGGCAGCACCATCAACGGCTGGGCGTCGACGACTTCGTACGGCGGCTTGCCGTCGATGCGGTCGGCGACCTGGAGTCGGGCTTGGGCGGCCAGCGTCTTGACGGTGCGGGCAGGCAGTTCGTCCACGGCGCCGCTGTGGTCGGCCAGCTGGTGCAGGGTGGTGATGCCGGCGTCGATGAGCCGGGCGCGCTGCGTGACGCGCATGCCCGCCACGAGCAGCAGGTCGTCACTGGCGCGCACCTGGATCTCGCATTCGGGGCAGCGGAAGCATGCCCGCACGTCATCGTCCTCCCACGTGACCGCTTTGCCGCCGGCCATGTGGTCGTCGAGCAGGCGATGCAGTTCGGCGCGGCGAGGCCGGTAGACAGGCAGCAGCTCATCGACGCGGTAGGTCGCGATCGCGCCGTCGCCGAGCACGAGTTCGACTTCGTCGGCGACGGGGACACCGACCGCAGCGAGCGTGTCCGCGTAGGCCGCCAGCTGAAGCAGCGCCTCGACCTTGACTGAGCGGGCCAGCTTCGTGTCGCGCAGTCGGTAGCGCGCGCCGTCGAACACCAGGAAGTCGGCGAAGCCGACGAACCGGCCGTCGAACATGGCGGCTTGATAGATGACGGGCGCCCGGCGCTCGATGGCGCGCATGGTCTGGTCCGCGGCGGCGGTCAGCCCGTCGACGGTGTACTTCGGCCTGCCGATGATCGCGACGGTGTCATCGGCGAGGTCGCGCAACTCGTCGAGGTGGCGCTGCTCATGCTCCCCGCCGAGTTTGGCTGTCCGCGCGAGCAGTTCGTCCTCGACGGCGACCGCAGGACCCCAGCCGAGCTGCGCGTCGAACGAGCGCAGCAGCGCGTACTCGCAACGCGCTGCGGCGGCGAGATCAGATGCGCTGTAGATGACGCGATCGTCTGCGACAAACACGCTGTCAGCCTATGTGAGCCAGCCGACACCCCACTTCAGGCGCGAACGTGGGTTACCCGCACGCTTTGAGCCGCCGCAGCGTGACACAAGCCCACACTCGTCGATCCCCAGTCGTGCCGCTATCCACAGAGAGACCAGTGAGCTGGCTGCGACGGCCGATTGTGTGGGTCTGTGTCGCGACCGTGACGGCATGAATGACGAAGTGATGCCGTTCATCGGCACCGAAGCATTGGCGGCCCGCAAGGTAACCCGGCGAACGCTGGTGAGCCGCCACGACATGGTCTACCGCAACGTGTATTTGGCGAAGGGCTTGGAACTCACGCCCGTCAGACGAGCGATCGCCGCATGGCTGTGGTCTGAGCGGAACGCCACCATCGCAGGAATGTCCGCCGCGGCACTGCACGGTTCACAGTGGGTAGCTTCGGACCTACCTGCTGAGTTGATCCGTCGCGACACCTGCGGCGTCGACGGCATCATCATTCACCGCAACCGACTCCGCGATGACGAGACCTGCGTCGTGCGCGGAATGCCGGTCACTACGCCGGCGCGAACAGCATTCGATCTTGGTCGGCGCGATCGACTCGAAACCGCGATCATCCGGATCGACGCACTGGCGAACGCGACCAGGCTGAAGGCGGTAGATGTCGAGGGTCTCGCCCAAAACCATCGCGGCGCGCGCGGCATGCTTCAACTGCGGCGTGTCCTGGACCTGATGGACGGCCGCGCAGAGTCACCGCAGGAAACCCGGACGCGCCTGCTGTTGATCGCCGCCGGGTTTCCGAAGCCTCAAACGCAGATCGTCGTCCTCGATGAGTTCGGGGAATTCGTCGGGCGCGTCGACATGGGGTGGGAGGAGTGGAAGGTTGGCGTCGAATACGACGGTCCTCAACACTGGGATGACCCCGACCAGCATGCCCGCGACATCGACCGACTAGCCCGGCTCGTCGCTCAGGGCTGGTTGATCATCCGGTTGAGCCGTGATCACTTGCGATACCGGTCTCATGTTTTCCTCGCTCGCGTGCGTGATGCGGCGTGCGCGGCGGGTTGGCCCCATTGGCAGGAAGTCCGACTCGACGCGCGTATCTCTTGGCTAGATCCGGTCCGCCGAGAGTGGGCTTGATGCACGCGTCACACACAAAAGCGTGTGGGTAACCCACGTTCGCGCCAAGGACTAGCCCGGCGTGTTGCCGATCAGCTCGACACCGTTGCCGTTCCACCGGAACTTCACCACGCTGTCGAGGCCTTGGATTCCGCCGGAGTACTTCAGCGCGATCGTGTCGCCGGTGGTGGCGGACTCGTCGACGCCGTTAAACCCGTAGGTGTCCGGCACGCCGGTCGGGATGAACTTGCCGAGGTGAAACAGCACGGCGCGGGTGTTCGGATTATCCGAGTTGGTGTTGGCCTTGACGATGACCGCGGACAATTGTGCGCATTCGTTGTAGTTGCCTGCCAGTGGCTCGGGGCTCCAGGCCTGATTGCTGCGCGGATCGCGGGGCAACTCCGAGACGGCCTTGGCGATCTCCGGCGCGGCGAGGTTGACCGCGCATGGGTCGGCGGAAGCGGTGACCGTGGGTGCGACGACGGGCGGCGGTGGGGGCAACGCCGGGGCAGGTGCAGCGGTCGCCACGGTCGGCTCCGGCGTCTTGGACACCGTCGAGTCGCCCGATCCGCAGCCCGCGACAGCGACCGTCGCCGCGACAAGGAGGACCGCCCACTTCACACCGACGGAACCTACCGTCAAGACCACGGGCCCGCAGACAGGCGCGCGGCGGGGAATCGCACTCCCAACCACTAGACTTCCTGCGAGATGACGACCTCTGAACCAGATCCGACCAGCGCCGATCTGACATTCGCTGATCTGCAGATTCACCCCGCGGTGCTGCAGGCCATCGGCGACGTCGGATACGAGTCGCCGTCGGCCATCCAAGCCGCGACCATCCCGGCCATGATGGCGGGCTCCGACGTCGTCGGCCTCGCGCAGACCGGCACCGGCAAAACCGCCGCATTCGCGATCCCGATCCTGTCCAAGATCGACCCGACCAGCCGCGTCACCCAAGCCCTCGTCCTCGCCCCGACCCGCGAGCTCGCGCTGCAAGTGGCTGAGGCATTCAGCCGCTACGGCGCGCACCTGCATGTCAATGTTCTGCCGGTCTACGGCGGATCTTCCTACGGTCCGCAGCTTGCCGGGCTCAAGCGCGGCGCGCAGGTCGTCGTCGGTACACCGGGACGGGTGATCGACCACCTCGAAAAGGGCACCCTCGACGTCAGCCACCTCGACTACATGGTGCTCGACGAGGCCGACGAGATGCTGCAGATGGGGTTCGCCGAGGACGTCGAGCGCATCCTCGCGGACACCCCGGAGTACAAGCAGGTCGCGCTGTTCTCGGCGACGATGCCGCCCGGGATCCGCAAGATCACCAAGAAATACCTGCACGACCCGGTCGAGGTGACGGTCAAGTCGAAAACGCAGACCGCCGAGAACATCTCGCAGCGCTACATCCAGGTGGCGGGTCCGCGCAAGATGGATGCGCTGACGCGGCTGCTCGAGGTCGAGCCCTTCGAGGCGATGATCGTGTTCGTCCGCACCAAACAGGCCACCGAGGAGGTCGCCGAGAAGCTTCGGGCGCGGGGGTTCTCCGCGGCCGCGATCAACGGCGACATCCCGCAGGCGGTGCGTGAGCGAACGATCAACTCGCTCAAGAACGGTTCGCTCGACATCCTGATCGCCACCGACGTGGCCGCGCGCGGCCTTGACGTCGAACGCATCTCGCACGTGCTGAACTACGACATCCCGCACGACCCCGAGTCCTACGTGCACCGGATCGGGCGCACGGGTCGGGCCGGCCGGTCGGGGACGGCGCTGCTGTTCGTCACCCCGCGCGAACGCCACCTGCTCAACTCGATCGAGCGCGTCACCCGGCAGAAGCTCGTCGAGTCGCAGTTGCCCTCGGTCGACGACGTCAACGCTCAGCGGGTGGAGAAGTTCCGCGATTCGATCACCACAGCGCTCAGCGCTCCGGGAATCGACTTGTTCCGCAAGCTGATTGAGGGCTACGAGCGCGATAACGACGTGCCGATGGCCGACATCGCCGCCGCGCTTGCACTGCAGAGTCGCGACGGCGAAGAGTTCCTGATGACCGAGCCGCCGCCGGAGAAGCGGCGGGAGCGGCCCGACCGCGGATCGCGCGATGACGGTCCGCGCAAGCCGCGTGAGCGTCGCACCGACCTTGCCACGTATCGCATTTCGGTGGGCAAGCGGCACAAGGTGATGCCCGGCGCGATCGTCGGCGCGATCGCCAACGAGGGCGGGTTGCATCGCAGCGACTTCGGTCATATCACGATCCGACCCGACCATTCGCTGGTCGAATTGCCCGCGAAGTTGTCCAGAGAGACGTTGAAAGCCCTTGAGAAGACCCGTATTCAGGGTAATCTGATCAACCTCCAACCGGACCGTAGTGGGCAAGGATCGAAGCGGCCACCAGGCAAGTCAAAGCGGAAGCACGAATGACTGCGCCGAGAGGCGTGAAAGACCCAGTCGCGCAAGGTGGCCTGGAATCGGTCAGCAAGGCCGAGCGCGTCGCGTCGCTGACAGGCATCCGCGCAGTCGCGGCGCTGCTGGTGATGGCCACGCATGCCGCGTACACCACCGGCAAGTACACGCACGGCTATGTCGGGTTGGTGTACTCGCGCATGGAGATCGGCGTGCCGATCTTCTTTGTGCTGTCGGGGTTTTTGTTGTTCGGCCCGTGGGTCAAGGCCGTCGCCACCGACGGTGCGTCTCCGTCGGTGCGCCGCTACACCTGGCATCGCGTGCGTCGCATCATGCCGGCCTACGTCGTCACCGTGCTGCTGGCCTTTGCGATCTACCACTGGCGCACCGCGGGGCCCAACCCCGGGCACAGTTTGATCGGCTTGCTCCGCAACTTGACGCTGACGCAGATCTACACCGACAACTACCTGTATTCGTATCTGCACCAAGGGCTTACCCAAATGTGGAGCTTGGCGGTCGAGGTCGCGTTCTACGTTGCGTTGCCGTTGCTCGCGTATCTGTTGTTGGTGGTACTGTGCCGTCGTCGCTGGCGGCCGCTGCTACTGCTGACGGGGCTGGCGGGGCTGGCGTTGATCACGCCCGCGTGGCTGATCCTGGTGCACACCACCGACTTTCTGCCGGACGGCTCCCGGCTATGGCTGCCAACGTATCTCGCGTGGTTCATCGGCGGCATGATGCTGGCGGTGCTGCAACCGATGGGTGTGCGGGCGTACGCGTTGGTGTGCGTGCCGTTGGCGGTGGTGTGCTACTTCATCGCCTCGACACCGATCGCAGGTGAGCCCACCACGTCGCCGCACGAGCTGCGTGAGGCACTGATCAAGGCGGCGTTCTACGCCGTGATCGCCACGCTCGCGGTCGCTCCGCTCGCGTTGGCCGACCGCGGCGTCTATGCGCGGTTTCTCGCCACCCGGCCGATGGTCTTCCTCGGCGAGATCTCCTACGAAATCTTCCTGATCCATCTGGTAACCATGGAGCTGGTGATGGTGGAGATCCTGCGCTGGCCCATATACACCGGGAACACCGCGATCCTGTTTTTCGCGACGTTCGTAGTGACGGTGCCGGTGGCGTGGCTGCTGCATAGGTTCACCCGCGTCCGCACGGACTAGCGCGGCTTCCGGCGCGCTACCGAGCGGGGGTTTTCGAGTCGCCACGACCGGGCACTCCTGAGCCCGACAGCACATGGATCGCCGTTCGGTGACCGAGGAAAGAACCCACATGGCCACTCCAGGATCTCAGGGCAACGGCGTGCCGTGCCCGTCAACGACGCCGACAGTCGGCTGCACCTCCGGCTCGCGACGGAAATGGTGCCCACGCGGCGCCGCTGGGCCGTGTCCGGGGACGCGGAGCGCAGCGGATATGACGCCCTCGATCGTCCAATGAGTGGCACCGACCAACGCCAACTCGGAGAGTCCGGCAGCCCAATCGAAGATGAGCTCGAGCACGCGTTCAACAGGATGGTCGACGAGGGCAGCCAGCGGCTGCACCGGACCTGGCGCGAAGTGCTTGTTACCGGATTCTTCGGCGGCACGGAAGTCGCGATGGGCGTACTTGCGTACCTGTCCGTACTGGACGCGACGCACAGTCCTCTGCTTGCCGGGCTGGCGTTCTCGATCGGCTTCCTCGCCCTTCTCTTAGGCCGCAGCGAGCTGTTCACCGAGGGCTTCCTGGTCCCGGTGACCACCGTGGCCGCCAAACGGGCCAGCTTCGGTCAACTGCTCAAGCTCTGGGGTGGCACGCTGGCTGCCAACCTCGCAGGCGGGTGGGTGATCATGTGGTTGATCATCACCGCGTTCCCCAAACTGCACCCACAGGCGGTCGAGTCCGCGACCCACTACGCCACCGCGCCGATGTCCGCAGAGACGTTGGCGCTTGCGGTGCTCGGGGGGATGGCGATCACATTGATGACGCGGATGCAGCACGGCACGGACGCAATGCTTGGCAAGATCGCCGCAGCGGTCGCCGGCGCTTTCCTCCTCGCCGGGCTGCAGATGTTTCACTCCATCCTGGACTCGCTGTTGATTTTCGGAGCGATGTTCACCGGCCATGCACCGTTCGGCTATTTCGACTGGCTCACCTGGTTCGGTTACACGCTGGTTGGCAATATGGTCGGAGGGCTCGGATTGGTGACCCTGCTGCGCCTGCTCCGAAGCAAAGACCGCCTGCAGGAAGAGCGTGACGACGCGGAGTCTGATCGACCTGTGGATTGATTACAAGATCCCGCGCAATCGATTAAGGGCTCAGGCCTATTGGGTCGCTTGAGTTCTCGGTAGCACGATCGGTACGACGAACTCCTCGAGCATCGCGCGCTCGTCGTCCGCGTCGTGTCCGGGGAACAGCATCAGTGACGTCATCACCCGCACCAGCCAGCGGGCCCGGTGCGCGACCAATTCGGGGTCGTCGGGCCCGAGCGAGATGACGAATGCCTCCGTCAGCGCCTTGATTACCTCGGACTCTTCGGCCATCTCAGCGCCGATCGGCCGCTGCGCGGTCGAGAACCACGATGCCAGGGCGGGGCTTTCGCGCACGTTGCGCAACGACGCGAGCATGCCCTCAATTAGGCGCTCGCGCGGATCGACCAACGAGCTGATCTGCTCGGTCATATCACGGTAGAGGCGGTAGCTCTCCCGGTGTACGTAAGCGGTGTACAGGGCTTCGCGGTTCTCGAAGTACCGATACAGCGTGGCGCGCGAACATCCTGCGGCCGAGGCGATTTCGTGCATGCCGACGGTGGCCGCTTCCTGCTGGGCGAACAACTCGCCCGCAGCGTCCAGGATTCTGTCGGCGGCCACCTCGGTGCGCCGCGCGGCCAGCCAGTCGCCGGGCATCAGGAGCTCACCCGGAACGGCACCGACAGCGGCCGCCGTACGTAACTGCCACCGGCCCAGACGATTCCGGACTCATCGACCTCGAAGTCCGGACACCGCGCCAGCAACTCGGTCAACGCGACGCGCGACTGCATGCGGGCCGCCGCGGCGCCCAGGCAGAAATGCGCGCCATGGCTGAACGTCATGATGTTGCGTGGCCGCCGCTGCACGTCGAGTTCGGCTGCGTCGTCGCCGAATTCACGCTCGTCGCGGTTGGCTGACCCGTAGAGCAGCAGCACCTTACGGTCGGCGGGAATCGTAGTGTCGCCGATCGTGACGTCGCGCGTGGTGGTGCGTGCCAGGCCCTGCACCGGCGACGTCAGCCGAAGGAACTCGTCGATCGCGTCAGGAATCAATCCCCGCTGCGAGACCAGCAGTCGCCGTTGATCCGGCCGCTGATGAAGCAATTGCGCTGTGCCGCCGAGCATTCCGGTCGTCGTGTCGTTGCCGCCGGTGACCATCGTGAACGTGAACGCCAGGATCGACAGCACGCCCGAGACGTCGCCGTCGGCGCCGACGCCTGCGGCCACCAGATGCGAAACGGTGTCGTCCTCGGGTTCGGAGCGACGCCGTTCGATCAGCGACGTGAAGTAGGCCATCATCTCGCCGAGCGCGTCGCCGAGTCCGCCCAGTGCTCCCGCGACGCCGCCGGAGGCGGTGTTCGCCGCGACGATCGCCTCGGTCCAGCCGTCGAATTGGTTGCGATCCTCCTCGGGCACCCCGAGATAGTGTGCGACCACCATCGAGGGCAGCGGCTTGAACAACTCGGCGACGATGTCGCCACCGCCGTTCGCACGCAACCGTTCAATCCGCTCGACGACGAAGTCGCGAACCTTCGGTTCGACGGCCTCGACCTGCCGCGGCGTGAAGCCACGCGACACCAGCTTGCGGAACTCGGTGTGCACCGGCGGGTCCTGCATCACGAACGGCGGATTGTCCTGCAGACCGATCAGTTCGAGTTCGCCGTAGTTGACGGTCAGGCCCTGCGCCGAGGAGAACGTCTCGTTGTCGCGGGCCGCCTCCCACACGTCGGCGTGCCGCGACAGCACCCAGTAGTCGCGGTCGGGCTGCTCGGCCGGAACGACGTGGTGAACGGGGTCGTTGTCGCGCAGCGCCTTGTACATCGGCCACGGGTTGGGCCAGGTGTCAGCGTCAGCGAGCTGGAAGCGGACCGGCGAGCCGTGAGACAGAGTGGCTGTCATGTCTCATTGGTACGACAGCGCCCCTAAGTGTGTCAATAGGCAAAGCGGGCGAGCAGACGCAAAAGGCCCCGACACGCCGCGAAAATGGGGCACTTTGCGTCTGCTCGCGCGGCCTAGATTGCCGCGCCCGGGTTGAGGATGCCGTCGGGATCGAGCGCCCGCTTGATCCGCTGGTTGAGTTCCATCGCCTCCGGGCCGAGTTGGCCCGCCAGCCACGGGCGCTTCAGCCGACCGACGCCGTGTTCGCCGGTGATCGTCCCGCCGAGCCCAACGGCCAGATCCATGATTTCGCCGAACGCCTTCTGCGCGCGCTCAGCCATCGCGGTATCGGCGGGGTCGTACACGATCAGCGGATGCGTGTTCCCATCGCCGGCATGCGCGATCACCGAGATCATCAGGTCGTGGTTTGCGGCGATCTTGGACACGCCGCCGACCAGGTCAGCCAGCGCGGGCAGCGGAACGCCGACGTCCTCGAGCAACAGTGAGCCCTTGGCCTCCACCGCGGGGATCGCGAAGCGGCGGGCAGCCACGAACGCCTCACCCTCTTCCGGGTCGGACGTCGAAAACACTTCCTTCGCACCATGTTCGGTGAACACATCGGCCATGAATCCGGCATCCTCGATGCCCGACGGCCCGCGGTCGTCGGTGGCCGCAACCATCATCGCGGCGGCGTTTCGGTCCAGGCCCATCCGCAGCTTGTCCTCGACGGCGTTGATCGCCGCCGCGTCCATGAACTCCAGCATCGACGGCCGGATCTTGCCGGTGATCGTGACGACAGCGGCCGCCGCCGATTCCACAGAGTCGAAGGTCGCGACGACCGTCGAAGCCACGTGTTGCGGCGGCAGCAGCCGCAGCGTCACCTCGGTGATGATCCCGAGCGTGCCCTCGCTGCCGACGAACAGCTTGGTCAGCGACAGCCCCGCGACATCCTTCAGCCGCGGGCCGCCCAGGCGTACCGCGGTCCCGTCGGCCAGCACTACCTGAAGGCCCAGCACGTAGTCGGTCGTCACGCCGTATTTCACGCAGCACAGCCCGCCTGCGTTGGTGGCGATGTTTCCGCCGATGCTGCAGATCTCGAACGACGACGGATCCGGCGGATACCACAGCCCGTACTCGGCGACAGTCTTCTTCACCTCGGCGTTCAGCAGCCCGGGCTGTGCGACGGCGGTGCGTGTCACTGGGTCGACGGTGATATCGCGCATCTTCTCCGTGCTGAGCACGATGCCGCCGTTCAGGGCCGTCGCTCCGCCGGACAACCCGGTGCCCATGCCGCGCGCCACCACGGCAATGCGATGCCGCGACGCCCACCGCATCACGGTCTGCACTTCTTCGGTGCGACGCGGCCGCACGACGGCCAGCGCCGTGCCCGCACTCGGGTCGAAGGCACGGTCCTGGCGATAGGACGCCAGGATGTCGGGGTCGGTGACGACGACGCCGTCGGGCAGTTCAGCGATCAGACTCGCCACAGCCTCACTCATGCCTCGATGCTACGAGCCTCTTCCACCGTCCCGGTCGGGGAACACCATCCTGATCAGTTCGTCCCGGTTCGCCGCGCCCGTTTTCGTCATCGCCCGGTACACGTGACCTTCGACGGTGCGCGCCGAGACGCACAAGCGGTCGGCAACCTCGCGCGTCGTGGACCCGGAGCCGAGCAGGCTGACGATCTCACGCTCACGCCCGGTGAGCGGCAACGGTTCGCTGACCTCGCGCAGCGCGGGCGTGCTGACGCCACCGCAGCGCTGCGCCAGCGCCTCGGCCCGCGACGAACACCAGAGCGCCGATCCCCGCAGATCGCCCTGTCGGAACGCAAGACACGCATGGGCGGCCGCGTCGACGGCGGCGATGAGATCGCCCATCTTCTCGAATTCTTCTGATACCGCACTCAATTCGGAGCCATCTGCGTCAGCGAGTGCAGCCGCGAATCGGGCCACGAGCGGTGCCCGAGGCCCTTCAACCATCGACGCGAGCTCATTCAGTCGCGACACCGCAGAGTGATCCCCCAACTGGGTCGCGGTCTGCAGGCACAACACCTCGGCGGCGAATTGGCCTTTGTCCGCTGCCGTTTCGGCCGCCGATAGCATCGTGGCGATCGCTTCGGTGACAGCGCCCTGCGCGGCCGCCAGCCATGCGCGGGCCAGTCTGCGCTCGTAGTCCAGGCTGCGAAATGGGCGCCGCGTCTTCTCGAGCGTTGCGAGCACCGCTGCGGCCTGGTCCTTCTCACCCCGCATCGCCAAGGCGATCGCGTACGGGATGTGATAGCGGTAGCCCCAGCCCATTTCGTTTCCCGACGCGGAGAACCCCGGCGCCGCGGTGCCTAACAACGCACACGCTTCGTCCAGCCGGCCCGCGAACAGCGCGGCACGACCCGCGATCGCAATGCCGACCAGTTGAGTGGCCCCTGGCATTTCGGCCCCTTGCTGGCGCACGCGCTGCGCCTCCGCCAGCCCGTCGCCGAACTCGCCCGCCAACAGCAGGGCGCTGACGTGCGCGTCGGCGATGTTGAACCGCATCTGGGGCGAATCGAAGAAGCGTGAAGCAATGGCATATCCGGCGTTGGCTGCGGCTACGGCCTCGGCCGTCTGTCCGGCTTCCGCGAGTATCACCGCAAGAGCCCACGCCGTCTCCGTGCCCGCGACGGCCGGCAGCTCTTCCAACACAAGGTTTTTCGACGTCTTCAATGCTTCCTGGGGCTGGTCGAGCGCAAACCAGTACACAGTGAGGAAGGCATCGACCCATAGTCGCGGCGAAGTACCACGTGCGGCTTCGTCGATGATTTCTTTCGCACGTGCGGCATCGCCCGACGCCCACAGCATGTTGAGGCCGCGCATGTAGGCGAGTCGGCCGCGGTCATCGTCGGTCAGCTCCATGTCGGCCAATTCCGCCAGCACAGCCTCGGCCTCCTCGCCTGCGGGGAACCATGACAACGCATGCGCGCGAAGGAAATACGCGCGCGGCGAGCCCCGAGCGCGGATCGCTGCCTTGGCGAGTCGATCGGCCAACCGGAGATCACCCGCCCATACCGCGCCACCTGCCGCCTTGAGCAGCAGATCGGCGTCGGGCGACAGGTCGGAGTCGAGGATCAACGACGCCCGCCGCACCACGGCGCCCATCTCGTCACTGCCCGGCGCCGACGCGAGTTCGGCGGCGACCTGTCCGCGAAGTCGACGCAACCTGGTTTCCGGCGATCGGGACCGCCGCACCTCCCCGTAGAGCGGATGCGCCAGCCGCACTTCGAGCTCACTGTCGAGTTCGTCGACGGTGATCAGGCCGCGGACTTGAGCTTCCTCGATGGCCTCGAGATCGACGATCCGCCGCAGTGTCTTCATCTCGAGCGGCTCTCCGACAGCCAGCGTGTCGATCACTTCACCAACGGGATGCGACAGTCCGCTGAACCGGGACTCGATCAGTTCGACCAAACCCCTCGGCATTGTCGGTTCGCCGATCCACTGCCAGTACCCGTTCTGCTGCTGAATCCGGCCGTCTGCGATTTCCTGCTCGACGATGTTGCGCAGATACAACGCATTGCCCCGAGTCAACTTCCACAGCCGGGTTGCGGCCTCGGGATCCACCGGCCCGCCCAACGACGCCGCCAACAGCGCGCCCACGTCGTCGGCCGAAAGCGGTTGCAGGTCCAGTCGGTCGAATTGGCCGCCGCGCCATATCTCGTATATCTCGGTCGGAACGCGTTCGCCCTCACGCACCGTCAGCACCACCTTGGCGGCCTCGCGCTGCACGATCTGGTGCACCACGAACGTCGACAGTTCATCCAGCAGATGCACATCGTCGACACCGAGGACAACCGTCTTACCGGCGGGCGCGTCGGTTACGGAGTCGATCACGCCGCGGACCAGCTGTAGGCGGTCGGTGCTCGCCGCGCCCGTCCACGGCGTAAACGCACCGAGGGGAAGCTTGCGTGCCGACATCGTGCCGACCGCCCAGCGCGGTTCGAAGCCCTTCGCCGCGACCGACGCCAAGCCTTCACGCACGATCCGGCTCTTACCGACGCCCGCGGGCCCGCTCACCAGGATTCCGGCCAGCCCAGGCTCCGTTATCGCGGCGACGATGGTTTGCATCTCTTCCGAGCGACCGATCAATGGCCACGTCCCCCGCACAGAAAGAGGGTAGAACGCCGAAACGGCTCGTCAGGGCAAACCCGCCCGATCCAATTCCTGCAGCGCTGGCAAAAAAACGGCAACCAGGCCGAGTACCAGCATCGGCAGCGACAACGCCAGGAATGTCGCGTGCAATCCGGCGGCGTCGGCTAGCGGTCCTGCCAGGATCAGGCCGAGCGGTCCCGCGGCGTACGCCAGTGACCCCATGACGCCGACGACTCGGCCGCGCAGGTGTTGCGGCGCGCGCGTCTGCATCACGTAGTTGTAGATCGGCGCGATCGGCCCGTAGACGAACCCGACCACCGCGCACAGCACGAGGATCACCGGCAGCGGCGGCAGGAAGGCGATGATCGTCATCGCCACACCAAGGGTGATCACCGCTGTCAGCATCACGGTGCGTCTGCGCGAATACTTCGACAGCACCGCATAACTCAGCGCACCGATGAGACCGCCGACGCTCAACGCCATCAGCACCCAGCCCAGCTGAGCCGGTTCGTTGCGGTCCGTGAAGTATTTCGGAAAGAGCACCGACTCCATCGGCATGTACAGACCCGTTGCCGTCAGGTCGACGATGGCAAGCGTGCGCAGCACCTTGTTGTGCCACACGAACTTCAGCCCCTCGACAATGCCCGGCAAGACGCCTTGCTTCAGAGCGGTGCGGTCGGGTTTGCCGGCGCCCTCCAGTCGAAGCGCCGAAATGGCGACGATCGAGAACCCGAATGCCGCCGCCGTCACCCACATGGTGTTGATGCCGCCCAACGTGGCGATCAGCAGGCCGCCGATGCCGGGGCCGACGATGTAGGCCAGGTTGAAAATCGCCTCGTACACGCTGTTGGCGTGGTCAAGCGTCCAACTGGCGCGGGTGGCCGCCTCGGGCAGCATCGTCTCGCGGGCTGTCATTCCGGCCGGGTCGAAGAACGCGCCAAGCGCGGCCAGCCCTGCCAGCACGGCGACGTTGATGGCGTGTGCCCCGAACGTGAGTGCCAGCACCGGGACCGCGGCCACCGACACTGCCGACAACGCGTCGGACATCATGGCGACCCGTCTGCGGCCGAGGTAGTCGACGGCGGCACCGGCGATCAAGGTGGCGGCCAGCAGCGGCAAAGTGCCCGCCATCGCCACAATCGAGGCGTACAGCGCAGAGCCGTTGCGCTGCAACACAAGCCAGGGAAACGCGACGAGTGAGATGCCGTTTCCGGCGCCAGCCATCAGCGCGGCGAACAGGATCAGCACCAGAGGGCCGCGCTTGGAATTGGTCATGGGTATCGCGGCCGAATCTAACAGCGGCCGAGCCCGCGCGGCTACGCATTTGCCGGGCCCGCGCGGCGTCGAGTTCGGCCCGCGTGCACAGTGGTGGGATGAAGCTGGCCCATCCGCGAACCGGCGAATTGTTCGATTCGCCCGTGCCTCCCGGCGTCGGCTGGCCGGGTGATCCGGCCACCTCGCGCACAGCGGTGGCGGAGACTCCAGCGCAGGTCACCGCTATGGCGGAGGCGGTCAAAACCATCGATGAACTTGACGCGGAGGTGTCGGTGTGCCGCGCTTGCCCGCGGCTGGTCGAGTGGCGCGAAGAGGTCGCCGTCGTCAAGCGCAAGTCCTTCGCCGATCAGCCTTATTGGGGACGGCCGATTCCGGGTTGGGGGTCGGCGCGGCCGCGCATCGTGATCGTGGGGCTGGCACCCGCCGCGCACGGCGGCAACCGAACCGGCCGGGTTTTCACCGGCGACCGGTCCGGCGACTTTCTGTTCGCCGCATTACATCGCGCGGGGCTGGCGAACCAGGCCGAGTGTCTCGATGCCGCGGATGGGTTGGCGCTCAACGACACTCGAGTGGCCGCGGCGGTGCGCTGCGCGCCGCCGGGCAATGCGCCGACACCGGCAGAGCGTGCTACGTGTGCGCCGTGGTTGGATGCCGAGTGGCGCCTGATCAGTTCCCACGTTCGGGTGATCATTGCGCTCGGGGCGTTCGCGTGGCGGGCGGCGCTGCAGATGATCGGCAGCGTCCCGACTCCCGCGCCGAAGTTCGGGCACGGCGCGGCGGCCACCCTGGACAATGTGACGTTGATCGGCTGCTATCACCCCAGCCAGCAGAACACGTTCACCGGCAAGCTGACGCCGCAGATGCTCGACGACGTCTTCCAGCTCGCGCGGGAACGCGCGGGGGAGAAGAGGCGTTGACGTAGCCATGCGACTTTCCGTTCTCGACCTGGTGCCGGTGCGCACCGACCAGACGACGTCCGATGCGCTGGCGGCGACGACGCACCTCGCGCAGACGGCCGATCGCCTCGGCTACACCCGCTACTGGCTGGCCGAACACCACAACATGCCGGCGGTGGCGGCCACCAGCCCGCCGGTGCTGATCGCGCATCTGGCCGCGCAGACGTCGCAGCTGCGGCTGGGTTCTGGCGGCGTGATGCTGCCCAATCACGCGCCGCTGGCCGTCGCCGAGCAGTTCGCGCTGCTGGAGGCCGCGCACCCAGGCCGCATCGACCTCGGCATCGGCCGCGCGCCGGGCTCCGACCCGGTGACGTCTCTTGCACTGCGCGGAGCCGCCGGTCGCGACGACCGCGACATCGAGGCGTTCCCGCAGTACCTCGACGACGTGGTGGCGCTGATGAGCGCGCGCGGGGTGCGTGTGCCGTTGCCGCGGGATCTGATGCGGGAGAATTACATCCTCAAGGCGACCCCGTCGGCGACGACGGAGCCGAAGATGTGGCTGCTGGGCTCATCGATGTACTCCGCGCACCTGGCCGCGGCCAAGGGCTTGCCGTATGTGTTCGCGCATCACTTCTCGGGTCAGGGCACCGCCGAGGCGCTGGACGTGTATCGCTCAGAGTTCCGGCCCAGCGACCTCGCTTCTGAACCGTTGACGTTCCTGACGGTCAACGCCGTCGTTGCCGAAACCCGTCACGAGGCAATGGCATTGCTGCTGCCTAACCTGCAGATGATGGGGCGGCTGCGCACGGGTCAGCCGCTTGGCGCGCTCGATCTGGTCGAGGATGCCGAACTTCAGGAGATGACCCCGCAGGCGCAGCGGGTGGTCGAGGGCGCGCTGCGGCGGGCGGTCGTCGGCACCCCGGCGGAGGCGGCCGATCAGGTGCGCGCGCTTGCCGAGGAATTCGGTGTCGACGAGGTGATGGTCAACCCGGTAGCTTCGGCGCGCCGCGGCACGGATCCGGCGACGGCCCCCGCCCGCGACACGACGTTGGAACTGCTTGCCAAGGAACTGTTTTAGTCGCTGGCGCGCAGGACGACCACCGGAATCGGTCGCGACGTCCGTTTCTGGTAGTTCGCGTACCGGTTGGCGTTGTTCTTGTTGACGATTTCCCACAGTCGCGCGTAGTCGGCGTCATCGGGCAGCACAGGCCGGGCTACCACTCCGAATCTCTTTGGCCCGACATTGATTTCGACCTTCGGGTTGGCCTTGAGGTTGTGATACCAGCCCGGTGCCTTGGGATCACCGCCCTTAGACGCGACGATCAGGTAGGAGTCTCCGTCTTTGGCGTACGTCAGTGAATTGGTCCGCTGGATGCCGGTCTTGGCGCCGACGGTGTGCAGCAGCAGGTTGGGCGGTGTGCCGGGCAGGATGCGGTGCCCGATCCGGCCGTTGGTGCCCTTGTAGATCTTGTCATGCAGCATCAGCAACGGAAGGCCGATGTACTTCTCCCACGCAGGCATTCCACTCATGAGGCTCAGTCTTGCGTAGCCGAGTCCAGTTCCGCTAGGGCCTCGCGCAGCAGCCGGCCCGACTTCTCGCGGTCCGGGTCTTTGCGCAGCAGCATGCCCTTGGCGAACGACAGCTTGTCGCCGCTCTGACGCGGCAGTACGTGCAGGTGGATGTGGAAAACGGACTGGAAGGCGGCCTTGCCGTCGTTGATGACGACGTTGTTGCCGTCGGCGTGCAGTCCCGACTGACGGGCGGCCCTGGCGATGCGCTGGCCGATGCGCACCATCTCGGCGACCGTGTCCGACGGCGTGTCGGTCAGGTCGACTGTGTGGCGCTTGGGGATGACAAGGGTGTGGCCGCGGGTGAACGGCCGGATGTCGAGAATGGCCAGGTAGTCGTCGTCCTCGTAGATCCGGATAGCCGGGGCCTCACCGGCGACGACGGCGCAGAAAACACAGGACATTCCGCCACGTTAGCTACCGACATTCTCCTTGGCCCACTCGGCCATGCGGCGGTCGCGTTCCTCTGGCGAGACGTCCTCGACGCGGGTCATCACGGTCCAGCGCTGGCCGAAGGGGTCAAGGATCGACGCGAACCGGTCGCCGGTGACGAAGGTCTGGGCCGGTTCACGGATGGTGGCGCCTGCCTGCTCGGCCTTGGCCACCACCGCGTCGACGTCCTTGCAGTAGAACCCGACGGAGTGGGTGGCTGGGGCTTTCGGATCGGGCGCGGCGATCTGATAGGCCTCGGCGGGATCACCGAGTTGCAGGCGGCCATTGCCGAAGTCCAGCTCGGCGTGTGCCACCGTGCCGTCGGGACCGTCCATTCGGTCGACGAGTTCGGCGCCGAACACCGAAACGTAGAAGTCGATCGCGGCTGCAGCGCCGTCGATGCACAGGAACGGGGTCAGGCTGGTGTAGCCCTCCGGAATTGGTTTCGCACTCATGTCCACCACTGTTGCTGGTTGCCTGAAGCACGTATTGGAGAAACGCGTCAGCCCGGAACCACCGGTCCCGGCTTCGGTTTCAGGATCACGCTGAAGATCAGTGCGACGATGCCGATCGCGACACACGTCCACAGCGCAGTCTGAAAGCTCGCGACAGTACCGGTACCGACAACCGGTCCGGCCCAAGCGAATCCGGCCGCGCCGCCAATGCCGAACGCGACGCCGTTGATGCCGGGCAGCGAGCCCGGTTCGTCGTCGGGAGCCTGGACGACGGCCAATGTGCTGACGGCGGTCAACAGCACGCCGGTGCAGGTGAACCCGAACACGATCATCAGCGTGACGATCATGCTCAAGTTCTGGACGAAGAGCGCAAGAAGCGCCGTGACGACGATGGAGGACGCGACGCCCGCGCGCAGCACCGTCACGAAGCCAATCCGCACCGCGAGCCTGCCTGCCAAAGGGGCAGTGATCAATTGGACCACCGCGGCGGGGGTCAATAGCAGCAATGCCGTCGTCGTGCCGTCGAGGGCGAAGCCGGAGTCGTCGTCCTCGCCGATCGACGGGACGATGAACGTGAGCACGGTCATGAACGACGCGATGCACAATGTCGTCGCGACGATAAGCGGCCACGCCTCACGCGAGCGCAGGTGCTCGATTGCCACCAACGGGTGGTGCAGCCTGCTGTCGACAACGACGAGCGCAACCAAAGCCGCGGTTGCCGTGACGATCCAGCCGAGCGCAAGCGGGGACAGCCAGCCCTCGCGTGCGCCATGGGTCAGAAACAGATTGGCTCCAATAGCAGTCAGCGACAACAGGATTGCGCCCCACCAGTCCATTCGGTCTCCGCCCACCGGTAACCGATGATCGGCAGGGACGGCTTTCCACGCGAAGGCAAGTGCTGCGATGCCGACGGTCAGGCTCAGTACGAAGATGGACCGATATCCCAACCGATCGACCATCACGCCACCAAGAAGGGAGTCGAATCCGGCGACGCCGCCGTTGATCGCGGTGACAAGCCCGCAGCACGTGCCGAACGCCGGACCGCTGAGGTGTTCGCGCATGATCAAAAACGCGAGTCCGAACGTGATCACACTGCCACCCTGCAGAATTCGGCCAACGACCATGAGTCCCAATGTCGTGCTCACGATGCACAGCACGGTGCCCACGCACATGACGACCATGACGCCGAGCAGCACGCGTTTGCGGCCGACGTAGTCGCTCCACCGGATGAGCACGACGCTGGAGACCGCGCCGGCCAGTGAGAAGTACGTGGACATCGTCGCGAACGCGTCGCCGCCGAACTCCTCGTTGATGGTGTGGATCGCGGGGATCAGCATCGTGGTGTTGAGCTGAAACGCGACCACGGACACGATCAGCGCCGACACCATGAGGGCGGTCTGGCTTCGTGACAGGACTGCATGGGTCACCGCGATCGCCCCCTGCCGTCACGCTGTCGGCATCGTATGCCGTCTGGCCGCATGGTTAGGCTGATCCGCGTGTCCGACTACCTAGACCTTGACGATGACCTGGCCGACGAGACCGACGACGACGGGACAGAAGAGGACGAAAACGGTCACACGCTCTCGATTCGTCGCACCAACGGGGAAGAGGTGCTCAGCATCTTTTCGCCGAGCGAGGAGTGGAGCGTCTACCTGGCGCCCGGCGGCGGAATGACGAATGCATTCATCGGTACCCCTGGCGACCCGGTTGTCTGGGTGAATGCGACCGATCGGCCGGTTGAGCGCGACGTAGATGGCACGTACATCATCCGGATCGACTAACAGTTTCGTAGCCTGACTTCCATGGGCGCTCGTCACACCGCGACACAAGCCGCGCCCATTCGCGGCGTGGTCGGTCGGGCCGGTAGCGCCGACGCGTTCGATCTCGATCGGTGGGCGCCCTCGGACGCGACTGCGCGGTTCGTCGAGCACTTCTGGTCGGTCAGCTGGGACCTGCGCGAACAGGGGCCGTTCGACAGCACCGTCATCACCTTTCCGTCGGTGCACCTGACCCACGAGTGGGGCGATGACGGTCCGCGCCACGGTTTTCCGTTGCCCAACACATTGCTGCACGGTGTGGTGCAGCGCGTGTTCCACACGACGATCAGTGAGCGCGGCAAGGTGGTCGGTGCGCGGTTCCGGCCGGGCGGCTTCACCGCGCGGTTCGACCGCAACGCAGCTGAGCTGACCGGGCGTATCCAGCCGATGGACGACGAATTGTTCGGCCGCGCAATTCATCTCGATGACGACGTGGATGCCGCATCGAGCCGCATGGATGCACTCATCGCTGACTACCCGGGTGAACTGGACCCCACGTTTGTGGCACTTACGCACCTTGTCGACCGGATCCGCGACGACGATCGACTGCACCGCGTCGAGCAGGTGATGCAGCATTCGCCGTGGAGCGCGCGCACCACACAGCGGGTGTTTCGCCGCTACGTCGGGGTACCGGTCAAGTGGGTGCTGTGCCGCTACCGGCTGCAGCAGGCGGCTTTGGAAATCGAGAGCCAGCCTGGGGTGGATCACGCCGACCTCGCCGTCCGGCTCGGCTGGTATGACCAAGCGCACTTCATCAACGACTTCCGCGACATGCTGGGCACCACACCGGGCGAATACGCCTCGGCCCACGGAAGTTAGGAGATTGCGTGGACACCCGTGAGCTCGTATTCGCCGGAGCCGCCGCGCAGGCCCGGATGCTTGCCGACGGCGTCATCACAGCGCCTGCGCTGCTCGACGCCTACCTGGAGCGCATCGGCCGCGTCGACCCCGAACTGAGGTCGTATCGGGTGGTGCTGGCCGACAGTGCGCGGCAGGAGGCCGCCGCCGCGCAGGCCCGATTGGATGCGGGGCAGCGGCTGCCGCTGTTGGGTGTGCCGTTCGCCATCAAGGACGACGTCGATGTGGCGGGCGAGTTGACGACGTATGGCAGCGCGGCGCACGGGCCGGCCTGTACGCAGGACGCAGAGGCGGTGCGGCGACTGCGTGATGCCGGAGCAATCATCCTCGGCAAGACCGCCGTGCCCGAAATGATGCTGTGGCCGTTCACCGAGACGCTCGCGTTCGGGGCAACGCGCAACCCGTGGAACACCGATTACACACCCGGCGGGAGCAGCGGGGGCAGTGGTGCGGCAGTGGCAGCGGGTTTGGCGTCCATGGCTTTGGGATCCGATGGCATGGGATCGATCCGGATTCCGTCGACGTGGTGTGGGTTGTTCGGTGTCAAGCCGCAGCGCGACCGGGTGCCGCTGGCACCGCACGACGATGCGTGGTGCGGGTTGAGTGTGAACGGCCCGATGGCGCGGACGGTGGAGGATGCCGCGTTGTTCCTGGATGTGACGGCGCCGGGCAATGGGTTCGTCGCTGCAGCCAAACAAGAACCAGGACGGTTGCGAATCGCGTTGAGCACCAAGGTGCCTCCGCCATTCAAGGCTCGCATCGGCAAGGCGCAACGGGCCGCGGTCGAGGAGGCAGGTGCGCTGCTGCGCGAGTTGGGCCACGAGGTGGTTAGGCGTGACCCGGACTATCCGGCCGCCGGGATGTATGGGCAGGCGCTGCCACGCTACTTCCGCGGCGTATACGACGACGTGAAGACGTTGCCGCACCCGGAGCGGCTTGAGCGTCGCACCCGCGCCTTCGCGCGGATCGGCGGCCTGCTCCCGGAGAGTCGGATGAATGCGATCAGAGGGTCGGAAAGCGAAGTGGCCGAACGTATCCAGTCGATCTACGACGATGTCGACGTGGTGATCACACCCGGGACCGCGATCGGCCCGTCGAAGGTCGGGGCCTACCAGCGGCGCGGGGCGATCGCGACGCTGGCCTTGGTTGCTCAGCGGGTGCCGTTCCAGGCGATGTTCAACGTGACGGGCCAGCCTGCGGCTGTGGTGCCATGGGATCTGGACAGCAATGGCCTGCCGACGTCAATCCAATTGGTGGGCAAACCATTCGACGAGGCTACGTTGCTGTCGTTGGGAGCACAGATCGAGCAGGCTCGGCCATGGGCGCAGCGCCGCCCGCCGGTGTCATGATTCGCCGATGACGCGCCAGGCGGTCAGCTTGTCCTCGTAGCGCATGGTCTGTGCCGGGCTGGTCGACGGCAGTCGTCGGTAGGCGAAATCCGGTGCGACGCGGACCAGGCGGTTGAAGTTCTTCTCCGCGGCGGCGCCGTTGAAGTACACGCGCGAAATGTCGGGATACTGCTCGAATAGCCCGCCAAAGTCGTTGGCCACCATGCTGTCTGGTTCAACGGCCGAATCCAGGCTGCCGACGCGGCGACATGACCGCAGCACGTCCCACACTGCGATGCGATTTGCAATCAGCACCGCCGTCCGCACCTCATAGGGTGCGTCCGCATCGAACCCGAAGATCGCGCCGATGATGCTCCAGAACGCGTTGCGCGGGTTCGCGTAGTACTGCTGCGCACCCAGCGACATCACGCTTGGCATGTTGCCGAGGATCAGTGTCTTGGCGCCGTCGCCGACGATCGGCGGAAAACCGTGGAGCACCTCGGAAGCCATGTATCCGCATATTGCCCTACCTCGGCGGTATACGTTGTGGCCGTGGCCGAAGACTTCGATCTCGAAGCGTCCGGGCTGCTCGACGGCCTCGAGGGCAGGGCGCGCGACGAGCGTGCCGAACTGATCCCGTGGCTGCTCGAGCGCGGCGTCACCGTCGAGCAGATCCGGACCGGTTTCATGCCGGCGCTGCTCGCCTCGCGTCGGCTACTCGGTGACGACGGCGTTTACGTCTCAGCCCGGGAGACCAGCGAAAAGACGGGCATCGACCTGGAACTGCTCCAGCGCCTGCAGCGCGCCATGGGGCTGCCGCGCGTCGACGATCCCGACGCGGCGGTGTATCTGCGCGCCGACGCGGAAGCCGCAGCGTATGCGAAGAAGTCGCTCGATCTGGGCATCGAACCCGACCAGGTCGTGCAGATCACAAGGACGCTGGCCGAGGGCTTGTCGCGCGCAGCCGAGGTGATGCGATACGCCGCGCTCGCCTCGATTCTGGACCCATCCGGTTCGGAGCTGCAGCTCGCGAAGAACGCCGAAGCGTTGGTGCGTGAGATCGCTCCCATGCTCGGCCCGATGATTCAGGAAATGCTGCGCCTGCAGTTGCGGCACCTGATGGAGACAGAGGCGGTCACAGCAAGCGAAAGGGCCGAGGGGCAACGCCTGCCCGGCGCTCGCCTGGTCACCATCGCGTTCGCTGATCTCGTCGGCTTCACCCGTCTCGGCGAAGTCGTGCCGCCCGAAGACCTGGAGCGGCTGTCTCACCGGCTGGCCGACCTCGCCCGCGATGTGGCTGTTGCGCCGGTGCGGTTCATCAAGACGATCGGCGACGAGGTGATGTTGATCAGCCCGGAACCGGTTGCACTTCTGCAGGCCGTTCTGGACCTGGTCGACGCGACCGAGGGTGACGATGACCTCCCCCGTCTGCGCGCGGGTATCGCCACCGGGATGGCGGTGAGCCGGGCCGGGGACTGGTTCGGCAGTCCGGTGAACCTCGCCAGCCGTGTCACGGGCGCGGCGCGGCCCGGTTCGGTGTTGGTTTCCGAGCAGACCTACGAGGCGATCGCTGACGACGAACGGTTCACCTTTTCATTCGCGGGAGCGCGGCACCTGAAGGGCATCAAATCCGATGTCAAGCTGTTCCGTGCGCGAAGGGCCACAGCCGACAGCGACTGATTTCTAACCCCCTCCCACTCTCAATCTATAGCGCATGGGGGGGCTTGCGGCAAGACCCCGGTATTGCCGCAAAATCGCTGCCCGAAGCCAAAACTCGTGGAAATGGGGCAGCGAAAATGCGTGTGTTGTTGTCGACGTGGGGATCACGCGGAGACGTCGAACCGGTGCTGGCGCTCGCGGTGCGACTGCAGGAGCTTGGTGCGAAGGCCCGGGTTTGCGCGCCACCGGACTTCGCCGAACAATCGGCCCGCCTCGGCGTCGAGATGGTGCCAGCCGGTCAGTCGGTACGCGCGTTGGTGCACGGGAACAGCGGAAAGAAACCGTCGACCCCGGCGGACGCGCCACGGGTCGCGGCCGAGTTGGTCGCGGGGCATTTCGAGACGGTGGGCGCGGCGGCCGAGGGCTGTGACGTGGTGGTGGCGACGGGCTTGATGCCTGCCGGTGTCCGGTCGGTGGCCGAGAAGGTCGGCGCGCGCTATGTCTTGGTGGCATTCCATTCGGGTTCGTTTCCGTCACCGAATCAGAGGCCGTTGTCGCGGCCGGGCAAGCCGTTTCCGCCAGGCGAGACCGACAACAAGGTGCTGTGGGACATCGACGCCGAGCGGGTCAATGCGCTGTACGCGGAGCCGCTCAACGCCCATCGGGCGGCGATCGGGTTGCCGCCGGTCGACAACGTCCGCGATCACGTGTTCACGGACCGCCCGTGGCTGGCGACGGACCCGACGTTGGCGCCGTGGCCCGGTTCGCCGTATCTCGACGTCGTGCAGACCGGCGCATGGATCCTGCGTGACGAACGTCCGCTCCCTGCCGATTTGGAGAGATTCCTGGACGCGGGCGAACCGCCGGTATTCGTCAGCATGGGAAGCGTGCGCGCCCCCGAGGACGTCGCCCGGGTGGCAATCGAGGCGGTACGTGCGCATGGCCGTCGAGTGGTCATCGGTCGTGGATGGGCCGCCCTTGCGTTGATCGACGATGCAGACGATTGCTTTGTCGTTGGTGAGGTCAACCATCAGGCGCTGTTCGGCCGGATGGCTGCCGTCGTGCACCATGGCGGCGCGGGCACCACCACGACGACCGCTCTGGCCGGCGCGCCTCAGGTGGTGGTGCCTCAGATCGCGGATCAGCCGTACTGGGGTGAGCGCGTGGCCGATCTGGGAATCGGTGCGGCACATGAGGGTTCGACGCCAACCGTGGAATCGCTGTCGACTGCGCTCGAGACGGCGCTGGCTCCCGAGACCCGCGCACGGGCTCGCGATGTGGCGGGCATTGTCCGCACCGACGGCACGACGGTGGCCGCCAAACTGCTGATGGAGTGAGTGCGCAGTGTAGGCAGCGTCACCGACGAAAGTGGGCACTTATCCCCAGCGACGAATTGATCCACAGCCTGCGGGTGACCTGCGGCGTGTGGTCGCGTGATCGAACTAGTGTTCGAAGTATGTCGTCGGGTGCGGTGTCGGATCGCGAGGTGATTCTCGCGACGGTGGCGCGCTGGGAACGGGTCCAAGCCGAGATGGCGGGGCTGTCTTTTCGCGCGTTGACCGGACCCGAGGTGCTGGGCATCCAGAAGCGGCTCGAGGACGGGTATCGGCGCCAGCCCGCCGTCGATCACAAGTTGATTCATCAGCTCACTTCGCAGTGCACACCGACCGAGTTGGGCGCTACGTCGTGGGCCAAGGTGCTCTGCGCGGCGCTGCGGATCTCTGAGGGCGAAGCCAAGCGGCGGGTCACACAGGCCGGGTTGCTGGGGCCGCGCACCGCGTTGAGTGGTGAAGCGTTGCCCCCGGCGTTGCCGAATGTGGCTGCGGCCCAAGCGCGTGGTGAGCTCGGGCCCGAGCATGTGCAGATCATCGAGAAGTTCTTCAAAGCCCTGCCCAGCCACATTGACGGCCAGACCCGAGAATTGGCCGAGGCCGATTTGGCGGGTATTGCTACCGGGTTGGGGCCCACCCAGTTTCGTGCTGCTGCGGATCGGTTGGCGCTGCTGCTCAACCAGGACGGTGAGCTGGCCGATGACGCTGATCGGGCGCGGCGGCGATATTTCACCGTCGAAAAGCAAGGCGTCGATGGGTTGAGCCGCGTCCACGGTCTACTCGACCCCGAAGCCTGCGCGACGCTGGATGCGGTGTTCGCGAAATTGGCGGCGCCGGGGATGTGCAACCGCGACGACGAAAACCCATGTGTGGACGGCGAACCCAGTGATGAGGCGGTCCAAGCGGATGTGCGCTCGGCGGGGCAGCGGAACCACGATGCGCTGACCGCGATGGGTCGCTCGGTGTTGGCGTCGGGGGAGTTGGGTAAGCACAACGGGCTGCCGGCCACCATCATCGCGACGACCTCGCTGCAAGATCTGCAATCGGCTGCGGGTGCCGCGGTCACCGCAGGCGGCACGCTGCTGCCGATGCGCGACGTGATCCGGTTGGCCTCGCAGGCCCACCACTATCTGGTGATCTATGACAAGCACACCCGCGAACCGCTGTACTGCGGGCGCGCCAAACGGTTTGCGACGCCGGGGCAGCGCATTGTGCTGCACGCGCTTGAACGGGGCTGCACCCGGCCGGGTTGCACCGCGCCCGGTTATTGGTCCCAGGTTCACCATGTGGATGGCTGGGCCAACAACGGCAAGACCGACATCACCAAACTCACCCTGGCCTGCGGCCCGGACAACCGCCTCGTCGAAGCGGGCGGCTGGATCACCCGAAAACGCGAAGACGGCCGCACCGAATGGATCCCACCACCACACCTGGACACCGGACAATCGCGCGTCAACGATTACCACCACCCCGAGAAATACCTGGCGTCCGTAGGAGAAGACCGGGACGAAGAGGACGACTGCGAAGACGACCCGTAGCTATTGGGACGCGCTGAATCGGCGCAGCCGCAGGCTGTTGCTGACAACGAATACGGAGCTGAAAGCCATTGCAGCGCCGGCGATCATCGGGTTGAGCAGTCCAGCCGCGGCCAACGGCAGCGCCGCGATGTTGTATGCGAATGCCCAAAACAGGTTGCCCTTGATTGTCGACAACGTCTTACGTGACAACCGAATCGCGGTAGGCACAGCGCCTAGGTCGTCGCGGACCAAGGTCAGATCGCTCGCCTCGATCGCGACGTCGGCGCCCGTGCCCATCGAGAGGCCGAGATCCGCCTGGGCGAGCGCCGCAGCGTCGTTGACGCCGTCGCCCACCATTGCGACCACGCGCCCCTCGGTCTGCAGCCGTTTGACCGCCGACACTTTGTCTTCGGGCAGTGCCTCGGCGATCACCTCGTCGATCCCGACCTGCTTCGCAACGGTTCGGGCAGCGGCAGTGTTGTCTCCCGTCAGTAAGATCGGCATCAAGCCCAGCTGCCGCAACTCTCGGATGGCCTCGGCCGACGTCGGCTTGACGGCATCGGCGACAACGAGCACACCGCGCGCCCTCCCGTCCCAACCGACTGCCACCGGCGTCCGGCCATGAGATTCGGCCTCCTGCACGGCATTTGCAAGTTCGTCGGGCATATCGAGTAGTCGGCGTCGACCGATTAACACCGTGAGACCCTCAACGACGCCCTGTACGCCGAGTCCCTCGAGGCTCTTGAAGTCATCGACGCTCGGTAGGTCGCCGACCTTGTCGCGCGCACCGCCCGCGATCGCCTTGGCGATCGGATGCGCCGACGCATCCTCGAGCGCTCCGGCCAACCGCAACACCTCATCCGGTTGTTCACCATCAGGCGTGATCACGTCGAGCAGCGTCATCGTGCCGGTGGTCACCGTGCCCGTCTTGTCCAACACGATCGTGTCGATGCGGCGGGTCGACTCAAGCACTTCCGGCCCCTGGATCAAGATGCCCAGCTGTGCTCCGCGGCCCGTTCCGACCATCAGCGCGGTCGGTGTGGCCAGCCCCAGCGCACACGGGCAGGCGACGATCAGCACCGCCACCGCGGCCGTGAATGCCGCCGCAACCGACCCGCTCGTCCCGAGCCAAAATCCCAACGTCGCCACCGAAAGCGCAATGACTATCGGCACGAAGACCCCGGAAATCTGGTCAGCCAACCGCTGCGCCTTGGCCTTGCCGTTCTGCGCCTCCTCGACAAGGCGGGCCATTTGAGCTAGCTGTGTTTCCGAGCCAATGCGGTTGGCCCGCACCACAATCCGACCGTCGACATTGACCGTCGCGCCGACAACTGGATCACCGGGCCGAACATCCACCGGCACCGATTCGCCGGTGAGCATCGACGCATCCACCGCTGAACTGCCCGCCACCACCACGCCATCAGTTGCGATCTTTTCGCCGGGGCGCACCACGAATTCATCGCCGACTGACAACCGCTCGATCGGAATGCGTTGCTCGACGCCATCTCTGAGCACCGCGACGTCCTTCGCGCCGAGTTCCAGCAATGCCTGTAGCGCCGCACCGGCCCTGCGCTTGGCGCGGGCCTCGAAATAGCGGCCGGCGAGGATGAACGTAGTCACCCCCGCCGCGGCTTCGAAATAGACGTTGCCGGTTCCGTCGGTGCGCGCGATCGTCAGCTCGAATGCGTGCTTCATTCCCGGCATGCCCGCGGTGCCCCAAAACAACGCATAGACCGACCAGCCGAGCGCGGCGAGCGTGCCCATTGAGATCAGCGTGTCCATCGTTGCGGTGCCGTGCCGCAGATTCATCCACGCCGCTTGATGAAACGGCCAGGCACCCCAGATGACCACCGGTGCCGCCAACGCCAGCGACAGCCACTGCCAGTTGGTGAACTGCAGGGCGGGCACCATCGCCATCGCGATCACCGGAACAGTCAGGGCCGCCGAGATCAGCAGCCGTTGCCGAAGCGACGACGTCGGATCCTGTGCCGCTTCGGCAGGTTCTTCGGGGAGGTGCGCCTGGTAGCCGGCGTCTTCGACGGTCGCGACCAGCTGGTCGGGCGTCACGGAATCGCCGTATTCGACATGGGCCTTCTCGGTGGCGAAGTTGACCGTGGCGGTCACGCCCTCGAGCTTGTTGAGTTTCTTCTCGATTCGATGCGCACATGACGCGCATGTCATGCCGTCGATCGAGAGCTCAACGGACGTCATCGTGTTTCCCCGTCGCCGACGGTCACGGTGAACTCTGCGGTGCGCACTACGCCAGCATGCTGGAAATCGAGGAACAACCGGTAGTCGCCCCCGCTTGGGAAGGTGGCATGGAAGCCGATGTCCGGTCCGGATGCCGTGACTCCGTCGCCCGGCTCACCCATCGGATGGACGTGTAGGTACGCCAAATCCGCCGCGCGCAACGCCACCAGATGGCCGTATGCGCCAAGGTAGGGCTGCAAATCCGTGACCGGGTTGCCGCCACGGCTCACCGACATCGTCAACATCGATGGCTCGCGCGCCTTGGCCGACCCGCTCAGCGTCACCGTGTATCCATCGACCACCGACGTCGCTGCGACCGGCGGCAGTGGCTGCGGGTCGTATTCGCCGCGCACGTGTACGTTGGCGCCCAACGTGACCGGTCGGCCACGGCAGGCGTGAAGTCGGCGAACACGCGGTAGTCGCCGCCGCGGCTGAGATCGACTGGTACACCCCATGTTCCATCGGAACCAAGCGTTGGGTGCACATGCTGGAAACCAGCCAAATCATTGCGAACCACGATCAAATGCAAGAGTTTCTCGTGGTTTTCGATGTACCCCGTCACCGGCGCGCCATTAGCGTCGAGTATCCGGAACCGCAGGGGCATGTCGTTGGCGGCCTCGAATCGATCACCCGCCAACTCGAGTGTGTAGCCGTCCTGCACGGACGACAGACCACCGAGCAGCTCGGCCGTTCCGGTGTCGTGTGCTCCGTGGCCGTCCTCGTGCGCGGGTGCCGATTGCACCACGGCGCCGCCCTCGGGCCCGATGGTCCTGCCGACGAAGAGCGCGACGGTGAACACCACTGCCAGGCCGACGGCGAACACTGCGATTTTCTGGGCGGCGTTCATCAGCCGGCCAGCTGGTAGCCGGCGGCCTCGACGGCGTTTTTGATCGCGTCGACGGCGAGCGGGCCTTCGCTCTCGATGACCACCGTTCCGCTGCCCAGGTCCACATCGACGGTATGGACGCCGGGGATATCGCCGATTTCTTCACGCACCGTTAAGGCGCAGGAACCGCAGCTCATACCCACGACGGTGACCTTGGTTGTGCTCATGAATCATGTGTACCATACCCCCCTAGGGTATGAGAAGTAAGTAGAAAGGACTCATGACTATGTGGAAGCGAACGACCCTGATCGGCGTCGGTGCCCTCGCGGCGCTGGCCATTTCGACCGGCTGTAGCAGCTCCAACGAACCCGAGCACCCGGCGGCACACTCCTCGTCGGCGAGCGCTACCGCCGCCCCCACCACGAGCGCAGTGGCCGAGGCCCACAACGACGCGGATGTGATGTTCGCCCAGCACATGATCCCGCACCACCAGCAGGCGGTCGAGATGAGCGACATGGTCCTTGGCAAGCAGGGCATCGATGCGCGTGTCACCGAACTCGCCAATCAGATCAAGGCGGCCCAGGGGCCCGAGATCCAGCTGATGCAGGGTTGGCTCACTCAATGGGGCACTCCGGCTATGCCAGCTATGTCCGGTCACGACATGCCGGGGGTGAGCGGCATGATGTCCAACGCAGACATGACGGCACTGACGAACGCGCAGGGTGTCGAGGCGAGCAAGCTGTTCCTGACGCAGATGATCGCGCATCACGAAGGCGCAATCACGATGGCGCAGAAAGAAATCAAGGATGGTCAGTATCCCGCCGCGATCGAACTGGCGAAGTCGATTGTGACCGCCCAGCAGAAGGAGATCGACACCATGAAGGGCATCGTGGCGACGCTCTAACTCTTGCGCGCCGCCCCGACAAACAGCGCACCGCCGAAGTGCTTCTCGATTCGGCCGGTGCCGTGTAACCCGTGGCGTGCCAGTTCGGTCGCGAATTCGTCTGCCTCGAACCAATTTTCGCGCGGGTGCACGGTCAGCGTGCGAAAGATCCAGGTGTCGAGCATGTGGCGGGGTATCTCCTCGAATAGCAGCAAGCCGCCGGGCCGCAGCACGCGGGCGATCTCGCGGATCGACTCTTGCCAACTCGGTACGTGGTGGATGATCCCGAAGTCCACGACGGTGTCCACGCCGCCGGTCGTCAACTCGATGTCGCAGACATCGCCGACCGACAGCGATACCGGCCGGCCGTGCAATCGTCGTTGTGCCAGTTCGACCATGGACTCGTCGAGGTCGAACGCCGTCACATTCGCAGCGCCCAGTCGGTCGAGGATGACTTGGGCACCCACGCCCTGCCCGCAGCCGACTTCGAGCACATGCTGACCAGCCAGGTCGCCGCCTGCCAGTCGCTTGAACCACGCCGCTTCGCGGTGGTGCTGATGGGCGGCCCGTACTGGGTTGTTCACAAAAGCTCGTTCGATGGAGTTGAGCTTCATGTCGCGGACAATACCCCTTGGGGTATGACCCGATAGGTCTACGCATAGCGCGCATGGCAGCATCTGCGGTCATGCGCATCCTCGTGCAACGAGTGACGTCGGCATCCGTGAGCGTCGACGGTGAAATCGTCGGCGCCGTCGCCCCGAACGGTCAGGGCCTGCTCGCGCTCGTCGGCGTCACACATACCGACGATGCCGCGAAGGCGCAGCGGCTGGCCGAAAAGCTCTGGCAGTTAAGGATTCTCGACGACGAAAAGGCCGCCGCAGACGTCGGCGCGCCGATACTGGTGGTCAGCCAATTCACGCTCTACGCCAACACCGCGAAGGGCCGACGCCCGACGTGGAACGCTGCGGCTCCCGGCGCCGTCGCCGAACCGCTGGTGACGGCCTTCGCCGAAGCACTGCAACGCCTCGGCGCGCACGTCGAAACCGGTGTGTTCGGCGCCGACATGCGGGTCGCGCTTGTGAACGACGGCCCGGTGACGGTGCTGCTGGAGGCTTAGTCCGTTGGGACACCGAATCGGTCGACCGCTGGCATCCTTGACCCATGGCAAAGGAAATCGACCGGGTCCGGGCGCAGAGCGCTCTGGCGGTCATCAAGCAGCACCCGGGCATGGTGCTGTTCGCCGTCTCGCCGGTCCTCATCGGAGTAGGGCTGGTGTGGTGGTTGGTCAGTCCGGCCCTGGCCGTGCTGCTGCTGATCGGGGCGGTCGTCGGCGGCGGCGCTGTCCTGCTCATGAAGCGCTAGCCACCGGCTGACCCTGATCGGCGGCAAGCTCTTCGAGAGTGACGCCGCCCAGTCGCTTGTCGAGCACCCTCGATCATGTGGGGGCATTCCTCGACCGGGTGGTCGGCGGGGCAGGCCAGCGCATGTTTGAGAAAGTCGCGGCCGCCGCCCTGGCGTCACCAGACCCCTGTCCTGGTAGTAGCGCAGCGCCGACGTGTTGAGTCCGAGGGTCTTGGCGGCTTCGCTGCCAGCGTCGAGAGCATGGAAAATCCCTTCCCACCTCCGCGCGGGCTAGCCGGCCGGATCATGCTGTGGACCAACAAGCATGACGAACTGCAGGCAGTTCTTGACGTCCAGCCGGGGAATCATGTCCTCGAAGCCGGTTATGGCCCAGGCGGACTCATACAGCTGCTCACCGAACGCATCGATGCCGCGAACATTCTTGGCGTTTGACCCGTCGCCCGAGAAGCGCGACCAGGCGAGCCGCCTCAACCGCGACGCTAGTCCGTCCGGGCGGCTCCGTCGTCATCGCCTGGCACGGTGGCACCGCGCCTAACCGGGTCGCCAGGTCGCTGCGCCTGCCGTGGAGGTCGCATCGAGCGAGTGGTTCGGATCGGCTCGGAGCAGTCACCCGCGACCAGGTCAGGAGCCTCGAGGTGGTCAAGGCCGTTCGCTGGCGGTGAAAGGCCTCCCATCAGTGTTGTAACGATGTAATCATGTAATCATGCGACATCATCACCTTCATGGCCGACGGCCAGGCCGCCCCGGCGGTTGGCAGCAGGCCGAGCAACCCCACGCAAGCGACGCCGCCGACTGGTTCGCCGGTCGGCTACCCGATGGCTGGTTCGCCGGCGACCCGACGGTCGTCGTCGACCGCGAAGAAATCACAGTTATCGGCCACCTCCCGGTGGCCGACGGCGAGGAGAGCGAGGCCCGCGCGTCAGGCAGAGTCTCCCGCTTCCGCGAAGAGACTCGCGGTGAACGCATGCACATCGCCGACGAGGCCGAGGCCCGATACGGGCGCAAGGTCGCCTGGGGCGTCGAGGTAGGAAGCGGCGACAATGCCGAGCGAATTCTGTTCACGCACATCGCTGTTCCGGTGATGACCCGGCTCAAGCAGCCGGAACGTCAGGTGCTCGACACGTTGGTCGACGCCGGCGTGGCGCGGTCGCGATCGGATGCATTGGCGTGGTCGGTCCGGCTGGTCGGCGAGCACGCCGACGAATGGCTGGGCAAGCTGCGGGACGCCATGAGGAACGTCGACGACCTGCGCGCCGAGGGCCCTCAGCTCTAGGCTGGCGGGCAGAAGCGCAGCAGGTCCGCCGGCGGATCAGGCCAAGCGTTCGATCCCGACGTACGACGAACTGAGTGCGGCGGTCTGCGACAGCGGGTCAACAGGACCGCCGTCAATCAGTAGGTTGCGGTTAGCGCCGTAGGACTCCGGTTGCGCGCCGCCGCGCGGGTCGAAAATCCGTGAGCCCCAGCCATGGTCGATGACGAGCACACCGCGCCGCGGCCGCTCGTCGACTGAAGCCGACAGTTCGATCGCACCGACAGGGGAGAAGACCTTCACCCTGTCGCCGTCGTTGATGCCCAGCGCGGCCGCATCGTCGGGATGGATTACCACCTCGTTGTGCTTGCCGGACGGATGCAGACCGGGCAACTCATTGAGCCATGAGTTCATCGAGTGTCGGTTGCGCCGGTTGGCCAGCTGGAACGGATACTCCGCAGGTGCCTGCGGGCCCGGTTCGGCCAGCAACTCGCGCGCCCGCTGCACGAACTCCACCGGCGCCGCGTGCACCTTCTTGTCGTCGGTCCTCAGCGCCTTTCTGAAGTGGCCGAATTCGCGAGGGCCCAGCACCCAGCCGTGCGGGTGCGCCATCACGTCGCGCCATTTGATCCTGCGGCCGTTGACCTTTCGCCCGGTGGCGACGACCAGCCGGTCGACCCAGTGCGGCCCGAACTCCACCGCCGGCTTGCGCGACAGTCGCGCCAGTCGGCGTGTCGCCTTGATGAAACCGTTCAGACCCATTGCGCCGAACAGCGGTTTTCGCATGGCGATCGCGAGGTCGACGAAGATTCGCCATTCCTGACGGGCGCCCGGCGGCGGTTCGGCCGCCTTCGATCCGTACTGCAGGTACGGCTCGTCGTGCATGTTGCTGGTGAACGCGAGTAGGTCGTCGCGTTCCAACCAGTGCACAGCGGGCAGCAACCAATGTGCGTGACGGTGGCTCTCGCGTTGCACAAAGTCGATGGCCACCAACAGATCCAGTTGCTGAAATGCCTCGTCGAGTTTGGCGCCGTCGGGCCCCGAGACCACCGGATTGCCACAGTTGATCAGCATCGCCTTGATCTGCCCCGGCCCCGGAGTCGTTATCTCCGAGGGCAATTCGCTCAGCGCGTGGGCGCCCGCGACCATGCCGCGACCCGCAACGCGACTCCGATGCGGTGACTCCTTGATCATGCCGGACAACCGGAGCGCGTCGACGTACCCTGGCTCGTACCTGCGACCGCCGGGACGGTCCATCCGACCTGTGATGACGTTGAGCACGTGGCCCAGCCACTCCGCGACCGTGCCCGCGAGGTGCAGCGAAACCCCGGTCCGCGTCACGACCATCGCGGCGCGCGCGGCGGCGAAATCGCGCGCCACCTGTTCGATCCGGGCCCGCGGGATGTCACATCGCGAAGCCAGATCGTCGAGGTCGGCATCGGCGACAAGCGCCCTCAGATCGTCTATACCCGTAGCTAATTCGATGCAGTCCTCGCGGTGTTCCAGCCCCTCCTCGAGAATCACTTTGACCATCGCAAGGAGCAGCGCCCAGTCTTGGCCGGGCCGCACCGCCAGATGGACGTCGGCCTTCTCGGCGGTCTCGGTCCGCAGTGGGTCGACGACGACGATCGTCGCGCCCTGCTTCTGCCGCTCTAAAGCGCGCCGCCATCCGCCCGGCACCGTCTCCAGCCAATTCCACGCGCTGACAGCGGGATTGGTGCCGACGAGCAGGAAGTAATCGCAATTGTCGATGTCAGACACAGGTGCCATCAGCATCGAGCCGTACATCTCGGATGCGACGACGTGCATCGCGTTCTGGTCCACTGAGCCGACGAAGTACCTGTTGTGCGTGCCGACCGCGTCCAGCCACGCGTTCATGAAGATGATGTTCGACGAGGAGAACCCGGACGGATTGCCGTAATAGATGCCGACCGCATCGGGGCCGTCGGCGTCGATCAGCGCGTTCATTCGGGCGGCGATGTCACTGATCGCCTCATCCCAACTTGCCTCGACGTAGGTGTCGCCCACGCGGCGCATTGGATTCAGAATCCGCCGCGGATGCTCGACAAGCTGGTTCGCGGTGCGGCCCTTGGCGCAGAAGTCCTGCCAGGTGTGGGGATTCTGCTTGTCTGGTGAGATCTTGGTGACCCGGTTGTCCTCAACCGTCACTTCCACACCGCAACAGGCCAGGCAGTACCGGCAGAAGGTGTGCACCGTGGCGGTCATGGACGCACCCTAGCCCGTTAGACCTGCGTCATCTCCCAATAAGCGCCATGCTTAGCCAACAGTTCCTGATGGCTGCCGCGCTCGACGATCCTGCCAGCCTCCATCACCAGGATCACATCGGCATCGCGGATCGTCGAAAGCCGGTGCGCGATGATGAAACTCGTTCGATCTCGGCGCAGTTCGCCCATCGCGTGCTGGATCAGCAGCTCGGTCCTGGTGTCCACCGAACTGGTTGCTTCGTCGAGGACGAGCAGCTGCGGGCGGGCCAGGAAGGCGCGGGCGATGGTGATCAGCTGCTTCTCGCCGGCGCTGATGTTGCCGCCGTCGTCACTGACGATCGTCTGGTAGCCGTCGGGCAGCGTGTGCACGAATCGGTCGACGTATGCGGCTGTGGCGGCCGCGATCACATCGTCTTCACTCGCGTCCGGCCTGCCGTAGGCGATGTTGTCGTAGATCGTGCCGCCCAACAGCCAAGTGTCCTGCAGCACCATGCCGATCTGGGACCGCAGCGATTGCCGGTCAACAGTCGAGATGTCTACGCCGTCAACGAGAATGCGCCCGGAATCGACGTCGTAAAACCGCATCAGCAGGTTCACCAGCGTCGTCTTACCGGCGCCCGTCGGCCCGACGATCGCGACGGTGCTGCCCGGTTCCGCCACCAGCGACAGGTCTTCGATCACCGGCGTACCGTGCTGGTAGCTGAAGTCGACGTGCCGGAACTCGACCCGCCCACGCGGACCACCGTCCACAGAGGGCAGCGTCACACCCGGGTCCGGGGACTCCTCCTCGGCGTCCAGCAGATCGAATACCCGCTCGGCACTTGCCACTCCGGACTGCAGCGTGTTGTACATCCCCGCGACCTGACTCAGCGGCTGATTGAACTGGCGGACGTACTGGATGAACGCCTGAATGCTGCCCAGCGTGATCTGACCCGTCGCCACCTGCACGCCGCCGACCACCGCGACCGCCACGTAGCTCAGGTTTCCGACGAACGTGGTGGCAGGGCCGACCAACCCGGAGAAGAACTGCGCGCCACGGCTGGCGTGGTAGACGTCGTCGTTGAACTGCTCGAACTGCTCGAGCGCCCTGGCCCGGTGACCGAACGTCTTGACTACGGTGAAGCCGCTGTAGGTCTCCTCGATGTGGGCGTTGAGCCGGCCGGTGTTGCGCCACTGCGCGACGAACAGCCGCTGCGAGCGACGGGCGATCGCGCGTGTCACCCACAGCGAGAGCGGCACGGTGATGACGGTCAGCAACGTCAGCAGTGGCGAGATGGTCAGCATCATCACCAGTACCGCCACCACGGTCAGCAGCGACGTCAGCAGCTGGCTGATGGTCATCGACAGCGACTGCTGAAGGTTGTCGATGTCATTGGTGACCCGGCTCAGCACCTCACCGCGTTGCCGAGAGTCGAAGTAGCGCAACGGCAGTCGATGCACCTTGTTCTCGACGTCCGCGCGAAGGCCCACCATGGTGCGCTGCACCACCACGTTGAGGATGCGGGCCTGCAGCCAAACCATCAGCGCGGCAACCAGATACAGCGCAAGCGCCAACAACAGCGTGCGGCCGATCGCGCCGAAGTCCACGCCCCGGCCCGGCACCACGTTCATCCCCGACAGCAGATCGGCGAAGGTGTTGTCGCCGCGCGCCCGCGCCGCCGCGATCGCCTGCTCTTTCGTCAGCCCGGCCGGCAGTTGGCGCCCGATCACACCGTTGAACAGCAGATCGGTCGCATGGCCCAGGATCCGCGGGCCGATCACCCCGATGGCGATGCCGCCGACCCCCAGCAGGATCACCACGGAGGTGAGCCCACGCTGCGGGGTGAGCCGTCTGACCAACCGAACGGCCGACCCCTTGAAGTCGCGCGACCGCTCCGTCGGTGCCTGCAGGACGCCGCGGATCGGCCGCGTCATCGGTCCGGCGGTCATCGAACGCTCACCGCTTGCGAGTCGGCGAATTCTGCGTAGGTCGGACAGGTGGCCAGCAGCATGTCGTGCGTGCCGATACCCACCACCTGACCGTCATCGACCACGACGATCTGGTCCGCCTCGGCGACGGTCGAAATACGCTGCGACACAATCACTACCGCGGCATCCGCCGACACGTCGCGCAGCGAGGCGCGCACTCGGGCGTCGGTATGCACGTCGAGTGCGGAGAACGCGTCGTCGAACAGGTAAATGGCCGGACGGCGGATCACGGCACGCGCGATCGCCAACCGTTGCCGCTGGCCGCCCGAAAAATTGATGCCGGCCTGGGCGACCAGCATTCCGAGACCGTCCGGGTGGGCGCCGACGAAATCGCTGGCCGCCGCGACCCGCAACGCCTCCCACATCTCCTCGTCGGTCGCATCGGCCTTGCCGTATCGCAGGTTGTCGGCGACCGTGCCGGAGAACAGGTAGCCCCGCTGCGGCACCAGCCCGATCGCCGACCACAACTGCTCGGTGTCGTAGTCGCGCACGTCGACGCCGTCGACGCGGACCGAGCCGCCGGTGACGTCGTAGAGCCGGCAGATCAGCGCGATCAGCGTCGACTTGCCCGAACCGGTCGAGCCGACAATCGCCGTCGTGGCGCCGGGCATGGCGGTGAGCGAAACATCCTGCAGCACTGGGCGGTCCGCACCGGGGTAGCTGAATGTCGCGCCGTCCAACTGGATTTTGCCTCGAACGGCGTCGGGCTGCACCGGCTCCGGCGGGCTGGCAATACCGGGTGTCGTGGACAGCACGCCGGTGATCCGTTCGGCGCAGACCGATGCGCGCGGCAGCAGCACCAGCATGAAGGTTGCCAGCAGCACGGCCATCAGGATCTGCATGAAGTAGGACAAGAACGCGATCAGCGAGCCCACCTGCATCTGGCCTGCGTCAATTCGCAAGCCGCCGTACCAGATCAGCGCGACGCTGGAGATGTTGATCACCAATGTGGTGACCGGCAGCATCAGTGCCTGCAAGCGTCCCGCTTCCAGCGCTGAATCCGACAGGCCCTGATTCGCGACGCCGAACCGGTTGCGCTCGAACGCTTCCCGCGCGAAGGCCCGGATCACCCGGAGGCCGGAAAGCTGCTCACGCATCACCCGGTTGATGCTGTCGATCTGACGCTGCACCCGACGGAAGATCGGCAGCAGGCGCGACACGATCAGATAGTTGGCGAGCGCCAACACCGGCACGCTGATCAGCAGCAGCCACGACAGGCCGGCGTCCTGATGCACCGCCATGAAGATGCCGCCGATCGACATGATCGGCGCCGTGATCAGCATCGTGCAGGTCAGCTGGACGAACTGCTGGATCTGCTGAACATCGTTGGTGGTCCGGGTTAACAGCGACGGGGCGCCGAACCGCGCCGTCTCCTCCGCCGAGAAGCTCGTGACGTGGCTGAAGATCGACCTGCGTAGGTCGCGTCCGACGCCCATACCTGCCCGCGAGCCGAAGTACACCGCGCCGACCGCGCAGACCACCTGCATCCCGGTGACGGCGAGCATCACGCCGCCGAGTTCGACGATCCTGCGCAGATCGCCTTGTGCGACGCCGTCGTCGATGATCGCGGCGTTGACGGTGGGCAGATACAACGACGCGAGCGTGCTGATGAGCTGAAGCCCGGCCACGATCGCGAGCAGCGAGCGGTACGGGCGCGTATACCGTCGCAGCAACGCCCAAAGCATCCCGTTACTGTCGCATACCACCCCGGCCGAAGTTGTGTTCGGCAGGGCCACCTGAGAATTCGCTAAATGAGCTGGTCAATCGGCATGTCGGTGGTTGAGGTGTTGGGGTGCCGCTACAGTGCATGGCGTGACCCTCAGGAAGTGCGCGACCGGCAAGCCACGGTCCGCGAAGGCGCTGGCCGTGGCGGCGGCGGCCTTGATGCCGCTGTTTGCCGCGTGCTCCAGCGGTTCCAGCGGGTCGACTTCGCCTAGCGTGCCGCAGTCACCTGGGCCGTCGCAGAACGCGTCGCACGGCCCGATGTTCCGCGAGTGTGGCGGCGTCACTGACCAAACATTGGCCGAACAGACCCGCGTCACCGGCCTGGTGAACACGGCGCGCAACTCGGTCGGCTGCCAGTGGCTGCAGGGCGGCGGCATCCTCGGCCCTCACTTCTCCTTTACCTGGTATCGCGGCAGCCCGATCGGGCGCGAACGCAAGACCGAGGAGCTGTCGCGCGCCAGCGTCGAGGACATCAACATCGAAGGGCACAGCGGGTTCATCGCCTTGGGCACGGACCCCACGATCGGCAACAACCTGTGCGAGGTCGGCATCCAATTCCAGGACGATTTCATCGAGTGGTCGATCAGCTTCAACCAGCAGCCGTTCCCGGATCCGTGTGAGGTGGCCAAGGAACTGACCCGCCAATCGATTGTGAACGCGAAATGAGCCGCCTCCGTCGTCGGGCACTGGCCGGCGTGGTCGCCGCGATGTCTGTCGTGGCGCTGCTGGCCGGTTGCACTTCAACGGTCCAGGGCACCGCGACCAAGTCGGGATCCGGTAACGTGCCCCGCAACAACGACTCGGCTAAGCAGTACCCCAACCTGCTGAAGGAATGTGAGGTGCTGACCGAGGACATCCTCGCCAAGACCGTCGGCGCCGATCCGCTGGACATCCAGAGCACGTTCGTCGGCGCGGTGTGTCGCTGGCAGGCGGCCAACCCTGCTGGCCTGATCGACATCACCCGGTTCTGGTACGAGCAGGGCAGCCTCGACAACGAGAAAAAGGTCGCCCAAAGCCTGAACTATCAGATCGAGAACCGCTCGATCGCGGGCGTGCCGTCGATCGTGATGAAGCCCAACGATCCCAACGGTGCGTGCGGAGTCGCCAGCGATGCCGGCGGCGTGGTCGGTTGGTGGTTGAACCCGCAGACGCCGGGCATCGACGCGTGCGGCATGGTGATCAAGCTGATGGAGCTGACGCTGGCCACCAGCTCCTAGCGCCGACGAGCGGTTGGGCGAACGCTTGCGCGTGGAGCCAACTATCTGGGTACATGGAAGCCCACCAGCGCGGCGCCGCTGAGCGTCAGCTGGTCCCATGGCTCGCCGGTCCGCAGCACCGCGATGGCTGACGTCGGAAACTTTGTCGAAATGCGTTCGGCCGCTGTGTTATTGCTGTCTTCCGCGGCTGCCAGCCCCAGCGCCAGCGCCGACATCGTCGGCTCGTGTCCGATCACCAGCAGGGTTTCGACGTCGGGCCCAACTCGATTGATCTCCTCGATCACCGCGCCGGGCGTCGCGTCGTAGAGCCGGTCGAGATAGTCAACCGGCGCCTCGACGCGGGTCCGGGCCAGGGTTTCGCGGGTGCGGGTGGCCGTCGAGCACAGCACCGCGTCTATCGCGGGCGCGTTGGCCCGCAGCCAGTCGCCGGCCAATCCGGCCTCGCGCTTTCCCCTCGGGGCCAGCGGCCGCTCATGGTCGGCCACCCCCGTGGGATAGTCCGATTTGGCGTGCCGAAGCAAGAGCAACGTGCGGTACCGGTCGGTCACGGTGTCCACCGTAAGCCCCGGCAGTGTGCTGCAGAGTGCGGCCCGGTTGGCCGACACTACGGTTTCTGGCGGCCCGGCGGGCCGATTCCCATCACAGTCCGTAGTCTCGGCGCCTGTCGGTTTGCCGGCGCACATGCCGAACGACGTCCACCGACTTGTCGGCGCCCGGACCTACACTCGCGATGCCGAGGAGATACAGCGACGAGAGAGGGCCGAGATGCGATTCGTGCACACCGCCGACTGGCAACTCGGCATGACCCGATACTTCCTGAACGGCGAGGCCCAGCCACGGTATTCGGCTGCCCGCCGCGACGTCGTCGTCGGCATCGGACCGCTCGCGGTTGACGCAGGCGCCGAATTCGTCGTCGTGGCAGGAGATGTCTTCGAGGACAACCAACTTGCGCCGCGCGACGTCAGCATGTCACTGGAAGTCATGCGCGCCATTGGCATTCCGGTGTACCTGCTGCCGGGCAACCACGATCCGCTCGACGCGGCATCGGTGTACACCAGCGCGCTGTTCACCGCCGAATGCCCCGACAACGTCACAGTTCTCGACCGGGCAGGGGTGCACAAGGTGCGGCCGGGGCTGGAAATCGTTGCCGCGCCGTGGCGCTCGAAGAAGCCGACCAGCGATCTGGTCGCTGAGGTGCTTGACGGGCTGCAGGCCGACGGCGTTACGCGAATCGTGGTGGGCCACGGCGGCGTCGACATCTTCGAACCGGACAAGGACAAACCGTCGCTGCTCCGGCTCGGCGCGCTCGAGGCGGCCATCGATCGCGGCGCTGTTCACTATATTGCGTTGGGGGACAAGCATTCTCGCACTCAGGTGGGTGCGACGGGCCGCATCTGGTACTCCGGCTCACCGGAGGTCACCAACTACGACGACATCGAGCCCGATCCCGGGCACGTGCTGCTGGTGGACATCGATGAAGACGACCCGCATCGGCCGGTTCGGGTAGACGCACAACGTGTCGGAAGGTGGCGCTTCATCACGCTGTGCCGCACCGTGGACAGCAGTCGCGACGTCGCCGATCTCGACATCAACCTGGACTTGATGCCGGACAAGGAGCGCACCGTCGTGCGGCTGGGGCTCAACGGATCGCTGACGGTGACCGACAAGGCCGCGCTCGATGCGTGCCTCGACAAGTACGCCCGGCTGTTCGCAGCCCTGGTGCCGTGGGACAAGCAGACCGATATCGCGGTCATCCCTGCCGACGGTGAGTTCGACGACCTCGGCATCGGCGGGTTCGCCGCGGCCGCGGTCGACGAATTGGTCAGCACCGCACGGGCCGACGGTGCAGACGCCGACGACGCCCGCGCAGCGCTGGCGCTGCTTTTGCGGCTGGTGGACCGAGGTGTGGCATGAAACTGCACCGCCTCGTGCTGACGAACTACCGCGGTATCACCCATCGCGAGATCGAGTTCCCCGACCGCGGCGTTGTCGTGGTCAGCGGCGCCAACGAGATCGGCAAATCGTCGATGATCGAGGCGCTCGACCTGCTGATCAACTCCAAGGATCGGTCGAACAAAAAGGATGTCAAGCAGGTCAAGCCGACGCACGCCGACGTGGGCGCCGAGATCACCGCCGAAATCTCCACCGGCCCTTATCGATTCGTGTACCACAAGCGGTTTCACAAGCGTTGCGAGACGCAGTTGACGGTGCTGGCGCCGCGTCGCGAGCAGCTCACCGGCGACGAAGCGCATGAGCGGGTCCTTGCGCTGCTGGACGAGACGGTCGACATGGAGTTGTGGCAGGCGCAGCGCGTGCTGCAGGCGACGTCCACTGCGGTGGTGGATCTTTCGGGGTGCGACGCGCTGTCCCGCGCGCTGGATGCGGCGGCGGGTGAAGCCGTTCAGCTGTCCGGGGCCGAGCCACTGCTGATCGACCGCATCGACGCCGAATACCTGCGGTACTACACGCCGACCGGCCGTCCGACCGCCGAGTGGGCCGCTGCCATCAAGCGGTTACGCGACGCCGACGACGAGGTGGCGCGTTGCGCGGCCGCGGTAGCCGAGGTCGACGATGCGGTGCGCAGGCATGCCGGGCTGACCGAAAGCCTGTCGCTGCTCGCCCAGGAGCGCGCCGATGCGGCGAAACGGCTCGCTGACGCCCGCGCCGCGGCGGAGGCCGTCGCCGCACTGACGCAGCAGCTCAAGCAGGCCGAGGTGGTCGCCACTGCTGCGGATGCAACCCTCACCGCGTCCGTCGCCGCGCTGACGGAACGGCGCCGGCTTCGAGCCGACATCGACCAGCGCACGGCCGCCATCGCCGAGCTCGAGGCAGCGTCGGCAGAGGCTGTCGAGGAGCTCGCCACTGCGACCGAAGTCCAGGAGGCCGCCGAGGCCGCAGCGGAGCAGGCACGCGCCGCGGTCGAGGCATCCCAGGCTCGGGTCGAGGACGCCCGGCGCGCTGTCGAGCGGGTGTCCGACCGGGACGAGGCCGACCGGCTTGAAAGCCGCCTCGCCAAGCTCGACGCCGCGCGCCGCGAACTCGACCGCGTTGTGCGCGAGCTCCCAGGCATTGCGTTGACCGAGGACACCATGCGGGCGATCGAATCCGCGGCCATCGCGGTCGACCGGGCCGCAGGCCAAGCCGAACTCGCTTCAGCCCATATCGAACTCGTCGCGCTTTCCGACGTCGAGGTACGCGTCGAGGGCGAAGAGGTTGCGCTTCAGGCGGGTGGCAGCTGGGCCGCCAGTGTTGGCGCGCCGACCGACATCGAACTGCCCGGCCTGCTGCGTGCGCGCGTCGTACCGGGAACTCCGGCATCGGATTCGCAGGCCAAACTCGAAGCGGCACAAGAGCTTCTGGCGGGTGAGCTGGCGAACGCGCGGGCCGCGGATGTCGGCGAGGCACGACGGTTGGACGAGCGCCGCCGCGAATTGATCGCTGCGCAGACGAAGCTGAGCGCTACGTGCGAAGCGCTGACAGGCGACGACATCGTCGACCAATTACGAACGCGTCTAGCCGAATTGCGCGCGGGTGAGCCCGCCGACCTCGGGCTGTGGGACGATCCGACCGCTGCTCGCGCCGAGCTCGACGCCGCGGTGGCCGCGCACAAGCAGGCCATCGCGGACTGCGAGACGCATCGCAAGGTGGCAGAGGCCGCCGCGAAGCGGCTGGGGGAGCGGACGGCGCACGCCAACGTCGCCCGCTCGACGTTGACCGCCGCACAGACCGAGCTGACCGCAGCACAGGAGCGGTTGATTCAACAGCGGGCGGTGGCGACCGATGATGCGCTCGCGGTCAAGGCAGAGGCCGACGGTGAGGCAGCGCGACGCGCGACCGGACTTGTCGCGGAGCTGGGGGCCGAGCTGGCGAAGAGCGCACCGGACACAGTCAGCGCCGCGCTGAACGATGCGGTCCGCCGGGCCGACTCGCTGGACAGCCGACACGGGGAAGCGTCTGAGGCGCTGCGCGAGGTGACGACGCAACTCAAGGTCTACGGCACCGAGGGCCGCAAGGGTCAGCTCGATGCCGCGCAGATCGAGCGCGAGCACGCAGAGGCCGAGTATCTGCGTATGCATCGCCGTGCCCGCGCTGCGCAGCTGCTGCGCTCGGTGATGGCGCGACACCGCGACGCCACCCGGCAGCGCTACGTCGACCCGTTCCGAAACCAGGTGGAGCGGTTGGGCCGCATCGTGTTTGGCGACAGCTTTGAAGTCGAGATCGACAGCGCGCTCCGGATTTGCAGCCGGACACTGGCGGGCCGCACGGTGCCGTACGAGTCGTTGTCCGGCGGCGCCAAGGAGCAGATGGGCATCGTCGCGCGGTTGGCGGGCGCGGGGTTGGTGGCCGCCGACGACAGCGTGCCGGTCGTCATCGACGACGCGCTCGGCTTCACCGACCCCGAACGGCTCACCAAGATGGGCGCGGTGTTCGACGCCGTCGGCGGCGACGGTCAGGTGATCGTGCTGACCTGCAGCCCGGAGCGCTACGCCAGCGTGACGGATGCCCACCACATCGTGCTGACGGCCTGACCTCCTTTCCGCGAACAGACGCAAAGTGCTCCATCTCATCGGCGTGTCGGGGCAATTTGCGTCTGTTGGGCAGTGCACATCCGCAGATTCATCCACAGATCGGCCGCAGGGTATGTCGGGTTGTGATTGCGGCAGACAATCCTCGGTTTGTGTTCATCGACGAGTTCTTCGCCTCGAGAGGTGACTTGGTCACCCGCGAACAGTTGTTGACGGTGATGTCGCGGAAGGCGCTCGACGGTCATCTGAGAGCCGGCGCAATTATTCGGGTGTGGCACGGCGTCTACTCGCTGACCCCACCCGACACAGTCGGCCAACTCGCGGGACTCGACCGGCTCACTAACAAGGCAATTGTCGCTTGTATGGGCACGGCCGCACATTTGTTTGACTTCGACACAGAGCAGGACGACCGCATCCATATCCTCGATCCCGGCGTACGCATGCGGCCGAGCTCGCGCTTGATGGTGCATCAACGGATCGACGCGCCGCTACAACGTGTTCGCGAGCGTTTGGCGACCGCCCCGGCATGGACTGCCGTCGAAGTCGCACGCACACTGCGGCGACCACGCGCTCTGGCAACGCTTGATGCCGCGTTGCACTCTGGAGCGTGCACTGCAACGGAACTCGATGTAGCCATCCGTGCCCAAAAAGGGCGGCGGGGCATCATCAAAGTGCGTGAGCTGATTAGGCATGTTGACGGTCGTTCCGAGTCACCAATGGAGAGCGAGGCGCGATTGGTGTTCATCGACGGCGGCTTGCCGACGCCGGAGTTGCAGTACGAAATAGTCGACCGCTGTGGTGATCGCTGGCGGGTTGACTTCGCTTGGCCTGAGGCGATGGTCGTCGCCGAGTACGAAAGCATGGAGTGGCATGTCAGCTCAACGGCGCTGAAGCACGATCGCACGAAGACTTCGAGGCTGCAGGAGTGCGGCTACACCGTGGTACCGATTGTCGTCGACGACGTCCGGCTCAGGCCATTGGATCTCGTAGCGCGGATCTTCTACCACCTAAGCAGCGCTGAACTGGCCGGCTGAACAGACGCAAACTGCCCCATTTCGTCGGCGTGTCGGGGCAATTTGCGTCTGCTCACGTAGGGGGTCTACGCCGCCAACAGGCCAGGGTCGCCCGTGAGCGCGAACACCCGTCGCATTGCGTCGACCGCATCGCCGTGGCCGTCGAACTTCACCCGCCGCAGCGCGGCCTTGCGTTCTGCGGCGGTCGCGCCAAGCCGCGCCGCAATCAGGTCCGCGGCTGTCGCCGTCACGGTGACGACGGGCGGACCCAGCGCGGCATTCAGTCCATCGCTGTCGACGGCGAACTCGAACCGGCGGTCGTCGATGTCGACGCGATACGAGGCTCGGACGTCACCAACGTTGCCGGGCTCGATGCCCAGCAGGATGCCGGCCAGGAATCCATTGAGCGGCGTCAGCGCGCTCTCGTCAGGCACGACCATGTCGAGGCCGAACGTCGCGATCGCCTTCACCACGGGTAGTACCTTCCGCCAGCCCGTCTGGCTCAGGGTGTACACCGTCCGCGCGACGGGCGGCGGCAGCTCCTCGCGGTCGACCAGACCGGCCTCCTCGAGCTCGCGCAGCCGGTCGGCCAGCAGGTTGGTCGCGATGCCGGGCAGCTGTCCGCGCAGGTCACCGTAGCGGCGGGGGCCACCGACGAGCTCCCGCAGGATCAGCAACGTCCATCGCTCGCCGAGCACGTCGAGGCCCTTGGCGATGGGGCAGTTCTGCTGATAGCTCCGTGGCATGGGAATAACCCTACCACTTAGACAAGTAATACGTCATATTACTTGAGAAACTTGTCTGAAAGGTTTACGGTTTTGCCCATGAGCATCCCAGTCTTCAAAGATCGCCCGATCGTTGCGCTCACATTCATCTGCCTGAGCGTCTTCGTCATCAGCGTCGACGCCACCATCGTCAACGTCGCGCTGCCCACGCTGTCGCGGGAGTTGGACGCCGACACCGCTCAACTACAATGGATCGTCGACGCATACACCCTTGTGATGGCGGGCCTGATGCTGTCGGCAGGCAGCCTGTCCGACCGCTTCGGCCGCCGCGGTTGGCTCAGCGGAGGACTCGCACTCTTCGCGATCACCTCCGCCACTGCCGCACAAGTGACCTCGGCCGACGCGCTGATCGCCGCGCGCGCAGCGATGGGCATCGGCGCCGCTGTCATCTTTCCGACCACGCTGTCATTGATCACGAACATCTTCACCGACCCCGTGAAACGCGCGAAGGCGATCGGGTTGTGGGCCGCGATGGTCGGCGTCGGGGTGGCGGCGGGTCCGATCTCCGGTGGCTGGCTACTCGAACACTTCTCGTGGGGTTCGGTATTCATGGTCAACGTGCCGGTGGCCGTGCTGGCGATCATCGGCGGCGTCCTGTTCGTCCCGACATCGCGCGACCCCGCGGCACCACCGGTCGACGTGCCTGGCCTGGCGCTGTCCTCTGTCGGCATCACCGCGCTCGTCTACACCGTCATCGAGGCGCCGAACTGGGGATGGCGCAGCGCGCACACCGCGGTTGGCTTCGCAAGTGCCGTCGGAGTGCTCGCAGCCTTCGCACTGTGGGAGCGGCGCACCCCGCACCCGATGCTCGACGTGACCGTGTTCTTCAACCGGCGGTTCTCCGGCGGAAGCCTCGCCGTGACCGCTGGATTCCTGACCTTGTTCGGCTTCATCTTCGTCATCACCCAATACTTCCAATTCATCAAGGGCTACAGCGCATTTGAATCCGGAGTACGGCTATTGCCCGTCGCAATCTCGATCGCGGTCGCCAGCATCGTCGGCCCCCGCATCGTCGAACGGATCGGCACCACCGCAGTGGTCGCAGGCGGGTTGGTCACCTTTGCGGCAGGACTCGCGTGGGCATCCACGGCCGACGCGGCAATGCCGTACACCGAAATCGCTGTGCAGATGGTGCTTCTCGGCGGCGGCCTTGGTCTGACCACGGCGCCGGCGACCGAGGCGATCATGGGCTCGCTGTCCGTAGACAAGGCCGGCGTCGGCTCGGCCGTCAACGACACGACACGCGAACTCGGCGGCACCCTTGGCGTCGCGATCGTCGGCAGCGTGTTCGCATCTGTCTATTCGAGCCGGCTGTCCGCGAGCACCGCGTTGGCCAATCTGCCCGCCGATGCCCGCGCAGCCATGGAGCGGTCAATGGCCGCCGCGCAGCGAGTGATCGGTCAACTGCCGCAGCCCGTGATTCCCGACGTTCGCGCGGCCGTGAACACGGCGTTCCTCGACGGCCTGCAGATCGGATCACTGGTCAGCGCCGGTATCGCGTTGGGCGCCGCGATCGTCGTCGCCTGGTTGCTTCCCGCCCGGGCACGCCACCCCGAGCAGCTCCAGGCCGAGGCGGTGTCGGCATGAGCACCTACACCGATAACCGGGTGAACAGATTGCCTCGTTCGAGCGCGCTGGAACGACTCAGCGAGCTGGTTAGGATCCTGCGGCGATCGAATTGACCGTGCGACGGCCGCCGGGCTCATAGACTCCGGCAGGTGGATGCCGACTACATCGTGGTGGGGACCGGTTCGGCCGGCTCGGTGGTGGCCAGCAGGCTCAGCGCCGATCCGTCCGTTCAGGTCGTGGTGCTCGAGGCGGGCCCGCGGGACAAGGACAAGTTCATTCACATCCCTGCGGGCTTTGCGAAGTTGTTTCGTAGCGCCATGGACTGGGATTACCTGACCGAGCCGCAGAAGGAACTCGACGGCCGCGAAATCTATTGGCCGCGAGGCAAAGTGCTCGGCGGCTCGTCATCGATGAATGCGATGATGTGGGTTCGCGGCTTTCCCGCCGACTACGACGAGTGGGCCGAGCACGCCGGCGACCAGTGGAGCTACGCCAACGTCGAGAAGTACTTCCAACGCATCGAAAGCGGTCCGCTCATCATCTCCCCGCAGCGCAGCCCGCGCACCTCGACGGCGGCCTGGCTGGAAGCCGCCCGCGAATGCGGTCACCGGGGATTCGTCGAAACCCTCGTCACGCAGCGTCGGGGAGCGCGGTGGAGCACCGCCGACGCGTATCTCAAACCGGCGCTGCGGCGGCAAAACCTGACGCTGCATACCGAGGCCACCGCGACGCGCGTGATATTCGACGGAAAGCGCGCCGTCGGTGTGGAATTCGAGCAGCTCGGCGCCCGCCGTGTTGTCACAGCCCGCCGCGAGGTGGTGCTCTGTGGCGGTGCAATCAACAGCCCGCAACTGCTGATGCTGTCCGGCATCGGTGCGGGCGACCACCTCGCCGAGCATGGCATCGATGTGGTGGCCAACATACCCGACGTCGGCACCAACTTGCTGGACCACCTGGTGGTTCCGCTTGGATTCGATGTTCCCAACGACACGTTGTTAACGGCAGAGAAGCCGCTCGAACTTCTGAATTACTTTGTCCGCCGGCGCGGCATGCTCACCTCGAACGTCGGTGAGGCCTACGGGTTCGCCAAGAGTCGCGACGATCTCGAACACCCCGATCTGGAGCTGATTTTCGCCCCGGCTCCCTACTTCGAGGAGGGGCTCGGCGACCCCTACGACCGCCACGCCGTTGTGATGGGGCCGATCTTGCTCAAGCCGCACAGCCGCGGCACCATCACGCTGCGGTCAGCGGATCCGAAGGACAAGCCGATCATCGACCCGCGCTATCTGACCGACGACACCGGCGCCGACCGCGCTGCGCTGATGTCCGGGCTGCGGATGTGTGCCGACATCGCCAAGGCTGCCGCGCTCAAGGGGATCATCGGCACGATCGCCCGGCCGCTCGAGGCGACACAGCTCGACGACGAGACACTCGAACGGGCGCTGAACTCGTTGTCGCACACGCTTTATCATCCGGTTGGCACTTGCAGGATGGGTAGCGACGACGCCAGCGTCGTCGACGCGGACCTCCGCGTACGCGGTGTAGACGGGCTGCGGGTGGCCGATGCGTCGGTGATGCCGACGATCGTCCGTGGCCACACTCACGCGCCAAGCGTACTGATCGGGGAAAAGGCCGCGGATTTGATCCGCGAAGCTTGCTAGGCGCGTGCGTCAGCCGGAACCAGTTGGCCCAGTTCGTCCAGCAGCGACTCCGCGAGCGCGATATCCCCACGGAGGTCGCGATCGTCGGCGTCTCGGGGCAGAACCTCGGCTAGCTTCAGTGCGTCACCGACCTCGCCGCTGATCTGGTCGTCCAGCCCGCGCTGACGCAAAAGCCTCACCGCGCCAACAAGTTCGCAACACAGTAAGACCCGATACGCGGCGATCGACCGCTCGAGTTGCTGCGCGCCCTGAGAGGCAAAGGTGGCGTCCTCCTCTGCACCCCGCGACAGCACGAGCGTGCCCGCCGACGCTGGCTGCGCGGCGTTGCGAATCTCCGCGATCGCGCCTGCGGCGACATACTCGACCATCATCAGCCCGGATGATCCGGCCGCGTCTGCGGCGAGAAAAGGATTGCCGCCGTTGGTATCCGGATCGTTGATCATTCGGATGCGGGAATGGGTGATGGGTGCGGTGAGCGCGAGCGCCAGCGTGGTGCCATCCAATTCGAGTGACAGCGATGCTTGATAGAACGCACCGTGATGGACGACCGCTTCCTTGTCGACGTCGAACAGAGGGTTCTCCTGCGCGGCGTTGAGTGTCCGCTCGAGTTGTCCCTCCAGTGAATGCAGGGACGCCAGCACGGCCGCCTGCGCTACCGGATACACCCTCAGCCCGTACGGATCCTGGATGCGAGCAGGTTGCCGATCTCGCCCGCTCGCCAGCAGTGAGCACAGGCGATCGGCGACGGTGGCGACGTACGGGGCGGCCGACGCTTGCGCGGCGACGGAAGACAGCGCCTCGGGATTGCCGTCGAGTGCGATGAAACTCAGCGCGTAGATCATGCTCGACGCTCGCTCCAGACGTGAAAGCTCGTCCAGTGCAAGGCAACCACGGCCAACGGTGAGCGCGCTGCTGCTCATGAACGGCAGCGCGCTGTCGGCGCCCCACGGCGCCATGGGCGTCAGTGGTTTCGACGCTGGCCGCTCACCGATCAGTGTCAATGCGGTGCCCGCGAGCGGGGCGAGGTCACCGGTCCCGATCGACGCGTACTGACGAAGCTCCGGCAGCGCGTCGTCGTTGAGCATCGCCGCCAGCCCGGACAAGATCTTCGGATCGAGTCCCGCGCCCGGTACGCACAACTGGGCAAGCCGGACGGCCAGCATCGCCCGCACCGTCCTGTTGTCGAGCGGATCGCCCGCATCGACGGCGTGGCTGCGCAGCAGTCGCATGCCGTACTCAGTGTCCGACGGCGACACGGACGTGGTCCGATTCGCGCCGACACCAGTGGTTCGCCCGTAGATGGGGAAGCGGGTGCTGAGGTTCGCCGCCATGCGGTGCGCATGGTCAACGGCTTCGACAACGCTCGGCGAAACAGAGACCTGCTCGCGGCGGTCCGCGAGCGCCACCACGTCGGCGATACTCGCGGATCCGTTAAGTACAAGCATGGAATTCTCCTCATTCGCTTTTCCCGCCGCGCGACGAGTCCTATCATCACCGAAACTCGGTATTGCCGCTAGATGGAATTTGATTTTTACTTAGTGGAAATCCACGAGGCGTTGATCGCAACAAACCCCTCGTAGATTGCATGCCGGTGAGAGGAGGTCACGGTGGCCGAACCGTCCACGCGCACCGTGGAGCGTGCACTCGCCCTGCTCGCCACCATCTGCGATCGGGGCGGCGCGAATCTTGCCGACAGCGCCAGGGAATGCGACCTCGCGCCGAGCACCGCACTGCGGCTGCTCCGCACGCTGGAGAACACCGGGTTCGTCACCAAAGAAGACGGCGGCGGTACCTACCGACCCGGCAGTCGGCTGATCCAGCTCGGCGCGCAGGCATTGTCCAACGAATCGCTGATCGACTTCGCAAAGCCCGTGATGGAGAAGCTGGTCGCCGATGTGGGGGAGTCCGCGTATCTGAGCGTCGAGGGACACGGCGGCACGGCGCTCTACATCAGCATCGTCGAAGGCACCCATTCGGTGCGCCACGCCAGCTGGGTGGGTCGCACGGTCCCATTGGACAAATCAGCCGCGGGACACGCGTTGTGCGGCCGGGTGCCCGAGCAGGGCTACGTGATCGTCGAACGCGGCGTCGAAGCCGACGTCACCGCGATCTCGTCCCCGATTTATTCGGAAGCGCGCATTGTTGCGGCCCTGAGTCTGGTGATCCCCAGCTACCGGCTCAGCGCCTCCCAAGCGGCTAAGTGCGGCCGAAAGCTCGGTTCAGCAGCGGCCACCCTGTCCGCAGGCCTGAGTCGTATTCCACTGCGCCAGAAAGATAGTCATGATCACATTTGACAACGTCTCCAAGGTATACCCCGACGGCACCGTCGCGGTCGACAAGCTGACGATCACTGCTCCCAACGGCAAGATCACCACCTTGGTCGGCCCGTCGGGCTGCGGCAAGACCACCTCGATGCGGATGATCAACCGGCTCATCGAGCCGACCTCGGGCAGCATCACACTCGACGGGGTCGACACCCAGACGCTCGACAAGGTGGCCCTGCGCCGACGGATCGGCTACGTCATCCAGAACGCGGGCCTGTTCCCACACCGCACAGTCGTCGACAACGTGGCCGCGTTGCCGCGGCTGCTCGGCGGCAGTAAGAAGGAAACCCGTTCCAAGGCAATCGAACTCCTCGAACGCGTCGGACTGGATGCGAAGTTCGCCCGCCGCTATCCGTGGCAGTTGTCCGGGGGCCAGCAGCAGCGGGTGGGCGTGGCGCGGGCGCTGGCCACGGACCCGCCGTTCCTATTGATGGACGAGCCGTTCAGTGCCGTGGACCCGATTGTGCGCAACCAGCTGCAGGATGAGTTCCTGCGCCTGCAGGCCGACATCTCCAAGACCATCGTCATGGTCACGCACGACATCGACGAGGCGCTGAAGCTCGGGGACCAGGTCGTGGTGCTTCGCCAGGGTGGGACTCTGGCTCAAGCCGCGACTCCGGCCGAATTGCTTGCAGCGCCCAACGACGCCTTCGTTGCGGACTTCGTCGGCTCCGCTCGCGGCTACCGCGCATTGGGTTTCCAGACCTCGGATGACCTTCTCAAGCTCAACGAGGAGCCGACTATCACTGTCGGACAGCCGGTCTCGAACATCACTGCGCAAGGGCGCTGGGTTCTGGTGGTCGACGAGAAGCGGGCGCCGATCGGCTGGGTCGACACCCAAAGCGTGCGCGGCGACTGCGTTCAGGACAGCGACGTCAACCTCAGCGCCACGTCGGCGTCACGCACCGATCCGCTTCGCGACCTGTTGAACTCGGCTCTGTCCAGCCCGAGCAGCCGCTGCGTCGTCACCGATGAGAACGGCGCGCTGCTTGGCACCGCATCCGACCATGACGTCATCGAGGCGATCCGCCGAGCGAAGGACGCGAGGACCGCGGCATGAACTGGATATCGTCGAACATCGATCGAATCGTGTCACTGACGATCAGCCACGCCTGGCTCACGCTGGTACCGACGATCCTCGGGCTCATCATCGCGCTGCCCCTTGGGTGGTGGGCGCATCGATTCAAGCGCGGGCAGGCCGCGATCGTCGGAACGGCTGGACTGCTCTACACGATTCCCTCGCTCGCCTTGTTCATCATCCTGCCGGTCATTCTCGGCACGAAGATCCTCGACCCACTGAACATTGTTGTCGCCCTGACGCTTTACACACTGGCGCTGCTCGTGCGGGTGGTCGCGGACGGACTGGACTCGGTGCCACACGACACGGTCGCGGCCGCGGAGGCCATGGGCTATCGGGGATGGCAGCGACTTGTTCTCGTCGAACTGCCAGTCGCGGTGCCCGTCATCGCCGCTGGTTTGCGCGTGGCGGTCGTGTCCAACGTCAGCATCGTGACCATGGCGGCCCTGCTGGGTATCCCGCAGCTCGGTTCGCTGTTCACCCAGGGATTCCAACTGCGGCTGTACGTTCCGCTCGTCACCGGCATTGCGCTGTGCGTGGTTCTTGCCGTCGTCTTCGACGGCGTGATCATCTGGCTGAACAGACTCTTGACCCCGTGGCGGCAAAGGACGGTCACGTCATGAACATCGTTGGTGGCTGACCGATCCAGTGAATTGGTCGGGCTCTGGCGGCATTCCGGCCCAAGTCGGCTACCACCTGCTGTACTCCGTGATCGCGCTGCTGGCCGCGCTGGTCATCGCGGTGCCTCTGGGAATTCTCATCGGCTACACCGGACGCGGAGAGGCGCTGGTCGCAGGATCGGCCAACGCGTTGCGCGCACTGCCGTCGCTGGGCCTGCTCGTGCTCCTGTTCTTGGTCATCTCCCCGGTCGTCGCAGGCAAGCTGGTCTACGTCCTGCCGACCATCGTTGTGCTTGTGCTGCTTGCGGTCCCGCCGATACTCACCGGAACCTATGCCGGCATCCAGACCGCCGACCCCGACGCCGTCGGCGCAGCCAGGGGCATGGGGTTCACCAAGAGCCAGATTCTGTTGCGTGTGCAACTTCCCTGTGCATTGCCGCTGATGGTCTCTGGAGTCAGGAGCGCCACACTGCAGATCGTCTCGACGGCCACCATCGCCGCCTATCTGGGTCTGCAGGGCCTGGGCCGATTCATTCTCGACGGCAGGGCGCAGGCGAGCTTCAGCGAAATGGCCGGCGGGGCAATCCTGGTCGCAATCTTGGCGATCGTCCTCGAGTTCACGTTCGCCTGGCTTGGCCGCGTCATCGTGTCGCCCGGCCTGCGCCGCACCGCATCCAAATCCAGCTCACCGATATCCACCACCGTGCTCGAGCCGGCCACCACCTAGGAGATACACCATGAAGAAACGCACACTACTGTCGGCACTGGCCGCCGCTTCCGTTCTCGCGTTGTCCGCGTGCGGCGGTGGGGGTGGCGATCCGCTCTCCGGCGGCGGGAACAACAGCGGATCGTCGGGCTCGCAAGTCATTGTCGGTTCTGCCGACTTCACCGAAAGCCAGCTGATCGCAAGCATTTATTCGCAGGCCCTGCAGGCCAACGGCGTAGGCGTCAAAGAGCAATTCAACATCGGCAGCCGAGAGGTCTATCTTCAGGCACTCAAGGACGGCTCCATCGATCTGGTACCCGAGTACACCGGTGCGCTGTTGAGCTACCTGGATCCGAAGTCGACGGCCGCCACTCCGCAAGCCGTGCAAAGCGAGCTCGCGACCAAGTTGCCCGCGGGCACCGCGATGCTGACGCCGTCGCCGGCCGAGGACAAAGATGTCGTGGCCGTGACACAGGCAACGGCCGACAAGTACAAGCTGAAGACCATTTCCGACCTCAAGCCGGTCGCCGGTGAACTCGTTCTCGGCGGGCCGCCGGAATGGAAGACGCGCACCCAGGGCGTGGTCGGCCTTCGCGACCTGTATGGGCTCAACTTCAAGGACTTCGTCAGCCTGGATGCCGGTGGCACGTTGACGATGACGGCGCTGACGAACGGGCAGATCCAAGCCGGCGACTTGTTCAGCACCGACCCCGGTCTGCACGCGAATCACCTTGTCGCGCTTTCCGATGACAAGAACTTGTTCGCTGCGGAGAACGTCGTCCCACTGATCAAGTCCGGCAAGCAGAACGACAGCATCACCAAGACGCTGAACGCCGTGTCGGCCAAGCTCACCACCGATGACCTGATCTCGATGAATGCCGAGGCGGCCAAGGGCACCAACCTGTCCGACATCGCCAAGAAGTGGCTCGCCAGCGCAGGCATATCGAAGAGCTAGCTGTCACTTGTAGAGCCGCGCCCGCGCCCAGCGCGGGGTAGCGCTCCGCAATGGCTCAGAAGTAGGCGTTGGCCGGAACCGGCGTGCCGTGCAACAGGTTCTGGCCGATCACCCGCGCCTTGTACGCCACCGGGTTGTGCAGCGTAATGGTGCGGATGTTGCGCCAGTGCCGGTCGAGGTTGCGCTGCCTGCTGGCCGCGCTGGCACCGCCGAGTTCCAGCAGTCGGGTGGCGGCCTCAGGGGCGACGCCGTCGAGATGCACCTTCACCTTGGCGACCTTCAGCTGCGCCTCCGCGGCCAGCTGCGCGTCGGGCACCCCGTCGGTCACAGTCGCCGCGGCGATCGCCTCGGCGGCGTCGAGCACCACGGCCCGCGCGATGTAGGCCGTCGCGGCCAGTTCGCCCAGCTGCTTCTGGTACAGCGGGTCGTCGGTCGGCCGTTCGGAGAGCGCGTGGCTGAAACTGCGGTCGCGCGAACGCAGTAGCGCGACACCGTCATCCACGACGCTGGCCAGAATGCCCGCCACGACCGCGTGGATGTACAGCTGCAACGACGCGTACTGCACTGTCGGAACCGGGTGGGCGTCGTACGGGGTATCGGAAAGGATCTCATCTGCGGACACCGCGACGTCGGTGAACACCGTGGTGCCGGTGCCGGTACGGCGTTGGCCGAACCCGTCCCAGTCGTCGATCAGCCGCACGCCGTCGCGGTCGGCAGGCACCACCACGGTGGCGACCGAGTCGTGGTCGGTGGTGGTGGCGACGGTCAGATAGTCGGAGAACAGCGTGCCGGTGCTGTAGAACTTCTCGCCGTTCAGCCGGTAACCGCTGCCAGGAAAAGCGGCGTCGGGCAGCAAGCGGGTGTTGAAGACCAGGCTGCCGACGGCCAGTGCGCCCTTCTCGCTGAACGCGTTGCCGAAAATCTTGCCCGCAGCGACCTTGTGCAACCACCGCGCAGAACTCGGGTCATCAACAGTGCGTAGCCGCTCCTCGACGAACCAGAAGTGCGTCCGGAAGATGTGGGCCACAATGGGATCGGCTCGGGCAACGTCGATTACTGCTGAGAACAGTTGCGGGACAGTCAGTCCCGCACCGCCGAGATGCTCGGGCAGCCGAAGGGTGCCGAAACCGGCGCGTTTCAACGCCGAAACCTGATCAAATGGATTCTCGTCGTTGAGATCTCGGTCCTTAGCGCCAGCGCCGATCTGGGACAGCAGGGCTGCCCATTCAGGCGAACCGGGCAGGGTGCGGGTCACGCGGTCAACGGAGGTCATGGCTTGGTTCTACCGACACGCGACCGCGGCAGCACTGCTTTGGATCATCCGGAACCAAAGAGCAATCGACGGGGCACAATGTGTGGTGATGACGATGAACGCCAAGCGTCGCCGGGCGCACGACAAGCTGGCTGCGTTGCCTGGCGTGCGTGCGGTGCGCAGGCCGATCCGGCCGGGCTCCCATGTCGCCGGCCAGGCGGCTCTGGAAGGCGGCGAGGACTTCGACCTGTTCTATGTGCGAACTGGCCGCAAATCGGCACATCCGCTGGTCGTCATCCCCGGCGGGCCTGGCGCCGCATCGATCGCCCTCTACCGGGGATTCCGGCGTCGCGCTGCCGCTCAAGGCCTCGACGTGATCATGATCGAGCACCGCGGCGTCGGCATGTCTCGGCACGACGACGCCGGCACCGATCTGCCGCCGGAGGCATTGACCATCGACCAGGTGGTCGACGACGTCGCCGCTGTCCTTGACGATGCTCGGGTCCTTACTGCCACCATCTACGGCACGTCGTACGGCACCTATGTCGCCGCAGGAGTCGGTGTGCGACACCCGAATCGGGTGCACGCGATGATCCTTGACTCGCCGGTGTTGTCGGCCGACGATATCGACGCTGTCCGCGAGGCGACCCGCCGGCTGCTGTGGGACGGGGACACCCCGGAGACCGCTGACCTGGCCGCCAAGGTGCGCCAGCTCGTGGGCCAGGAGATGTTGAGCCCGACGGCCACGCAGCTGGCCGCTGCGGTGTACGGCTTCGCAGGGCCCGCGGTGTTGCAGCGTCAACTCGACCTGTTGCTGGCTGGGCGCCGGGCGCTGTGGTCGGCGCTGGACCGGGGCGCGCGCTTCCTGTTCGAGCGCAAGGCGCCCTACCGCCATGAGCCTGATTTGGTCGGCAGGATCGGGTACCGCGAACTGAACTACGCTGCTGTTCCCGACGGAAAGCCGCTGGATCCCGCCGCTGCTTACCGCGAGTTCGACCTAGGCGCAACGGAATTCGAAGCCGAGCCGTTCGATCTCGTCGACGCGATGCCCAAGTTCAGCTGGCCGACTGTTGTCATCTCCGGCGGCCGCGACCTGATCACCCCGCCCGCCGTTGCCGACCGGATCGCCTCACTGATCCCCGGCGCGGTGCTGGTCAAGCTCGCTACCGCGGGGCATTCGGCCATCGACCTACGCGAGCGCGCCGCGCTGGACATCATCAAGGCCACCTACGACGGCGCGACCGCAGGGCTTCCCGCGCGAGCCAAAAAGCTGGACTCGACGCCCGGGGGCCTCGGGGTTCGGCTGTTGATCTGGGGCATCGCCGCCGCCGCTGCGGTGGAGCAGGCCGTGCCTGCCGCGGTTCCCCGTGCCGTGCAACGGGTTACGGCTTCATGAAACCGATCTTGCTATAGTCGGCATCGGCAAGACCGAATGCGCCGAAGTTCGCCAAAGTGCTTCGCACCGCGACGTTTCCGGGAGACTGCGTCAGTGGCAGGCTGAATCCTTCGGCCCAGAGCAACTTGTCGACCTCATTGGCCAGCTCGCGCGCCTTGGCCGGGTCGAGCTCCTGTAGCGTCTGCTCGATCTTCGCATCGATCTCCGGGGTGCCGATCTTGCCGAAGTTGCTTTCGCCATCGGACGCATAGATCTGCGGCAGGCCCGAGAGCGGGAATGCGTCTGCCACCCAAGAGAATTGAGCGATATCGAAGTCGCCGACGTTGATGTGGTTCGAGAAGAACCCCGCGCCGCCCTTGGTGTCAAGGTCCAGCTTGACCCCGACCTGGGCCAGGTTGTTCTGGGCGATCTGCCCGAACTGACGCGTGGAAAGCGAATCGTAGAGCACGTCGCGGATGACCAGCTGCTTGCCGTCTTTCTCGCGGAACTGGCCGTTGAGTTTCCACCCAAGCGCATCGAGTTCCTGCTTGGCCTTTTCGGGGTCAAACGCCACGACCCCGCTGTTGTCCTGATAGCCCTCCTGGCCCGCGACGTAGACGTGGTTGTTCAGCGGCACGGGATTGTCCGCCAGTCCGCGCTGGGTGACGTTCGCAATCGTCTGCCGATCGATGGCCCTGGCGATCGCGAGACGCAGATTCTTGTCGGCAAGGATGGATCCGGGCGCACCGTTGAAGGTGAAGTGATACCAACTCAGGCCGGGCGCACGACGAATCGCAACGCCGTTGGTGCCGCGCGCGATCGTCAGCTCGTCAAGCGTGGCCAAGCCGGTGGCGTCAATGGTGTTGTTCTGCAGAGCGGGGATGCGCGCGGCGTCATCAAGCACCAGGTACGTAACGCTGTCCAGCAGTGTGGGGGCACCCCACCATTTCGGATTGCGGGTCAACGTAATTCGCTGTGCGGTGCGATCGACGGTGGAGATGATGAACGGCCCGGCTGACGGACCGGGACCATTGAGCTGACCCTTGTTGAACGCTTCGGGTGTCGAGGTCATGCTCTTCGGCAGCAGCATTGTGTTGCCGGACAACATCCCCCGCCACTCTGCATAGGGCTTGGCGAACTTCATGATCGCCTGGCGGTCGTCGACGCCGCGCGTCACCGATTCGACACGGTCGGACCCGTTGGGGCTGGCGGCGGCGAAGGCCTTGTCCTTGCCGCTGGTGGCGTGAATCTGCGAGGCGATGTCCTCCCAGGTGATCGGTGTGCCGTCACTCCAGACCGCTTTGGGGTTGATGGTCCAGGTGACCACCTGCGGGTTGGTGCCGGTCAGTTCCGCGCCGGTGAAGTAGTCGGTGTTCAGCGTCATCGACCCGTCGGCGGCGATCCGGAACGCCCGCGGCATGCTCGACTTCAGCATGCCCGCCGAGTCGGCGGAGTTGCCGTCGATGTGCAGCGGATTGAAGTTCTCGGGAAACGCGGTGAGCGCCAGCCGGAGGTTGCCGCCCCGCTGCAGCTTCGAGACATCCTGGGGATTGATGTCGTTGGTCGTCCCGACCTCGGCGGATCCGCCCGCCTGCGGCGTTTCCTTCTTGCCGCCGGAGCATCCGGTGAGAATCAGACCTGCGATAAGGGCAACTACGGCGAAGCGTCGGAACTTCATGGCGACAGACGTTACCTGCGATTCAGTGTCCGGCGGGCAGGACGCAGCGACGGGGAATTACAGGGGTTGAGGAACTGCGGCAAGCAAGCGGCGTGTGTACTCCTGCTGCGGATTGGTGAAAATCTCATCGCCGTCGCCCTGCTCGACGATCTTGCCCTCGTACATCACGACGACGCGGTGGGCCAGATGTTTGACGACGGACAAATCGTGCGAGACGAACAGGTAGGACAGGCCGAACCGCTCCTGCAGGTCCAGAAGAAGGTTGATGATGCCGGCCTGGATCGACACGTCGAGCGCCGAAACGGGTTCGTCGAGCGCGAGTATCTTCGGCTGCAGCGCCAGGGCCCTGGCAATGCCGATCCGCTGCTTTTGCCCACCGGAGAACTCGGCGGGATAGCGACTGGCATCCTCGCGACGCAGACCAACTATGCCCAGCAGCTCGGCGACTCGCTCGTCCGTTCGGTTCTTGTCGAAACCGTTGGCCTGCAACGGTTCTGCCAGCACATCGAATACCGGCAAGCGCGGATCGACCGCGGCCACCGGATCCTGGAACACGACCTGTAGGTCGCCGCGCAGCGCTCGACGGGAATGGCGGTCGAGTGTGGCGACGTCGGCGCCGAGCACCTCGATGGAACCGGACTGCGGCGCGGCCAATTCAAGAATCTGGTGCAGTGTCGTCGACTTGCCCGAGCCGGATTCGCCGACGATGCCCAACGTACGGCCCTGCTGCAGCTCGAAGCTGATGCCGCCGACCGCATGCACCTCGCCGACCTTCCGGCGAAGCACGACGCCCTTCGTCAACGTGTATGTCTTGGTTAGGTCCGTCACCCGTAGCACCACAGGCGCGTCGCGGTCGGCTACTACCGGGGGTGCTTCGGTGGACACGCGATAGATCTCCGCCGCGCTTCGGCCCGCCACCTGGTCGGTGCGGATGCAGGCGGCGCGGTGACCTGGGGTCAGCTCGATCAGCTCGGGCTCGGCGGCACGGCAGTCGTCGATCGCCAGGGGGCAGCGCGGGGCGAACGGGCAGCCGGGTGGTAGCGCGGCCATCGAAGGCGGGGCGCCGGGAATCGGTACCAACCGGGTGCCCTGTGGCGCGTCCAACCGCGGGACCGAGCCGAGTAGGCCAGCGGTGTAGGGCATTCGGCGATCGCGGTACAACGCATCGACGCCGGCCGTCTCGACTGCGCGACCCGCGTACATCACCAGTGCGCGGTCGGCGAATTCGGCGACCACCCCGAGATCGTGCGTGATGATCAGCACGCCCGCCCCCGTCACGTCGCGCGCGGTCCGCAGTACCTCCAGGATCTGCGCCTGCACCGTGACATCCAGTGCCGTCGTCGGCTCGTCACAGATGAGAAGGTCGGGATCGTTGGCGATCGCGATTGCGATCACTACGCGTTGCCGTTCGCCACCGGAGAGTTCGTGCGGGAACGAGCGGGCCCGGCGCTCGGGTTGGGCGATGCCGACCAGCTCGAGCAGTTCGGTGGCGCGGGTGCGCGCGGCGCGCTTACCGATGTCCGGCCGATGGATTTCCAATGCCTCGGCGATCTGGTCACCCACCGAGTAAACGGGCGTCAGCGCCGACATCGGATCCTGGAACACCGTGCCAATGGCTCTGCCGCGAATCTGTGACATCTCACCGTCGGACAGTCCGAGCAGCTCCTCGCCGCGCAGCCGAATCGATCCGGACACATCCGCGTACTCCGGCAGTAGCCCGATGATCGACATGGCGGTGGCCGATTTGCCGGAGCCGGATTCGCCGACGAGCGCGACGACCTCACCCGCGTCGACGTCAAAGTTCATGCCGCGCACCGCGTTTACCTGCTCCGCATCAGTTGGGAAGGTCACGGTCAGACCACTTACCTGCAGCAGGCTCATCGGCGACGCTTCCGCAGCGGCCGGGCGCTGGGATCCAACGCGTCGCGCAGGCCGTCGCCGACCAGGTTGGAGCACAAGATGATCAGCACGAGCACGCCGGCCGGGAACAGGAACACCCACGGGAACGTCGTCACCGATTTGGTGCCGTCGGCGATCAGCGTGCCGAGTGACACGTCGGGCGGCTGGATGCCGAATCCCAAGAAACTCAACCCGGTTTCGGCGAGCACCGCGACGCCGACGTTCAGGGCGGTGTCGATGATGATGATCGACGCGACATTCGGCAGGATGTGGCGCACGATGATCCGCCAGCTGCTCACGCCCATATAGCGTGCCGCAGAGACGAATTCGCGATCGCGCAGACTCATCGTCATGCCCCGCACGATTCGGGAGCTGATCATCCAGCTGAACACTGCGAGTAGCACGATGAGCCAGACGATGTCGCCCTTGGTTCGCTGTACGACGATGGTGATCAGCAAAAAACTGGGTACCACGAGCATGAGGTCGACGATCCACATCAGCGTGCGGTCGCGCAATCCGCCGAAGTAGCCGGCGATTGTTCCCACCGTGGCGGCGATGATCGTCGAGATGAAGGCCACGCAGACGCCGATCAGCATGGATTTCTGCATGCCGCGCAGGGTTTGGGCGAGCAGGTCTTGGCCTAGTGCGTTGGTGCCGAACCAGTGGTCGGTGCTCGGCGGCTGTTGCAGCGCATAGAAATCGAGATCGGTGTAGCTGTAGGGCAGCACGGGCGGCAGCGCATAGCAGGCGATGAACAGCGCCACAAGCAGCACCAGCGAGACCACGGCCGCCTTGTTGCGCAGGAATCGGCGCCACACCAGTTCGCGCCGCGAGGCGAAGCGTGCGACGTCGACGCCGGACTTGGCGGTTGTTGCGGTGTCTGTGGTGATGGGTTCGCTCATTGCACCCGGACCCTCGGGTCGAGTGCGGCGTAGATGACATCAGAAAGCAGGCCCGCCAACAGAATCGTCACGCCAGAAAACAGCGTGATCGCGACGACGATGTTGACGTCCTGGGTCGCAATGCCTTGCACGAACCACTCGCCGATGCCGTGCCAGCCGAAGATCTTCTCGGTGAAGACCGCGCCCGTGAAAAGGCCGGCGAGGCTGTAGGCGAACAGTGTGGCCATCGGGATCAGGGCCGTGCGCAGACCGTGCTTGAACAGCGCGCGGCGCCGGGTCAATCCCTTCGCGCGGGCGGTGCGGATGAAGTCCTGGCCGAGCACATCGAGCATCGCGTTTCGTTGGTAGCGGCTGTAGCCGGCGATGGCTCCCAACGCCAAGGTGAACGTCGGCAGCACGAGATGCTGCAGACGATCGACGAATTGGTTCCACGCGCCACCGACCGCGTCCGGTGACGTCTCACCCGTGTACTCGAACAACTGCACACCGAGCACCGAGTTGACCCGCAACGCGGCAAGGATCAACAGGTTGGCGATCACGAAAACCGGTGTGCTGATGACCAATAGCGACAGCACCGTGATGACGCGGTCCGAAAGACGGTACTGCCGGATCGCCCCCCAAGCGCCGACCACGACACCGATCACGGTGCCGACGACCGAGCCGATCACGAGCAGCCGCAGGCTAACGCCGATGCGTCGCCACAGTTCGCCCGAAACGGGTTGGCCGCCGATGGTGGAGCCGAAATCGCCATGCACGACGCCGGATACCCAATGGCCGTACCGGAGCGGAATGGGCTTGTCGAGGTTCAGTTCGGCAGCCTTCGCGTCGATGACGGCCTGCGGCGGGCGCGGGTTCCGCTGAATGAGACTGTCCAGCGGCCGGAACGTCAGCGAGGCCAGCGAGAAGGTCAGGAACGAAGCCACGGCCAGCAGCACGAGGTAGTTCAGCAGCCGCCGCACGAGGAATCGCGTCATCGGCGACGTCCCAGGGCGGCGTGCATGAGGCACAGGGTAAGAGATGGTTCCTGGATAACCGCCGCGAAGGGCCCGCGCGCCGTAAGCCGCCAATGACTCTCTGACTGTGAAAACAGTGACAGCACGCGCGCAAGCACTTCGCACGCTCGATCCAGTGTGTTCACAGAATTCTCGATTCACTCGCCCCGACCTGCGCGTTTGTCGATCCGCCGCATCGAAGGGGCGGCTCGGCTCACGGTCAAAACCAGCAAACACAATGCACGCAACCAGGCGAACCAAGGTGAAGATGCTGTCGGCCGTCATCGGCGGCAGCGCGGTAGTGGCGGCGGGGGCGCTGACCATGGCGATCAGCCAACAGCAGGCGACGCCCGCGACGATCACCAGCTCGGGGATGACCGTCGGTGCGACCAGCACCCAGGAAACGCCTCCCACTTCGCCGGAAACCACTATCGCAGTGCCGCTCGTCAAGGCGACGCGCTTTGGCGGGGCCGGCTCCTCGCTGACGTTTCACCTCCGAAGCCTTCGGTTACCCAGTTGACGGAGGGGTCGATTGTGGCCCCTCCGCGACCTGTTCGAGGCCAGCAGACCGAATGGAGTGGTCAGAGGTGAATCCGAGTCAGCTCAAACTCGTCGCGGCCGGTATCGGTGCCGGCGCCCTCGTTGCGTTGGGCGCGTCCTCCGTGGTGTTCAGCGGCGCACCGGGAAGCATCAGCGAAGGTCCGGAAATCACGCTCGGCGGAACCACTACGTCGACGACGGCGCCTACCACTGTGGAAACCAGCGTCGCGACACCGCCGGTGACCGCGACGCCGCCGTCCGGGTTCGCGACCCCGTAACGGGGCGTTAGTTGTGGCGTATCGGCGCCGAGCCAGTCCCGCCGAGGTCTGGTAAGGGATTGCCGATGTTGGTGACGGTCGCGGTCTGACCGTCGCGTATGGCGTGGATGGCCACCTGGTCGTCCACGGCGAACGGCGCGGCGGCGTTGCCAGCTGTGTTCGGAATGACGTAGGTCTGGCTGAAGCCGTCCTGGCTGCGCACCGTGATCGACGTCGGCGAAATGGCGGTGACCGCGCCAGTCTGGGTCAGTTCAGTTCGATATCCGCCGTTGCCGTCCGCTACAACGAATTCGCCGTGCAGTGACGGCGGTGCGATGTCGCCCTGCCCGGGCCTACCGCCCTGCCGACCGCTCCCGCCAGCTTGCATTCCGCCTGGGGGTCCTGGCGCCTGATGGGACGCGCCGAACGGATGCGACGTCCCCTGGGTCGCGGCGTAGATGGCGGCGCCGCCGAGTGCGGCGATGACGGCTGCAACCGCCGCCGCGGCCGCGCTTTCGCGCCAGCCCCAGCGGCGCGGTTCGGGCTGCGGCGCACCCCACACCTGGTGCTCGGGAACGATCTGATCGGTGCTCATGCCTCGACTCCCGCTCGCTCCGGTCCTCGCTCGCTCCTCGCTGCGATCCTCACTCGCGCTCGTCTTCGGGTGCTCATGCCTCGACTCCCGCTCGCTCCGGTCCTCGCTCGTTCCTCGCTGCGATCCTCACTCGCGCTCGTCTTCGGGTGCTCATGCGACCACAGTGCAAGCTGTTGATGTGAGTCCGCTGTGTGTCTTGTCAGAGCCACGTATGCCTGGACACCTTCACAGCTCACACATAGACAAGGCACAGTCGAGACCTATGGCCGCGACGAATAATGAGCGCGTGTCCAGTCCCAGCGCTTTTACCGCGAACGAGACCGAACCCGCGCGTGTGGTGATGCGGCGCGCGGACGGTAAGCCGATCCAAGTATTGGTGGTCGACGACGAGCCGGTGCTCGCCGAACTCGTGTCGATGGCCTTGCGGTACGAGGGGTGGGAGATCGCGACGGCCGGCGACGGCGCCTCGGCGATCGCGTCGGCCAAGGAGACTCCGCCCGACGTGGTGGTGCTCGACGTGATGCTGCCGGACATGAGCGGGCTGGACGTTCTGCACAAGTTGCGCGAGCAGATTCCCGGCCTGCCGCTGCTGCTGCTGACCGCGAAGGATTCCGTCGAAGACCGCATCGCGGGTCTGACCGCAGGCGGCGACGACTACGTCACCAAACCGTTCAGCCTCGAAGAGGTGGTCTTGCGGCTGCGCGCGCTGCTGCGCCGCACCGGCGTCACCAGCGAGACCGGCGGCGCCAAGGTCGTCGTCGGCGATCTGGTGCTCGACGAGGACAGTCACGAAGTCACCCGCGGCGGCGAGCTCATCTCGCTGACCGCGACGGAGTTCGAGCTGCTGCGATTCATGATGCGCAACGCCAAACGCGTGCTGAGCAAGGCCCAGATCCTGGACCGGGTGTGGAGTTATGACTTCGGAGGTCGGTCCAACATCGTCGAGCTGTACGTGTCGTATCTGCGAAAGAAGATCGACAACGGGCGCGAGCCGATGATTCACACCTTGCGCGGCGCGGGCTATGTCCTCAAGCCCCCGCGCTGACGTGCGGCGTGGTCGGTTCCGCTCGCCGCGGAGCTGGTCGCTGCGGGCCCGCCTGCTGGCTTCTCAGATCGTTCTGCTCGCGTTGGTGTGTGCGGCGATCGGGGTGGTGACCGAGCTTGCGCTGCAACGCTTTTTGATGAATCAGCTCGATGACCGGCTGGCCGAGACCGGCCACCGCTCTGTCGGGCTGTTCGAATTCGGGCCGCCTATGGGGGCGCCCGGGCGGCCGGCGCCGCCAGGGCCGCCCGGGCTGGACCAGATGATGCCTGGACCACCGAGCCTGGACCACATGCCTGGGCCGTCGGGCAGGGACGAGCTGCCTGCCTTCCCGCCGCCAGACTTCCCGCGGCGCATCTTCATTCGGAACGACTTCGGTCCGGGGCCTGCCTTTCTCAACGCCCCTGGGCAGGCCGCCCGCACGGTTGGGGCCATCGTGAAACGCGGCGCCCCGGTCGATGCGGGCATCATCAACGCAGACGGCACACAGTCCGGAATCAGCAGCACCGCAGCGCAACAGCTCGCGACCGTCGTGCCGAACGACAGACCGATCACGATGAGGCTCGACGGGCTGGGTCGCTACCGCGTCGTCGCGATGCACGCACGCGGCCCAGGCGAGACGATCGTGACAGGGTTGCCCACCTCAGAAGTCGACGACACGTTGCTGACGGTGATGGTCATCTTCGGCGTTGTCGGTGCTGTCGCACTTGTCGGCGGTACCACCGCAGGCATCATCATCATTCGCCGCCAACTTGCCCCTCTGTCAAGGGTTTCCGAAGCCGCGCGACAGGTGGCCGATCTCGAACTCGACCGTGGCGAGGTCCGGCTGCCGACGCCGATCGTCAAGGTCGATCCGGCGAGCGCTGACACCGAGATCGGACAGCTCGGCTCGGCGCTGAATCGGATGCTCGACCGTATCGCGGGCGCGCTGTCGGCCCGCCACGCCAGCGAGACGCGCGTCCGCCAGTTCGTCGCCGACGCCAGCCACGAACTGCGCACGCCGCTGGCCGCGATTCGCGGTTATACCGAGCTGGCGCAACGTAAACGGGATGACCTGCCCGACGACGTCGCGCACGCGATGAGTCGGGTCGAATCCGAGACCGAACGGATGACACAGCTCGTAGAGGACATGCTTCTGCTCGCGCGGCTGGATACCGGGCGGCCGTTGGAGCGCGAGCAGGTCGATCTGTCCCGGCTCGTCGTCGACGCGGTCAGCGACGCGCACATCGCCGGGCCCGACCATCAGTGGTCGCTGGACCTACCCGACGAGCCCGTCGTCGTCGTAGGCGATGAAGCCCGGCTTCATCAGGTGCTCGCGAATCTGCTCGCAAACGCCAGGACGCACACGCCTGCCGGCACTACGGTTACGACGTCGCTGTCGCTCGATGATTCCGACGGCGCCGTGCTGATGGTCACCGATGACGGCCCCGGTATTCCGCAATGGCTTCAGCCGGAGATCTTCGAGAGGTTCGCCCGCGGTGATTCGTCGCGCTCCCGGCGTGGCGGAAGCACCGGACTGGGCCTGGCCATCGTCGCCGCCGTCGTGCGGGCCCACGGTGGCATTATCGGCGTGCACAGCGTGCCCGGCAAAACCGAGTTCGTGGTGAAGTTTCCTGGCAATTCACAGGCGAATCACAGCGCGTCCAAAACCGGCGCCTAGCGCGCTCAAGGAAACTCGCCTTGATGACCGCACTCGTTCTTGACGCCGAGCAGACGCAAACTCGCACAAATTCCGCTGCCGGCGTGCGAGTTCGCGTCTGGTCGCGCATCCGGTTGGGTGTGCTGCTCGTCGCGACGGCGGTGCTGTACCTGTGGAACCTCTCCGTGAGCGGGTGGGCCAATGCGTTCTACTCCGCTGCTGCACAGGCCGGCGCCAGCGACTGGACAGCGATGCTGTTCGGATCCGGCGACGCCGCCAACGCCATCACCGTCGACAAGACGCCCGCCGCGCTGTGGATCATCGATGCCTCGGTGCGATTGTTCGGACTGAACCCGTGGAGCGTGCTGGTGCCGCAGGCACTCGAAGGCGTTGCGGCGGTTGCGGTTTTATACGCCGCGGTCCGTCGGGTCAGTGGCGAAGGCGCGGCACTTCTGGCGGGCGCGGTCTTTGCGGTGACGCCCGTCGCCGCATTGATGTTCCGCTTCAACAATCCCGATGCGCTGCTCGTGTTGCTTCTGGTCGCGGCCGCCTACTGCGTGCTGCGCGCATGCGACACGGACAGCAGCACGCAGGCGGGCGAAGCGGGGCGGGCGCAGACGTGGTGGTTGGTCGCGGCGGGTGTTCTCGTCGGCTTCGGATTCTTGGCGAAGATGCTGCAAGCGTTCCTGGTTTTGCCGGGGTTCGGAGCCGCATATCTGGTCGCAGGCGGCCATCGGATGCGAGGCCGCGTCGTCGACCTGCTCGCCGCACTCGCGGCCGTCGTGGTGTCGGGCGGCTGGTACCTGTTGCTTGTGGAGTTGTGGCCGGCGAACGCGCGGCCCTACATCGGCGGCTCGCAGCACAACAGCATCGTCGAATTAGCCTTGGGCTACAACGGTTTGGGCCGGTTGACCGGCGACGAGCCCGGTGGGTTGGGCAACCTCAACTTCGACGTCGGATGGGGTCGGCTGTTCGGCAATGGCATGGGACCGGAGATCGCGTGGCTGCTGCCTGCCGCGGTGATCTGCCTGGGCGCGGGTCTCATCATCACCAGACGCGCACCGCGGACGGACCTGACGCGCGCAGCGCTGATCCTGTGGGGAGGCTGGCTGGCCGTCACCGCGGCGGTGTTCAGCTTCGCCAATGGCATTGTGCATCCCTACTACACCGTGGCGCTCGCGCCGGCGATCGGCGCCGTGATCGGCATCGGGGCAACGCTTTTGTGGCGCAACCGCTCCGACCTTCGCGCCGCAACGGCATTGTCCGGCACGGTCCTGGTCACCACCATCCTGGCGGCGGTGCTGTTATCGCGCGACAGCGAATGGCTGCCGTGGCTGCGGGCCGCGGTCGCCGTCGCGGGCGTGGGCGCCGCAGTGCTGCTGCTGGTCGCGGGGCGCCTGGCCAGTTCAGTCGGCCGGTCGGCGGCGGCCCTCGCCGTGGTGGCGTGTCTCGCGGCGCCCGCCGTGTATTCGGTTGCCACGGCGGCCGCCCCGCACAGCGGCGCGATCCCGTCGGCAGGGCCCGCCAAGCATGGCGTTGGCGGCTTCACCGGTCCCGGCGGCCTGCTCGACTCGCCGACTCCCGGAAAGGAACTGTCGGCGACGCTGTCGGCGAATGCGCACGGCTTCACCTGGGCGGCGGCGACCGTTGGCTCGAACAACGCCGCGGGCTACCAACTAGCCACGGGCGCACCGATCATGGCGATCGGCGGCTTCAACGGCACCGATCCGTCGCCGACGCTGCAGGAGTTTCAACAGTATGTGGCGCACCGACAGATTCACTACTTCATCCGCGGCAGGATGACGATCGGGCACTGGGGCCGCGCGACGGGCAGCAGCGAATCCACCGATATCGCCGAATGGGTGGAGACCCACTACACCCCGGTGACCGTCGACCGCGTGATCCTTTACGACCTGACGCAGCCGTCCGCGATTCATAGCTAGCGCATAGCTACGGCCCACGAGGGACACACGCTGCTGCTCAACCATGGTTCTCATGACAGACATCGCCCTTGAACCGCTCACTGGTCTGGGTCACCACTTCGAATCGCGGCCGAACGCCGCCAGGGCCGCCCGCGCCGCCGGCGTGCCGGTGCTCGACGTCGTGGTCCCGGTGTACAACGAGCAAGCCGCCCTTGCCGACTCGGTGCACCGGCTGCACCGCTTTCTGCGTGAGAACCTTCCGTTCGAAACGCGCATCACGATCGCCGACAACGCCAGCATCGACGACACACCCCGCATCGCGGCCGAACTCGCCGACGAGCTGTCCGATGTCCGCGTCGTCCGGCTCGAACAGAAGGGACGCGGCCGGGCACTGCACGCGGTGTGGTCGACCTCCGACGCGCCGGTGCTGGCCTACATGGATGTCGACCTGTCCACGGACCTCGCCGCGCTGGCCCCGTTGGTCGCCCCGCTCATCTCCGGCCACTCGGACCTAGCGATCGGGACGCGGCTGGGCCGCGGTGCACGTGTCGTGCGCGGCCCGAAGCGCGAGATCATTTCACGCTGCTACAACCTGATCCTGAAATCGACACTGGCCGCGGGTTTTTCGGATGCGCAATGCGGTTTCAAAGCCATCCGCGCCGACGTCGCCGAGCGCCTTCTGCCTCACGTCTCCGACACCGGCTGGTTCTTCGACACCGAGCTCTTGGTGCTCGCGGAGCGCAGCGGTCTGCGGATCCATGAAGTACCCGTCGACTGGGTGGACGACCCAGATAGCCGCGTCGACATCGTCGCCACCGCGACCGCCGACCTCAAGGGCATCGGGCGAATGCTGCGAGGCTTCGCCGACGGTTCGATCCCGGTGAATACCATTGCCGCACAACTGGGATCATCGCGGAAATCGGCCGCACCAGGCTCCCTGTTTCGCCAGGTGGTTCGGTTCGGCGCCATCGGTGTCGCGTCGACCGCGGCCTACGTGCTGCTGTTCATGCTGATGCAGGGCTGGGCCGGCGCACAGGCGGCGAACCTGATTGCCTTGCTGCTCACGGCGATTGGCAACACCGCTGCCAACCGACGTTTCACGTTCGGGGTCGGCGGCGCCATCAACGCGACGCGTCACCACATCGAGGGTCTTGTCGTGTTCGGCATCGCGCTGATGATCACCAGCGGGTCGTTGGCCGCGCTGCATGCCGTCGTCGCACAACCGCATCACCTATTCGAACTCGCTGTGCTGGTGCTCGCTAACCTGGTCGCCACCGCGGTGCGCTTCGTTCTCCTGCGCGGGTGGGTCTTTCACCCACGCCGATCGAACTGACTCTTACCGACACACGAAGGAAATCGATTTCATGACGATCACCGAAGCGCTGGCCCAGACGGCGGTGGCATCAGAGGGCCCGCCGCGTCGCAACCCGCGCTGGGTCCGCCCCGCGGTGCTGGCACTGCTTGCGACGACCGCCGTGCTCTATCTCTGGGGGCTCGGGTCCTCCGGCTGGGCCAACAACTACTACGCCGCCGCGGCGCAGGCCGCAACGCAGGACTGGAAAGCCTGGCTGTTCGGCTCGCTGGATGCGGGCAACGCGATCACCGTCGACAAGCCACCGGCCGCGCTGTGGGTGATGGGCTTGTTCGGCAGGCTGTTCGCGTTCAGCGCGTTCACGATGCTGCTGCCCGAAACGCTGATGGGCGTCGGCGCGGTCGGACTGCTGTACCTGGCGGTGCGGCGCGCCAGCGGACCTGCCGCGGGCCTCATTGCAGGCGCTGGGCTCGCGTTGACTCCGGTCGCGGTGCTGATGTTTCGGTTCAACAACCCCGACGCGCTGCTCGTCCTGTTGCTGGTGGCCGCCGCATATTGCATGGTGCGCGCCATTGAGACGGCGAGCACCCGTTGGATTGCGTTGGTGGGCATCGTTATTGGGTTCGCGTTCCTGACCAAGATGCTGCAGGCTTTCCTGATCGTGCCCGGTCTCGCGCTGGCGTTCCTCGTCGCCGCGCCCGTCGGCACGTGGAAGCGCATCGGCAAGCTACTCGTCGGCGCTGCGACGATGGTGGTGTCCGGTGGCTGGTACGTCGCGTTGGTCAGCCTGTGGCCCGCAGACTCGCGGCCGTACATCGGCGGCTCAACCGACAACAGCCTGCTGCAGCTTGCACTGGGCTACAACGGGATCCAACGCATCGCGGGCGGCGAAGGCGGCCCGGGCGGTGGTCCTGGCGGTGGTGGCGGGCCAAAGGGCGCCAACCTCTTCTTCGGCGGCGAGCCGGGTATCGGCAGGTTGTTCGGGCCGTCGATGGGAGTCGAAGCGTCCTGGCTGTTGCCCGCCGCATTGATCGGGCTGGCTGCCGGTATCTGGTTCACTCGCCGCACGGCACGAACCGGATCGGTCCGCGCAGGCCTGCTGTTGTGGGGTGGCTGGCTGCTGGTGACGGGCGCCGTGTTCAGCTTCATGAACGGCACCGTGCACCCGTACTACACGGTGGCACTGGCGCCGGCGGTCGCGGCGCTCGTCGGGATCTCCGCGGTCGAGTTGTGGCGTGGCAGGGAATTCGTGATGCCGCGGGTCGTGCTTGCGGTCATGGTCGCGGCCACCGGAGTCTGGGCGTTCATCTTGTTGGACCGCACACCTGATTGGTCGCCTGCATTACGGTGGATCGTGGTGGCAGGGTCGGTGGTCGTCGCGGCCGTCCTCGCAGTGGGCGCGCACCGGCTCGGTCGTGCCGCGGTCGTACTGGTCACCGCCGCGGCGCTTCTCGGGCTCGCTGCGCCGACGGCGTTCTCCATCTACAACGTCACACACGCACACAGCGGCCCGGGCACGATGTCCGGACCCATCCGCGAGGCGGGATTCGGAGGTGGTGGCCCCGGCGGACGCGGCGGACTGTTCGGCGGACGTGGCCCCGGTGGCGGCAACGAGGACAACGCGGCGCTGGCGCAGCTCCTCGAGGGTGCCGATAATCGTTGGGCGGCAGCCAGTATCGGGTCGATGGGAGTGAGCGGCCTCGAACTCAAGACCGGCGCGTCGCTGATGGCGATCGGTGGGTTCACCGGTTCGGACAACTCGCCGACGCTGGCGCAGTTCCAGAGCTATGTCGCCGACCACGAGGTGCGGTACTTCATCGGCAGCGACAACCACGGCGGCCCCGGCCGTGGCCGCTCGGGCCCGGCGCAACAGATCACCACATGGGTGCAGCAGAACTTCACCCCGATCGACGTCGGCGGCGCCACCGTCTACGACCTGAGCCAGTCCAAGGCCTGACGGCTCCCGATCTGACGGCCGCCCTGCGACCCCCGGCAGGGCGGCCGTCGCCGTCGATACCGCGGTGATTTTTACCCGTGGCACCAGGCCGCCGCGGGGTTATGGTCGCGTCGAGATCATCGAGGAGGTCCCATGTCCGTGACCGACGAATATCTGAAGAACAACGAGGCGTACGCGAGCACGTTCACCGGCCCGCTGCCACTGCCGCCGAGCAAGCACGTCGCGGTGGTGGCATGCATGGACGCCCGGCTCGATGTCTACCGGATCCTCGGGCTCGGCGACGGCGAGGCGCATGTCATTCGTAATGCCGGCGGCGTCATCACCGACGACGAGATTCGCTCGCTGGCGATCAGCCAGCGGCTGCTCGGCACCAAAGAGATCATCCTGATCCACCACACCGATTGCGGCATGCTGACCTTCACCGACGACGGATTCAAGCAGCAGATCCAGGACGAGACGGGTATCAAGCCCGAATGGGCCGCGGAGGCGTTCGTCGACCTCGAAGAGGACGTGCGTCAGTCGTTGCGCCGCATCGAGGCCAGCCCGTTCGTGACCAAACACGAATCGCTGCGCGGATTCATCTTCGACGTCGCGACCGGTCGACTGAACGAAGTGACGCTCTAACAACCTGCTGGCAATGTTCGTGCTAGAGCCCAGATTGCACTGAGGGTTGCGGTAAAAGATCGACAATCCTCAGTGCAATCTCGGCCATGGGAAGCCAAGACGCGGGTCGGGTTGGCTAGCCGACTTTGTACGTCGCGATTGCCTTCGCGACCGCCTCGCCCTCCGGCGTGACGACGTCGACGTCGCAATTCACCAATGTCTTGCCGCGCCGCAGCACTCGCCCGACCGCGATCAGGTCGGTGGCGCGCGCGGGCGCCAGAAACTGCATCGACATCGCCACGGTCACGCCGCGCAGCGAGTCCGGCACCTCCGCACCGGCCCACGCCGCAGCCATCACCGCGACATCGGCCAGTGCCGCGATCGCGCCGCCGTGCACCATGTTCGCGACGGTGACGTTGGTCGGGTCCCACGGCAGGCGCAGCCGCACCTCGTCGGCGTCGAGTTTGTCGGCGACGATGCCGAGCTTGGCGACGAACGGCGACGACGGAATGAACTGCGCCATGACGTCCGCGCCGGTCTGGCGCTGGGTCGGAGTAGACATGAAACCAGTATGTGCGCCTGCTCAACTACCTCTGAAGTAAGCGAACCGAGGAGAGTCGATGACAGCGATCCGGTCGGCCGCCCTGACCGTGTTGATCGCCCTGCTGACAAGCTGCGGCTCGACGGCCACGCCGCCGACAACGATGCAACGGGCGGGCGGACTGCCCGGGATCGCACAGCGCGGCGCGGTCCGCGTCTGCAGTACCGGCGATTACCGCCCATTCACTTATCATGACCCGCAAGGCAATTGGAGTGGACTCGACATCGAGATGGCTCACGATATGGCTGATAGGCTTGCCGCCCGATTGGACGTGGTGCCGACCACATGGGCGAATCTGATCACCGACCTGAACAACAAGTGTGACGTCGCGATGGGCGGAATCTCGATCACGCTCAACCGCGCCAAGCAGGCCCTCTATAGCGCCCCCTACCTGCGCGATGGAAAAGCCGCCATCGTCCGGTGTGCGGATGCCGCGAACTATCAGACGTTGGACGACATCGATCGCCCCGGTGTTCGCGTCGTCGTCAACCCCGGCGGCACCAACGCCGACTTCGACAAGGATCATCTGCGCAATGCGCAGGTCGTGACGTATCCCGACAACAACACGATCTTCGAGCAACTGACCAACAACGCCGCGGACGTAATGATTACCGACGCAAGCGAAATCCGTTGGGAGGAAAATCAAGAACCGCAACTGTGTGGCGTGAGCCTTGATCACCCATTCACGTTCGAGCAGAAGGGTTATCTCGTCGCGCAGTCGGCGACCGACCTGCAGCAGTGGATCGACCAGTGGCTCAACATCGCGCAAAACGACGGAACCTACGCCGCGCTGAGCCGTAAGTATCTTGGCGCGGTCATCGGTCCGTGACGGCGAGCAGACGCAAAAGCGCACGACACGTCGGGCGGTTCAGCCGGCGACACGCACTTCTGCGTCTGCTCGCACTCTCTAGGTGGCGTTGACAGCGCAGGCCTGAGCTGGTTTCATATCGGGTTATGCAGATAATTCTGGTCATCTCTACCAACTTTACGAGGATGACATGACTGCCACCCAGGAACTCAACGCGGGCCGCTACGAGCTGAGTCACCTGCGCTCGCTCGAGGCCGAGGCCATCCACATCATTCGGGAGGTGGCCGCGGAGTTCGAGCGGCCGGTGCTGCTGTTCTCCGGCGGCAAGGACTCCATTGTCATGCTGCATCTGGCGATCAAGGCGTTCCGGCCGGGCCGGCTGCCGTTTCCGGTGATGCACGTCGACACCGGGCACAACTTCGATGAGGTGCTTCAGACCCGCGACGAACTCGTCGCCGAGTCCGGCGTACGCCTGGTCGTGGCCAAGGTGCAGGACGACATCGATGCCGGACGGGTGGTCGAGACGATCCCGTCGCGCAACCCGATGCAGACCTTCACGCTGCTGCGCGCCATCCGCGAGAACAAGTACGACGCGGCATTCGGCGGCGCTCGCCGCGACGAGGAGAAGGCCCGCGCCAAGGAGCGCGTGTTCTCCTTCCGCGACGAGTTCGGCCAGTGGGATCCCAAGGCGCAGCGGCCCGAGCTGTGGAACATCTACAACGGCCGCCATCACAAGGGTGAGCACATCCGCGTGTTCCCGTTGTCCAACTGGACCGAGTTCGACATCTGGTCCTACATCGGTGCCGAGAAGATCAAGCTGCCGTCGATCTACTACGCGCACGAGCGCCAGGTTTTCGAGCGCGACGGCATGCTGCTGGCCGTGCACAAGTACATGCAGCCCCGCAAGGACGAGGAGGTCATCACCAAGACCGTTCGCTTCCGCACCGTCGGTGACGTCACCTGCACCGGCTGCGTCGAGTCGTTGGCGGGCACGGTGTCCGAGGTGATCGCCGAGACCGCGGTGTCGCGGCTGACGGAGCGCGGTGCCACCCGCGCCGACGACCGGATCTCCGAAGCCGGCATGGAAGACCGCAAGCGAGAGGGCTACTTCTGATGACGACGCTGCTTCGCATCGCGACCGCCGGCTCGGTGGACGACGGAAAGTCGACACTGATTGGCAGGTTGCTGTTCGACTCCAAGGCCGTGATGGAGGACCAACTCGCCGCTGTCGAGCGCACCTCCAAGGAACGCGGACATGACTACACCGATCTGGCTCTGGTCACCGACGGCCTGCGCGCCGAGCGTGAGCAAGGCATCACGATCGACGTCGCGTACCGCTACTTCGCCACGGCCAAGCGGAAATTCATCATCGCCGACACCCCCGGTCACATCCAGTACACGCGCAACATGGTCACCGGCACGTCGACCGCGCAGCTGGCGATCGTGTTGGTCGACGCCCGGCACGGGCTGTTGGAGCAGTCGCGCAGGCATGCGTTCCTGGCGTCGCTGCTCGGCATCCGGCACATCGTGCTCGCGGTCAACAAGATGGACCTGATCGGTTGGGACCGTGAACAATTCGAGAAGATCCGCGACGACTTCCACGAGTTCGCTGCCCGCCTCGACATCCACGACGTGACGACCATTCCGTTGTCAGCATTGCAGGGCGACAACGTCGTCACCAAGTCCGACAACACGCCCTGGTACGACGGGCCGTCACTGCTGTCGCATCTTGAAGAGGTGTACATCGCCGGCGATCGCAACCTCGTCGACGTGCGGTTCCCGGTGCAGTACGTGATCCGGCCGCAATCGCTTGACCACCACGATCACCGCAGCTACGCGGGCACCGTCGCGAGCGGTGTCATGCGTCCCGGCGACGAGGTGGTCGTCCTGCCCAGCGGAAAGTCAAGCCGCATCACCGCGATCGAGGGTCCGAGCGGACCTGTGCAGGAAGCCTTTCCGCCGATGGCGGTGTCGATCAGCCTCGCCGACGACATCGACATCTCGCGGGGCGACCTGATCGCGCGGCCGAACAATCAGCCGCGGGTGGCGCAGGACTTTGACGCCACCGTGTGCTGGATGGCCGACGAAACCGCGCTGGAGCCCGGTCGCGACTACATCATCAAGCACACCACCCGCAGCACTCGGGTGAAGGTGACCGCGCTCGACTACCGGCTAGACGTCAACACGCTGCACCGCGACAAGTCGGCGACCGCACTGAAACTCAATGAGCTGGGTCGCATCTCGCTGCGCACGCAGGTGCCGCTGCTGCTTGACGAGTACAGCCGCAACGCGGCAACGGGTTCGTTCATCCTGATCGACCCGAACACCAACGGCACGGTTGCAGCGGGCATGATCCTGCCCTACGTCACCGCGCGCACCGCGAGCCCCAACACGGTGCGCCACCAATCGCTGTGCACCTCCGAGGACCGGTTGTCGAAGGGCCGCACGGTGTGGTTCACCGGTCTCTCCGGGTCGGGCAAGTCGTCGGTGGCGATGCTGGTCGAGCAGAAGCTGCTCGAAAAGGGCTGCCCCGCCTATGTTCTCGACGGAGACAACCTGCGGCACGGCCTGAACGCGGACCTGGGCTTCTCGATGGCCGACCGCGCCGAGAATCAGCGCAGGCTGGCCCACATCGCGGCCATCCTCGCCGACTCCGGTCAGGTCGTGCTCGTCCCTGCGATCAGCCCGCTGGAGGAGCACCGTGCGCTGGCGCGCAAGGTCACCACCGATGCGGGTCTCGACTTCTTCGAGGTGTTCTGCGACACCCCGCTCGAAGACTGTGAGCGCCGTGACCCGAAGGGGTTGTACGCCAAGGCGCGTGCTGGCGAGATCACCCATTTCACCGGCATCGACAGCCCCTATCAGCGGCCGAAGAATCCGGATATTCGGCTCACGCCGGACCGCTCGACCGAGGAACTCGCCGACATGGTGATCGAGCTGCTGGAAACCAGGCGGTGACCGACCACGACGTCGCCGCGCGACTGGCGACCGAGGCGGGCAAGCTGCTGCTCGATGTGCGATCCGAGCTGGCGGATGCCACCGAGGCAGAGCGGAAAGCCGCGGGGGACAAGCGATCCCATGACTTCTTGATGGAGGCGCTGACCGCGCAGCGCCCCGGCGATGCGGTGCTGTCCGAGGAGGGCGCCGACAATCCGGTACGCCTGAGCGCTGAGCGGGTGTGGATCGTCGACCCGCTCGACGGCACGCGGGAGTTCTCCGAACTGGGCCGCGACGACTGGGCCGTGCATGTGGCGTTGTGGCAAGCCGGCGAGCTGGTGGTCGGTGCGGTCGCCCTTCCGGCGCAAGGCATTACGCTCGCGACACCGACGGTCGTACCGCCGCCCGCCACCGTGGACAAGCCGCGGATTGTGGTGTCGCGTACCAGGCCGCCTGCGGTTGCGCTCGCCGTGCGTGATGCGCTGGACGGCACGCTGGTCGAAATGGGCTCGGCGGGCGCCAAGGTCGCGTCCGTCGTGCAGGGCATCTCCGACATCTACGTGCATGCGGGCGGCCAGTACGAGTGGGACTCCGCGGCGCCCGTCGCAGTGGCCCGCGCGGCCGGGCTGCACACTTCGCGCATCGACGGCTCGTCGCTGGCCTATAACCAGCCCGATCCGCGATTGCCCGACCTCATCGTGTGTCGGCCTGAATTCGCCGATGCGGTGCTGGCCGTCACCAGGTGAGTACGCCCAGTAATGTCTGGCGCGTGAGCAACCCGACCCTGCGCGTCCTCGCCGATCTGCCGCAACAGCCGGTCAGTCTGGCCGAATCGACCCTGATCCTGATCGACTGTCAGAACACCTACACGCGCGGAATCATGGAGCTCGAGGGTGTGCAAGCTGCGCTCGACGAGGCTGCCGCACTGCTCGACCGTGCGCGCTCGGCCGGCATCCCGGTCATCCACATCCAGCACGACGACGGCCCCGGCTCGCTATACGACATCGAAGCAGAGAGTGGCGCAATCGTCTCGCGGGTGGCCCCGCACAACGGCGAGCCCGTAGTGGTGAAGAACTATCCAAACTCGTTCGTGCAGACGGACCTCGATGAGGTGCTGAAGACCTCCAATGCCACCAACCTCGTGCTGGCGGGCTTCATGACGCACATGTGCGTGAACTCGACGGCCCGCGGGGCGTTCAACCTCGGCTACACGCCGACGGTCGTCGCATCGGCGACGGCCACCCGCGCCCTGCCCGGATTGGGTGACGAGACGGTGTCCGCGGAGGCCATGCAGGCCGCCAGCCTCGCCGCGATGGGGGACCTGTTCGCCGTCGTGGTTCCCAGCGCTCACGACATTCCCGACTAGCCTGACCAACATGCGGATGTCGGCCAAGGCGGAGTATGCCGTCCGGGCCATGGTGCAGCTGGCCACCATCGACGAGGGCGTCCTGGCCAAGACCGACGACCTGGCTAAAGCCCAGGGCATTCCGCCGCAGTTTCTGGTCGACATCCTGTCGGATCTGCGCACCGACCGGCTGGTGCGCAGCCATCGCGGCCGCGACGGCGGTTACGAGCTGGCCCGTCCCGCCGTCGAGATCAGCATCGCCGACGTTTTGCGCTGCATCGACGGCCCGCTGGCCAGCGTGCGCGACATCGGGCTCGGCGACCTGCCGTACTCGGGGCCGACGGCCGCATTGACCGACGTCTGGCGCGCGCTGCGGGCCAGCATGCGTTCGGTGCTCGAGAAGACCAGCCTCGCCGACGTCGCATCCGGTGCACTGCCCAAACACGTTGCGAAGATGGCCGACGACTACCGCGGTCAAGAGGAGCAGCGCGGCCACTCAGTGGGCTAGCTCAATACCCAACTGCGCGTGCCGAATCCGTTCGTGTCCGCCTACCGCAACAGTCGCGGGTTACGGCTAGTGGCCACCGCCGCAGGCTGGCGACATGGTCTAGGGCCGCTTGTCCGGGGCGGTGTGGCCGAGTTGGTATCTGTGCTGGGCAACCGCCCTGAGATGCTGACCCGTCTCGACGGCGATGGTCGACGTACTGGGGTCGCGGCTCTCGATGATGGATACACAGACGAAACACGAGTGATATGGATGGGAAATGACGGCTTCCTAGCTTGGCCGCAGACCTCCACAGGAGATCTGCGCCTAGGGTTCCGCTCGTTTCGAGGCCTGGACCGAGGGGCGCACCGGCAGCACTGGAATGTCGGCACACCAGGGGACAAAAGCCCGGTAGGACATCGGAGCAGCGTTATGTTCCGGGTATTTGGAGCGTCGCGATGCAGTGGGGATATTCGACCTCGACCGCGTTGGGCCAGGCGAATCTTGCCGCCTATGTCGGATTGGTGCCAGTCGGCGCAACCGAGCAGCACGGTCCGCACCTACCGACCGACACAGACACGCGTATCGCCGCAGCGCTCTGCGACGCCGTGGCGAGCACCGTCGAAAACACGATTGTGTTGCCCCCGATCGCCATCGGGTGCAGCCTCGGCCACGGGACGACATTCCCTGGAACCATTTCGCTGTTTCCCGAGGAGCTTGCCTGCCTTCTACAACGGTATGCGGAGTGGTCGGCCTACAGCGGGTTGACGAAGCTGATCTTCGTCAACGCGCACATGGGCAACGTGGGGTCGTTGTCCACCGCCACCGATCGGTTGAGGTTCCTGCGTCCAGACCTGCAATCCGCATGGGTGGACTGGTGGCACGCAAGCGATGCGGTCCATACAGCGGTCTGCGTAGATGGTGAGGACATTCACGCCAACTGCGCCGAAACGTCGATCATGCTGCATATCGCTCCGGAAGCGGTAGACGTCGAGGCGATGCTGCACGCCGACGATGTCGACCGCACCACCGGGTTGACCTTTCGGTACACAGCAAAGGTGTTGTCGCGCAACGGTGTTACCGGACGTCCGTCGGAAGCGACAGCCGAGCTCGGGCAAACGTTGTTTGACGCAGTCGTCGACGTCATTGCCGCCAAAGCGCGGGCCGGACACACGGAACGCCCACCCCTGTAAAAGGAGAACGACCATGGACACCATTCACTCGATTCAACAGACGCACCGCGAAACCGCCGAATCGCTTGCACGCGCAGGGGTCAAATATGCCCTCGGCTCATGGATCGACATACATGGCCGCCCGAAATCGAAAGTAGTTCCGATCGACCACCTTCCAAATCTGGTCGCCGGGTCGGAGCGCTACACACCGCGTGGCGTCACTGGATTCGGCGCGATGTTGCCGCACGAGGAGGAGTGCGTCGCGATGCCGGACATCACGACGCTGCGCCGCATGCCGTGGGATGACCGGTTCGTGTGGATGGCGGCAGATCTCCTTCTCGACGGCGCTGAGCCTTTCGACCAGTGCCCAAGAAGCATCCTGAAGGCTCAGCTGGAGCGCGCACGCGGTATGGGGTACTCGATGAACCTCGGCATCGAAACCGAACTTTTCGTCTTTGAACCCAACGACTCGGCCCGCCGCGGCGGCTACCTGACACCGATGGCCCCCAGCGGCGGTCTGCACCCCTGCCCGGCGTATGACGCGGAGGCTACGCTGGATGCGGCCCCATTTCTCGATGAAGTCGTTACTGCCATGCAGGACAGCGGATTCGGTGTCTACAGCTTCGATCACGAGGGTGGTGACGGGCAGTACGAGTTTGATTTCGCCTTCGACGAAGCGCTAGCGATGGCCGACAAGATGTCCTTTTTCCGGCTCATGGTCCGCCAGATCGCCAAGCGCCACGGCCTCGCGGCGACCTTCATGCCCAAGCCGTATACGGAGTCCTGGGGGTCCGGCCATCACTACAACATCAGCCTGGTTTCGGCCACCTCGGGTGAGAATCTGATGCGGGACAGTAACGATGTCCGCGGTATGGGGTGGAGCAGCCTGGCATATTCCTTCATCGCCGGCATCATGAAACATGCCGACGCGTTGGCGGCGATACTCACTCCGACTGTGAATTCGTACAAGCGGCTCAATCCGCGGTTGGCCGACGGTACGGCGTCGTGGGCGCCGGTGTGGTCGGCATACGGTCAGCAGAATCGGTCATGCATGCTGCGGCTGCCGAAGAACCGACCGGCCGTTGAGAACCGTGCGGTGGACTCTTCGGCGAACACCTATCTCGCGGCTGCCTTCCTACTCGCCGCAGGGCTCGACGGCATCGAAGGTGACCTCGATCCGGGTCACCCAGTCGACACCGAGTTGACCGACGTGCGGCCTGACCCGTCGGTCAACGCGGTGCGCCTGCCGCGCAACCTGCTCGAAGCCACCGATGCCTTCGCCGAAAGCAAGTTGGCAGCCCAGGTGTTCCCGTCTCAGTTCATCGAGGAGTACGTCGACATGAAATACACCGAATGGCACTCATATCACTGCGTCGTCACTGATTGGGAGCGCGATCGATACCTGACTAATCTATGACGACCGTTTCGGGGTCACGTCAGCCGTCGACGCGCGCAGCGCACCGACGTCGGGCGTCGATTCGTGCGTCGGCAGCCGTACTGCGCAGACGCGGATTCGATGCGGTGACGTATCGCTCCGTCGCGGACGAGGCCGGACTTCCGGAGGCGACGCTTCGCGCCTTCTTCGACACTCGCGACGAATTGCGGGCATTGGGACTGGAATTCATGCTCAACGGATGGGTACAGCAGGCGGAGGAATTCATCAGCCGACTACCGCAACAGCTCAGCCTGAACGAGACCGCGCGCCTGATCGTCGAGATCGCAACGGTTCATGACGCCGAGAATTGGACCTTCACCCGCGCCACCATCTCTGGTATCTACGAACGATACCTCCAGGCAGGCAAGCATCCCGAATTGCGCACTGTAATAACGAATTACAACAGCGTCTTAGCTGATCTCGTCGCACGTGTGCTGACGCTGAACGGCTGGGCAGCGACTGCGCAGGGCGTGAAGTCGGTCCTCGCAGTCGTGGACGGTGCGGTTGTGTATCAGTTGGCGGCTGGACAGCCCCCGGTGCCGCACGCGATTTCGCTACTCGAGTTCGCGATCCCGCGACTCTGCGACGCTACCGGCACCTGATCCGTAGGGCCGGGTGATGATTTCGAGGTAATGGCCGCCGGGATCCTGGAAGTACACGCCGCGGCCGCCGTCGTTGTGGTTGATTTCGCCGGGCCTGCTGCCGCGCGGATCAGCCCAGTGCGGCAGACCGCGTGCCTGGATGCGGCCATAGATCTCGGTGAACTCGTCCTCGGACACCAGGAACGCGTAGTGCTGCGGTCGGATGTCCTCGTCCTCGGCGACCTGCGCGTAGTCGAGGCTGGCGCCATGGTCGATCTCTACCGCCAGGAAGGGGCCGAATTCCTTGGCCGGTGGCAGGCCGAACAGATGGGTGAAGAAGTCGGCCGATTCCTGCCGGTCTTTCGCTGCGACGATGGTGTGGTTGAACGTGATTGCCATATCAACCCAGGATAGAACTCATGTCGGACATGGAGACGCTGACCGGGTCACGGGTCACGTTGCGCGCGCCAACCATCGACGACGCCGAGCTGCTGTTCGAGCGCATCGCATCCGATCCGGAGGTGGGGCAAGGGCATCATGTCCGAGGTGCTGGCACTGCTGCTCGGCAAGGCCGAGCATGACCCGTCCGTCTACCGCGTGACGGCGCATTGCCACGTCGACAACGCCGGCTCGGCTGCGGTGCTGGAGCGCAGCGGGCTGGCCTGTGAGGGTCGGATGGCTCGATATGCCGTATTGCCGAACATCTCCACCGAGCCGCAGGACTGCTTGCTGTTCGGCAAGGCTCTCAGATAGCGCTTGTGCACCGGGTGGTACTAAGGATCGATGGCGTTCGACTTCCGCGATCTTTCAGTGCCGATCATCGTCGCGCCCATGGCAGGTGGACCGTCGACGCCCGAACTCGCGGCCGCAGGCACTAACGCCGGCGGGCTCGGCTTCGTCGCCGCGGGTTACCTGACAGCCGAGGCGTTCGGGGAACGGCTTAGCGCCGCACGTGGGCTGACTGCGGGTCCGCTGGGCGCGAATCTGTTTGTGCCACAGCCAAGTGCGGGCACCCGCGAAGACATCGAGCTCTACGCCAAGTCGCTCGCGCCCGAGGCCGAGCGATACGGAGCCCAGTTGGGTGAGCCGCGGTTCGACGACGACCATTGGGCGGCCAAGATCGAAGTGCTGCTCGACGTGCGGCCCGAGGTGGCTTCGTTCACGTTCGGCGTGCCGAGTGCAGAGGAGTGCCGCCGGTTGCGAGAAGTCGGCGTCACCGTCGTCGGCACCGTGACGACCCTGGCCGAGGCGCACACGGCGGTTACGCGTGGCGTTGATGCGGTAGCGGTGCAGGGCCCGTCGGCCGGTGGTCACCGCGGCACGTTCGATCCCGCCGTGCAGCCTGCGCGTCAACCGCTCGATGAACTGCTGGCCGACGTCGCGTCCGCCGTCGACATGCCGGTCGTCGCCGCGGGCGGGTTGATGACAGCTGACGATGTCGGGCGGGTGTTGGCGGCCGGAGCGGTCGCGGCGCAGCTCGGCACGGCGTTCCTGCTGTCGGCCGAGTCGGGCAGCAGCCCAGTACACCGCGCCGCACTACAGGACCCGCAGTTCACGGAAACCGTTGTGACGCGGGCGTTCTCCGGCCGCTACGCGCGTGGCTTGCGCAATCGTTTCATCGACGAACATGAAGCCGAGGCGACGTTCGGTTATCCGGAGATCCACTGGCTGACCAGCCCGCTGCGGCAGGCGTCGGTGCGGGCCGGCGATCCGCACGCCGTCAACGTCTGGGCGGGTACCGGCTATCGGCTGGCAAGGTCGGCCACGGTCGCCGAAATCATGCGGTCACTGACTTAGCTCCCGGCGAACGTTCCCTACCGCTCGAAAAATCGTCGGAATTTCGAGCGGTACGGAACGTTCGGCAGATAACGCGATCAGGGACGCGCTTCGAGGACGAGATTGAACGGTGTCTCTGTGGCACGGCGGAACCTGGTGAAGCCGCCGGCGTCCACGACTACTTCGCGCAGCCGCTGCTCGCCCGCCTGAGCGCCCAGCGCCGGACCGTTGCGCGCCAAGGACACCGGCACACAGATCTGCGCCGACGCCCCGTACATCACGCGGCCAACCGGGTTGAGGTTGTCCTGAACGCGATCGTTGGCGTACGGCTCGACGATCATTGCTATCCCGTCACTCGCCAATGCGTCTCGTGCGTGTCGCGCGGCGCCGACCGGATCACCCATATCGTGCAGACAGTCGAAGAACGCGATCAGGTCGAGGTCCTTGCCGGAGTAGTTCACCGCATCCGCGACCTCGAACCTCGCGTTCTCCACGCCGGCCGCCTTGGCCCGCTCGTTCGCGACCAGAACCGAATCGGGGTGATAGTCGTAACCGATGAACGTCGAGTTCGGATAGGCCTGCGCCATCAGCACGGTGCTTGCGCCGTGACCGCAGCCCACGTCCGCGACCGTCGCCCCGGCCTGCAAGCGCTCCACCGCACCGTCGAGTGCGGGCAACCACGACTCGAGCAGGTTCGCGTTGTAGCCGGCGCGGAAGAAGCGTTCGGTGCCGACGAACAGGCAGGGGTGGTGCTCGCCCCATTCCATGCCTTCGCCACTCTTGAAGTGATCAACCGTGCGACCGAGCGCGTGGAACATCGCCTCGACGATGTTGTAGGCACCGGGCATGTCCACCGGACCGTTCGGATCGGCCAGGCAGGCCGCCTGTTCCGGCGACATCGACCACTTGCCTGTGTCCGGGTCGAATTGGACGTAGCCGGCAGCGCCCTGGTTGCCGAGCCATTCCCGGACATACCGCTCGTTGGTGCCGGTCTTGGCGGCCAACTCCTCCGACGTCAGCGACTCGGCGGCCAGCGCCCGGTACAGCCCTAGCCGATCGCCGACCAGGACCAGCGTGGCGCTGACTGCAGCGCCAAGGTCGCCGACAGCCTTGCCGACAAACTCATTCAGCTTTGCTTCGTTAATTGCCATTGCAATCACGCCCCCGCGTCCCGACAACACCACGAGTTTAGGCCGCCCAAAGGCTCACCGATTCTTTTTCGCGGTTCCATGGGTCTATACCGGCATGGACATAACGCTCAACCAGCTTGCGCGCGAGGTGCTCGACGGACCGCACATCGCGGCGATCGCCACCTCGAACGCCGATGGACGCCCGCAGTCGTCGGTGATATTCGTCAAACGCGACGGTGACACAGTGGTGTTCAGCACCATCAAGGGTCGGCTGAAGACGCGCAATATGGCTCGCGACCCGCGCGTCAGCTTGCTGGTCGCCGACAAGCGCCAGCCGCGCTATCTGGAGATCCGTGGCACGGTGGAGATCACTGAGGACCCGCAGAAGCGATTGCTCTACGAAATGTATGACCGATACATGGGCGGTGCGCAGCCGCCGCCCGAGCCGGAGGCCGAACGGCTGATCGTGCGCATTACACCGGACAAGCTCTACCAATTTCCGCCGGCGGCCACATGAGTGAATTCGTCCGCGACACCGAACCGTATCGCCGCGAGTTGATCGCGCACTGTTATCGCATGCTCGGGTCGGCGCACGACGCCGAGGACGTCGTGCAGGAGACCTATCTGCGGGCGTGGCGCGGATACCGGAATTTCGAGAACCGGTCGTCGGTGCGGACGTGGTTGTACCGCATCGCAACCAACACGTGCTTGTCGACGCTGGCGCACAGCGGTAGGCGGGTGTTGCCGTCGGGCCTGACGGGGCCCGCCGACGACCCGCACGCCGAAGCCGTGCCAGCGCCGAATGTGGCGTGGGTGGAGGCCATTCCGGATTCCCGGGTCGACGATCCGGCCGCGGTCGTGACGTCGCGCGAGAGTCTGCGGCTGGCGCTGATCGCGAGCCTTCAGCACCTCCCGGCGCAGCAGCGCGCGGTGCTTCTGCTCCGTGACGTGTTGGCCTTCCCGGCCGCGGATGTCGCCGCGATGCTCGACCTCAGCGTCACCGCCGTGAAGAGTGCGTTGCAGCGGGCCCGCGCCCGGATGCGGGACATCGCGCCGAACGCCGACGAGGTCATCGAGCCGACCGAACCGCAAGCGCGCGAGCTGCTCGAGAAGTACATGTCCGCGTTCGAGAACGCCGACACCACTTTGCTCGCCGACGCGCTGCGTCACGACGCCGCGCTGGAGATGGTCGGATCGCGGACGTGGTTCTCGGGGCGGGCGACGTGTCTGCCCTACCTCGCCGGAGTGGTTGGCGTGCAGGGCGATTGGCGCATGGTAGAGATCGGAGCCAACGGCCAGCCCGCGGTGGCCGCCTATCGTCGCGATGACGACGGCGTGCTGCGTGCATTCGGTATCGCGGTGCTCGACGTGACCGCGTCCGGGATCGCCCGCATCGTGGTGTTCGGGGATCCGCGGCTGGTCACGCTGTTCGGGCTGCCGCTGATACACGAAGCGTTCGAAGTCGGCGCGATATTGCACACAGGGTCGTGATTTCGCGAACTCCACAGCCCTGAGTGCAATCTCGGCGCTAGCGCCCCGCCCGTCATCGCAGGTCGTCGATGACGACGTCGCCGTTTTCCGAGCGCGCGGTAACCACGGCCGCGGCGTCCTCGCGGTTCGCGGTCTGCGGCACCCGTACCGCCGTCGAGCCGTTTTCGGTATTGGCGTTGACGACGTAGGGCCCGCGCACCGGCAGCGCCACGACGACGTCACCGTTCTGACTGGACACATCGACAGTACGCGGTGCGGTGTCAGCGAAATCGACCTTGATGTCACCGTTTTCGGTGGTGGCGCTGAACGATTCGGTCACCCGGATCGGATCGCGCGTCACCACCTCACCGTCGACGTTGTGGATCTCGACGCGCCGCGCCGCCCCGCTCAGCACCACCGCACCGGCGCCGGTTTGGGCGATCAGCTGGTCGAGATCGGCCTGCGCCAGCACCACGCCGGCGTCCTGCTTTGCAGTGACCGTCAGCTTGCGGCCGAGGTCGGGCGGCAGCACCAGGTTGATCTCGCCCGCGCGGCCGAAGTCCAGGAACGCTGAAGACTCACCGTTGATCGTGACCCGCGTACCCGCTGGATCGGTGTTGACCAGCAACGGATTTGCATCCGCACGAATGGAGTTGACCATCCGAAGATCGGCCCGCGGCTCACGTGCCTGCCGGTCGGTGGTGATGCGAATCGCGATGGGTACAGAGCCGGTGTCGACGATCACCGACCGCATGCCCGCGGGATTGTCAAGGGAATCCAGAACCACACCACCGCGATCGCGGCGCCAATCAGCAACGAGGCGGTCGGCACCACGCCGAGGTTGCGCGGGGCTGCGGCGACGGGCTCGTCGGCGGCAGCGGGTGCCGGTGCCGGGTTGCTGTCGGGGCTCGTTTCGGTGACTGCGACCATGCCTTCAACCTATGGACACCGGCCGACCTGCGACACGGCGTTTCCCCGAGAACCTGCCGGGGGAAATCCCCCGCAGGCGCGATGATGGCCGCATGACGATGACCGACCGGCAGCAGCGACTGGGCTTTTTGGGTCCGAATTGGTTCGCCTCGGTCATGGGCACCGGCATAGTCGCCACGGCGGGCGCGCCGCTGCCGCTGCATGTCCCCGGTCTGCGCGCGTTCGCCGAGGTCGTGTGGGTGGCGAGCACGGTATGGCTGGTGATGCTCATCGTCGCGGTGGCCGCGCACTGGGTACGCCACCCGACGGTGGCCCGCAGTCATGCCTACAACCCGCAGATGGGCCATTTCTACGGCGCGGCACCTATGGCTTTGCTCACCGTCGGCGCCGGGGCGACCCTCGTCGGCAGGGATCTGATCGGTGAACGGGCCGCCATCGATCTCGACTGGGTGCTGTGGAGCGCGGGCACGCTCGGGGGGCTGTTCACCGCGATCAGCATCCCGTATCTGATGTTCACGCAGTACCGCGTCGAACCCGACGCTGCATTCGGCGGTTGGCTGATGCCGGTGGTGCCGCCGATGGTGTCCGCGGCCACGGGCGCGCTGCTGATCCCGCACTTGGCGCCGGGCACCGGCAGGCAAACCATGCTCTACGGCTGCTACGCGATGTTCGGACTTTCGCTCGTCGCGTCGCTCATCATCATCACGATGGTGTGGAGTCGCCTTGCGCACTTCGGCACCTCGGGCACCGCGCGGGTTCCGACGCTGTGGATCGTGCTCGGTCCACTCGGCCAATCGATCACGGCCGCAGGGCTTCTCGGGACCAACGCGGCGCTGGCCGTTGAGCCGCGGCTAGCCGACGGCATGGGCGTCTTCGCGATTCTGTACGGCGTTCCAGTGTGGGGGTTCGCGGTGTTGTGGATCGCACTGGCGACGGCATTGACCATCCGCACGCTTCGGCGCGGGATGCCGTTCGCGCTGACGTGGTGGAGCCTGACCTTTCCTGTCGGCACGTTCGTCACGGGCACCACGCAGCTGGCCGTCCACAGCGGGCTACCGGCATTCCGCGTCGCCGCGGCCATCGCCTATGTGGGGCTGTTGAGTACCTGGTGCCTGGTGGCGGTGCGGACGTTCCGAGGGGGCGTGCGCGGCAACATCTTTGCGCCGCCATCGGCGGATCCGATCAAGGCCAAGAAGGATGCGCCTGCCTAGCGTGGAAGACTCGTAGCGTGGCGACAGAACCTCTGATTTCCCATGTTTCGGACACCGCACGCTGGGTCGCGACGTACCGGGCGGTCGAATCTGAGCGTCCCGATGCGTTGTTCCACGATCACCTCGCCGACCGGCTCGCTGGCGAGCGCGGCCGCGCCATCGTTGCCGCGGCACCCCGCGCGATTCGCAACGGCTGGTGGCTGGCGGCGCGCACCAAGGTCATCGACGACATCATCCTCGAGGCCATCGCCGACGGTTGCGACAAGGTGCTGAACCTGGCCGCGGGCCTTGATGCCCGGCCGTACCGGTTAGATCTGCCGCAGGACTTCACGTGGGTCGAGGCCGATCTGCCGGACCTGCTGACCGAGAAGGCGCACGCCCTCGCCGATCAGACGCCGCGGTGCCGGTTGACGCGGCATGTCGTCGACCTCGCCGATCCGCGGGCCCGCGACGAGTTCTTGACCGACGAGTTGGCAGGCGTCACCAAGGCACTCGTGCTGACCGAGGGCCTGCTGATGTACCTCCAAGAGCGCGACGTCCGAGGGTTGTCGACCGCATTCACCCGCCCAGAGATCGCCTGGTGGGTGCTCGACTTTTTCGGCCCGGGCCTGCAGAAGCGGATGAACAAGCGCACTCGCGGCCTGCTGGACAGTGCGCCGTTCATCTTCGCGCCCGAGAACGGCGTCGGCTATTTCGAGGACCTGGGCTGGCGTGTGGTTGAGATGGATTCGGTCTTCACCGCGGCGCACCGCTTCGGCCGGCTGCCACTGTGGATGCGTCCCCTGGCCTGGCTGCCGCAGCCAGATCCGCATAAACCCGGCAACAACACCTACAGCGGGATTGTCCGCCTTACCCGGTGACTACTTGGGAGCCGTCAGCTCCAGCGCGATGTTGTCCGGGTCGCGGAACTCCAGAATGTAGGACGGCCCGATGTCCTTGATGGGCTCGTATTCGACTCCGAGCTCGTCGAGATGCGCTGCGGCGTCATCCAATTCCGCCTTGGTGGCCACGCGGAAGGCCAGGTGGTCCAGGCCGCAGCGGTCCTCGTGGAACCTGTCGGACGCGACGGGCCGAAGGCCGACCAGCGTGCCGCCGAGGTCGTAGATGACCCCGCCGAACAGAAAGCTCAGCGCCTCTTGGGTGGCCGCGTCGGCGCTCTCGGGCGTCTCGATCAACACCGGCCAGCCGAACACGCTCTCGTAGAACTGCCGCGACCGCTCGATGTCGGTGACAGTGAGTCGCACGTGTGCGATGGAACTGGTGCTGATCGTCATGACCTCATGCTGCCAGTCGCGACACATGCCAGAATCACCGACGTGCAGATCGGGATGACCATGCCGGTGATGGAGCCGAATTTGGACGCGGCGACGCTGCGGGCGTGGGCCAGTCTCATCGACGCCGGCCCGTTCTCGTCGCTGTGCTGGGGTGAGCGCATCGCCTTCGACAATCCCGAATCCCTGACGTTGATGGGAGCGCTCGCCGCGTGGACAGACCGGGTGCAGTTGGTGACGACGGTCGTGGTGCCGCAGCTGCACGACCCCGTCATGCTGGCCAAACAGTTGTCCACCGGCGACGTGCTCAGCGGCGGCCGGCTGACGGTCGGCCTCGGCGTCGGCGGTCGCCACGAGGACTATCACGCCGTAGGCGCCGACCCCGCGACGCAGACGATCCGCGGGCTGGCCGAGACCGTCGACGTAATGAAGCGGATCTGGGCCGGTGAAAAGATCACGGACTCCGTTGTGCCTGTGGGACCCCCGCCGGCGCAGGCCGGCGGACCGAAGCTGCTGGTCGGCACGATGGGCCCGAAAACCGTTCGAAGCGCTGCAGTTTGGGCCGACGGGGTGGCCGGCACCACGCTTGATCTGAACGTCGACAACCAAAACGAGCTGTTCGATGTCGCGCGCCAGGCGTGGGCACAGGCCGGTAAGCCCAAGCCGCATTTGGCGACGTCCTTCTGGTTCGCCATCGGCGACGACCGGCGGGAGGCCAGGGCCCAGATTCACCGCCACCTGCTGCGCTACATGAACTGGATTCCGGCCGACGTAGTGGACGCGATCGCACCCACCACCGGATGGGCGGGCAACGAGGATGACTTGACCGCCGTGCTGCGTAAGTTCTCCGACATCGGCACCGATGAGGTTCACCTCATCCCGACGAATTCGAACGTCGACCAGGTGCGGCGCGTTGCCGAGGTGATAAACGACTTCGGTCAGCAGTTCGCTGCTACGAATTAGCTACAGCGTCAATATCCCAAGAATGGGCCATTAGTGTCCGACCTGAGATTGGCGCCTACTAACACGGCCGCGACGGATCCGGAGGTAATCGTGGCCATCGCCGCGCAATTCAAATGCCTTTGCCTCAAAGGGGCGCGCGATTAGCGGTCAAATCGGCCTTATCCGAATATTCCCGGTTACCATTCCTTCACCATGTCGCACAGCACTGAACCGGAAGCGGAGGAGCCATCTCGGTCGACAGGAAAGCGGCGGGCGGCCCATTCAGGCGGCAAGCCGGCGCATCAGCCGGTCCTTTCGAGGTGGGGCGCGGCCGCTGCCGCATTGATCGCGATCGTCGCGTTGGCGCTGGCGATATGGGCGCTGTTGCGACCTCAGGCCAGTAGCGTCCCGTCGCCGACCGCACAGCAGACCGCCGAGGCCAAGGGACGTGCATGTTCCGCGTACAGCACGGTGCGGACGGGGATATCGCTACAGACCCACGCGGACGTCGGTGCCGATCCGATAGCGAAGCAGGCGGTGGCGGCCAACGCTCGCCTGGCCATGTCTGCCGGCGGCCGCTACCTCACTGACCATGTGGATCCCGCTGTTCCGCACGAGCTAGCGGACGTGATGCGGTCGCTCGCCGGCGATCTGCAAGATCTCACAATCTATGCGCTGGCTGGGGTGCCCGATGACGACCCCGGCCAGGTCGGACGGCTCCACGAGGTGGAGGCCAAGAGCGCGAGGATCGTCGAGCTCTGCAAGTGAGATGCGCTTAGCCTCGGCTAGCCAGTCCCGCCTGTGCTACCGCCACTGCCGGTGTTTGCCCCGCCGGAGGGCGGGTTGTTGCCGGTCGTGCTAGGTGTCCCCGTGCTAGGTGTCCCGGTGGTGGTGCCGGTGAACGCGGCAAACCCCTGCTGGAACATGTCGGTGAACGGGCTGAACGGGTCGGTCGTACCGGTTGAGGTCCCCGGTTTCGGGGTGCGGGGCGCGAGCGGAGCGCCGTTGACACCAGGTATCACGGGCTTCGGGGTACTGGCCGTGCTGACCGTCCGGGATGTCTGCGTGTCCGGGGCGTCGCCGACCGGGCCCGCCGTCGGCGGGTCGCTGGCGATGGAAGCGGCCGCGGGCGCCGGAGCGCTGGCGGCGAAGGGGAACGGGGCACCCATCGGTGGCGTGTAGTTGGCGAACGGGGTGTTGGCGGTGGTCAGGTCGGGCGCTGTCGAGAAGGAGAAGCCTCCTGGGTTGCTGGCGCTGATGGCAGGTAGGAAGTTGAAGTCAAACACCATCGGACCGATTTGGGTGGTGGTGTGCAGGCCGCCGACCCAGCCCGTGGTGGTGGGGCCGGGATCCCCCTGGCACTGGCAACTCGCCGCCCCGCCGAAATCGGCGGTGTTGACAAAGCCCGTAGTGCCGGTGTTGTAGATGAGTCCTGGTATTCCGGCTTGCCAGCGGCCGATGTCCACGGCGCTGAAGTTGTCCGGCTGTCGCCCGGTCAGGGTCGTGCCGTTTGTTGCCTGGCTGAAGCTGATGGCCTTGAGGACGTTGAGGTTGAAGACGGCCGGGCCGACTTGATTGGCGGTTTGCAGGGTGCCGGCATAATTCGCGAAGCCGCCGGTGTTGCCGAAGGCGCTGTTGGCCTCCCAACCCAGTAGGCCGGTACTGCTGGCCAAACCCGCCGCTCCGACCATCCACCGGTCGAAATCGGCGACTGCGAGATTGATCGGCTGGCCCCCCGGCGGCGTGGCGCCGGGGGCTGCCTGACTGGCGCTGAACGACCTGACCGAATCGAGGTTGAAGGCGAACGGACCCAATAGATTGGCCGTCTGCAGCGCGCCGTCAGCACCGACGGCATTCCCGCCAGCGCCTGACGCGTTGAGAACGTTCCAGCTCACGTTGCCGGCGCTGCCATTGCCGCCACCCAGCCCGATCAGCCATGGATAGATGTCGCCGAAGTTCGTGACCGCGGCTGGGCGCACCTCCGGGACTGTGAACGGCTGGTTGGTAGCAGTGCGTTCCCCCGGAAAGGCAAGCAGCAACAACGTGGCGCCCAAGGACGCGACCCCCGCACTGACAGATAGATATCCGGTCTTGAACATGAATCCCCTCGCAAAACCGTGACGTGGCGTCGAATGTATGGGACCAATTTACCTCGTGGCATCTAGAAATCAACTATTTCAGCAAATAACGGCACCGATGATTCTCTGTTTGCTGCTTGAATCGACGGCCCGCGGAAGAGCGCAGTCTTATCGCCGAGTTTTGGATTAGCCACATCGATCGACTCGAAGTCGGCTGCAATTGGCGGGACACGTTCGGCGAAGTTCGAGCGCATGCAGAGCCCAGCTCCCGACGTGACCTCGATCGTCGAACGTGGGCATCGATGTCGGTAGGTGCGGGAACCAAAAGCCAAGCGGCACAAGCGGTCACAGTGTTAATGCGGGACGCGACGAGGGTCCCCGGTGCCCGGCTGATAAGGAAGTTCTGCTATGAGGCCAAAGAGGTTTATGTGGGAACAGAGGCCACCGGGATCAACCATTCGCTCGACGGGTCCCTCTCGTCTTTGCGACGTAGCGAGACACCGATCACCGGGTGATTCAGCCGAGCTTGGTGTGACGCCGGGCCCTGCGAGGAAGATGGGGGCCTGGCCTCACAGGCGCCGGGGCGGATTCGGCACCGAACCCGCGGCGATCAGCGGTCGGCGCGTGCCCTAGTGGCCATCGTCAGTCGCGCGGGTCGCGCGTTCATCCCCGATGTCGAGTTTGGCGACGCCCTGCGGCATCAGTTTCAAGGCGGTCGTAGCGTCACCGCGAGCAGCCCCTCACGCTGTTGGAGGTCTGCTCCCAGTCGCCGTGTACGGCGCTACCGTCGATTCGCGGTGAGGCCGTCAGAGTCATGTAGCCGTCAGACGCCAGCCCGCCAGCGACGTGCGCTACTGGATGCGTGTCGAATGTTGGCTGAGAACAAGTCTTTTCGGGGCCGGTACACCAATTTTAGTCAGAAGGGGGGCGGCGGCAACGGAATTGACGGCGGGGACGGCAAAGGCACCTGCGGAGGGGGCGGCAGCTGTGGGGGCGGCAGTTGCGGACCGGGCAGCCCGAGCGGAATCGCGGGCAGGCCCAACGACACCCCGACTGGGACTGTCACCTGTATGGGTGGCGGAATGTCCAACGGCGGGGGAGGCGGAACGTCGAACGGTGCCGGCGGAAGATCGAGCGAATTCAATGGCCACGGCAACCCGTTGTCATGCACAGGCTGGGCCTGCTGCTCGTCCCGTTGACTGTCGCGGTCAGGAGTGGCCGGTTCGGACGCCGACGCCTGTTCCGCGACCTGTTCAGGAACCGCGGGATCGGCGCACGCACTACCGGTGCCGACGAACAGCACGCCCAGGCTCACCGCGCCTCCGACAACTGTTCCGGACACGACAAGCTTCAAATTCAAGATCGCTCCTAGGGTCGACTGCCCACAATAAGTGCTCACCAGCCGAACGTCGCTGCGAGCTGAGCGATTCGGCTTCTCCAGCCCGGGCAATTGGGCCACCAAGGTTCCGCGAGCAACGCCAGGTCGGCCGCCACCGACGACGCCGACCATACCTCTGCGGCCGCTCCGCGCAGATTGGCAAATTGGCCAAGGCTTACTGAAATGTCGCGGCCTGTACAAGAAGATCGGATGGAAATCATGATCAAGTTCGACGGTGAACATCACCTAGCATGTACGTTGCCCAAAGATCAATGGCTGGCGACGGACCGACCGCATTCGTGATCAAGAGTGCGACCGGAATTGCTTCCATTCGCAAGTACGCGAAGCTTCAAAGCGATGAGCTCCCCCACGGCGCGCTCGAACGATTCACCGGCAGACCTGCGGGCCTCCGCGAAAGTCACTGGTAGAAGGCCGTGGGGAGAGAGCCCGGAGGCCGGCCGGGATCCCGAGGCTTCCCATCGCCGCGGTGTCGGGCTCGTACCAGGCGCTGTCGATAGCTGCAAAATGAATCAGATTGTTCGCAAAGCAATCGCTTGCTTTCCCTACCGAAATGGAATAAGAGAAGGTGAGCAAAGTTTGCCGTAGCGTCAACCAAGGTTGGCTGCTCACGTATCGTAACGAGAACCCCGCATTTATTGACGATGACGACAGTCGAGGTGAGCTTGTGGATAAGAACAAATGTCTGCCGCGGGTGGGGGGATTGGCGTTCGGGTTGGGGTTAGGCATTGCGGTTGCCGCAAACGGCGGAGTGGCGACGGCCGATACGACGGACACCGCGTCACCGACCAATTCGACCTCCTCGACGGGCTCGACACCTGGATCACCATCGACCCCGTCTGAAGGCGGTCCGACGGGTGCATCCCCAGCAGTGCCGCCCGCCGGCGGCTCGCAAGACGCCGGGGAACGCAATCCGCGCCGTCCGTACCGCGGTTCTTCGTCGGACAAGAACGAGCCTGATTCCCGTCCCGGGGGCTCACCGCGTGAACCTGCAGCTGAAAAGGGCGCTGAACCGGCACCCGGGACCGACCCGGTCACTGCAGATCCGGATGTCGAGAATCCGCAAAACAAACTGGATCCCGCCGCGACGCCGGTCGAGGTGAAGCCGCGCGGTTCGGTCAACAAGCCCGACTCGAAAGGGCCGTCGTCGCGGCGGACCCCGCTGGGCGAGACACCCAAGACTGCGAGTGCTGAGCAGGACGAAGGCAAGACCGCGTCGCGGGATGACAGTCACGTCGTGACGGACGTCAAGGTTGTGGAACCTGTTGCGGCCAAACCAGAGACCAACACCGACAAGCCAGCGGTGCGTTCCTCTGTCCTGACCTCCTCAGGGACGGAACAACCGAAGGCCGCATCGCTGGGCATCGACGCCGCTGTGCTCTCCCCGCCACCAACCTCGACCAACTTCGTGACAACGGCGTTCTCAACAATTTTGCAGATGGTCGGCTTTAACCCGGCGCTGTCCAACACGCCCAGTAATCCACTCAATTCGGCGATGTCGTTGGCGGCGCTGGCGTGGGCCAGTCGCCGGGAATTCCAGAATTCGGTGGACAGCAGCACGCCAACCGTCGCACTACAGACCACGAGCAGTGCACCGCTGACCGCTGCCCCAACAGCCGCGGTCAGCAATTCACCACTGACCGCGGCCGCGACAGCCGCGGCGACGACCACTACGACTATCCCTGTCGGAGTCACCCCGTACGGCATCGCGATCAGTCGCGATGGCACTCGTATCTACGTTTCCAATCTCAACAATGCTTCCGTGTCGGTCATCAACACCGCCACGAACGCCGTCATTGCCACGACTCCGGTCGGTGACGGCCCCTCGGGCGTCGTCGTGAGCCCCGACGGCAGCCGTGCCTACACGTCCAACTACACCGCGAGCACGGTGTCGGTGATCAACACCGCTACGAACACCGTCATAGCCACCGTTCCCGTCGGGGCGAATCCATACTCGGTGGCGATCAGCCCCGACGGCGCCAAGGTGTACGCGATGAGCGTCTCGACCAACACGGTGACCGTCATCAATACGGCCACCAACACCGCGGCAGCCACCATCCCCGTCGGGACCGTCCCAGTTTCGGCGGCGTTCAGCCCCAATGGAACTCGCGCCTATGTCACCAACGCTTACGATGACACGGTCACCGTGATCAACACCGCCACCAGCACCGTGGTCGGTTCCCCGATCCCGGTCGGTGATTACCCGGTCGGGGCGGCGGTTACCCCGGACGGAACCCGCCTCTACGTCACCAACACGCGCGGAAACTCGGTCACGATCATCAACACGTCGACCAACACAGTCGTGGGAACCATCGCCGGCGTCGGCGATCATCCGATCATGGTGGCCGTCAGTCCGAACGGCCAGTTTGCCTATGTGCCAAGCGAATTCGATGACACGCTCAATGTGATCTCCACCTCGACCAACACTGTTGTCAACCGGATCGCTGTCGGCGACGCTCCGTTCGGAGTGGCGGTGAGCCCGGACGGCAACCGCATCTATGTCACCAACCGCGGAACCAACAACGTCACGGTGATCACCCTGGGCAGCAGCGGAAACTCCGGCCCGGTCGTCAACGGTCCGCCAACGGTCGGCGCGCCGAACGCCGCCGGTGTGGTCACCGGCACCCTGAATGTCACCGATCCCAACGGCGACCCGCTGACGTACACGGTCACGAGCGGCCCGACCAGCGGCCAGGTCACGATCACCGCGGCGACCGGCGCCTTCACGTATACCCCAACACAGGCCGGCCAGCTGCGGGCGGGGTTGACCTCCAGCGTCGATCAAGACACCTTCACTGTCTCGGTAAGCGACGGAATCAATGCACCGGTAGCGGTGCCGGTCACCGTGACCGTGTCTCCGACGAAGACCACCGTCGGCCCTAACATGATCGCCGGCGGCGGCCCGATCGACGTCGCATTCAGCCCCGACGGCACTCGCGCGTATGTGCTCAGCGCCAACAACGGCGGAATACTCGCGGCGTACAACACCGCGAACAATTCGTTCATCGGCATGGTCCAGTTCGGTTCGGCTTACCCGACACGACTCGCCCTGAGCCCAGATGGCACTCGGGCCTACATCAGCGATGCCGCCCGCGGCATCGTTTCGGTGGTCAACACCACCAACGGGGCAATCACGGCCAACATACCGGTGGGCAGCGGTCCGCTGGGTATTACGTTGAGCCCCAACGGGACCCGCGCGTACGTAGTGAATCAGACCGGGAACACGGTGCAGGTCATCAACACCTCAACCAACACCGTCATCGGCACGATCACTGTGGGCAACCAGCCGATCGGCGTCGCGTTCAGTCCCGATGGCACCCGTGCGTACGCGATTTCACGTGGATTCCCCGTCAACGGTGTTTACGCCCCGGGCACGGTGTCGGTGATCAACACCTCTACCAACACCGTCATCGGCACGATCACCGTCGGCCGCGGTCCGGAAGACGTCGCGGTGAGTCGCGACGGCGCTCGACTGTACGTGGTCAATGCCGAAGAGAACACGGTGTCAGTGGTCAATACCGCGACAGGTGCGGTGACGAACACCATCACCGTGGGCTCCTTCCCCGCCTCGATCGCGTTGAGCCCCGACAGCAGCCTCGCCTACGTCACCGACTCGGGAGACGGCACGGTCACGGTGATTGACACCAGGACCAATACTGTGTTGACGAAGATCAACGCCACACCGTCCGGCCCGGCCGGAGGATTCATTTACGGCATCGCCGTGAGTCCGGACGGTAGCCGCATCTATGTCACCAACTTCAACAGCAACACGGTTACACCGATCACGATCGGGCCGGGATCCGCTGCGGTCAGCACACTGGCGTGAGGTGATGAATTCGGGCTGGGCGGCGCCGCTGGCCCGCTCGCACACTTGACGCTGTTTTGCGCCCACCGATGACGGCCGACAGAAAGTTGCGAACACTGTCCAGGAAGTCCGGGGCTGCTGGGACCATCGCCGGTGCGCTGGCTTTGGCCGTCGCCGCATACGCACTGATCGTGCGCTATGTACCGCTCACGCTCCAAGTCCTCGCGGTGACCGCAGCACTGTATCCGTTCTTTATCTGCGGCGCGGTTCTGGCGATGGTTCTATTTGCAGTCCAGCGACGATGGCTTGTCACGATCGTGGCTGCGGTGCTGGCCGCCGCGATGGTCCTCGTGGAGTTGCCGTGGTACATCGGCTCGACCATCCCGGCGGCCGAAACCGTTCACGTGCGGGTGATGTCGTCGAATCTCCGTCTGGGGACGGCGATTCCGGCGTCGCTGGCGTCCACCGCGCAGCAATACGCCGATGTGCTGGCAGTCCAGGAGCTCACGCCCGAGCTTGCGAACAAGCTTCACGGGCTTGACGCCACGTTTCCGTACCACACGCTCGCCCCGCGCAAGCTCTCAGCCGGCGTCGGTATCTGGAGTCGGTATCCGCTCGAGCACCCCCAGCAGTTTGTTGACGGTGAAATGGCCGTCGTCAGCGCTGGGTTGCGAGTTCCGGGGATGAGGGTTGCCCCGTTAATCGTGACGGTGCACTTGCCGGGGCCTTTCCCAAAGCCGGTCGCGGACTGGCGCCGCAGCATCGGTCAGCTATCGGAACGATTGCGCGACTTCGCGGGTGGACCGCAAGAGCGAGCGGTCATTGTCGCCGGTGATCTGAATGCGACGAACGACATGAGAGAGTTCCGTGGGCTACTGCGCGGCGGCTATCGCGACGCGGCCGAACAGTCTGGCGCGGGTGTCCAGTTCACGTTCCCATCGGATTCTGCGGTGCCGCCGATCGTCGCGATCGACCACATCCTGACTTTCAAGGCGACCGCGGCATCGGTACATACGGCGCGGGTGCCGATCTCCGACCACCTCGCACTGATCGCCGACATCGCACTTACTCCCGGCTAGCTACCGAAATGTGGCGGTGTCACCACCATCCCAAAATGCGGCCGAGCACAAAGACGAAGTTCTGTTGGGGCGACGGCGCGGGCGGGGGAGTGGTGGTGGTTGGCGGTGGAGCGGTCGTAGGTGTAGTGGTCGTAGGCGTGGTGGTTGTCGGCGGAGTCTGTCCGCCGCCCGAGGCGTACTGCTGAATTGCATACGCGGCCTGCTTGGGATTGCCGTCGGACTTGAAGACGCCGTAGTTGGCGTCGGGATTACTCGTGTCCGTATTCAAATCCCGCACGGTGAACACGAATAGCGGCGCGAGGTAGGGCGTCGCGGCTGCGGTCTGCAGCGCCTCAACCAATCTCGATGCTTGCTTGGCTTCCGTGGAGGCGTATGCGGACGTGCCCGTAGGCAGTCCCCATTCCGTCACCCAGATCTTCTTCGCAGCATCGCCGTTGTTTGTCATCGTGGTGCGTGCGATGGCGAGGTTGTTCCAGACATGTTTCGGGTCGTCGCTGATGCCGTACGGGATGGTGTACGGATGCATGCCGATCCCGTCTAGGAACGGCTTGGCGCCGTTGCTGTAGAGCTGATCGACGAAACTGGTGTCCGAAATCGTCGCCGCGGGAGTGGATGTCACACCGCCCGTCACGACGACGGCATTGGGCTGGACGGCGTGAATCGACTGATACGCAGCCTTGAGAAGCTGGACGTACCGCGGAACATTCGGCGACTGGAAGAATGTGGGGTCGTTCGGCTCGTTCCAGATCTCCCATGTACTCGCGTAATCCTTGTAGCGGTTGGCCGCGGCCGCGGCGAAGGCCCCGAATGTCGCGGGGTCGGCCGGTGTCCCCGCGCCGCTTAGCGGATTTCCGAGCAGAGCCTGCGCCCAGTAGGGCGCAGGCCCGGTGAGCAACAGCAGAATCTTGGTGCCGTTCGCCCGCGCAGCCAACACCGCGGGATCGACGGTGGCCCAGTTGTATGTTCCTCGGTTCGCCTCGACGTTGTTCCAAGGCACAACAAGTCGAACCCAGCTCGCCCCGACATTCTTGACCTGCGCCGCATAGGCGTTGTGGTCGCTGGCGGACGTGCTGGCGAGGGTGGCCAAGGAGGCGAATCCGAATTCGGGGACGGGCTGCGCGCTGGCGGTACTGGGATCGGACGCGACGATATAAGTGCCGCAGAGCAGTGCCGCGAATGCAGCAACGACGCCCTTACGCAACCTCATCCTGGTGTGTCCTTTGCTCGGGTGCGCCGTGTAGTCCCTCGACTACCGCATACATCGTTAGCCACATCCGTCTCATTGTCATCAGCAGTCACTCAGCCTTTATCGGGCCTTTATCTGACGGTGTGTGGAATCGAGACCTTGTGGGCGCGGCATGTGGAACCGAAACCGCTGCATATTTGCGTTTTTTTCGCGAGAGGGAGCCAATCGTGCGTATCCGTGGTCGCGCAGCGGTACATCACGCACCGGTGTCAGGTTGCTGGGTTCGCATCGCGGTGACGAGTGTCCGCCGGGCGCCCTTTTGCCGAGACATCCGATCCCGCGCGCCGGGCCCGGACTCGGCCAGCCGCACTCGTCGCACGTTGAGCCCCTCGTCGAGATACCCGCCGACATCGTCGATTACGACCCGCGTCGGCAGTACGGGGTGGCCGAGCAGCGCGATACTTTGGCGATCGTTTTGCGCGAGCGCTCCTTCGCGGCAGGCGTGAAGGTGGCACCGGCGAAGTCGGTGGTGCGAGTCTTTGCGAGGTCTGGTGTTGGCAGCGTTGGGCTTTCGGTTGTGGTGGCGCGAACGGGCCTGGCTGACGATGAGGTCCCAGATTTTCCGGTCATGCCGCGACCCAGGACGAAGACGAAGTTCGGTCGGGCCTGCCGCGTCACTCTAATCCGACTTCACGCACATGGGATCGGCTAAAGCCTTGAGCCGCAAAGCGATCTCTAGCGCAGCGTCGTCGTCAACCGGACCGGCCGCGACTGGCGCACAGCAGACCGCGCGGAGATGTCGACCATCGGCAAGCACCGCGTCACCACCGGACACCTCGTCGGTGAAGTAATGGCGACGGCATCACTGCTCGCATCGATTTTCGCACTGGCCCGGGCCGAGCAACTTTGTCGGCGTCTGCCAAAAAGTCATTGCTGAGCTGCTATTGGATGGATGCCCCGATAATGGTGTCGCACAACTGATTTAGCTGTTCCAGCATTTACTCAACGTCTGCAGTTTGTCGAGTGGCTCGCATCGCCAGATCAACGTCGAGAGCTAGTAGACCGGTGAGCGAAAGAACTATGCCAAAGCGAACTCAGCAATACGGCTCGGGGTGTTCAACTGGAGGGCGTGGTAGGTGCAGTGATTGTCGGCGTGCCACCACCGGTAGCGTAGCCGTGAATGGCTAGAGCGGACTCTTTTGGTGAGCCGTCATACCTGAACACACCGAAGTTGTGGTCCACATTGCCCGCGTCGGGACTCAGATCCCGCACAGTGAAGAGGAACAGCGGGGCCAAGTACGGGGTTGCGGCAGCGGTCCGTAAGCCATCGAGCAACCTGGCGGCTTGTTGAGTTTCGGTGGAAGCAGCCGCGGATGTGCCTGTGGGAATGCCCCATTCGGTGATCCAGATCTTCTTGGCCGAATCACCGTTGTTCACCATCGTGGTACGAGCGGCCGCGACATCGTTCCACACATGGTTGGGATCGTCGCTGATTCCGTACGGGATCGAGTATGGGTGCATGCCGATGCCATCCAGATAGGGCTGTGCACCACTGAGGTAAAGCTGGTCGATGAAACTGGTCATCGATATCGACGCTGACGGGTTCGAAGTCACCCCCCCGGTAACGACGACAGCACCGGGCCGGACACTATGGATCGATTCGTGGGCGGCCCTGAGAAGCTGGACGTAGCGGGGAACATCTGGTGCCTGGAAGTACGTGGGATCATTGGGCTCGTTCCAGATTTCCCAGGTGCTCACGTAATCTCCGTATCTGGTGGCGGCTGCCGCGGCGAACTGCCCGAATGTCGCAGGATCAGCCGGCGTCGCCGATCGACTGAGATCTGGAACCGGACCCTGCGCCCACACGGGCGCCGGCCCGACCAGCGCCAGCAGAACCTTCGTGCCGCTCGCACGAGCCGCCGAGACTGCGAGGTCGACATTGCCCCAGTTGAAAGCCCCGGGCTCTGGCTCGACAAGGTTCCATGCGACGAATTCGCGCACCCAGCTCGCGCCGGTATTTTTCACTTGCGCCGCATACGCGTCATGGTCCGCAATCGACGTGGCGGCGAGGCTGCTCAGAGACGCAAAACCGAATTCGGCCACAGCCTGCGCCTTCGCGGTTCCGGTTTCCGGTCCGACGACGGATGAGCCAACGAGCAGAGCCGCTACCGCCGCGATGACGCATTTACGCAACCTCATCCGGTCTGCCCTCCGTTGTGATGCCGTTAGTCGATTAACAAGATCCACATCGTTAGCCACATTCGCCTCTTTGTCACCGTCTGCCGCTTACGTTCAGCCCTTGAGGAGTTGTGGCATCGATACCCTTCTTAGAGGTCTGCCACACCCAGACCATCGCTTTGAAGCGTTCGCCAATCACCAAGCAAGGCGGAATATCACCAATTTCTGGCACCAACTCCGGTGATTTTTTGCGTCTGCGCGCCCTGTGAGTCACTTGGTGCCCCCGGCAGGATTCGAACCTGCGGCCTTCTGCTCCGGAGGCAGACGCTCTATCCCCTGAGCTACGGGGGCGCATATAGAAGAGGCATGCGCCATTGGGCAATGACAAGCAGGGCACAGCCTAACGCATCGCCGCGAGCGGAAACGGATTCGGGGCCTGACCACCTCAGACCATAGGATGGACCCTCGTGACCCCCGCCGACCTTGCCGAACTGCTCAAGGCCACCGCCGCCGCGGTGCTCGCCGAGCATGGCCTCGACACCTCAGCACTGCCGGCGACCGTCACCGTCGAACGTCCGCGTAACCCCGGACACGGCGATTACGCCACCAATATTGCCCTTCAGCTGGGCAAAAAGGTCGGTGCCAACCCCCGTGAACTGGCCGGCTGGCTCGCGACGGCTCTCGCCGAACAAGGTGGCATCTCGGCCGCAGACGTCGCCGGTCCCGGCTTCGTCAACCTGCGCCTCAACGCCTCCGCCCAGAACGTCATCGTCCAGAACGTCATCGACGCGGGCCCCAACTACGGCAACTCCGACGCGCTCAAGGGCGAACACATCAACCTCGAGTTCGTCTCCGCCAACCCGACCGGGCCCATCCACATCGGGGGCACCCGCTGGGCCGCCGTCGGCGACGCCCTCGGCCGGCTGCTATCCACCCAGGGCGCCCAGGTCGTGCGCGAGTACTACTTCAACGACCACGGCGCCCAGATCGACCGCTTCACCAACTCCCTGATCGCCGCCGCCAAGGGCGAGCCGACCCCGGACGACGGCTACGCGGGCGACTACATCAAAGACATCGCAGCCCAGGTGCTCGCCAAGGACGCTGACGCACTGAGCCTGCCCGACGCCGAGATGCGCGAGACCTTCCGCGCCATCGGCGTAGACCTGATGTTCACCCACATCAAGCAGTCGCTGCACGACTTCGGCACCGACTTCGACGTCTACACCCACGAAGACTCGATGCACACCTCCGGCCGGGTCGGCGAGGCGATCGCCAAGCTCAAAGAGGCCGGCAGCATCTACGAGAAGGACGGCGCAGTTTGGCTGCGCACCACCGACTTTGGCGACGACAAGGACCGCGTCGTCATCAAGAGCGACGGCAATCCGGCGTACGTGGCCGCCGACATCGCCTATTACCTCGACAAGCGTCAGCGCGGATTCGACCTGTGCATCTACATGCTCGGCGCCGACCACCACGGATACATCGCGCGGCTCAAGGCCGTCGCCGCCTCGCTCGGTGAAGACCCTGCCACCGTCGAGGTGCTCATTGGCCAGATGGTCAACCTGGTCCGCGACGGCCAGCCCGTCAGGATGAGCAAGCGCGCAGGCACCGTCATCACCCTCGACGACCTCGTCGAGGCCATCGGCGTCGACGCCGCCCGGTACTCATTGATCCGCTCCTCGGTCGACAGTCCGATCGACATCGATCTTGCGCTGTGGTCGTCGGCGTCCAACGAAAACCCGGTTTACTACGTGCAATACGCGCACGCCCGGCTCTCGGCGCTGGCCCGCAACGCCGCCGAACTCGGCCTGAGCCCCGGCACTGAGCACCTCGACCTCCTCACGCACGATAAGGAAGGCACGCTGATTCGCAACCTCGGCGAGTTTCCTCGTGTGCTGAAAACCGCTGCGGCCCTTCGGGAACCGCACCGCGTGTCGCGCTATCTCGAGGATCTGGCCGGTGACTACCACCGGTTCTACGACTCCTGCCGCGTGCTGCCGCAAGGCGACGAGGCGCCCAACGATCTGCATGCCGCACGGTTGGCGCTTTGCCAGGCCACCCGCCAGGTCATCGCCAACGGCCTTGGCATCCTCGGCGTTAGCGCTCCGGAGCGGATGTGATCGCTCACCCCGCCGGGCCCCGGCACGCTGACGAAATGCAGCATGGCGGCGCGCCGCCCCGCCCGCAGTCCGCAGCCGATGTCCTGACGCTCGCCCCGAATGTGTGGCCGCGCAGCACCGTTCGCGGCGACGACGGTGTCGTGTCAATCGCCGGCGTTCCCGTCACCGACATCGCCGCCGAGTTCGGCACTCCCGCCTTCGTGATCGACGAAGACGACTTCCGATCACGCTGCCGCGAGATCGCCGCGGCGTTCGGCGGTGGCGACAACGTCCACTACGCCGCCAAGGCCTTCCTGTGCACCGAGGTGGCACGCTGGGTCGAGCAGGAGGGTCTGTCCCTCGACGTGGCGACCGGCGGCGAGCTCGCCGTTGCACTGCATGCCACCTTTCCTCCCGATCGAATCACGTTGCACGGCAACAACAAATCCGTCGACGAGCTGACGACGGCCGTCAAGGCCGGCATCGGTCACGTCGTGCTCGACTCGATGACCGAGATCGAACGCCTCGACGAGATCGCCGGTGCGGCCGGCGCCGTGCAGGACGTCCTGGTCCGCGTTACCGTCGGTGTGGAGGCCCACACCCACGAATTCATCTCCACCGCCCACGAGGACCAGAAGTTCGGCCTGTCACTGGCCAGCGGTGCGGCGATGGACGCAATCAGGCGCGTCTTCGCCACCGACAACCTGCGTCTCGTCGGCCTGCACAGCCACATCGGCTCGCAGATCTTCGACGTCGACGGATTCGAGTTGGCCGCCCACCGGGTGATCGGACTGCTGCGCGACGTCGTCGCCGAGTTCGGTGTGGATAAGACCAGCCAACTCGAGACCGTCGACCTCGGCGGCGGACTGGGTATTTCCTATCTGCCGCAGGATGATCCGCCACCGATCACAGACCTGGCCGCCAAGCTCAGCGCCATCGTCCGCAACGAATCCGCCGCCGTTGGCCTGCCCGCGCCGCGACTCGTCGTGGAGCCCGGCCGCGCCATCGCGGGGCCCGGCACCATCACGCTGTACCAGGTCGGCACCGTCAAAGACGTCGACATCGCGACCGATAAGAATCGCCGCTACATCAGCGTCGACGGTGGCATGAGCGACAACATCCGCACGTCGCTCTACGGTGCCGAATACGATGTACGTCTGGTTTCGCGCGTCAGTGAAATGCCGGCGATGCTGTCGCGTGTTGTCGGAAAGCATTGCGAGAGCGGCGATATCGTCGTCAAAGACGCGTGGCTGTCCGACGACGTCGCGCCCGGGGACCTGCTGGGCGTCGCCGCCACGGGCGCCTACTGTTATTCCATGTCGAGCCGTTACAACCTGATCGGCCGCCCCGCGGTGGTGGCCGTGCGCAACGGGCAAGCCCGCCTGGTTCTGCGCCGGGAGACGGTCGACGATCTGCTGAGTTTGGAGGTAACGAAATGACCAACCACGAAAAGTCCATCGGCGTAGCCGTATTGGGGCTCGGCAACGTCGGCAGTGAGGTCGTCCGCATCATCGAGGAGGACGCGAAGGACCTGACCGCCCGCATCGGCGCCCCGCTCGAGCTGCGCGGCATCGGGGTGCGTCGGGTCGCCGACGACCGCGGTGTGCCCATCGACCTGCTCACCGACAACATCGAAGAGCTGGTGTCCCGCGACGATGTCGACATCGTCGTCGAACTGATGGGCCCCGTCGAACCCGCCCGCAAGGCCATTCTCAGCGCGCTGGAACAGCGTAAGTCCGTCGTGACCGCCAACAAGGCGCTGATGTCGGTGTCCACCGGCGAGCTCGCCCAGGCCGCCGAGCACGCCCACGTCGACCTTTACTTCGAAGCCGCCGTCGCCGGCGCCATCCCTGTTATCCGCCCGCTGACCCAATCTCTGGCGGGCGACCGGGTGCTGCGCGTCGCTGGAATCGTCAACGGCACCACCAACTACATCCTTTCGGAGATGGACAGCACCGGCGCCGACTACACCAGCGCGCTCGCCGATGCCAGCGCGCTCGGCTACGCGGAAGCGGATCCGACCGCCGACGTCGAGGGCTACGACGCCGCGGCCAAGGCCGCGATCCTCGCCTCGATCGCGTTCCACACCCGGGTCACGGCCGACGACGTCTACCGCGAGGGCATCACCAAAGTGACGGCCGCCGACTTCGAGTCGGCGCGCGCATTGGGCTGCACCATCAAGTTGCTGGCTATCTGCGAGCGGCTCACCAACGATGAAGGGCAGGAGCGGGTTTCGGCGCGCGTCTACCCGGCGCTGGTGCCGCTCGACCACCCGCTGGCTGCGGTCAACGGTGCGTTCAACGCGGTCGTGGTGGAAGCCGAGGCCGCAGGCCGGCTGATGTTCTATGGCCAGGGCGCAGGCGGCGCACCAACCGCCTCCGCGGTGATGGGCGATGTCGTCATGGCCGCCCGCAACCGCGTTCAGGGTGGCCGCGGGCCGCGCGAGTCGAAGTACGCCAAGCTGCCGATCGCGCCGATCGGATTCATCCCCACCCGCTACTACGTGAGCATGAACGTCGCCGACCGGCCCGGCGTGTTGTCTGCCGTCGCAGCGGAATTCAGCAAGCGTGAGGTCAGCATCGCCGAGGTGCGGCAAGAGGGCATGGTCGACGAGGGCGGTCAGCGGTGCGGTGCGCGCATCGTGGTCGTCACGCACCGGGCCACCGATGCAGCGCAGTCGGAAACCGTTGCGGCGCTGGCAGACCTCGACGTTGTGCAGAGCATCAACAGCGTGCTGCGCATGGAAGGAACCACGGAATGACCGCACCCAGGACCGCGGTGCACCAGCCCTGGCCGGGTCTGATCGCCGCCTACCGCGACCGGCTGCCCGTCGAGGACAGCTGGACCGCGATCACGCTTCTCGAGGGCGGCACCCCGTTGGTGTCCGCGCCGCGGCTATCCGAATATACCGGCTGCACAGTGCATCTCAAGGTGGAGGGGCTCAACCCGACCGGCTCGTTCAAGGACCGCGGCATGACCATGGCCGTCACCGAGGCCGTGGCCCGTGGGCAGAAGGCCGTGCTGTGCGCGTCGACGGGCAACACGTCGGCCTCGGCGGCCGCCTACGCCGCACGGGCTGGCATCACGTGTGCGGTGCTGATTCCGCAGGGCAAGATCGCGATGGGCAAGCTCGCGCAGGCGGTCATGCACGGCGCGAAGATCATTCAGGTCGACGGCAACTTCGACGACTGCCTCGAGCTGGCCCGCAAGCTCACCGCCGACTATCCGACGGTCTCGCTGGTCAACTCCGTCAACCCGTACCGCATCGAGGGACAGAAGACCGCTGCGTTCGAGATCGTCGACGCGCTTGGCACCGCGCCTGATGTGCACTCACTGCCCGTCGGCAACGCGGGCAACATCACCGCGTATTGGAAGGGCTACACGGAATACCACCGCGACGGGGTGTCCGACCGGCTGCCCCGCATGCTGGGCACGCAGGCAGCGGGAGCGGCGCCGCTGGTGCTGGGGGAGCCGGTGAGCCACCCCGAGACCATCGCCACCGCGATCCGGATCGGCTCGCCCGCGTCGTGGGCCACCGCGGTCGAGGCGCAGCAGCAGTCCAACGGCCGATTCCTGGCCGCCACCGACGAGGAGATCCTCGCCGCGTATCACCTGGTGGCGCGCACCGAAGGCGTGTTCGTCGAGCCGGCATCGGCGGCCAGCATCGCGGGCCTGCTCAAGTCGATCGAGGACGGCTGGGTGACGAAGGGGTCGACCGTGGTGTGCACGGTGACCGGCAACGGGCTCAAGGATCCCGACACCGCGCTCAAGGGCATGCCGTCCGTCACGCCGGTGCCGGTCGATCCCACGGCTGTCGTCGAGAAACTGGGTTTGGTCTAAAGGTGCCAACCACTCTGCCGGCCGGGTTGACGGCCAGCTCCGTCGTGGCGGCCTCGAGCGCCAATCTGGGTCCCGGCTTCGACAGCCTGGGCCTTGCGCTGAGCCTTTACGACGAAATCATCGTCGAGACAACCGAATCCGGCCTCACGATCGAGGTCGAAGGTGAAGGCGCTGGCCAGGTGCCCCTCGATGCGACACACTTGGTGGTGCGCGCCATCGAACATGGGCTCCAGGCGGCCGGTGTCACCGCCAAAGGCCTTAAAGTGTTTTGCCGCAACGAGATCCCGCACTCCCGCGGCTTGGGCTCGTCGGCCGCAGCCGTTGTCGGTGGCCTCGCCGTGGTCAACGGCCTTGTGACGCAAGCGGACTCGACGTCGCTGACCGAAACCGAGTTGATCCAGCTGTCGTCGGAGTTCGAGGGGCATCCCGACAACGCGTCGGCAGCGGTCCTCGGTGGCGCGGTGGTGTCGTGGACTGAGCACGAGGGCGTGCTGCCGCGATACGCGGCCGCGCCGCTGCGGCTGCACCCCGACATCCACCTGTTTCCCGCGATCCCCGAGGTGCGCTCGTCGACGGCAGAGACGCGCGTGCTGCTGCCCGACCACGTCAGCCACACCGACGCCCGCTTCAACCTCAGTCGGGCGGCGCTGCTCGTGTTGGCGCTGACCGAGCGGCCCGACCTGCTGATGGAAGCGACAGAAGACGTCCTGCATCAGCCGCAGCGCGCGGCCGCCATGCCGGCATCGGCGGAATACCTGCAGATACTGCGGCGTTGTGGAGTTGCAGCGGTGTTATCCGGCGCTGGTCCTGCGGTTATCGCGTTGAGTTCCCAGCCAGAATTGCCAGCAGAGGCCTTGGAGTACGGCACCGCCAACGGGTTCACCGTCAGCAAGATGGCGGTGGGCGACGGCGTCCGATGGACGTCCGGCGCAGCCGGTCGGAACTGACTTTGCGGACCACATGAGTCACATGCGAATCAAGGTGTTTCTTGCTTCCGGCTCCGATGCGGGTTATTCTCGCAGCTGTCCAGCAATCGCAGCGTCTCTGCCTGCGCCAACACTAGGACGACCACTTCCCTTTTAGGTGTTCAATCTTGTGGACTGACGGTTCGCCGCACACCGGCGAATCCCGGCGATCACCGTTGCAGAGGCAATGGTGGGACCTCCGCATTCAGCGCATCAGCTGAATGCCCGGACCCCCGCGTCGGCTTGACCAGCGGGGGATCAGAAAGGAAATCCGTGACAGAAACGGACCTCTTCACGGCTGGTGGCAGCAGCGAAAACGCCGAGCTGCCGCAAAACCAAACCGTGACTTCAGACATTTCAACCGCCCCGGACACCTCCGGTGCGGACGCGACGAACGGCACCGCGGAAACCGCGCCGACGGCCGACGTCGCGTCGGGCGATCGCCGTGCGGCGCTGTCGACCATGGTGCTGCCCGAACTGCGTGCGCTCGCCAAGGAGATCGGCGTCGAGGGCGCGTCCGGCATGCGTAAGAGCGAGCTCGTTGCCGCCATCAAGGAGCGTCGTGGCGACTCCAATGGCCGGTCGAAGGCGGAAGACGCGGGCGACGCCCATGGCACCGCGCCGGCCGACACCGCGACCGAGGCTGAACCGTCCGAGCAGCCCGCCGAGCAGCAGGCCCCACCGCGCCGCGAGCGTCGCGGTGCCTCACGCGGCACCGGCTCGCCGAGCGGCTCCGACGACAAGGGCGAGAAGAACGACAAGCAGCAGTCCGCGCAGCCGGACAAGGCCGACGCCGAAGGTCAGCGTGGCCCCAAGCAGGACTCCAAGCCCGACAAGTCCGATAAGTCCTCCGACAACGATCAGCAAGGCGATCAGGGCGGCCAGAACCGCGGCGGCAACGCCGACGACGACGGCGAAGGCCGTGGGGGCCGTCGCGGCCGTCGGTTCCGTGACCGCAGGCGCCGCGAGCGCGGCGAAGGCGGCGGCGGTGGTGACCGCGATACCGAGCTTCGCGAGGACGACGTCGTTCAGCCCGTCGCAGGCATCCTCGACGTGCTCGACAACTACGCGTTCGTCCGCACCTCCGGCTACCTGGCCGGCCCCAACGACGTTTACGTGTCCATGAACATGGTGCGCAAGAACGGCCTGCGCCGCGGCGATGCCATCACCGGAGCGGTCCGGGTGCCCAAGGACGGCGAGCAGCCCAACCAGCGACAGAAGTTCAACCCGCTTGTGCGTCTCGACAGCGTCAACGGCAGGCCCGTCGAAGAGGCCAAGAACCGGCCGGACTTCACCAAGCTCACGCCGCTGTACCCCAACCAGCGGCTGCGGCTGGAGACCACGACCGAGAAGCTGACCACCCGCGTGATCGACCTGATCATGCCGATCGGCAAGGGGCAGCGCGCGCTGATCGTGTCGCCGCCGAAGGCCGGCAAGACCACGATCCTGCAGGACATCGCGAACGGTGTCACCAAGAACAACCCCGAATGCCACCTGATGGTGGTGCTCGTCGACGAACGGCCTGAAGAGGTCACCGACATGCAGCGCTCGGTCAAGGGCGAGGTCATCGCCTCGACCTTCGACCGGCCGCCGTCAGACCACACCCAGGCCGCAGAACTCGCCATCGAGCGGGCCAAGCGCCTCGTCGAGCAGGGCAAGGATGTCGTCGTGCTGCTCGACTCGATCACCCGCCTGGGCCGTGCGTACAACAACGCATCGCCTGCGTCTGGCCGCATCCTGTCCGGTGGTGTCGACTCCACCGCGCTGTATCCGCCCAAGCGGTTCCTCGGAGCTGCCCGCAACATCGAAGACGGCGGCTCGCTGACGATCGTCGCCACCGCCATGGTGGAGACCGGTTCGACCGGTGACACGGTGATCTTCGAGGAGTTCAAGGGCACCGGCAACGCGGAGCTCAAGCTCGACCGCAAGATCTCCGAGCGCCGGGTGTTCCCGGCCGTGGACGTCAACCCGTCGGGCACCCGCAAGGACGAGCTGCTGCTCTCGCCGGATGAGTTCGCGATCGTGCACAAGCTGCGTCGCGTGCTCAGCGGTCTTGACCCGCATCAGGCCATCGACTTGCTGATGAGCCAGTTGCGCAAGACCAAGAACAACTACGAGTTCCTGGTGCAGGTTTCCAAGACCGCACCGGGCCAGGCCGAGGTCGACTAACCCGCGGTTTCGGCGCGCTCACGCCCGCTGAGCGTCCGTTGACGCGCCCAAATCAGACCGCGGGCTCGGCCCGCAGCCCGGGCATGACGTACCGGCGCATGTGCGCCGCCACCGCGTCGGCATCGCTGGGGTCGAGCTTGTCGCCGGGCACAGTCGCGAGCGAAAGCACTACGCGTGCAATCCATTCCGACGCTTCGGCGATGTCGGTGCGCTCGTGGATCTCCCCGCGGTCGCGCGCAGCGATCAGGTAACGCGACCAGAAGTCGGCCAGATCAGGCACCAGACCCTGCACGCCCGCACCGGCGCACGCCGCGAACTCCTCGGGCTCTTCCATGCGCAGCTTCATCAGCAGCGTGCCGGGATCATCGTAGGCACCGCGGGCACGGGCGATGCCAATGCCCATCTGGCGATCCAGGCCCTCGACCTGTTCGAGCACCGCGTGTGCCTCGGACCAGTACGCGTCGTTGAGTCGCACGATCGCGGCGCCCAGCAGCGTCACCTTGTCGGGGAAATGCCGGTACAGCCAGCCGCGCGACACCCCGGCGACGTCGGCCACTTCGGACACCGTCGTCGACCGAATGCCCTTGGCGCGCAGACAGACCTCCGCGGCGTCGATCAGCCGATCGCGGACGTTCTTGGTGGCGGAAGCGCTCGTCACCTCAGCATTGTGTCACCGTGGACACATTTCGGGATGTGGCCACCTCGCAATACCCCCATGCGACGCGAACGTGGTTACCCGCACGCATCACACACTCAAAGTCAAGTGATCAGTGCAACGTCGGGGTTCATGCTGCTGCTTGGGTGATGACTGTGTTGAGGCGGTCGGCGCGAAAGCGTGCGGGTAACCCACGTTCGCGCGAAATAAAGGGTGCCAGCTACGCGTTTAGGCTGCTGGCGGTTGAGCTGGCATAATGGACCGCTGACCCCTCGGTTCCCGGTTCACGCCGAATACCTCCATCACAGGAGGGGCGACCCGGGGCCCACGATTGCAGAGGAAAACCATGAAGACGGGTATTCACCCTGACTACGTCGAGACGACGGTGCACTGCGGCTGCGGCGCGACATTCACCACGCGCAGCACGAAGAAGAGCGGACAGATCCATGTCGAGGTCTGCTCGCAGTGCCACCCGTTCTACACCGGCAAGCAGAAGATCCTCGACAGCGGCGGCCGCGTGGCCCGCTTCGAGAAGCGCTACGGCAAGCGCAAGGCCGGCGCCGACAAGAGCGCTACCGACAACTAGCTGCCTTCCCGACGCCCGATCTGACGCGCATGCGCAGGCCGGGCGTCGGTTTGCGTTTCAGGCCAAATGTTTCAGGCCAAATTCGGAAGGAGGGTCGACATGACGGACACCGCGCCAGCGATCGAGGCGCTGCTGACCGAGCATGCCGACTTGGAGAGGCAGCTCTCGGACCCCAGCCTGCACGCCGACCCCGCAGCCGCCCGCAAGGTGGGACGACGATTCGCGCAGGTTTCGCCGATCGTCGCGACCTACCGCAAGCTGGAAGCCGCCCGCGGCGATCTCGAGGCCGCGAAAGAACTCGCCGCCGACGACGAATCCTTCGCCGCCGAGATCCCCGCCCTCGAGTCCACCGTCGAACAACTCGACACCCACCTCACCGACCTGCTTGCCCCGCGCGACCCGCACGACGCCGACGACATCGTGCTCGAGGTCAAGTCGGGGGAGGGCGGCGAGGAGTCCGCGTTGTTCGCCGCCGATCTGGCCCGCATGTACATCCGCTACGCCGAGCGGCACGGCTGGACCGTCAACATGCTCGACGAGACAACATCGGACCTCGGCGGCTACAAGGACGCGACGCTGTCGATCCGAAGCAAGGGCGACTCCGCCGACGGCGTGTGGTCGCGGCTGAAGTTCGAAGGCGGCGTGCACCGCGTGCAGCGGGTCCCGGTGACCGAGTCGCAGGGCCGCGTGCACACGTCGGCCGCGGGCGTGCTCGTCTACCCCGAACCCGAAGAGGTCGAGGAAGTCCAAATCGACGAGTCCGATCTGCGCATCGATGTTTACCGGTCGTCGGGCAAGGGCGGTCAGGGCGTCAACACCACCGACTCCGCGGTGCGCATCACGCACCTGCCCACGGGCATCGTCGTCACCTGCCAGAACGAGCGCAGCCAGCTGCAGAACAAGGCCCGCGCGCTGCAGGTGCTCGCGGCGCGACTGCAGGCACTGGCCGAGGAGCAGGCGCAGGCCGACGCTTCCGCCGATCGGGCCAGCCAGATCCGCACCGTCGACCGCAGCGAGCGCATCCGCACGTACAACTTCCCGGAGAACCGGATCGCCGATCACCGGATCAACTTCAAGGCGCACAACCTCGATCAGGTTCTCGACGGTGATCTCGACGCGTTGTTCGACGCGCTGGCCGCTGCCGACAAGCAATCCAGGCTGCAGCAGGCATGACCAGGCTCCGCCAGGTGATCGACGCCGCCGAGGTGGCGCTGACCGAGGCGGGAGTCGGGTCGCCGCGCACCGACGCCGAGCTGTTGGCAGCGCACGTCGCGGGCATCGACCGCGGTCGCCTGGCCTTCGCGGAGACCGGACCTGAGTTTCGAGACCGCTACGACGGCCTAATCGCGCAGCGCGCCAAGCGAATTCCGCTGCAACACCTCACCGGCACCGCGGCGTTCGGACCCGTCACGCTAAGCGTCGGCCCCGGGGTGTTCATCCCGCGGCCCGAGACGGAGTTGCTGCTGGAATGGGCTACAACACAACAGCTTTCGGCGACACCGACGATCGTTGACCTCTGCACCGGCTCGGGTGCGCTTGCTCTCGCACTGTCCAACAAATGGCCCGACGCCCGTGTCATCGCCGTCGATGACTCCGACGCAGCGCTGAAATACGCCCGACGCAACTTCGCCGGAACCCCCGTCGAGCTCATCAAGGCCGACGTCACCGCGCCGGGCCTGCTCGCCGAACTCGACGGCCAGGTCGACCTGATAGTGGCCAACCCGCCGTACATTCCCGACGGTGCAGAGCTGGAACCCGAAGTGGCCGAACACGATCCAGCACACGCGCTGTTCGGCGGCCCGGACGGCATGGCGGTCATCGACAGCATCGTCGCCCACGCCGCACTCCTGTTGCGTGACAACGGCCGCTGCGCCGTCGAGCACGACGACACCACCTCCGCGCGTACCGTCGAAGCGTTCACCCGCACAGGCCAATTCGTCGACGTCATCCCGCGACACGATCTGACCGGCCGGCCGCGGTTCGTCACCGCGACACGTGAGAGGCTGACACCGTGACCGACCGACGGCGACCGCGAGTGAGGATCGCAGCGAGGTACGAGCGAGGACCGGAGCGAGCGGGGAGCCGAGCATGACCGAGCAGTTCGACTGCACCGACCCGGCCCAGCGCGAGACCGGCATCGCCTCGGCGATCAGTGCGCTCAAGGGTGGTCGGCTTGTCGTCATGCCCACCGACACCGTCTACGGCATCGGCGCGGACGCTTTCGACAGTGACGCCGTCGCCGCTCTGCTGTCGGCGAAGGGACGCGGCCGCGATATGCCGGTCCCAGTGCTGGTCGGTTCGTGGCATACCATCGACGGCCTGGTGTACTCGGTACCCAACACTGCACGCGAACTCATTGAGGCGTTCTGGCCTGGCGCGCTGAGTCTGGTGGTGCGCCAGGCGCCGTCGCTGCAGTGGGACCTCGGCGAAGCGCACGGCACGGTGATGCTGCGCATGCCGCTGCACCCGGTCGCGATCGAACTGTTGCGCGAGGTCGGCCCGATGGCGGTGTCGAGCGCCAACATCTCCGGCCGTCCGCCGGCCGTCACGGCCAAGCAGGCGCGCGATCAACTCGGCGACCTCGTCGAGGTGTACCTCGACGGCGGACCTTCAGAACAACAGGCGGCGTCGACGATCGTCGACCTCACCGGCGCGCACCCACGAGTATTGCGACAGGGCCCTATCACCATCGAGGCCATCGCGAAGGTGCTCGGCGTCGAGCCCGGGTCGCTCGCGGATTGAACTCAGCGTGCAGCAGTACGGTGCGACGGTGATCTCTGCAGCGGACGGCTTGCTTGCGCTCAACGATCGCGGCGCAGGTGTGCCGCTGCGTGAGCTCGCGCTCGTCGGGCTGACCGCCGCAATCATCACTTACTTCGCGACCGGTTGGGTGCGGGTGCTGGCTCGACGACTCGGCGCCGTCGCCTACCCCCGCGAGCGCGACGTGCACCTGCAGCCGATCCCACGCATGGGCGGGCTGGCGATGTACACCGGCGTGGTCGCAGCGGTCCTGTTGGCATCGCAACTTCCCGCGCTGACGCGTGGCTTCGTGTATTCGTCGGGCATGCCCGCGGTCGTCGTCGCCGGGGGCCTGATCATGTTCGTCGGCCTGATCGACGACCGTTGGGGTCTGGACGCGTTGACGAAGTTCGCCGGCCAGATCACCGCGGCCAGCGTGCTCGTCACGATGGGCGTCGCGTGGAGCGTGCTCTACATCCCGATCGGCGGCGTCGGCACCATCGTCTTGGACCAGGTGTCGTCGATCCTGCTGACGCTGGCGTTGACGGTCGCGATCGTCAATGCGATGAACTTCGTCGACGGCCTCGACGGGTTGGCCGCAGGCCTCGGGCTGATCACCGCGTCGGCCATCTGCATCTTCTCGGTGGGCCTGCTGCGCGACCACGGCGGCGATGTTCTCTTCTATCCGCCGGCGGTGATCTCGGTCGTGCTGGCCGGCGCGTGCCTCGGCTTCCTGCCGCACAACTTTCACCCGGCAAAGATTTTCATGGGCGACTCCGGGTCGATGTTGATCGGGCTGATGCTCGCTGCGGCGTCGACCACCGCGGCCGGCCCCATCTCGCAGACGGCGTACGGGGCGCGAGACGTGTTCGCTCTGCTGTCGCCGTTCCTGTTGGTGGTCGCGGTGATGTTCGTGCCCGCGCTCGACATGCTGCTGGCCGTCATTCGCCGGACCCGTGCCGGTGTGCACTTCTCGACGCCGGACAAGATGCACCTGCATCACCGGTTGCTACAGATCGGTCACTCGCACCGGCGGGTGGTGCTGCTCGTCTATCTATGGGTCGGCATCATCGCGCTCGGCGCGGCGAGCACGATCTTCTTCGATCCCCGCTACACCGGAGCCGTCATGCTGGCCGCGATTCTGGTCGCGATTGTGGTGACCCTGATTCCGCTTCTGCGCCGCCGCGAAGACCCCGTCGGGGAAATGTACGACGAAAAGTAGTAGGCCCTCCTATCTGCCCTTAACCATGTGTTAGGGTTCGATTAGAACCCGAAAAAACCTCGCGGGTTGCCGGCCTCCGGACCGATGGTTTGCCGCCGATCGGAACGGAACAACGACCGACAAAGGGAGCTGCCCCGTGGGTGATTCCAGCGAGTCCGTCGCCCTCCGATACGCTCGGGGCGCCACGCACAGGATTCATCGGGACAGCAACAGTGACCGCGGGATTGAGGTGAAGCAGTGACGACGCCAGCGCAAGACGCGCCGTTGGTGTTTCCGTCGGTCGCTTTCAGGCCGTTGCGCCTGTTTGCAGTGTGCGTCGCGCTGACCGGCCTGGCGATGCTTGCCGCCGGACTGCTCGGCCACATCATGGTCGGCGTCTTCTTTGGCATCGGCCTCGGACTGGGTTTGCTCAATGCGGTGCTCGTGCAGCGGTCGGTGGAATCGATCACCGCCGAGGCGCACCCGCTCAAACGCAAGATGGCGTTGAACTCCGCTACCCGCCTGTTGGTGATGACGGTGATCGGGTTGACGATCGCTTTCATCTTCCGGCCGCAGGGGCTCGGCGTCGTATTCGGAATGGCCCTCTTCCAGGTGGTGCTGGTGCTCGCGACCGCACTGCCGGTGATGAAGAAGATCAAGGCCGGTGCCGCTGATGAAGGACTCGAAGGGGAGGCCACACAGCAATGACCCAATTCAACGTCGCCGACCAAGCGGCTCCGGTGACCTACCAGGCCGCAGGCGCGATCGAGGTCGGCCACCACACGGAGGCCCACTGGTTCGGGCTGACGGTCAACACGGACACCGTGTTGGCGACGGCCATCGCCGCGGTGATCGTGCTCGCGCTGGCTTTCTTCTTGCGCGCCAAGGTCACATCGACGGGCGTCCCCGGTGGCGTGCAGTTGTTCTGGGAAGCCATCACGGTTCAGGTGCGCGACCAGATCGAGGGGGCGATCGGCATGAAGATCGCGCCGTTCGTGCTACCGCTTGCTGTGACGCTGTTCGTGTTCATCCTGGTCGCCAACTGGCTCTCGGTGATCCCGGTGCAATACACCGACGAGCATGGCGCCATTCACGAGCTGCTCAAGCCGCCGGCATCGGACATCAACTTCGTGCTGGCGCTCGCGCTGTTCGTCTTCATCTGCTACCACGCGGCGGGCATTTGGCGTCGCGGCATCATCGGACACCCGGTCAAGCTGCTCAAGGGACACGTCACGCTTCTCGCACCGATCAACCTCGTCGAGGAGCTGGCCAAGCCGATCTCGTTGTCGCTGCGACTCTTTGGCAACATCTTCGCCGGCGGCATCCTGGTCGCGCTGATCGCGCTGTTCCCGCCGTACATCCTGTGGCTGCCGAACGCGATCTGGAAGAGCTTCGACCTGTTCGTCGGCGCGATCCAGGCGTTCATCTTCGCGCTGCTGACGATCTTGTACTTCAGCCAATCGATGGAGCTCGAAGAGGACCATCACTAGCCGACCCGAACAAGCAGGACCCACAACCTGGTAGGACCACTGCCAGTTATCAAGGAGGATAACGGAATGAATCCCACAATCGCTGCCGGCGCACTCATCGGCGGTGGACTGATCATGGCCGGCGGTGCAATCGGCGCCGGTATCGGTGACGGTATTGCGGGTAACGCGCTGATCGCCGGCATCGCCCGTCAGCCGGAGGCGCAGGGCCGACTGTTCACGCCGTTCTTCATCACGGTCGGTCTGGTCGAGGCCGCGTACTTCATCAACCTGGCGTTCATGGCCCTGTTCGTGTTCGCCACGCCGGTTAAGTAGCCCGCCGGCATGGCTGACCCGAACGTCGTCCTTTTGGCGGCCGAGGAAGGCGGGGGAGGTACCAGCAACTTCCTCATCCCCAACGGCACCTTCTTCGTCGTGCTGATCATCTTCTTGATCGTGCTCGGCGTCATCGGCAAGTGGGTCGTCCCGCCTGTCTCCAAGGTGCTGAACGAACGCGACGCCATGGTCAAGAAGACCGTCGAGGACAGCCGCAAGGCAGCAGACCAGTTCACCGCCGCCGACGAGGACTATCAGGCGGAAATGGCGAAGGCGCGCGGCGAGGCCTCGAAGCTTCGTGACGAGGCACGAGCCGAAGGCCGAAAGGTCTTGGAGGACATGCGCGGTCGGGCCTCGGGTGAGGTGTCGTCGACGCTGCAGCAGGCCGACTCGGAATTGAAGGATCAAGCGCTTTCAATTCAGACGGACCTGCATGCGTCGGTCGAGACGTTGTCCACGACCTTGGCCAGCCGGGTGCTCGGCGTCGAAATCAACGCGGCCACATCGGCCTCGGGACGGTAAAGACAATGTCGACATTCATCGGTCAGCTCGTCGGGTTCGCGGTCATCGTGTTCCTGGTGGTGCGCTACGTCGTACCGCCGGTGCGCACGATGATGGCCAACCAGCAGGAAACCGTGCGCAAGCAGTTGGAGGACAGCGCCGACGCCAAAAAGCGGTTGGGCGATGCCGAGAAGGCGCACGAGAAGGCCGTCGAGCGAGCCAAGGCCGAGGCCAAGCAGATCACCGAGGAAGCGCGGGTTGACGCCGAGCGCATCGTCGAGCAGATGCACGCCCAGGCTGACGCCGAGGTTGAGCGGATCAAAGTGCAAGGCACCCAGCAGGTTCAGCTGCTGCGCGCCCAGCTGGTTCGTCAGCTGCGCGGTGACCTCGGTGCCGAGGCTGTCCGTCGCGCAGGCGAGTTGGTCAGGAACCACGTTTCTGATGCCGATGCCCAGTCGGCCACCGTCGACCGGTTCATCGACGAACTCGACGCGATGGCGCCGTCCGAAGCGGTGATCGAAGACCGCGCGACGACACGGCTGCGCTCGGCGAGCAGGGAGTCGCTGGCGGCACTGGTCAACAAGTTCGACGAGGTGACCACCGACCTCGGTGCAGACCAATTGTCTTCGGTGGCCAACGATTTGGCGTCCGTAGCCAAACTGCTTGCGCAAGAGTCGATCCTGACCCGTCATCTCGCGGACCCGGCCGACAATCCATCAGCCAAGCTAGGCCTGGTCGACGCGCTGTTCGACGGCAAGATCGGCGACACGGCGCTGGAGATTTTGAAGGCTGCCGTGTCGGGACGTTGGTCGTCTGACGCGAACCTGATCGACGCGGTCGAGCATGTCGCGCGGCTGGCACTGCTGGTCCGCGCCGAGCGTGAGGACGTCGCGAGTGACGTCGAAGAGCAGCTCTTCCGGTTCCACCGCATTCTAGACGGGCAGCCACAGCTGAGCACGCTGCTGAGCGACTACAGCGCGCCCGCCGAGGGCCGGGTGAAGCTGTTGAAGGACGTGCTCCCCAGCGGCGCCAGCGTCAATAAAACGACCCGTCAACTTCTTTCGCAGACGATCGAGTTGCTCCGTGGCGAACGCGCCGACGAGGCGGTCCTCGATCTGGCCGAGCTTGCAGTGTCCCGTCGGGGCGAGGTGGTGGCACACGTCAGCGCCGCGGCCAGCCTCAGCGACGACCAACGCACGCGGCTGACAGAAGTGCTGACCCGCATCTACGGGCACCCGGTTTCCGTGCAGCTGTACATCAACCCCCCGCTGTTGGGTGGGTTGAACATCACCGTCGGCGACGAGGTGATCGACGGCACGCTCTCATCGAAATTGGCAGCCGCCGAAACCAAGCTGCCCGACTGACCGACAACGAACGACAAGACCCCACACCGTAAGAACAGGAACGCGAAAAGCCACCGATGAGCGCTTGCGCGAAGAGGAGTACACCATGGCAGAGTTGACCATCTCCGCTGACGACATCCAGGGTGCGATCGAGGACTACGTCTCGAGTTTCACCGCCGACACCGCGCGTGAGGAGATCGGTACGGTCATCGACGCCGGCGACGGTATCGCCCACGTCGAGGGTCTGCCCTCCGTGATGACGCAGGAGCTCCTGGAGTTCCCCGGCGGTGTGCTCGGCGTGGCCCTCAACCTCGACGAGCACAGCATCGGCGCCGTTATCCTGGGTGACTTCGAGAAGATCGAAGAGGGCCAGCAGGTCAAGCGCACCGGCGAGGTGCTCTCGGTGCCGGTCGGCGACAAGTTCCTCGGCCGCGTGGTCAACCCGCTGGGTCAGCCGATCGACGGCAAGGGTGACATCGAGCCGGAAACCCGCCGCGCACTTGAGATTCAGGCCCCCTCGGTGGTGCAGCGCCAGGGTGTGAGCGAGCCGCTGCAGACCGGTATCAAGGCCATCGACGCGATGACCCCGATCGGTCGCGGCCAACGTCAGCTGATCATCGGTGACCGCAAGACCGGCAAGACGGCGGTGTGTGTGGACACCATCCTGAACCAGCGCGAGAACTGGGAGTCGGGCGACGAGAAGAAGCAGGTCCGCTGCGTCTACGTCGCGATCGGCCAGAAGGGCACGACGATCGCTTCGGTGGCCCGCGCGCTTGAAGAGGGCGGCGCGATGGACTACACCACCATCGTCGCGGCGCCGGCTTCGGACTCCGCCGGCTTCAAATGGCTTGCGCCATACACCGGTTCGGCCATCGCGCAGCATTGGATGTACAACGGCAAGCACGTGCTGATCGTTTTCGACGACCTGTCCAAGCAGGCTGAGGCCTACCGCGCGATCTCGCTGCTGCTGCGCCGCCCGCCGGGCCGCGAGGCCTACCCGGGCGACGTGTTCTACCTGCACTCGCGGCTCCTGGAGCGTTGCGCCAAGCTTTCCGATGAGCTCGGCGGCGGCTCGATGACCGGCTTGCCGATCATCGAGACCAAGGCCAATGACATCTCGGCTTACATTCCGACGAACGTCATCTCGATCACCGATGGCCAGTGCTTCCTGGAATCCGATCTGTTCAACCAGGGTGTGCGGCCGGCCATCAACGTCGGTGTGTCGGTGTCCCGCGTCGGTGGCGCCGCACAGATCAAGGCCATGAAAGAGGTGGCCGGCTCGCTGCGGCTGGATCTGTCGCAGTACCGCGAGCTGGAGTCATTCGCTGCGTTCGCTTCCGACCTGGATGCGACCTCGAAGGCGCAGCTCGAGCGTGGCGCGCGGCTGGTCGAGCTGCTCAAGCAGCCGCAGTACCAGCCGCTGGCCGTCGAGGAGCAGGTCGTGTCCATCTTCCTCGGCACCGAGGGCCACCTCGACTCGGTTCCCGTCGAGGACGTCGGCCGGTTCGAGGCCGAGCTCCTCGACCACGTGCGGGCTTCGGAGGGCGAAATCCTCACGCAGATCCGCGAATCGGGCAAGCTCGGCGACGAGCTCAGCGAGAAGTTGGTCGAGGTGATCAACCAGTTCAAGAAGGGCTTCGCAGCCTCGGACGGCAGCTCGGTCGTCCCCGACGAGCATGTCGAGGCGCTTGATGAAGCAGACCTTGAAAAGGAATCGGTGAAGGTCCGCAAGCCGGCACCGAAGAAGAAGTAAGCAACCATGGCAGCCACACTTCGCGAATTGCGCGGGCGCATCCGCTCCGCCGGGTCGATCAAGAAAATCACCAAGGCGCAGGAGTTGATCGCTACCTCGCGTATTGGTAGGGCGCAGAACCGCCTGCAGGCGGCGCGGCCGTACGCCTTCGAGATCACCGCGATGCTGACCAACCTGGGCAATGAGGCGGCGCTCGATCATCCGTTGCTGGTCGAGCGAGAAGATCCGAAGCGGGCCGGTGTGCTAGTGGTTTCGTCCGACCGCGGGCTTTGTGGCGGGTACAACTCGAACGTGTTTCGGCGCGCCGAGGAATTGTTCTCACTGATTCGCCAGGAGGGCAAGACGCCAATCGTCTACACCGTCGGGCGAAAGGCGTTGAACTACTACCGGTTCCGCAACTGGAAGATCACCGACTCATGGAACGGGTTCTCCGAGCAGCCCACCTATGAAAATGCTCAGGAGATCGCTTCGACGTTGGTCGACGCGTTCATGGCCGGTGCCGACGACCACGGTGACGACCCGGGCCCCGACGGCATCCTGGGACTCGACGAGCTGCACATCGTCTCCACCGAATTCAAGTCGATGATGTCGCAGAATGCGGTCGCGCATCGGATCGCGCCGATGGTGGTGGAATACGTCGAGGAGGAGTCGGGTCCTCGCACGCTGTATTCGTTCGAGCCAGACGCCACAACGCTTTTCGATGCGTTGCTGCCGCGGTACCTGGCTACGCGCGTCTACGCCGCGCTGCTCGAGTCGGCCGCTTCGGAGCTGGCGTCACGTCAGCGGGCCATGAAGTCGGCAACGGACAACGCCGACGACCTCATCAAAGAGTTGACCTTGATGGCCAACCGGGAGCGCCAGGCCAACATCACCCAGGAAATCAGCGAGATCGTCGGTGGCGCGAATGCGCTCGCCGACGCCGCCGGACGTTAGCCCCTTAGAGAGAAGAAGAGATGACTGCTACCGCCGAAAAGCCCACGAAGGCAAAGAACAAGGACACCAACGGTCGCGTGGTGCGGGTTACCGGCCCCGTGGTCGACGTTGAGTTCCCGCGTGGCTCGGTGCCCGAGCTGTTCAACGCGCTGAACGCCGAGGTGACGTTCGAGGAGCTCGCGAAGACGCTCACCCTCGAGGTGGCGCAGCACCTCGGCGACAACCTGGTGCGCTGCATCTCGCTGCAGCCGACCGACGGCCTGGTCCGCGGCGTCGACGTCGTCGACACCGGCGCGTCGATCTCGGTGCCCGTCGGCGACGGTGTGAAGGGCCACGTGTGGAACGCCCTCGGCGCCTGCCTTGACGACCCGGAGTACGGAAAAGACTTCGATCGCTGGGAGATTCACCGCAAGCCGCCCGCCTTCAGTGAGCTCGAGCCCCGCACCGAGATGCTCGAGACCGGCCTCAAGGTCGTCGACCTGCTGACCCCGTACGTGCGTGGCGGCAAGATCGCCCTGTTCGGCGGCGCCGGCGTGGGCAAGACCGTGTTGATCCAGGAGATGATCAACCGTATTGCCCGCAACTTCGGCGGCACTTCGGTTTTCGCCGGTGTGGGTGAGCGCACCCGTGAGGGCAACGACCTGTGGGTCGAGCTCGCCGACGCCGACGTGCTCAAGGACACCGCGCTGGTGTTCGGTCAGATGGACGAGCCGCCCGGCACCCGTATGCGGGTGGCGCTGTCCGCGCTGACCATGGCGGAGTTCTTCCGCGATGAACAGCAACAGGACGTGCTGCTGTTCATCGACAACATCTTCCGGTTCACCCAGGCCGGTTCGGAGGTGTCGACGCTGCTCGGCCGCATGCCGTCCGCCGTGGGTTACCAGCCGACGCTGGCCGACGAGATGGGCGAGCTGCAGGAGCGCATCACCTCGACGCGCGGTCGCTCCATCACCTCGATGCAGGCCGTGTACGTGCCCGCTGACGACTACACCGACCCGGCGCCGGCGACCACGTTCGCGCACCTGGATGCCACGACGGAGTTGTCCCGCGCGGTGTTCTCGAAAGGCATCTTCCCGGCGGTGGATCCGCTGGCGTCCAGCTCGACCATCCTCGACCCAGCGGTCGTCGGCGACGAGCACTACCGCGTGGCGCAGGAAGTCATCCGAATCCTGCAGCGCTACAAGGACCTCCAGGACATCATCGCGATCCTCGGTATCGACGAGCTGTCCGAAGAGGACAAACAGCTGGTGCAGCGCGCCCGTCGTATCGAGCGCTTCCTGAGCCAGAACATGATGGCTGCCGAGCAGTTCACCGGCCAGCCCGGTTCGACGGTTCCCGTCAAGGAGACCATCGAGGCGTTCGACCGGCTCACCAAGGGCGAATTCGACCACGTGCCCGAGCAGGCGTTCTTCCTGATCGGCGGCCTGGACGATTTGGCGAAGAAGGCCAAGGGCTTTGGTGTGGAGCTCGAAGGCGGCGGCAACGGCTCCTCCAAGTCGGACGAGGACGACAAGAAGGATGCCTAGGTCCTCCTGTCCACACCGAAAGGTGATGTGAGATGGCCGAACTGAACATCGACATCGTCGCGGTCGATCGCAAGATCTGGTCGGGCCAGGGCACGTTCCTCTTCACCCGCACCACGTCGGGTGAGATCGGCATCCTGGCCAACCACATCCCGTTGGTCGCACAGTTGGTCGACGACGCGATGGTGCGGGTCGAGCGTGAAGGCGAGGACGATCTGCGTATCGCCGTTGACGGGGGCTTCCTGTCCGTCACCGAGCAAGCCGTGACCGTCCTTGCCGAGAGCGCTGAATTCGATTCGGAGATCGACGAAGCCGCCGCACAGCGCGACGCCGAATCCGACGATCCCGCTACTGCTGCCAAGGGTCGGGCGCGGTTGCGCGCCCTGGGCCAGATCGACTAGAGGTCCCGCCGATGAGCGCGTCCATGCTGTTGATGGTCGCGCTGGTCGGTGTATTGCTCTGTGTCTCCGTCGCACTCAGTTATCGGTTGTGGAAACTACGCCAGGTGGGCGGGACGGCTGCGATCCTGCGTGACGTCCCCGCTGTCGCCGGCCATGGCTGGCGCCACGGTGTAATGCGTTACCGGGGTGGGGAAGCCGGCTTCTATCGGTTGTCCAGCCTGCGTTGGTGGCCCGATCGCACGCTGAGTCGGCGCGGGTTGGAGATCGTGTCACGCCGCTCGCCTCGGGGCGACGAATTCGACATCATGACAGACGAAATCGTCGTGCTGGAACTGCGCGATACCGATCCAGAACGTCGCCGCGGATATGAAGTGGCGCTGGATCGCGGTGCGCTGACGGCGTTCTTATCGTGGCTGGAGTCGCGGCCGTCGCCACGGGCACGGCGCCGAACGTTTTGATTCAATCGATTGCCGGGCCCGGTCTTTCGGTCGTCGCGCAAGCGCTCATCCGCCTGGTTGCCACAACACGTCGCCGTCGGGGTTCGCCACCCGCGACAGGATGAACAGCAGATCTGACAGCCGGTTGAGGTACTTCGCGGGCAGCACGCTGATCGAGTCTGCGTGCGTGTCGACGGCCTGCCACGCTGACCGTTCGGCGCGGCGCGCGACCGTGCGCGCCACATGCAGCAACGCCGAGAGCGGTGTACCGCCCGGCAGCACAAACGAATTCAACGCCGGCAGCGGTTCGTTGAACTCGTCGCACCAGGACTCGAGCCTGTCGATGTAGCTCTGCGTGATCCGCAGCGGCGGGTGTTCGGGGTTCGCCACTACGGGAGTCGATAGGTCAGCGCCCGCATCGAAGAGGTCGTTCTGAATCTGCCGCAGCACCTTGCGAATTTGCTCACTGGGGTTACCCAAGGCAATCGCGACACCGATCGCGGCATTGGTCTCGTCGCAGTCGGCATACGCGGCGAGTCGCGCGTCATTCTTTGAGACCCTGCTGAAGTCGCTCAAGCCGGTGGTCCCGTCATCGCCGGTCCGCGTATATATGCGGGTCAGATGAACTGCCATGGTCAAACCGTACCGGGCGCGGTGGCCTGGGAAACTGACACCGTCGGGTGCCGCTGTTTACACTAAGCCGCGTGAGCGAGCGATTCGTGGTGACCGGGGGAAACCGGTTATCGGGCGAAGTTGCTGTCGGGGGAGCCAAAAACAGCGTCTTGAAGCTGATGGCGGCCTCGCTCCTTGCCGAGGGAACCAGCACGATCACCAACTGCCCGGACATTCTGGACGTTCCGCTGATGGCGGAGGTGCTGCGCGGTCTGGGCGCCACAGTCGAGCTCGACGGTGACACCGTTCGAATCACCTCGCCCGACGAACCCAAGTACGACGCGGATTTCGCAGCGGTCCGACAGTTCCGGGCGTCGGTGTGTGTGCTCGGCCCGTTGGTCGGACGATGCAAGCGAGCCAAGGTTGCGCTGCCGGGCGGCGACGCGATTGGGTCGCGGCCGTTGGATATGCACCAGGCCGGTCTGCGGCAGCTGGGTGCGCGCTGCAACATCGAGCACGGCTGTGTCGTGGCCGAGGCAGAGCACTTGCGCGGCGCCGAGATTCAATTGGAGTTCCCGTCGGTGGGTGCCACGGAGAACATCCTGATGGCCGCCGTGGTCGCCGAAGGGGTCACGACCATTCACAACGCCGCGCGCGAGCCAGACGTCGTCGACCTGTGCACGATGCTCAACCAGATGGGGGCCCAGATCTCGGGTGCGGGGACGCCGACGATGACGATCACAGGCGTCGACCGCCTCTATCCGACCGAGCACCGGGTGATCGGCGACCGCATCGTGGCGGCCACGTGGGGCATTGCCGCCGCAATGACCCGCGGGGATATCTCGGTGACGGGTATCGATCCGCAGCACCTTCAATTGGTGCTGCACAAGCTGCACGACGCCGGCGCCACCGTCACGCAGACCGACGACGGTTTCCGGGTGGTTCAGTACGAGCGGCCGAAAGCAGTCAACGTCGCGACGCTGCCGTTCCCGGGATTCCCGACCGACCTGCAGCCGATGGCGATCGGCCTGGCTTCGATCGCGGACGGTACGTCGATGATCACGGAGAACGTGTTCGAGGCCCGGTTCCGGTTCGTCGAAGAAATGATCCGGCTCGGTGCCGACGCCCGCACCGATGGCCACCACGCAGTGGTCAGGGGCATCCCGCAACTGTCCAGCGCGCCGGTGTGGTCGTCCGATATTCGGGCCGGCGCCGGCTTGGTGCTTGCGGGGCTGGTCGCCGATGGTGACACCGAGGTTCATGACGTGTTCCACATCGATCGCGGCTACCCGCTGTTCGTCGAGCAACTTGTGAGTCTGGGCGCCGAAATAGAGCGGGTCGTCTAGCGCTCGATGCGTTAAGTGACCCCGCTTTGGCGGGTGGGGGACAAGGGCGTATTCTTTATCGAGAAGCCCACGGCCCCAGGCCATTCGGACTGGAGGACGGGGTTTGACGTCTCTGTCCACGTGGAGTACAGTGGCAGGGTTGCCTGCAGCGCGGGTGTGTTGTTTGAGAACTCAATAGTGTGTTTGGTGGTTTTTGTTTGTTGTTGTTTTTTGGCTGCCCTCTTTTTCCCGTTTGGGGGGTGGTTGTTTTTGATGCCAGTTTTTGGTGTCTTGCTTTGGTTCAGATTTTTCTGAATGGCCTTTTTGGGTTTTGTTTGGAGAGTTTGATCCTGGCTCAGGACGAACGCTGGCGGCGTGCTTAACACATGCAAGTCGAACGGAAAGGCCCTTTCGGGGGTGCTCGAGTGGCGAACGGGTGAGTAACACGTGGGTGATCTGCCCTGCACTTTGGGATAAGCCTGGGAAACTGGGTCTAATACCGAATACACCTCGCTGGCTGCATGGTTGGTGGGGGAAAGCTTTTGCGGTGTGGGATGGGCCCGCGGCCTATCAGCTTGTTGGTGGGGTGATGGCCTACCAAGGCGACGACGGGTAGCCGGCCTGAGAGGGTGTCCGGCCACACTGGGACTGAGATACGGCCCAGACTCCTACGGGAGGCAGCAGTGGGGAATATTGCACAATGGGCGCAAGCCTGATGCAGCGACGCCGCGTGAGGGATGACGGCCTTCGGGTTGTAAACCTCTTTCAGCATCGACGAAGCGCAAGTGACGGTAGATGCAGAAGAAGCACCGGCCAACTACGTGCCAGCAGCCGCGGTAATACGTAGGGTGCGAGCGTTGTCCGGAATTACTGGGCGTAAAGAGCTCGTAGGTGGTTTGTCGCGTTGTCCGTGAAAACTCACAGCTTAACTGTGGGCGTGCGGGCGATACGGGCAGACTGGAGTACTGCAGGGGAGACTGGAATTCCTGGTGTAGCGGTGGAATGCGCAGATATCAGGAGGAACACCGGTGGCGAAGGCGGGTCTCTGGGCAGTAACTGACGCTGAGGAGCGAAAGCGTGGGGAGCGAACAGGATTAGATACCCTGGTAGTCCACGCCGTAAACGGTGGGTACTAGGTGTGGGTTTCCTTCCTTGGGATCCGTGCCGTAGCTAACGCATTAAGTACCCCGCCTGGGGAGTACGGCCGCAAGGCTAAAACTCAAAGGAATTGACGGGGGCCCGCACAAGCGGCGGAGCATGTGGATTAATTCGATGCAACGCGAAGAACCTTACCTGGGTTTGACATGCACAGGACGACTGCAGAGATGTGGTTTCCCTTGTGGCCTGTGTGCAGGTGGTGCATGGCTGTCGTCAGCTCGTGTCGTGAGATGTTGGGTTAAGTCCCGCAACGAGCGCAACCCTTGTCTCATGTTGCCAGCGCGTTATGGCGGGGACTCGTGAGAGACTGCCGGGGTCAACTCGGAGGAAGGTGGGGATGACGTCAAGTCATCATGCCCCTTATGTCCAGGGCTTCACACATGCTACAATGGCCGGTACAAAGGGCTGCGATGCCGTGAGGTGGAGCGAATCCTTTCAAAGCCGGTCTCAGTTCGGATCGGGGTCTGCAACTCGACCCCGTGAAGTCGGAGTCGCTAGTAATCGCAGATCAGCAACGCTGCGGTGAATACGTTCCCGGGCCTTGTACACACCGCCCGTCACGTCATGAAAGTCGGTAACACCCGAAGCCGGTGGCCTAACCCCTTTGTGGGAGGGAGCCGTCGAAGGTGGGATCGGCGATTGGGACGAAGTCGTAACAAGGTAGCCGTACCGGAAGGTGCGGCTGGATCACCTCCTTTCTAAGGAGCACCACGAGACCCGAGCCGGCCCGCATCGCGCGGATCACCGAGATTTGGGCGATTCGATGGATGGGCCGCACCTGTAGTGGGTGTGGTTCTGGTGCACGACAAACGTTGAGCCGGTGGGGAGACATCGGTGATGGATTGCCAGACACACTATTGGGCTTTGAGACAACAAGCCCGCTATCTCTTCGTCCCGATGGTGGGAAACCGGGGATAGGGAGTTGGTTGTTGTCGCCCCGAGTTTTGGTGGTGGGGTGTGGTGTTTGATTTGTGGATAGTGGTTGCGAGCATCTAGCACGCATGTGGGCGCTGGCCTTCCGTTGGGGGGTTGGTGTTTTTGTGTGTGTTGATGTGCAATTTTTGTTAATACAATTGGTTTTGTGTTGTAAGTGTTTAAGGGCGCATGGTGGATGCCTTGGCACTGGGAGCCGATGAAGGACGTGGGAGGCTGCGATATGCCTCGGGGAGTTGTCAACCGAGCGTGGATCCGAGGATGTCCGAATGGGGAAACCCGGCACGAGTGATGTCGTGTCACCCAACGCTGAATATATAGGCGTTGGGGGGGAACGCGGGGAAGTGAAACATCTCAGTACCCGTAGGAAGAGAAAACAAAAGTGATTCCGTGAGTAGTGGCGAGCGAAAGCGGAGGATGGCTAAACCGTATGCATGTGATACCCGGCGGGGGTTGTGTGTGCGGTGTTGTGGGGCGTTTCTTCTCTGGTCCGCCGGCCAGGGCGAAAGTGATAAACCGTTGGGTTAGGTGAAGTGGCCTGGGATGGCCTGTCCGGAGAGGGTGAGAGCCCCGTAACCGAAAATTTGACGGCTTTCGTGGAACTGTCCCCGAGTAGCAGCGGGCCCGTGGAATCTGCTGTGAATCTGCCGAGACCACTCGGTAAGCCTGAATACTTCCCAGTGACCGATAGCGGATTAGTACCGTGAGGGAATGGTGAAAAGTACCCCGGGAGGGGAGTGAAAGAGTACCTGAAACCGTGCGCTTACAATCCGTCAGAGCCCTCGACTTTGTTGTGGGGTGATGGCGTGCCTTTTGAAGAATGAGCCTGCGAGTCAGGGACATGTCGCGAGGTTAACCCGGGTGGGGTAGCCGCAGCGAAAGCGAGTCTGAATAGGGCGTATCCAATTCGTTGGGATTGGTGTAGTGGTGTGTTCTGGACCCGAAGCGGAGTGATCTACCCATGGCCAGGGTGAAGCAGCAGTAAGATGTTGTGGAGGCCCGAACCCACTTAGGTTGAAGACTGAGGGGATGAGTTGTGGGTAGGGGTGAAAGGCCAATCAAACTCCGTGATAGCTGGTTCTCCCCGAAATGCATTTAGGTGCAGCGTTACGTGTTTTTTGCCGGAGGTAGAGCTACTGGATGGCCGATGGGCCCTACTAGGTTACTGACGTCAGCCAAACTCCGAATGCCGGTAAATGAAAGCGTGGCAGTGAGACGGCGGGGGATAAGCTCCGTGCGTCGAGAGGGAAACAGCCCAGATCGCCGGCTAAGGCCCCTAAGCGTGTGCTAAGTGGAAAAGGATGTGCAGTCGCGAAGACAACCAGGAGGTTGGCTTAGAAGCAGCCACCCTTGAAAGAGTGCGTAATAGCTCACTGGTCAAGTGATTGTGCGCCGATAATGTAGCGGGGCTCAAGCACACCGCCGAAGCCGCGGCAATGGTCCGCGAGGATTGTTGGGTAGGGGAGCGTCCTGCATCCGGTGAAGCCACGAAGTGATTCAGTGGTGGAGGGTGTGGGAGTGAGAATGCAGGCATGAGTAGCGATAAGGCAAGTGAGAACCTTGCCCGCCGAAAGACCAAGGGTTCCTGGGCCAGGCCAGTCCGCCCAGGGTGAGTCGGGACCTAAGGCGAGGCCGACAGGCGTAGTCGATGGACAACGGGTTGATATTCCCGTACCCGTGTATGTGCGCCCCTGACGAATCAGAGGTACTAACCGCCCAAAACCACGACCACCGGATCCTTCGGGTGATGGGGTGGTGGGGCTGCGTGGGATCTTCTTTGGTAGTAGTCAAGCGATGGGGTGACGCAGGAAGGTAGCCGTACCAGTCAGTGGTAATACTGGGGCAAGCCGGTAGGACGACATCTAGGTAAATCCGGGTGTCATATGAGTCCGAGAGGTGATGCATAGCCGAGTGAGGTGAATTCGGTGATCCTATGCTGCCGAGAAAAGCCTCTAGCGAGCACAGACACGGCCCGTACCCCAAACCAACACAGGTGGTCAGGTAGAGAATACCGAGGCGTACGAGTGAACTATGGTTAAGGAACTCGGCAAAATACCCCCGTAACTTCGGGAGAAGGGGGACCTCACATCGTCATGGCTCTTGCAGCCGGCAGCGGTGGGGGGTGGCACAAACCAGTGAGAAGCGACTGTTTACTAAAAACACAGGTCCGTGCGAAGTCGCAAGACGATGTATACGGACTGACGCCTGCCCGGTGCTGGAAGGTTAAGAGGACCCGTTAACCCTTTCGGGGGTGAAGCGGAGAATTTAAGCCCCAGTAAACGGCGGTGGTAACTATAACCATCCTAAGGTAGCGAAATTCCTTGTCGGGTAAGTTCCGACCTGCACGAATGGCGTAACGACTTCTCAACTGTCTCAACCATAGACTCGGCGAAATTGCACTACGAGTAAAGATGCTCGTTACGCGCGGCAGGACGAAAAGACCCCGGGACCTTCACTACAACTTGGTATTGGTGCTCGATACGGTTTGTGTAGGATAGGTGGGAGACTGTGAAGCAGTCACGCCAGTGATTGTGGAGTCATCGTTGAAATACCACTCTGATCGTATTGGGCCTCTAACCTCGAACCGTCTATCCGGTTCAGGAACAGTGCCTGGTGGGTAGTTTAACTGGGGCGGTTGCCTCCTAAAATGTAACGGAGGCGCCCAAAGGTTCCCTCAACCTGGACGGCAATCAGGTGTTGAGTGTAAGTGCACAAGGGAGCTTGACTGCGAGACCTACACGTCAAGCAGGGACGAAAGTCGGGACTAGTGATCCGGCACCCCCGAGTGGAAGGGGTGTCGCTCAACGGATAAAAGGTACCCCGGGGATAACAGGCTGATCTTCCCCAAGAGTCCATATCGACGGGATGGTTTGGCACCTCGATGTCGGCTCGTCGCATCCTGGGGCTGGAGCAGGTCCCAAGGGTTGGGCTGTTCGCCCATTAAAGCGGCACGCGAGCTGGGTTTAGAACGTCGTGAGACAGTTCGGTCTCTATCCGCCGCGCGCGTCAGAAGCTTGAGGAAACCTGTCCCTAGTACGAGAGGACCGGGACGGACGAACCTCTGGTCCACCAGTTGTCCCACCAGGGGCACCGCTGGATAGCCACGTTCGGACAGGATAACCGCTGAAAGCATCTAAGCGGGAAACCCCCTCCAAGACCAGGCTTCTCACCCATTCAAGTGGGATAAGGCCCCCCGCAGACCACGGGATCGATAGACCAGACCTACACGCACAGCAATGTGTTCAGGGAACTGGCACTAACCGGCCGAAAACTTACACACACACCCGCAACCACACACACATCCACAGCAGTCAAACCACTGCACCCCACCACCAAATAACACTTCCCCACACAAAACCGTGGGGCACCGAAAAGTGAATAGAGTTACGGCGGTCCATAGCGGCAGGGAAACGCCCGGACCCATCCCGAACCCGGAAGCTAAGCCTGCCAGCGCCGATGATACTACCCAACCCGGGTGGAAAAGTAGGACACCGCCGAACACAATTTAAGTCCTTTGCCCCCCAATTCTATTGGGGGGCAAAGGCATTTGTGGAGAGACGAAAACTGCAAGGAGCCTTCAGTGGTCGAGCTGTATGTCGAGCGGACGATCGCCGCGCCTCCGCAAGCTGTGTTCGATTGGCTGGCAGAACCGGTCAATCTGACGGCCGCCCCGCTCGCGCTACGGGCAGGGTTCACGAAGGGTACGTCGGCAGCGGCGGCCGGCGTCAGACGATGGGTGATCGGGGCCGGAATGTGGTTCGAAGAGGAGATCACCGCATACGACCGGCCGCGGAGCTACTCGTACCTCATCCTTCGTTCGTTGCCGCCGTTCAACCACGAAGGCGGCACGTTGACGTTCACCCCGGCAGGTGATGGCACACATGTCGGCTGGCACACCGTATACGGCCATCCGGTCTACGCCGGCGGAAAAGTGCTGGAGGCATTGAGCTTTCGGCTACTGCGCTCCAGCTTCGCGGCGGTTCTCGCTGGCTGCGCCAAAGCGCTGGAACGTTAGTCAGAACAACGCGGGCGCAGAACGGCTCTTTTCTAAGGCGAGCAATGCCCTTTTTCGGTCGAGGCCGCCGCCGTATCCGGTGAGGCTGCCGTTTGATCCGATTACACGATGGCACGGCACGATAATGCCGATCGGGTTGTGGCCGTTCGCCAGTCCAACAGCGCGAAACGCGCCGGGCGATCCGATCTGTCGCGCGATCTCCCCGTACGACCGTGTTTCTCCATAAGGGATTGTCAGGAGCGCCTCCCACACTCGCCGCTGAAATGCAGTGCCGACCAGATTCAGGTCGAGGTCGAAGTCGATCCGGTCGCCGGCGAAATAAGCCTCGAGTTGTTCGACTGCTTCGGAGAATGCGTCGTCATCGGGTTCCCAGCCATCGTGGCTCGGCTCGTATGTCTGGTCGACCATACGCAGATGCATGAGTCGCCCAGCGGTACCCGCGAGTGTCAGCTTCCCGACCGGACTCTCCATCGACCGAAACAGCACTTGTTGCATCACTTCTCCTTCGGCGGCCATTCGTTGACCGCGTGATCGAGGGCCGTCCATAGGTGCTGAGTTGCATACGACCGCCATGGCCGCCATTGCATACTGCGCTCGGTCAGCGGGCGGGCATCGCCGGGCAGCCCCAGCTGCCTCGCCGCAAGTCGCACACCCAAGTCGCTGGCTGGGAACGCGTCGGGGTCCCCTAGACCACGCATCGCGATCACCTCGGCGGTCCAAGGGCCGATCCCCGGTAGCGCCAACAGCTGCTCGCGGGCGCGGTTCCAGTCGCAGCCGGCGTCGAGGACCATCTCTCCCTGCGCCATCCCTCTGATGAGCGTCGTCAGGGATCGCTGTCTCGACTTCGGGAACGCCAGATGCGCGGGATCGATTTCTGCAAGATGCTCGACCGCCGGAAAGGCATGCGTCAGACCGCCATTGAAATCGGTGACCGGCTGACCGTAGGCCATCACGATGCGTCGGGCGTGGGTGCGTGCGGCCTTCAACGACACCTGTTGGCCGAGCACTACTCGGATCGCCAGCTCCTGCTCGTCGACCGTGCGCGGTATCCGTTGGCCAGGCGCCTTGGCCACCAATGCAGTCAGGTCGGGGTCGGCGCTGAGTGCGTCGACGACGGCTTCGGGATCGGCGTCGAGATCCAGCAGTCGCCGACACCGGGCGATCGCGGTGGATAGATCACGGAAGTCATCCAATACCAGCTGACACTGCACATGGGCGGGTTGCGGTGTGAGACTTACGATTCCGTTGCCGTTAGGCAATCGCAGAGTGCGCCGGTAGGCGCCGTCGCGCACCTCCTCGACACCGGGTACCGCGCTTGCCGCGAGATGACCGAACAGTCCTTCGTAGGCGAATGGCGTCCGCACCGGCAGCCGCAGCGACAACGCGCCGTTGCCTCGCCCGAACCGCGTGCGGGCGCGTCGGCGCAGAGTCGTCGGTGTCAGATCGCAGACCGCACGAACAGTGTCGTTGAACTGGCGGATGCTCGAGAACCCCGCTGCGAACGCGACGTCGCCGAACGGCAGCTCCGTCGTCTCGATCAGCACCCGCGCGGTCTGGCTGCGCTGCGCCCTGGCCAGCGCCAGCGGATTGGCGCCGACCTCGGCCTGCAGCAGCCGCTCGAGCTGCCGGATGGTGTAGCCGACGCGTGCAGCGAGTCCGGTGACGCCTTCACGATCGACGGTGCCGTCGGCGATCAGGCGCATGGTCCGCGCCACCACGTCGCCGCGCACGTTCCACTCCGGCGAGCCCGGCGAGGCGTCCGGTCGGCAGCGCTTGCAGGCGCGGAAACCCGCCCGTTGCGCGGCCGCAGCCGTCGGATAAAACCGCATGTTGCGGGCGAACGGCGGCCGGACCGGGCAACTCGGTCGGCAGTAGATCTTCGTGGTCAGCACGGCAGTGACGAACCAGCCGTCGAACCGGGCGTCCTTGGACTGCACGGCCCGGTAACAGCGGTCGAAATCTTCGTGCATGCATCGACAATTACACGAGCCCACCGACATCACTGGCGGAAAAACGACATTGTCGTGGCGGCGCCAAACGTGGGACGTCTGTAGGTTCTCAAACTCGGTGTCAAATTCTCATCTGCCGTGTCACCTCGATGGCATATGTGACACGAATCTGAGACACCGTGCGGGTGTGCGCTGTAGAAGAGACACTCAGTTGCGTTATGGCTGTAGCGACCTGCTGGCGATGGGAACGGTAGCGCACCAACTTACTAATGCGCTAACTATTTAGCGATTTATGGTCTTCGACATTCTGCATCACTAACCGCCGAGGACGAGGGGCGCCGAAGGACTGAGCGAGTCACTCCTGCTGTTGGGAGCAAGACCAGGACGTATCGCCGACGGGCCCGCCTCTTTGGCCAGCATCACCCCGACAATGCGTCGAGCGCGCAGCGCGGCGGCGTCTGCCTGAAACTCCACTCCTCCTCGCCATCCGTCGTAACCCGAGTGGTTGGAGGCCATCTCAAGAATGGATGTGTCCCGTCGGCTGACCTCGGCCAGGAATGAACGCAGTCCGTTGGTCACCGCGGCGCGATCTCGGCCGTCGATACGGTAGTTGCGCGAGGCTTGCATGAACACGTGCGAGGTTGATTCCGTCTCCGGCGTGATGCCATGGGTCCGCGTCGTCGTGTACACAACACCATCCGCGGTCTCGATGTCCCAATATTGCCGGTGAACGGCCGGGGAGGCGAATGTGCCGCCCTCACGATGCTTATAGGTCAGCGCCCGGTCCAGTCCGGTCGCATCCGCTTGCCAATCAGCGAGCGGAAGTTCCTGCAACACACGGGTATAGGAAACGGTCGTTTCGCTCACTTCGACATCGTTGAACGCCGGCATGCTGTTGAGTCCCGGCGGCAGATCCCGCGCATGAACCACCGGGGCGTAGCTGAAGTCCAGATAGTGTTCGTGAACCATCATGTAATTGGCGTCCACGTGCCAAGAATCGGCGAATGTCGACCACGCGACGTCTTTGATCCACGGCATGCTCGGCGGTCGGCTGCCGAAGGCAGCGGCCGGCGGTCCGATCCAGATCCATACAAACGGGGATTCCTCCAACACCGGAAACACCGGCACGCTCATCCCCGTCGGGACCTGGGGCTGGGTCGGTGTGTAGACGCACGTGCCCTCGGTGTCATACGTGCAACCGTGGTAACCACAGACCAAGCGGTCTCCGTCGACGCGGCTGTGTGACAGCGGGAATGCCCTGTGTGCGCAACGGTTTTCGAAGGCATTGACCTGGCCGCTCGCGCCGCGCCATAGCACTACATCTTTTCCGAGTAACCGACGGCCCAACGGCGCCTCGGTTACTTCATCGCAGGTAGCCGCGACGTACCAGCACTTCTTCGGATAGTTGGTACTCACAGGTCCAGCACCAACCTTTCGCTGCGTGAGCGCGACACGCACACCAGCATCACTTCGCCGGCGGCCTTCTCAGGTTCGGTGAGCATCGAGTCGCGGTGATCCGGAGTGCCCTCCAGTACCCGCGCTTCGCAGGTGCCGCATACGCCTTCATAGCAGCTGGCCATGATCGGAACGTCGGCTTCCTCGAGGGTTTCCAGGATCGACTTGTCGGCTGTGATCTCCACAGTGATTCCCGACCGCTGGCAGACGACCTCAAATTGATCGAGCCCTTCAGCGGCCTGCTCTGCGCTCGGCGCTTTCGCGGTGAACCGTTCGATGTGAAGTGTCCCCGAAGGCCATGGGGCGCAGTGCTGCTCGACCGCCGCGAGCAATGGCTCCGGCCCGCAGCAGTACACCAACGCGTTGTCCTCGGGATCCTTGAGGAGCGAGTCGAGGTCGAGAATGCCCCGCTCGTCCTGCGGCCACACAGTTACACGGTCGGGGTAGCGCTCGACAAGTTCATCGGCGAAGGCCATGGAAGTCCTGGTCCGTCCGCCGTAAAGCAGTGTCCACTCACTGCCCGCGCATTGGACTGCCTCGATCATCGCCGCGATCGGGGTGATGCCGATACCTCCTGCGATGAAGCGGTACGTCGGTGAGTCGACCAGCGGAAAGTGATTGCGGGGGCCACGAACTCGCACCGTCGCGCCCTCGTCGAGATTGTCGTGAACGAACTGCGAACCACCGCGACTATTGGGATCGAGCAGGACCCCGACACGCCAGACCCCCCGATCGCGCGGGTTACCGCATAGTGAGTATTGGCGCGTGAGCCCGTCACCGAGAACCAAGTCGATGTGTGCCCCCGGTTCCCAAGGTGGAAGGTCTTGCGACTCTGGATGGGCAAGGTCCAGCACGACCACGCCTTCTGCGGGCGTGCTGCGGCCGCGGACGATCAGATCCGCCGTAAATTCATGGACGCTGGCGCTAGGCATGGTGATGGCAGGCGCGGACATCGGCTGTCACGCCGTGGGCGGCAGGTAAATGGTCTTGTAGACCTGGAATGCGTCCAGTCCCTCCGGACCGAGTTCGCGTCCCATTCCGCTTTGTTTGATGCCGCCGAACGGGGCGACCGGATCGTTGACGTAGTGATTGACCCCGATGGTCCCCGACTGAACGCGGCGGGCGACGCTGGCCGCGCGTTCGGGATCCGAGGACCATACCGTCCCGCCGAGACCGTAAATGCTGTCGTTCGCAATGGCGACGGCGTCGTCTTCGTCGGAGTAGGGAATCAGCGACAGCACTGGCCCGAAGATCTCTTCGCGTGCCACCGTTGCGGTGTTGTCCAGGTCGGCGAAGACGGTGGGCTCGACGAACCACCCGCGGTCCAGTCCTTCCGGTCGCGCACCTCCGGTCGTCATCCGCGCACCTTCGCTCTTGCCCTTGGCGATATACATTTCGACACGGTCACGCTGGCGCTGCGAAACCATTGGGCCGACTTTGGTTTGGGGGTCGAGCGGATCGCCTAACGTCAGTGAGCGCGCTAAATCGGTGATCGTGTCGACGATTTCGGTGTAGCGGCTTCGCGGTGCCAATACCCGGGTGTTGAGCCAGCAGATCTGGCCGTTGTTGAGCAGTGTTGCCCCGAAAAAGGGCTCGATCAAGCTGGCGAGGTCGGCATCGTCGAGGACGATGGCCGCCGACTTGCCGCCGAGTTCGAGGGTGACCGGCCGCAGCAGCCGTCCGCACGTTTCGGCGATCCAGCGGCCCGCCGCGGTGGATCCGGTGAACGACACCTTGTCGACACCGGGGTGCTCGACCAGGTAGGCACCTACCTCACGGCCGCCCGGAACCACATTCAACACGCCGTCGGGCAGGCCTGCTGCTGCGGCGGCCTCGGCCATCAGGAAGGCGTCGAGCACTGTCTCCTCGGCTGGTTTCAGGACAACGGTGCAGCCGGAGGCCAATGCGGGTGCGAGTTTGAGGAACGTGATCCCCTGGGGGACATTCCAGGGCACGATCGCGCCGACGACGCCGACGGGCTGCTTGGAGACCAGTGATGTGCCGCCGAGCATGCCGGGACGGGTCTCCTCGGCTGGCGCACTGGTCATCAGGTCGCTGTAGTAGCGCAGCAGAATCGGGGGAAAGCCAGCTTCGAACTGTTGGGCCAGCCAGATCGGCATGCCGTTCTGCATCGACACCCGTCGCGCCGTTTCGCCGCCGCGGGCTTCCAGTTCCACGGCGAATCGTTCAAGGACATCGGCGCGTTGCTTCGGATGCCAATTCGCCCATCCGTCGGGAGCGTCGAATGCGGTCCTGGCGGCGGCCACCGCGGCGTCGATATCTGCCGCGGTGCCCCTTGGCACCGAACCGACCCGCTCTTCGGTGGTCGGCGAATAGACCCCGATAGTGTCGTGACCGGCAGGCGCTGTCCAGGTGCCGGCGATGTAGAGCTGTGGGTAATCGATTGTCGTCATTGGCATCTCTTCAGCATCAGGCGAAATTGAGCTTGGCGGGCAGATGCTTTAACCCGCCGACGAAGTTGGTCTGCGTGTACTGCCCGGGTCCGAGCAGTTCGATCGACTTGATGCGGGGGAGCAGTTCTTCGAGCATCACCTTCAGCTCGAGTTTGGACAGGTGTTGTCCGATGCACATGTGAGGGCCGTGGCCGAATGCGATCTGCTTGTTGGGTTTGCGGTCGATGTCGAATTCGTAGGGGCGGTCGAAGACGTCCTCGTCGCGGTTGCCCGACTGGAACAGCAACATCAACCGGTCGCCCTTCTTGATGGTCTGCCCGCGCATCGTGTAGTCCTGCTCCGCGCGGCGCATGAAGTGTTTGACCGGTGAGACCATTCGCAACGATTCCAAGACAAGGTTGGGAATCAACTTCGGATCCGCTTGAACGCGGGCCAGTACGTCGGGGTGTTGTGACAGCAGCTGCAGCGTGCCAGCCAGGGTTGCCGACGTGGTGTCGTGCCCGGCGGTGGAAATCGCCATGTAGTAGCCGTAGGAGAAGGACTTCGGCAGATACTCGCCGTCGGGTCCCTTGGCCGTGGCGACCAATGTGGCGAGATCCTCGCGCGGATTGGCGCGGCGGTCTTCGACCAGCATGTCGAAGTAGGCGCAGATTTCCTGGTAGGCGGCCGCGAACTGTTGGGCCATCGCCTCGGGGCTGGGCTCCTCGGCGTCCTCGCGCTGGTGTTCAGGATCGGCCGTGCCAAAGAACTCCTGAGTCATCTTCATCATCGTCGGCTCGTCTTCCGGGGGCACCCCGAACAGCGTCATCATCACGTGCAGCGGGAAGCCCAGGGCCCAGTCGTCGAGAAGGTCGATCTCCCCGGTCGCGGAGAGCTTCTCGAGCTTGTCGACGGACGCCCTGGCGAGCTCGCCGATCTGCTCTGTCCACTTCTGGAGCTGGGTGGGCCGGAACCAGTCGTTGGTGATGAACTTGATTTCGGTGTGCTCGGGCGGGTCCAGGTACGGCAGGGCGTCCATAAGGCGCAGGCTTCCGCCGAGCAGGCTCTTCATGAAACCGTCACCGGCCTGGTTCTGCAGGATCGGGTTATGCGCCCCCGGCTCCTTGCCGCCGCCTGCAGAGAAGACCTCCGGCTGGCTTTCGACCTCCTGCAGGTCGGCATGCTTGCTGACCAGCCAGATAGGGTCGAAGCCCTCGACGACGGCTTGGGCCAGTGGCGCGTTGTTGCGCACCCATTTGTAGGCCTCATGCAGTGCGGCGAGGTCGCCATGGCCCTCGGGCAGCACGATCTGCCGTGCGATGCCATCGGGAATGGTGGCTGCTTGCGTGTGTTCGGCGGTCGTCATGGACGTCCTCTTCCTGCGGTATTGACTGCCCTATGTCCCTCGCCGACGAGACCTCGTTGGCGAGCGCGTCTGGTGACTCAAGTCTCACTTCGAGGCCGCAACTGCCGCGTCACCATGACGGGGGGTCATCGCTCCCGCGTTGGGGGTAAAAGCGGTGCGGAGCGGCGACGATTCGTCTGATTGGCGAAGCTTCACGCAGTCCCGGCCAGGGCGATGACCTCGTCGAAGCCCTCGCGCAGGCAGGTCGAGAACGAGGTGGCGTCGGTGATCGCTTCCGGGTCGAAGTTGATGGCGATGCAACACGTTCCGTCGTAGGTCACCATTGCGACCATGGCCGGGATGCCGGGTCGGGGACCCATCGGATAGATGCGCGTCACCTTTGCGCCCGCGAGATACAGCGGGCGGCCGATCGCCCCCAAGTTGGAGGCCTGCAGGTCGGACAGGCCGGTCATCTCGCCGGCGATACGTGTGAGCAGAATTCCCGGCAGCCGGCTCAACACCGGCGCAATGAGGTCGAGGAATCCCAGGGCGGGTTCCATGCGGGCATCGGAGATGAAGTCGTGGATAGCGGCGATGCGCGCGCTGGGATCGGGTTCACCGACCGGCGCCACGAACCGCGCGGCGGCGAACTTGTTGGCGCCCATGGGGTCAGCGTCGGTGCGCAGGCTGACCGGTATCGCCACGGCCATGATATCGACTGTGAGAGAGAGCTTTTCGTGGTAGCGACGGACCCCGCCGAGCAGCGCGGCCAGGAACGCGTCATTGACCGAGCCTCCAGCCGCCCGTCCCGCTATTTTCAGGTCGTCAAGCGCCACGTCGAAGGTGTCCAGTCGATAACCGGATCCACCGCCGGTAAGCGCAGGGGAGTGGGGCGCCTCCGGCGGCGACAGCACTCGCCGAAGTGACATCGCGAAGTTGACGGCGTCGGTCGCCGTTCCGACCGGGTCGCCCACGAAATGGCCTACAGCCGAGAACGCTTCTCGCACCGCGCTGGCGGGCGCGCTCACCGCCCTGGCGGCCAGCCGGTTTACCAGTAGACCCTCCGGCGATTCCTTACGTCGAGGTTTGGCCATCGGCCTGTCGTCGGCGGGCCCGGGCTCCCGGCTATGTCCGTGGGCCAGGTCCAGCAGTTGCAGCAGACCGATCCCGTCGCTCAGGCTGTGATGCGGCTTGAACAAGTAAGCTGCCCGCCCTCCGGTGACGCCAAGCACCAGCAGCGCCTCCCACGCCGGGCGCTCGGGATCCAGCGGGCGGGCAGCGAATTGGGCCGCCAGTGCGTGCAGCTCAGCCATTGACCCGTCGCCCGGTAGACGCACCCGCTGCAGGTGGTATTCCAGGTCGAAGTGTGGGTCAGGCGACCACGCCGGCGGAACGAGGGGCAATAGCGGCTCGACGACGCGTTCCCGTAGCCGGGGGACCCGCTGGGTGAACCGATTGTGCGCGGCCACTAGCCGATCCCAATCCGGCTCCACATCGAGCAGCTCGATCATCACGCCGGTCGAACGGGTGCGATGGTGACTGTCGGTGCGCCACATAAGTGTTTCCCACGCGCTGAGGTCGGGCCCTCCACCCCATGAGGCAAGTGCGTCATCGTTGGTTTCAGGCATTGCGTTCAAACCTTTCGGCCGGCGCCGCGCCGTCGACGCCGGCAGTTACCTGCAGGATGAGTTCGGCAACGCGGGCAGGATCGTCGGACATCGGCACATGGCCGACGCCGGGAAGCCGCACCAACTCGGCTCCGGGTATCCGCTCGAGCATCGGTGCGCCGAAACCGTTGAACGGCAGCACCCTGTCGCGGTCAGCCCAGACCAGCCGGACGGGGTAGTCACGGTCAGCCGGAAGAGGTTGCACTTGGCGAAGCGGGATTGCGCGCAGCAGTAGCGCGACGGCCGGCGCGACGGCACCGGCCCGGATATAGGCGGCCAATTCCTCAGGTGGCACCCGCTCGGGATGTGCGACCTGCGCGGCCAGCAGTGGCCAGCGCAGCAGCGTGTTTGCGGCGATGGTGTCAGCGCGCGACACACAATGGTCGAGCGCACCGACGGATAGCCGAATTGCGTTGGCCCGTAACTCGATGCTGCGCTGCGACCGCCACGCTCCCGCCGGACTGAACAACACGAGGGACAGAGCTCGGCCTCGGCGCGCAAGCTCCATTCCGAGCCATCCGCCGAGGGAATTGCCCGCGATGTGCACTCTGTGCAGGCCCAGCCGATCCAGTTCTTTCTCGATGTCGTCGGCCAGGGCGTCGACTGACGGCGCAATGTCGGGGTCTAGCGGCATCCCACCGCCGTGGCCCCGCAGTGTCGGCGCTATCACGTCATGGTGAGGCTCGAGATGTGGCAGGACTGGTGACCATGCTCGCCATATGGCGCCCACGCCGTGCAACAGGAGCAGCGGGGATCCGGTCCCGGCCCGGTGGACGGGCGTCAGCTCCAACTGTTGGACAGTGGCACGCGGACCTTCAGCGCCACGCCGGATAAGCGCGACGGCCGTCGCCGCGGCCCCGGTGGTCAGCAGCGCCGCGGCTGCAATAGCCGCTTTTCGACGCTTGTTATTCGCCATTAAAGGTTGTCTCTACAAGGTTCAGGGCGTCAGCACGGCCTTGAGGATTTCGCCGCGGTGCTGGGCCTCCACTGCCTCGTTGACGCGGGCCAGCGGCATGGTGGTGATCAGCTTGTCGAACGGAAACTTGCCCTGACTGTGCAGATCGAGCAGGTAGGGGATGAACGTTTGCGGGTCGGCATCGCCTTCGACGATGCCGCGGATGGTCAACCCGAGAAGGGGCGGTTGGAACAGCCCGACGGAGAACACGGCCGCCGGATCGGCGGGCACACCGATCAACCCCAGCGTGCCTCGTATCCCGAGGGAGGCCAGCAGCTGCTCGACGACTGGTGCCACCGCAGTGGTATCGATCGCATAATCGGCGCCCGCCGGCGCGATCTCGCGGATCTGTTCGGACAGCGGGCCGGACGTTGGGTCAATTACGTGGGTGGCGCCGAGCTCGGTCGCCAGGGTGCGCCTGCTCGCGTGCAGGTCGACGGCGATGATCGAAGCGGCGTCGCGCACCACCGATGCCAGTACGGCCGACAGGCCGACCGCGCCCGCGCCGGCGACGACCACCGTCGAGCCCGGCTGGACGTCCAGTGAGTTCATCACCGCCCCGGCCCCGGTCTGGATGCCGCAGCCCAACGGGCCGACGAGCTCGACCGGGGCACCCGGCGGCAGCTTGACCACGTTGCGTTCGTGCGCCAGCGCATGGGTCGCCAACGACGATTGGCCAAAGAAGTTGGCCCCCAATTTGGTTCCGGCCGAGGCTAAACCTGCGGATCCGTCGGGGCGCACCCCGCCGAAGTTGTATTCGAGGAAGCGGTGGCAATACGCCGGTTGACCAGACGCGCACTGGGGGCACGCCGCGCAGCTGTTGAAGCTGATCGCGACCTGGTCACCGACCGCGAAGGCCGTCACGTCAGCACCCACCTGCACGATCGTTCCGCTGCCCTCATGGCCGAGCACACCGGGCAGCGGGAACGGCAGGTGCCCGTGCTGGACAGCGATGTCGGTGTGGCAGATGCCTGCCCCAGCGATCTCCACTACTACTTCACCGGGCGCCGGGTCTTCGAGTTCGACCTCGGTGAGGACGAACGGCGCGCCCACCTCGTGGACCACCGCGGCTGAGATTTGCATCTGCTGCCCCTTCTCTACTGTGTGGCGTTGAGCCGCTGAACCGCGGCGCTTTCGGCGTGCCGACAACTGGCATCGGCTCACCGGCGGTGGTTGGGCACGCGGACGGGCCCATACGTGGACTCCTGTGCTGCGAGTGTGGCCGACGTCTGGTAGTGACGCGTCACCACATCGGGCGGTTATGCACCCCGCAGCAGAGGTATTTCGTCCCGAATACCCTTGGCTGCATGGTGTTCGAGCCTTCATAGTGGGGTCGCCAGAACTCAACGGTCGCGGTCGCAAACCACCCGCCCCGGCACCGGGCGCGCGTACCTCCCCCCAACCCAGGGAAACGACGCCGGGTGCCGGGTCCGGGCCGGCGGCGACGACGAGGGAGACGACATGAGAGTTGAGGTGGACCGCACCAAGTGCGCCGGGATGGGACTCTGCGAAGGCCTGGCACCCGAGCGCTTCCAAATCCAGCAGGACGGCACGGTCGAGGTACTCGATGCCGAGCTCGACGGTGACCAGGCCATCGACATTGCACAAGAGGCCGTGGACATGTGCCCGACGGCATCCCTGAGGATTGTCGGCTAACCCCGCGTGACGCTGCCCAATTCTGCGCGAAGGCGGTCATGACATGACCGGTAGCACGCCTTCGGTGATCGCAGTCGACGATGTCGTCGCCCAGATCAAGGCCGGTCCTAGCGGGCCCAAAGTCGCCGCGTTCTTCGATTTCGATGGAACCCTGATCCAGGGGTACTCGGCTAGCGCGCTGATCGCCCATCGGGCGCGCAACTTCGAACTGGGACCCGATGAGTTCGTGCGCACCATGCTCGCGGCGCTTGGTGGACCGCTCGACGAGGCCGCGTTCGAAGACCTGATGTTGCACGGAATTCAGAGCTGGGTGGGTCGCACCGATGACGACCTGATGGAACTCGGCGAGGAGCTGTTCGTCAACGAGATCGCCGGTGCGCTGTTCCATGGCACCTGGCGGCTGGTGCGCGCCCACCAAAACAAGGGGCACACCGTCGTCATCGCGACATCTGCCACCCGGATGCAGGTCGCGCCCATGGCCCGAGAACTGGGTATCGACCATATTTTGTGTACGGAGCTCGAGACCGAGCACGGTGTTCTCACCGGCGGTATCTCCGGGCGCCCGCCGTGGGGGGAAAGCAAGCTCGCCGCGGTCCGTGACTTCGCCAAACGACATCGAATCCCGCTGAAAAACTGCCACGCATACGCCAACGGCGACGAGGACGTGCCGTTCCTTGGTGGGGTCGGCTTTCCCCATCCGATCAACCCCGGTTCAGACCTCGCCCGTCATGCCGGAGAGCGCGGATGGCCCGTGGTGCGTTTCAAAACCAAACGGAGCCAGTTCCATCCGCTGTCGCTGGCCCGAACGACCGGTCTAATCGGTGGCTTCGCCGCGGCAGTCGGCGCGGGCGCGGTCGCTGGTGTGCTGACCCAGGATCGTCGCGGCGGCGTGGATCTGGCGACCTCGCTGTTCGGCAGGCTCGGGGGGCAGCTGGCCAACATTCGGTTCAAGGTCATCGGCGAGCAAAACACGGCGCACCGGCCTGCAGTGTTCTTCATCAACCATCAGAGCACATTGATCGACATGCTCGTAACCACCCGAGTCGTGCAGCGCGGCTTCACCGTCGTCGCCAAGGCAGAGGTGGCCCAGATACCCGTGCTCGGGCAGCTGTTCGCGATGGCTGATGTCGCGTTCGTGGATCGCAGCAACACATCAAAAGCTCTCTCAGCGTTGCAGCCCGCGGTGGACAGGCTGCGCAAGGGGCTTTCGATCACCATGTCACCCGAAGGCACCCGCTCGTTCAGCCCGAAGATCGGGGTGTTCAAGAAGGGTGGTTTCCACATGGCCCGCGACGCCGGAGTTCCGATCGTTCCGATCGTGATCCGCAACGCCGGCGAAATCATGTGGCGCAACGCCAGGGTGGCACAGGAAGGCACCATCGAAGTCGTTGTGCATGAGCCGGTTCCGACCGCCGACTGGACCAAAGCGGATCTCGACCTGTGGGTGCCGCGAATGCGCCAGCTCTACATCGACACCCTTGACGACTGGCCGGGAACGTCTGCAGGGCAACAGTGGTCAGCCGCCATTGCGCAGGCATCGGCGGTGGGCAAGTGACTGTGCTGTCTGATCGACTTACCCGGTTGCTGCATCCGAAAGGATCCGCCGCGTCGATGTCGCGCTCTGGCGACCGTCGAGAGATCGCCGCGCTGCTGGCCTCCGATGAATTTCTCAGCGCAACAGCTCAATTGGCGTCCCAGCTGTCCCGCACTGTGACCGATGTGCGGACAGAGGCGGCATCCTATGTCCGCGAGATGGCGGTCTCCCACGTTCCTCCCGTTGTGCGCGCCTGGCATGCGCTGTCGGCGTGGATGGTCCGCGGCTTCCAGGTCGTCGTCGACGACGATGACCTGGCCCGGCTGCGGGCGCTGGACCGCGATCACGCCCTCATCTTCCTCATCTCGCACCGCTCCTATCTGGATCAATTTTCCTTTCCGCCGCGCCTTGTGAAGGGAGGGATCACGCCGACGTTCGGGCTGGCAGGCGCCAACCTGAATTTCTTCCCGCTGGGCACGATTGCCAGGCGCAACGGGTTCATCCCGGTGCGGCGAGCGACGGGGGACATGCCTGCCTACCGGCTGGCCCTGCGCATCGTCGTGGGCCAGATGGTGTCTGCCGGCCGCAACCTGGTGTGGTCCATCGAGGGCGGTCGGACACGCACCGGCAAGCTGCGGCCGCCGAGATACGGATTGCTGCGATATGTGACCGACGCAGTCGAATCCGTGCGCTCCGAGCAGACCGTGGCCGTCCCCGTGTCGATCCTGTTCGACCAGCTGCCGCTGCACGAAGTCAAACTGATGGTCGAGGAGTCGCGCGGGCTTCCCAAGCGGCCGGAGAACGCGCGCTGGCTATTCAGTTACGCGCGCGGGCTGCGGCATCGCCTGGGTCGCATCTACATCAGCTTCGGCTCACCGGTCCCGCTGTATGAGCGGATCGTCGGGCTGCGCGCCGAGGGCTTGACTGATCGCCAGGTCGTTGAGCGCATTGCTCTCGACGTTTGCCATCGGCTCAACCAGGCCACGCCGGTGACGGCCACGGCGGCGGTATGCGTCGCAATGCTCGGCGAAGACCGTGCCCTGACCCTCGACGAGGTGCGCGCGACGGTCGCACCGCTGGCACGATACTTACGTGCCCGCGGCTGGCGTGTTGCCGGCGGAGCGGACCTCACCGACCGAGCGACCGTGTCGCAGACGCTGCACGACCTGGTCGGCTCCGGCGTGTTGACCTGCTACGCCGGGGGTCCGACGACGGTGTGGGGGATCGGCGACGACCAGCATCTGATCGCAGGGGTGTACCGCAACAGCGCGATTCACGTTCTGGTGACCAGAGCGATCGCCGAACTGGCCCTGCTGGCGATCGTGCAGACACCGGGGGCGACCAAGCGCTCGGGTTGGGAAAAGGCACAGGCGGTCCGCGAACTGCTCAAGTTCGACTTCTTCTTCGCCGGCCGCGAGGAGTTCGCCGGCGAGCTCTGGCGTGAGTTCGCGATCATGACCGGACGTGACCCGGACCCGAGCGCACCGCTGCCCGCCGAAGAGGCTGCGCGCATTTTGAAAGGAAGCGACCTGCTGGTGGGTCATTTGGTGCTCAGACCGTTCATCGACGCCTATCGGGTGGTGGCCGAGGAACTGGTGAACGTCGGGGCCGGACTCGAAATCGATGAACAGGATCTGCTCAAGAGGTGTCTTCGTCTGGGCCGGCAATGGTCATTGCAGCATCGCATCACTGAGGAGTCGGTGTCGGGGGAGATGTTCAGCACCGCGGTGAAAATGGCGCGGCACCGGGGCCTGCTCGATTGCGATGCGGCGGCCGATGAGGTCGCCGACCGCCGAGCGGCCCTGGTGGCCGAACTCGACGAGCTGCAGGCATCGATCGACGAGCTCGCGCAAATGCACCGGGGCTCCGCACCGGTGTGAGACGTGCATCACGCCAGCGCCTTGTTTGTCCAGGCACCGGCGTTTGGTAATATGGTATGACCATAACGGTTTGACCGCCTGTGGAGTGGCTTTCAACGAGGAGAGGCAACTGATGACCGAGTTCACCGACATCACCTATGAGGTCGACAACGGCCTGGCGTGGATCACGATCAACCGACCCGAGCGGTACAACGCATTTCGTGCGCGCACGCTCGACGAGCTGATCCGGGCATTCAAGCTGGCGTGGGGGAGCCCGGAGGTCGGCGTCATATGTTTGACAGGCGCAGGTGAGAAGGCGTTCTGCACGGGAGGCGATCAGAAGCAACGCGCCGAAACCGGCGATTACGGCCCGTCAGAGACGGGCCTGTTCGAGGTGGACACGTTGCACCGGGTGATCCGTGACGTGCCCAAGCCGGTCATCGCCGCAGTGAACGGGTTCGCGATCGGCGGAGGCCATGTGCTGCACGTGATTTGCGACCTGACCATCGCCGCCGACACCGCGGTGTTCGGACAGAACGGTCCCCGGGTCGGATCATTTGACGCCGGGTTTGGCACCGGCTTTCTCGCGCGCGTGGTCGGCGAAAAGCGAGCCCGCGAGATCTGGTTCCTGTGCCGGCGTTACTCGGCGCAGCAGGCCGCCGAGTGGGGACTGGTGAACAAGGTGGTGCCGGCCGCCGAGCTCAAGTCCGAGGTGCGGGCGTGGGCCGATGAAATTCTAATGCTTTCGCCGACGGCGTTGAAGATTCTGAAGCAGTCCTTCAACACTGACACTGAGCAGTTCGCGTCGATGGGCCAGATGGCGTACTCGAGCCTGAAGCTCTTCGGCGACACGCCCGAAGCGCAGGAGGGTGTGGCCGCGTTCAACGAAAAGCGCGTCCCCGAATTCGCTGCCTACCGGGGCAACTGAGCGGGATGTTGCGGCGATGTTCAACGCAGAACAGCGCGGGTTGGTGACTGACGAGGTCAGGCCATCGCTTGCGCCAATGGTGATCTGGCTGTTCAACGCCTACGCCGGATTGTCCACGGCAGTAGCGGGTTTCGTGCTGGACAATGCGGTGTTGGTCGGTGTCGGCTTGTTACTCGTCGTTTCCGGTTCCGCACTGGCCAATGTGATTTCCAAGGTGATGAAACGGTCCCAATCGGGGCAGCTCGACTTCTACGAGAGAGGTGAGAGGTGCGCGTTATTGCATCCATCGCTGAGGCCGTCGACGCCGTCGGTCAAGAACTCGGCGTCTCGGCGTGGACCGCTGTCGATCAGGACCGTATTGACGCTTTCGCCGACACGACGGGCGACCGTCAGTGGATACACGTCGATGTCGATCGAGCCCGAGCCGAAAGCCCTTACGGCACAACCATTGCCCACGGCTTCCTGACGCTGTCTCTCATTCCGGCGTTGAGCAAGGACAACTACCGCGTCGACAATGCCAAGATGGGCATCAACTACGGGCTCAACAAGGTGCGATTTCTGGCGCCGGTGCCTGCGGGAAGCCGCGTTCGGGTGCGATCGGATCTCATGGACGCCAGGATGGTCAACGACACCACGGTCGACCTGACCGTGCGACAGACCGTTGAGCTCGACGGCTCGGATAAGCCCGCCGCGGTCGCCGAGATCATCGCCAGGATGGTCTTCTGAAGCGGTCCAGCCCCCGCAGGCCAGACGCCGATGGTCGTTGCCCACCGAGACAACGCGGCGCGGCTTGGCGCCATCTGACGCGAGGCCAATATTCTGACCGGTACATTGGGTCTTACCTTTAGGCCGAAAAGTGTGCGGGAGGAAGCGCAATGGAACCACGATCGACTGTCTTGCTCACCCCGGTGGACGTGCCGAAGGCCTCCGATGTGTTGGCACGCGAACTTCGTGAGCGGATCCTCTCCGGAGAGTTGGTCGAGGGCACGGCGCTTCCAGCAGAACGCGAGCTCGTCAAGCAGACACAGATGAGCCGTGCCACAGTCCGGGAAGCCTTGCGCATCCTCGAGGTGCAGAACCTGGTCCGGGTCAGGGCTGGTCGGGCGGGCGGCGCCTTTGTCCAGCGTCCGACGACGAAGTCGATGGCCAACTCGGTGAGCATGATGATCCGCGGTCAGAGGATCAGGCTGGCTGATCTGATGGAGACCCGCGAAGCCCTCGAACCGTTCTGCGCCGAGCTGGCTGCGCGCAACCGCACTGATGACGACCTGGCGGTGCTCGACAAAGCGAACAAGGACATCGCCGATCCCGACGCGGACCTGCCGGCATTCCTGCAGGCCAATCTCGACTGGCATGTCGGTGTGGCCATGGCCGGCCACAACGAACTACTCATCGGATTCATGACCGCGTTGTCGCAGGCCATCTATACCGGAACCGAGAATGCCGCGTTCGTCGACGACGGTGTGCGCTCCGTCACCCAACGCGCACACAAATCGATCACAACCGCGATTCGCAACGGTGACCCGGAGGCAGCCGCGCGCCGCATGCGTCGCCATGTCCACAGCTACGCCAAGGCGGCACTTGCCGTCGACGAACGTGACGCCATCATCGTCGATGACTAAATACACGCGCCCATAAAGGTCTGAAGCGGTCCGTGCCACTTCGGCGCAGGCTACCTGGCCTTGACGTCGAGGGGTGTCGTCTGGTCTGCGACGAGTCGGCGAATCTCGCTGACGGCGTCGGGGTTCTCGGCGCCGGAGAGGTCCCCAGGATCTGTGCCGAGCGCGGCGGCTCGTATGGCGCGGCGCATGATCTTGGCCGATCGCGTCTTGGGCAGCGCGCTGACTTGCCACACCCGCGACGGCTTGAACGGCTTCCCAAGCTCGCGCGCGACCAAAGCGGCTAGCTCAGCACCCACCTGATCGGCCGTCTCGGGATCGACGTCGTCGTATCTCGAGACCCAAAATGCCCACACCGCTTCCCCTTTGGCGGAATCGGGCACACCGACCGCGGCCGCCTCGGCGACTCGCGGATGGGTGATCATCACCGATTCCACTTCTGCGGGCGCCAGCCGCTTACCGGCCACGTTCATGACATCATCGGAACGCCCGAGAATGAACCATTGACCGTCATCGTCGACCATCGCGAAGTCGCCATGCGTCCAGATGCTCGGGAACCGTGACCAGTACGCCTGAATATAGCGGTGGTCGTCTTGCCAAATCCCACGCGTCATCGACGGCCACGGCTGCCGGCACACGAGCTCGCCGACCTGCCCGCGGACGGATCGGCCGTTGTCGTCGAGGACGTCGACGTCCATGCCGAGCGATGGACCGCCTAATGAGCAACTGCGAATGGGTTCGACCGGGTATGGCGCGAGAAACGATCCGCCGACCTCGGTGCCGCCGGAGAAGTTGATCACGGGTACGCGTCCGTCGAACACGTCGCGGGCCAGCCACTCGTAGGACTCGGGGTCCCATGGTTCGCCGGTCGAGCCCAGCACATGCACCGTTGACAGGTCGGGCATCTGGGAAACGTCAGCTGAGCGCAGCGCACGCACCAGGGTGGGGGACACGCCGAGCATGGTGACTTGGTGGCGCTCTACGAGCCGCCACAGCCGAGAGTTGTCGGGTCTGTCTGGTGATCCCTCGTACAACATCAGTGTCGCGCCGTTGGCGTGGGTGCCGAATATCGACAGCGGCCCCATGATCCAGCCCATGTCGGTGATCCAGCAGAACACGCCGCCGGGTTTGACATCGAATGAGTAGGCGACCTCGCTGGCCGTCTTCACCAGGAAACCGGCGTGGGTGTGCACGGCCCCCTTGGGCTTGCCGGTGGTGCCCGATGTGTACGCGAGCAGCAGCGGGTGCATGGCGTCGAGGTCCACTGGCACCAGCGCGGCGTCGCGGTGGGTCAGCTGTGACCACAAAACCATCTGCGCGCCAACGTATTTGGGGGGTTCCTCTGCCCCGTTGGGTACTACGACCACGTGCTGCACGCTCGGGCAGTGGGCCAGTGCATCGTTAACTTGTGGTAGGAGCGGCAACGCGCGCCCGCGCCGCACGGTGGTGTCGGCCACGATGACCGCCTTGGCCGCGGCGTCTTCGACGCGCGAGGCGATCGCCGCGGAGGCGAAACCGGAGAACAGCGGGACCAGCACCGCGCCGAGGGCGGCCACCGCATAACAGGCGATGACCGCCTCGGGGATCATGGGCAGATATATCGCGACGGCGTCGCCGGGGCCGATTCCCAGCTCGCGCAATCCATTTGCGGCGCGTGCCACCTGGTCTGCCAGCTGAGCGAACGTGAGTTGGCGTACCTGGCCGGCCTCGTCTTCGTGCACGACGGCGACGCGGTGAGGAGCATCGTCGCGCCAATGCAACAGACAGGAGTCGACGATATTCAGTGTCGCGTCGACGAACCAGTCGGGATGTTCAATTCCGTTGCGCAGATCCAACACTCGGCTGTAGGGGGAGCGGAACCGCAGGCCTAGATCGGTGACGACGGCATCCCAATACCACGCCGCGTCCTGAACCGAACGCGACCGCAGTTCGTCGATGCCGGCGAGGCGGTGCGCGCGGGCTAGCCGTGTGATGTTGGCACCTTCGATGTAGGCGTTGGTCGGATTCCACTGATAACTCGTCACGTTGACCTCGGGATGTCAGCTCTTCGGCATGCCGAGAATGCGCTCGGCGACGATGTTGCGCTGGATGAACGTCGAGCCACCGGCGATGGCGGTGCCGCGGGCCTGATAGGCCAACCGCAGCCACCGCGCGGTATTGGCTGACGACGGGTCGGCGGAACCCTTTTCGGCGAGCGCGAACTGGCCGCCCATCTCGTCGAGCTCCAGCCCGAAATCTGCGATGTCCTCGACCAACGGGCAGAAGAACAGCTTGCCGATGGAGGTCACCGGACCCGGCGGCCCGTCCCCGGCCGCTCCGGTGATCACCCGCTGCCCGATCAGGTAGTGCACCAGCGCCCGCCCGTAGAGGTCGGCGATCCGTTGCCGCACCAGCGGGTCGGCGCCGAGCGGGGAGCCCTGCTCGGTGGTGCGGTTGGCGATCTCCTCGATCAGGTCGTTGACCGCGCCGGTGGTGTTGACCCGACCGGTGGCAATCGCTACCCGCTCGAAGGCCAGGGTGCCCATCGCGACTTTCCAGCCGTCGTCGACCTCCCCGAGGACACCCTCGTCGGGGACGAACACGTCGTCGAGGAAAACTTCGTTGAATTCGGCCTCGCCCAGCATGTGTGACAGAGGACGGACTTCGACGCCGGCGGCGTCCATGGGCAGCAGGAAATAGGTGATTCCGCGATGGCGCTCTCCGCCGCCGGTTCGCGCCAGCAGGATCGCGTGGGCCGCCAGCTGGGCGCGGCTGGTCCAGATCTTTTGGCCCTGGATGCGCCACCCGCCGTCCACCTTGGTGGCCGAGGTTCGCAAGGAGGCCAGGTCGGAGCCCGCCTCGGGTTCGGAGAACAGCTGACACCACAGCTCGTCGCCGGTGAGGATGGGTCGCAGGTAGCGCTGCTGCTGCTCGGGGGTGCCGAACTGGATGATCGTCGGTCCTGCGAAGTCCTCGCCGATGATGTTGAGCCGTTCGGGTGCGCCGGCCCGATCGAGTTCCTCATTGAAGATCGCGCGCAGTTTGGCGTCCGCGCCTCCGCCACCGTATTCCGTCGGCCAGGACAGGCCTGCATAGCCGGCGTCGAACAGAAGCCGCTGCCAGTTGCGCCAGTAGTCGAGCTTGTCCTCCAGGCGCGCGGGTTCGGGCCCGCCCAGCTGCGGCACCGTGTCCTGCAGCCAGGCGCGTGCTTTGGCTCGGAATTCAGCCTCGGCGGGGCTGTCTTTGAGGTCCATCAGTTGGCACTCGCAACTTGTCTGGCCTGTGCGGCTTCCTCGTGGAGGCGCCGTTCGATGTCTTTGCGCAGCTCATGTTTGAGTACCTTGCCGGTCGCCGTCATCGGCAGGGCGGGCACGGCCACAACACGTTCTGGTGTTTTTTGGATCGGCATGCCCTTCTCGAGCAGGAACTCGCGCAGTTCCTCGACAGTGGGGGCGTCATGTCCTGAAGCGGTGACCACGAAGCAGCACACTTTCTCGCCGAGGCGCTCGTCGGGCATGCCGACCACCGAGTAGGCCCGCAGTGCGGGATGGTGGGCCAGATGGTCCTCGATTTCGCGAACGCTGATGTTCATGCCGCCGCGGATGACGATGTCCTTTGTCCGGCCGGTTACCCGCACGTATCCGTCGTCGGTCATCCTGCCGAGATCGCCGGACTTGGAGAAGCCGTCCGGGGTGAACAACGCCGCGGTTTCCTCGGCGTTGTCGAGGTATTCGATCATGTGGGCGGGCCCGCGGTAAGCGATGTCGCCCTCGGCGCCGCGAGGTACCTCGCTACCGCTGTCGTCGACGATCTTGACTTCGGCACCCGGCACCGGCGTGCCGTCGGAGGTCAAGGCGCGTGTTACGTCGTCGTCTACTGAACAGGTAGTGGTGACCAGGTTTTCGCTGCGGCCGTAGAGGCTGAGCACCTTGATGTTGGGAAGCGTTGCGCCGGCCCGCTCCACGACCGCGGCGGGAATCGGGGCGCCTGCGCACGTCCACAGTCGCAGCGATGACAGATCGTGGCGTGCCGTGTCGTATTCCGACAACAGGGTCTGCAGAAACGTCGGGGCCGTCACGGCCGCGGTGCAGCCGAAGCGGGAAATCTCCTCGATGCCGCGGGCCGGATCCCACTTGGCCATAACGTGGGTCGCCGCTCCGGTGAGCATGGGCACCAACACGCTGGTGACAAGCCCGGTGGTGTGGGCGATGGGTGAGGGCCCGAATTGAACGTCGGAGTCGGTGTAGCCGAATGGCCCCACCAGGGCGCGCGCGCCTGCACAGTAGGTGTTGAACGTGTGCACACAGCCCTTTGGGCGCGAGGTGGTTCCGGAGGTGTACACGATGACGAACGGGTCGTCAGGACTGGGCGGGTCGTTCAGTTCGCGTCGGGCGCTGTCGTCGTCGGTGTCGGCCTCAAGGTCCTGCAGAGCGAACACGGCGTCGTCGGCGTCGACCACGGCCTGGGCGACGCTGTCGGGACGGGCGACGACGATGGTCAGGTCCGGGTGCTCTCGGCGCAGATCCAGATACATGTCCAGATAGCCGAATTTGCTGAAGTGCGCCGGCGTGAACACCGTCCGTATCCCAGCGTTGGACAGCACGTAGCCCACGTCCTCGTGCCGGTAGATCGGCATGATCGGGACCATGATGACGCCCAGTCGTGACAGCGCGGCCAGCACCTGGATGAACTCGACCCAGTTGGGCAACTGCACGGCGGCGGCGTCGCCGCGTCGCAAGCCCTGGCGGTGCAGACCGACGGCCAGGCGCTGACCGGCGTCGAAGAGTTCCCCGAATGTCAGCGACCGTGTGCCGTCCGTCGCGAAGACCTTGTCGGGGTTTTCCTGCGCCCGCAGGGCCAGCAGGTCATGGAAATTCTCCGCGGACCACTGGCCCGTGCGGTAGTAGTCCTCGACTTGTTGTGGACTGTAGCGGTCGGTGTACGGGCTGGGCTTCATCGCGCAATTCCTCGTTCTCGGACCGGCCTCCTGACGGCGCACCGGCGGCACCAATTCGTCCAATCGTAGAATGGTCAGACCGAACCGGCAATCACTCGAATGGGGGATAGATCGCTGTCCTCACGTGTTGCGCCACTGCGGGGGGCGCCTCTCTTTGAAGGCTCGCACGCCTTCGGTCAGGTCGTCAGTGGTGAAGGCAAGCGCGAGCTGGGCCTGAAGGTAGTCCAGCGCAGAATCCAGCGGCAGGTCCCTGCTCGCGGCCAATGCACGCTTGCCCATTCCCATCAATAACGGTGACTTGCCGGCGATGTCGGCCACCCAGGCGCGTACGGCGTCGTCGAATTCGGCGTCGGGCACCACCTTGTTGACCAGCCCGGCCGCGGCCGCCTCGGGGGCGCTGAGCAGCCGGCCGGTCATCATCAGTTCATTGGCGACAAGCCGGCCCGTGGCGCGAAAGATCAACGCCGAAATCATGAACGGGAAGGCGCCGACGTTGATTTCGGGACAGCCCAGCCGGATCGACTCCTTGGCGATGACGAGGTCGCACGCCAGGGCAATGCCCAGCGCTCCGGCCAGCACATCGCCGTTGGCTGCGCATACGATCGGTTTGCCGATGCTGGTCAGGGTGCGGTAGAGGGTGGAGAAGCGTGCCAGCCCTTCGTATTTGACGATCGTGGCCCGTTCGTCGGCAAACGCGTCGAGGTTGCCCCCGGAGGAGAAAACACGCGGGTGCGAGGAGGTGAGCACGATGACCCGGACCGCGGAATCGCACGCTGCGCGATTCAATAGCGCGCCTAGCTGATCCAGCAGGGCGTCAGACAACGCGTTGCGTCGTTGTGGGTCGTTCAGTGTCAGGTAGGCGACCCGGCCGTCGGCACCGGTTTCTGCGGGCTCGACGCGGTAGGTTACTAGCTCCGCCGTCTCGGTCACGGCGCACCTCCTAGTCGTGCGTCAGCACGCATTTTCCGAAAGTCCTTTCGTTTTCCAGGTATTCGTGCGCCTCGGCCGCTCGGTCCAACGGGAACTCGCGATCGATCACGGGCGCACGCACCTCACGACTGTCGATCATGGTCAGCAGACTGGTGAAGTCTTTGCTGCTGCCCATGGTCGTTCCGAGCAGATCGAACTGGCCGAAGTAGAAGCTGCGGATGTCCATCTCGGCGGTTTGGGCGACGTTGGCGCCCAGCACCACCAGCCGCCCACCCGCACGCAGCGCTCCCAAGGATTCCTCCCAGCGGCCCACGGGGTCTAGCACCAGGTCGAATCCGGCACCGCCAGGTGACATGGCGCGCGCATGCTCGGGCCAATCCGGGTCGCTGTGCAGCATCCCACCGCGCGCGCCGGCCGACACTGCGCGCTCGATCGTCTCGGCCGACGAGGAGGTGACCGTTATGGATGCCCCCGCAGCGACCGCGAGGTTGACCGCCATCGTCGCAATGCCTCCTCCGGCACCGATCACCAGCATCGACTCGCCCGAACGGAGCCGCCCGCGGACGAACAGCGCGCGGTAGGTGGTTAGTCCCACCAGCGGCAGCGCCGCCGCTTCGGCCCAGCTCAGGCCGGGGGGCTTCGGGGCGACACAGTCGGCCGGCACGCTGACCAGCTCGGCGTAGGTTCCCGGGGTGTGATCGCCCAGGATCTCCCAATTCTCGCCAGGCGATTCCTCGCGGTCGCCCCAGTTCAGCGACGGCAGCACCACGACGTGCTCGCCAGTGTCGGTGCGCACGCCAGCGCCGTCGGCGCCGATGATGTGCGGCAAGGGCGAGCGGTAGCGGCCCTGCCTCACAAGCACGTCATGCCAGTTCAGCGCGCTGGCCTGCAGCGCCACCGTCACCCAGCCCGGCCGCGCGGCCGGGTCGGGGAACTCGCCAGGGCGCAACACCTCGGCGGCCCCGAACTCATGCATTATCGCTGCGTGCACACCCGCCTCCTTATGGCCTGACCATTAGACCATCACCGGTATCGGGGTGCAAGAATGTCGCGTCTACCGCGGCCAGGTGAATATTGACGCCCTTGTTGGCGTCTACCTCACTTTTGTCAATACGTTGTGACGCGCGTGACACGTAGCTATACTTTTGGTCTAATGGTCTGACCGTAGGGTTGGGGATCTCAGGCGGACAGGAGGTTTGTGATGGTGGCTCCGTTGTTCATGGCGCCCAGCACGCAGGCGCCGACGTTGGATAGGCGTGTCGCGGCGGTCGTGTCGGCGGCCAGCGATGTTCTGGAGCTAACGCCCGCCGACTTGGCGCCGGCCGACGCCGAACCCCGGTTGACTGATCTGGCGCGGCGTATCGCCGAGCACAACGCGTTAGCCGAACCTTGCGACGAGTCGGTGGCAACCGGCGAACTGTTGATCTCGATCCTGAGATTGCGTTGCGAGCAGCTCGATCACGATCTGTCCCGAAAGGTCAGATCGCTGTCGGAGATTCGGAACGCTCTACGCAGTCTGCGGGGACTACCTCCCGACGAAATGATCACTGCCGCACCGATGGTCTTGAGTCGAGAGTTGGCGTTCGCGCGGACCATGATCTCCACCGTGCGAGGCTCGCTGTGGGTGCCCCAATACCTGCATATCGCAGAACGCGAAGAGGTCGATCCCAACTCGCAGCCGTTCCGTAGGTATGTCGAAGGTGCGCACATCCAGTTGGCCGACGCTCCGCTGGAGACAGATCTCGTGCGCAAGAGATGCGGCGCGTTCGTACCCAAGCCGCAGGACGACAAGCGTACCTTCAAGGAGCTCGTCGAGGTTTCCGGCTGTTTCGGGTACATTGCCGCCCCGATCACCGTGCAGGGCAGAGCAATTGGCATCCTGCACGCCGACCGTCCCGAGCCCGCCGGTGTCGTGACGAAGGAGCACCTTGAACAGCTGGAGGCCTTCGCTGAGTGTCTGGCGGTGGCGTTCGAGAGCGCGGTGCTAGAAGAAAAGGCCACCCAACAGCGCCGGGAAGTCGACAGCCTCTGTGGCAACGTCGACGAATTGCTGAGCAGGACGGGCCGATCGTCGTTGTGGTCAATGGCCGGCACTATGACCGCCCCGCGGCACCATGCTTCCCTGCGCCGCGACCATCCCGCGTCGATATCGTTGACCGCCCGGGAACGCGAAATCATGTCCCATGTGGCGACCGGGGCCACCAATGGGCAGATCGCCCGGTGCCTGGTGATTTCGGAGGGGACCGTGAAGTCGCATCTGAAACACATTGCAAAGAAACTCAATACGTCGAGTAGAGCAGCGGCGGTGGCGGTCTATGCCGGCATCGCCGCGGGGACGGACTCACGGTGAACACGCGGGTGATAATTGCGACGCTCAACGAACTCGATCGGCAGCTGTGTAGTGCGTTTGGCATCGCGCGTTCCGGTGACGCCACGACTCTCGACGAGGCGATCGCGATGTCGGCGGCTACGACGGATCGACTGCTCGCCACCGAACGCGGCGATGTCACGTCGTCGCCGCCGGAGCACAGTTCCCTCACGCCGTTTCTTCGGGCACAGGTTGAAGCGCGTGAGCTGCGGTCCGGGGGTCGCACGGGTGTGGTGCGGTCATTGACCGAGGGTGTTCGCCGCATGAAAAAGGCGGGCTCGCTGCAGGGTCTCGGACGGCAGGCGTGCAGCGAGCTTTGCGACGCGCTGGGCTTCGAGCACGCGTTCTTGTCTTTCGTCGAAGAGGACGGGTTCGTCGTCGAGGAGTCCGACCACGGCCTCGGCGGTCCCACCGTGATCCCCCGCCGGCACTGCGCGGCTGAGCGGGAGTGCATTCGCCTGCGCGACACCATCAGGACCGACGCGGACGGCGTGGCCGGCTCGCCGGGCTACCGCGAGTTGCTCAACTCCGCGAGCTACCTTGTCGCACCCGTCATTGCCGAATCGCGAGTCGTCGCCCTGATCCACGTCAGCCGCAGCGACCAATGCGTCTCCCCGGCAGACATCGACGTGCTCGACGCGTTCGCGTCGGCGTACTCGCTGCTTCACGAGCGGATGCTCAACACCGAACGGGTGCACCAGCAGCGGACATCGATCGCGCGTGCGGCGGCGCGACTAACCGAGGAGGCCGACCGTATCGCCGCAGCGGCGATCAGCCTCGATATCGAGCACGACGATGCGGTCGAGCCACCGATCATGTCGTCAGATTCCGCGTTGGCCGCGTCGCTGTCCGAGCGGGAACGGCAGGTCTTCGGAATGCTGGTGTTGGGGGCGTCCAACGCCGACATCGCCGAAGAACTTGTCATCACTGTGGAAACCGTCAAGACACACGTGAAGCGGATCCTGCGCAAGATCGGTGCGATCAACCGGTCCGAAGCGATCGCCTTGTACATGGAGGAAACGGGCAGGGGTTCACGGCGACACGGCCGTCCTCTGTGAGCGACAACCCTTTTGACCCGGCTGTGTGGGAGCCGGTGGCAGGCTTTGACGACCTGACCGACATCACTTATCACCGCCACGTCGCCGACGGTGCGTTGCAGCCGACAGCACGCGTTGCGTTCAACCGGCCGCATGTGCGCAATGCATTTCGGCCGCACGGCGTCGACGAACTGTACCGGGTGCTTGACCACGCGCGGATGTGGCCCGAGGTGGGGGTGATCCTGTTGACCGGAAACGGGCCAAGCCCCAAGGACGGTGTGTGGGCGTTTTGTTCGGGGGGAGATCAGCGCATCCGCGGCCGTAGTGGTTATCAATACGCTGCCGGCGAGACCGCCGACACGGTTGACGTCGCCCGTGCGGGTCGGTTGCACATTCTGGAGGTGCAGCGGCTGATCCGGTTTATGCCCAAAGTGGTGATCTGTTTGGTCAGCGGCTGGGCCGCCGGCGGTGGGCACAGTTTGCACGCGACGTGTGACTTGACGCTAGCCAGTCGTCAGCATGCGCGGTTCAAGCAGACCGATGCCGACGTCGGCAGCTTCGACGGTGGTTTTGGCAGTGCGTATTTGGCGAAGCAGGTCGGGCAGAAGTTCGCCCGCGAGATCTTCTTTCTCGGCAGGCCCTATACCGCCGATCAGATGCATGCGATGGGCGCGGTCAACGAGGTGGTCGAGCATGCGGATCTCGAGACCGTCGGGCTTGAGTGGGCGGCGGCGATCAACGGTAAGTCGCCGCAGGCGATCCGGATGCTCAAGTACACGTTCAACCTGGCTGACGACGGCCTGGTCGGCCAGCAGCTCTTCGCAGGCGAGGCAACGCGATTGGCCTACATGACCGACGAGGCGATCGAAGGTCGCGACGCATTCCTGCAGAAACGCGACCCGGACTACGGGAAGTTCCCGCGCTACTTCTGAGAAGGTTCTCGTCAATCATGATGTGCCCCTTGTGATTCGTGCATCACGGAGCGTCGTTACTTGCTGCAACCACTGCACAAGGTCCCCAATCACCTGTGCGCGGTTGATCTCGTTGAGGATCTCGTGTCGCCCGTCGTCGTATACCCGAACGCTGACATTGGAAAGACCTGCGGCACGGTACCGGTCAACCAACGGCCACAGCAGCACGAGATCGGCGTTAACGGGATCCTTTGAGCCGACCGCAATGTACAGCGGCAGCTCGTGCGGCATGCTCGCCAACTCGGCAGGATCGGCAAGCCGGCGGGCACCAGTGAACATGGCGATGGCGGACGCGGCGTCGATGCCGAAGCCGCAGAGCGGATCGGCGAGATAGGCGTCGACCATCGCGCCGTCCCGCGAGAGCCAGTCAAAATCCGTGCGCGCAGGCGCAAACGCGGCGTTGAATGCGGAAAGGTCCAGATCGCGCGTGAAATCCAAGGCCGGCTCAAGGAGGTCGAGGGCGGCGGTCCCAATAAGCGCGACCGCGTCGACGTCCCGGCCGTGATCGAGCAAAAACTGTTGAGTTGCAAAGGAACCCATGCTGTGCGCGACTACCGCAACCGACGCGCCGGGTTGGTCAGATTTCGCTGTGGCGATCGCTAGACCCAGATCATCGACCAAGGCGGCCCATCCATCGGTCCCGAGGTGCCCGGGTTCGTCGTCGGCGGCCAGCGAGGCACCGTGGCCTCGGTGATCGTGCCCGTACACCACATAACCCGCAGAGGCGAGCGCCTCGGCGACGTGGTCGTACCGGCGGATGTGCTCACCCATGCCGTGGAACAGCACCACGACACCCGAGGGCGCATGCCCTTCTTGAGCGTCCCAGCGATAGGCGGCAAGCTGCCGGCCGTCGGCCGACTTGTAGCTGAATCTGCCCGGGGCGATGGAGTTCACGGGGATGACATTAAAATGGTCAGACCGACATGGCAAGGCGTTTGGGTCTGCACGGGCGAGGCCACCGCCGGCGCGATCTTTGCCTCCACTCTTCGCGGATTGGTTCTCTATCAGCACATCCGGCGCATCGAGGTCATGGAGCTACCGAAGCCGACCTCGGGCAAGATCCGGCGGGTCGAATTGCGCGCTCGCGAAAACTCTTGCCAGCCAGACACTTCCGAGGGTGAGTACCGGGACCGCTGAAACGACCGCGATTCGGGATTGACGCGGACGCAAGTTTAGGTACTGTGCAGATCAATTAATCGGCGTTTGCCGCGTCGCCCGGATGTGACTCTGACGAGGGACCCTTAATCCCTCGTGGTGGAGCAGTCACAATATTGATCGTCTCGATACGGTTTCCGCCATGCCGACGGCCGACCGTGTGTATATTCCCAGCTGCGGGCGACTGGGGGAGACCTGATGACCGCATCGCGGGGGCGGGTCTAATGGCGTCGACGTATGCCGCAACCAAGCCGGTCCGTGCGCTCGGCGGCTTTTTTGCGATGTCGCTGGATACGTTGGTCCAGCTGTTCAAGCCGCCTTTCGCCTGGCATGAGTACGTCCTTCAGTCATGGTTCGTGGCGCGTGTGTCGGTGCTGCCGGCGTTGATGTTGACCATGCCGTACTCGGTGTTGCTGGTGTTCACCTTCAACATCCTGTTGACCGAGTTCGGCGCTGCGGATTTCTCCGGGACCGGCGCCGCCATCGGAACCGTGAATCAGATCGGCCCAATCGTGACCGTGCTGGTCGTCTCGGGCGCAGGCGCTACGGCAATGTGCGCCGATCTGGGGGCACGGACCATTCGGGACGAACTCGATGCGCTGCGGGTGATGGGGATCAATCCCATCCAGGCGCTGGTCGTTCCGCGCGTGCTGGCTGCTACCACCGTTTCGTTGGCGCTGTCGGCGACGGTGATCCTGGTCGGTCTCAGCGGCGCGTTCTTCTTCTGCGTGTTCATCCAGCATGTTTCGGCGGGTGCATTCGTGGCTGGTCTGACGCTGCTCACCGGCACCGCCGACGTCGTCGTCTCGATGGTCAAGGCGATGCTGTTCGGGCTCGGGGCAGGGCTGATCGCCTGCTACAAGGGCATCTCGGTCGGCGGCGGCCCGGCCGGTGTCGGCAACGCGGTCAACGAGACCGTGGTGTTCACGTTCATGGTGTTGTTCGCGATCAACGTGATCGTGACCGCCGTCGGCATCCAGTTCACGGTGTCCTGAGGTGGCCCCATGACCGCTACCGTTCCCAGCAAGCCACACGCGCGGCTGCGGCGCACCAAGAACAACATGGTCGCCGGTTGGATGAGGATCGGCGCGCAGACCCGGTTCTACGCCAAGACGCTTGGGGCGATTCCCGATGCCGTCATCAATTACCGGACCGAGTTGCTGCGGTTGATCGCCCAGATGGGGTTGGGTACCGGCGCGCTTGCGGTGGTCGGCGGAACCGTCGCCATCGTCGGCTTTCTCACGATGACCACCGGCGCGTTGGTGGCGGTGCAGGGCTACAACCAATTGGCGTCCGTCGGTGTGGAAGCCCTGACCGGATTCGCGTCGGCGTTCTTCAATGTCCGGCTAATCGTGCCCGGAACCACCTCGGTTGCGTTATCGGCCACCATCGGAGCGGGCGCCACCGCTCAGATCGGTGCGATGCGGATCAACGAAGAGGTCGACGCCCTGGAAGTGATCGGTATTCGCAGCGTCACCTACCTGGCATCCACGCGGGTGCTCGCCGGGGTGATCGTGGTGATCCCGCTCTACTGCGTTGCGGTCATGATGGCGTTCCTGGCCGCCCGCCTCGGCACCACCACCATCTACGGCCAGGGATCCGGTGTCTATGACCACTATTTCGACACCTTCCTCAACCCCACCGACCTGATCTGGTCGTTCTTCCAGTGTGTGGCGATGACCGTCGTGATCATGCTGGTGCACACCTATTACGGATACACCGCCAGCGGTGGGCCTGCCGGTGTGGGCGAGGCCGTCGGCCGGGCGGTGCGCACCTCGATGGTGATCGCCGCGGTCGAGATCGCGATGATCTCGCTGGCCGTCTACGGTCAATCCGGCAACTTCAACCTGGCTGGGTAGCGGTATGGAACCACGGCCAGGAGAACAACGCATCCCCACCGGGTGGTGGACGATCATCCTATTGGCGGCGATCGCCGCGTTCCTGTTCGCAACCTCGACGCTTTTTGCGGGCACGTTCAGGTCTTACGTCCCGGTGACTCTGACATCGGATCGCTCCGGGCTCATCTTGGAAACCAACGCCAAGGTCAAGTTGCGTGGTGTGCAGGTCGGACGGGTCAGCCAGGTGTCGACCGCCAAAGACGGCACCAGATTGACGCTGGAGATCCAGCCCGACCAGATCCGCTACATCCCGGCCAACGTGCAGGCACAGATCAGGGTCACCACGGCATTCGGCGCCAAGTTCGTCGACCTGGTCTATCCGCAGGACCCGAGCGCTGCCAGGCTTGCCGCCGGCGCGGTGCTGGTCTCGAAGAACGTCACCACCGAGGTGAACACGGTCTTCGAGAACGTCGTGGACCTGCTTGACATGGTCGATCCGGCGAAGCTGAACTCGGTGCTCAGTGCGGTGGCCGAGGGAGTGCGCGGGCAAGGCGAACGGATCGGTCAGGCCACCACCGACCTCAACGAGGTGTTGACTGCACTGAACGCACGCACTGAGACCATCCGCGCAGACTGGCGCTCATTCAAGAACTTCAACGACACCTACGCCGCGGCCGCCGACGATATTCTGACGATCCTTAACGCCGCCAGCACCACAAGCACAACCGTCGTGAATCATTCGGGTGCGCTGGATAGCTTGCTGCTCAACGTCATTGGCTTCGCAAAGTCCGGGACCGATCTGCTCGCCACGAGCAAGGACAGTCTCGTGGCATCGGTCAACACCCTCGAGCCGACGACGAACCTGTTACTCAAGTACAACCCGGAATACACCTGCTGGCTGCAAGGGGCGACGTGGTTCCTCAACAACGGCGGCTATTCGGTGTGGGGCGGCGCTGACGGTCGGACGATTCACCTCGATGTCGGCCTGCTGCTGGGCAACGACCCCTACGCCTATCCCGACAACCTCCCCATCGTGGCGGCAAAGGGCGGACCCGGCGGGAAACCCGGGTGTGGCTCGCTGCCCGACGCGACGAAGAACTTCCCGGTGCGCCAGCTCATCACAAACACCGGATTTGGAACCGGCGTCGATATCCGGCCCAACCCCGGCATCGGGCATCCCTGCTGGGGCGACTACTTCCCCGTCACCCGTGCTGCGCCTCGGCCGCCCAGCATCCGCCAGTGCCTCCCGGGGCCGGCGATCGGGCCGGTCCCATACCCCGGGGCACCGCCCTACGGTGCGCCGCTGTACGGGCCGGGCGGGGTGCCGCTGTGGCCCGGGGTGGCACCGGCAGGGCCCGCACCGGGGCCGGCGCAGCCAGACCAGAACGGCCAGACGCCGCCGTGACCGCCGACGATCTGCACAACCCGGAGGGAAGCTGATGGGAAACTTCCGAGCAGCCGCCTGGCGTCTGGCCATCTTCTTGACGGTCTGCCTGTTGGGCGCGTTTACGCTGCTGACGATCTTCGCGGAGTTCCGGTTCACCGAGGGCAAGACGTACTCCGCCGTGTTCACCAACGTGTCCAACATGCGAAAGAACAGCCTGGTGCGGATCGCCGGCGTGGAAGTCGGCAAGGTTCAGACCATCACTGTGAACCGCGATGCGACCGTGCGGGTCGACTTCACTGCGGACGATTCCGTCGTCCTCACCGAAGGAAGCCGGGCAGTGATCCGATACGACAACCTGTTCGGCGACCGCTATCTGGCCCTGGAGGAAGGCACCGGGGGAGTCAAGAAGCTCAACCCAGGCGATACGATCCCAGCCTCGCGCACCCAACCCGCGTTGGATCTAGATGCGGTGATCGGTGGCTTTCGGCCGCTGTTTCGGGCGTTGAACCCGGAGCAAGTCAATGAGTTGAGCGGGCAGCTACTGCAGGCGTTTCAGGGACAGGGTCCCACGATCGGCTCGTTCCTGGACCAGGCGGCCGCGGTGACCAACACGCTGGCCGACCGCGATCAGCTCATCGGGCAGGTCGTCGACAATCTCAACGTCGTGCTGGGCTCGTTGAGCGGTCAGAGCGACAAGCTGGATAAAGCGGTGACATCGCTGTCGGAGCTCATCGGTCGTCTGTCGCAACGCAAGACGGACATTTCAAACGCGGTGGCCTACACCAACGCCGCCGCCGGTTCGGTTGCCGACCTGATGTCCCAAGCCCGAGAGCCCTTTCAGAAGGTGGTGCACGAGACCGACCGGACCGCGGGCATTGTGGTGGCCGACCACGAGTACGTCGAGAAGATCATCGACACCCTGCCGGACAAATACCGCGCGCTGGGCCGGCAGGGCATGTACGGCGATTTCTTCAGCTTCTACCTCTGCGACGTTGTGCTGAAACTCAACGGAAAAGGCGGCCAGCCTGTCTACGTCAAGGTCGCAGGCCAGAGCACGGGACGGTGCGCGCCGAAATGAGGTCATTCTCCGAACGCAGCCCCCTGATCATCGGCACCGTCGGCGTGGTGGCAGTCCTCACCGTCGTGCTGGCCGCGCTCAACTACCAGAAGCTGCCCTTCGTGAACCAGTCCAGGGACTATTCGGCGTACTTCGCCGACGCCGGAGGACTGCGCTCGGGCGCCTCCGTCGACATATCCGGCTTTCCGGCAGGCAAGGTGTCAAGCATCGAACTCGACGGACCCGGTGTGCTGGTCAAGTTCAGTGTCGACAAGACCATCTTCCTGGGAAACCGCACCGAGGCCGCGATCAAAACCAAGAGCTTGCTGGGCAGCAAGGTGCTCGACGTCATCCCCCGAGGGGATGCCGAGCTGGCCGCCCCCATTCCGATCGACCGGACGACATCGCCCTACCAACTGCCGGACGCGCTGGGCGATTTGGCCACCACCATCAGCGGGCTGAACACCAACCTGTTGTCGGACTCGCTGGCCACGCTGTCGCAAACGTTTGCCGACACCTCACCAGATCTGCGAAATGCTGTGTCCGGGGTGGCGCGGTTCTCGCAGACACTCAACGAACGCGACGCCCAACTGCGCAACCTGCTGGACAACGCGGCCAAGGCGACGGGCGTGCTCGCCAAACGCACTGACCAGGTGGTCAGTTTGGTGCACGACACCAACGCCTTGCTGGCCCAGCTGCAGACGCAAAGCGCTGCGCTGGATCAGATCTGGGGCAACATCTCGGCCGTGTCGCGGCAGTTGAAGGGATTCATCACCGAGAACCGACAGCAGCTGCGCCCCGCGTTGGACAAGCTCAACGGGGTACTGGCCATTGTCGATGACCGTAAGGAGCGCGTGCGACAGGCCATCAAGCTGCTCAACTCCTACGCCATGTCGCTTGGCGAATCCGTGTCGTCTGGTCCGTTCTTCAAGGCATACGTGGTCAACTTGTTCCCGGGTCAGTTCGTGCAGCCGTTCGTCGATGCCGCATTCTCCGATCTGGGGCTGGACCCGTCGACGTTGCTTCCGTCGCAGCTAACCGATCCGCAGACCGGCCAGCCCGGAACTCCGGCATTGCCGGTGCCGTACCCGCGGACAGGGCAAGGAGGGGAGCCGCGTCTGACGCTGCCCGATGCCATCACCGGAAAGCCCGGCGAAGAGGGGTGCGGTCCGCCAGGCTTGCCGCTGCCCGGCCCTACAGGCTGCTATCCCTACCGCGAACCACCGCCGGCCCCGCCGCCAGGCGGCCCGCCACCGGGTCCGCCGGCGCCGTCGCCGCCGCAGCTGCAGTCCACGCCTGAACCGACACCGTCGCCGGTCTATGTTCCCGCACCCGGCGAGGTGCCGCCGCTGGCACCCGGGGGCCAACCATGATGGCGCGGCTGCGACGTCCACGCGTCCTGCTGGCGATCTTGCTCGCCCTTGTGCTCGTCGCCGGTGTGGTCGTTGTCGTGCGGGTCGCCGATCAGGTCGCAAAAACAACGGTGATCGCCTATTTCGACAACAGCACCGGAGTGTTCCCCGGCGACGACGTGCTCATCCGGGGCGTGCCGGTAGGCAAGATCGACAAGATTGAGCCGCAGCCCGAGCGGGCAAAGATCACCTTCTCGTTTGATCGCGACTACAAGGTGCCGGCCGACGTCAAAGCTGCGATCTTGTCGCCCCAGCTGGTAACGGGTAGGGCCATCCAGCTGACGCCGCCCTACACGGCTGGCCCGACGATGCAGGACGGCGCGGTCATACCGCAGGACCGCACCGCGGTGCCGGTCGAGTGGGACGACATCCGTGTCCAACTCGAGCGGGTAACCAAACTGTTGCAGCCCGACAAGCCGGGCGGCGTCAGCACGCTCGGTGAGTTCATCAACACCGCGGCCACCAACCTACGGGGGCAAGGCGCCAACATCCGCGACACCGTAATCAAGTTGTCGCAGGCCGTGTCCACGCTGGGCGACCACAGCAAGGACATCTTCGCCACCTTCAAAAATCTGTCGACCCTGGTGACCGCACTGCACGACAGCACCGATCTGCTCGAACAGCTCAACCAGAACCTGGCTTCGGTGTCCTCGGTGCTGGCCGACGACCCGAACAAGGTCGGTCAGGCGGCCCAGGACCTCAACTCGGTGGTCGGCGATGTGCAGAGCTTTGTGGCCGACAACCGCGAAGCGATCGGCACGACGTCGGACAAATTGACGTCGATCACGAAGGTGCTGGTCGACAGCCTCGATGACATCAAGCAGACACTGCATATTGCCCCGTCGACCATTCAGAACTTCAACAACATCTACGAGCCGGCCAACGGCTCACTGACCGGCGCGCTGGCAGTGAACAACTTCGCTAACCCGATCTCGTTCCTCTGCGGGGCGATACAGTCGGCCTCCCGGATGGGCGGTGAGCAAGCGGCAAAGCTCTGCGTGCAGTATCTGGCTCCGATCGTGAAAAACCGCCAGTACAACTTCCCCCCGCTCGGGGAGAACCTCTTCGTCGGCGCGGAGGCCAGACCCAATGAGGTCACCTACAGCGAGCCGTGGATGCGCCCGGACTATGTGCCACCGGCCCCCGATTCTGCGTTGCCGGCGGAGGCGGCACCGCCGCCGTCGGCTCCACCACCCGGGCCGCCACTAGCCGCCGAGGCGACCAGCGCAAACGAGCCGGCCGCACCTACCGTTGCCACGGATCCCGGGGCGGGCCTGCCCGGAATGATGGTTCTCCCCGGAGGTGGCTCATGAGACGGCACCCGTTGCGCCGCTTGGCGATACACCTGGCGATGACGATCGTGGTGTTGGCCGCGGCGTCCGGCTGCGCCAGCTGGCGCGGGCTCAACACGCTCTCGCTGCCGGGCACTCAGGGCGGCGGCCCCGGCTCCTTCGAGATCCAGGCACAGATGCCGGACATCAGCAACCTGCAGCCGAATGCACGAGTACGGGTCGCAGACGTAACGGTGGGCACCGTGACCAAGATTGAGCGCCAGGACTGGCACGCGCTGCTGACGATGAAGCTCAACGGCGGTGTCGACATGCCCGCCAATGCGACCATCAAGCTCGGCCAGACCAGCTTGCTGGGATCGTTGCACGTCGAGCTGGCACCACCGACGGACGCCCCACCGCAGGGCAAGCTGCACAACGGCTCACTGATTCCGCTGTCGCACGGCGGAGCCTTTCCGACGGTCGAGCAGACGCTTGCGGCGCTGTCAATGGTGCTCAACGGTGGCGGGCTGGGCCAGGTGCAGGACATCACCGAGGCATTCAGCACCGCGTTCCGGGGCCGGGAGAAGGACCTGAGAAGCCTGATCGAGCAACTGGACAAGTTCACCGCATACGTCAACGACCAGACCGGTGACATCATCGCGGCCACCGACAGCCTGAACCAGCTGACTGGAAAGCTCGCCGCGCGCAAACCCGTTCTGGACAAGGCGCTCAACACCATTCCCGATGCACTCGCGGTGCTCAACAACGAGCGGGACAACCTCGTCGAGGCCGCCGATCAGCTCGGCAAGTTCAGTGCCTTGACCGTCGACACGGTCAACCAAACCAAGGAAAACCTGGTCAAGGAGCTGAGACAGATCGGACCCGTGTTGGAGTCGCTGGCCAACGCCGGCCCCAGCCTCACGCGATCACTCGGCCTGATTCCCACCTACCCGTTCCCGAACGAGACGATCGAGAAATGGCAGCGAGGCGACTACGCCAATCTCACGGCGATCGTCGACCTGACGCTGAGCCGCATCGACTCGGGATTCTTCACCGGAACCCGGTGGGAATGCGATCTGACCGAGCTGGAGCTCCAGTGGGGCCGCACGATCGGCCAATATCCGAGTCCGTGCACCGCCGGGGGGCCGAACAACCCGGGCAACCCGCTGACCATCCCGTACCGCTGGGATCAGGGGCCATAAATGCATTTACCTCGACGGATGAAAATCCAACTGGCCCTCTTTGCCGTGATCGCGCTCGTTGCGATGGCCACAATGGCGCTTCACTTCATGAAATTGCCGGCCAGGGTATTCGGTGTCGGCCGCTATACGGTGACCTTGCAACTGCCGGAAACCGGCGGGCTCTACAGCACCGGCAATGTCACCTATCGCGGCACCGAGGTGGGCCGGGTCCAATCGGTGCACCTGACCGACAGCGGTGTCGAAGCGCAGTTGTCGCTGAAATCCGGGATCGACATCCCATCGGATCTCAAGGCCGAAGTGCACAGCCAGACGGCGATCGGTGAACAGTTCGTCGAGTTGCTGCCCCGCAACGGCACCTCAGCTCCGCTGAAGAACGGCGACGTGATTCCGGTAGCCGACAGCACTGTGCCGCCCGACATCAACTCGCTGCTCGACACCCTGAACAACGGTCTGAAGGCAGTGCCTCGCGAGAACCTGAAGACCGTCATCGACGAGTCCTACACCGCCGTGGGCGGTCTCGGCCCCGAACTGTCCCGCCTGGTCAAGGGCTCATCCGAGCTGGCCATCGAGGCACGCAAGAATCTGGACCCACTGATCGCACTGATCGACCAATCCAAGCCGGTCCTGGATTCGCAGACCAACACGTCCGATGCGATTCAGGCGTGGGCGTCAAACCTGGCCACCGTCACCAGTGAGTTGCAGAAGCATGACGCCGACGTCGCCGGCGTCATCGACAAGGGCGGCCCCGCCGCCGGCGAGGTACGCCAGCTGGTCGAGCGGCTAAAACCGACGTTGCCGATTCTGCTGGCGAATATAGCCAGCATTGGCCAGGTCGGGCTGACTTACCAAAACGACATCGAGCAGCTGCTGGTATTGCTGCCTCAGTCCGTCGCCTACGGCCAGGCGGGCTTGGTGGCCAACGTCAACACCAAGCAGGACTACAAAGGCCAATACCTGAGCTTCAACCTCAACCTCAACCTGCCGCCGCCATGCACCACCGGTTTCCTGCCGGCACAGCAGCAGCGGATACCCACGTTCCAGGACGCTCCCGACCGCGCACCCGGCGACCTGTATTGCAGGGTCCCGCAGGACTCGCCGTTCAATGTGCGCGGTGCCCGCAACATCCCGTGCGAAACAGTGCCGGGCAAGCGCGCACCGACGGTGAAGATGTGCGAAAGCGACGAGCAGTATGTGCCGCTCAACGACGGCTACAACTGGAAGGGCGACCCCAACGCCACGCTGTCTGGTCAGGACATCCCACAGTTGCCGCCCGGAACGCCGCCTGCAGCCGCACCCGGTCCTGCCCCGCCAACATCGGCGGGACCCGCCCCGCCGCCGATCGCCACCGCAGAATACGACCCAGCAACCGGCAAGTATGTCGGCCCCGACGGAAAGGTCTACACCCAATCCGACTTGGGCCAGCCTGCGCCAGAGGAGAAGACATGGCAGAACATGCTGCTGCCCCCGCCAGCGGGCTGAATACCGCAGCGGCGCAACGGCATTTCGTGACCACCGAGGGGCGTCCTGCGACACCTTCGTCCACGACAATGAACGGAACAACGGTATGCCGCTAGCAACTGAACGCACCGATATAGACGATGTCCTCGACATCCAGGACTACTCGGCAGAGCCCGCCACAGACAACGCAGACGGTGCGCCCGCTGCGAGGCCGAAAGCACCTGTCTCAACGGTGAGGCGAGCGATAGTGGTCGGCGCTGCAGCTGTTGTCGCCTTGGCGACACTGGCGGGGTGGTTGGGCTTTCGCGCCTACCAGGCGCACCAAAGTCTTTCTGAGCGAAGCCAATTCCTACAGGCGGCCAGGCAGGGCGCGACGAATTTGACGACGATCGACTGGCAGCAGGCCGATCGTGATGTGCAGCGCATTCTGGACGGGGCCACTGGAGGGTTCTACGACGACTTCGCCAAGCGTGCACAGCCGTTCATCGATGTGGTCAAGAAATCGCAATCGTCCACGGTCGGCACGGTCACCGACGCAGGACTGGAGTCACAGTCCGCCGACAGCGCTCAGGTATTGGTAGCCGTGACCGTGACGACGTCGAATGCCGGTGCACCGCAGCCGGATCCGCATGGATGGCGACTGCGCATCACCGTTCAGCACGTCGGCGACCAAGCGAAGGTGTCTAACGTGGAGTTCGTGCAATGAGGTGGCCGACGTCCCACCGCGCCGGCGGCCCCACAGATTCCGAATCCGTCGACGACCCGCCCACATCGACGTCAACGGCCCCTGCTGTCGACGAGATCGACGACAGCAACGACGATATCGGCGCATCCGCGACAGCTCCATACGCAGACGAAGCGCACAACGATGAGCGGCCGCCAAGCCGGCGCGATGGTTGGTCGCGGGTCGTCGCCTACGCCCTCCTACCGGCATTGGCGTTGCTTATCGCATCGGCCGCAGGCTATTTGAAGTGGCAGGAGGCCACCCTGCGCGAGGACCTGGCAGCCCACCCGCCATCCGTGCAGGCCGCGGTCGACGGCACCGTCGCCCTGCTGTCCTACCGGCCGGAGACCGTCGACAAGGACCTCGAAGCGGCCAAGAGCCGCATGACCGGAAAGTTCCTGGACGCCTACACCTCGTTGACCCGTGATGTGGTGATTCCTGGCGCTAAACAAAAGCAGATATCGGCGAAGGCCACCGTCGCGGCCGCAGCGCTGACGTCGCAGACCGCCAGCCACGCCGACGTGCTGCTGTACGTCAATCAGACCGTCATCGTCGGTCACACCGCGCCGACCAACACCGCATCCAGCGTTCGCGTCACGCTCGACAACATCGACGGCCGTTGGCTGATCTCACAATTCGCCCCCGTGTGATGTCGGGGCCGATGCGAGCGGTGATCGACCGTTCATCGACCATGTCGTCGATGGGCGTCTTGGCGGCCTGCGCGGTGGCCGGCGCCGCGATGTTGGGGCTGGCTCCATGTGCGCGTGCCGACGTAGTGGCCTACCTGGTCAATGTGCATGTGCGGCCTGGCTACAGCTTCCCCACCGCCAACGCTGCCCTTGGCTACGGGTACGGCATCTGTGACAAGGTGTCGGCCGGCCGCGCCTACGCACAGGTCATGGGTGAGGTCAAGGCCGACTTCGAAACCTCGGATGAATATCAAGCGTCGTATCTGATCAATCAGGCTGTCAACGAGCTGTGCCCGGCACAGATCTGGCAGCTGCGGAACTCGGCGGCACATTACCGGCCGCCCCCAGTCGGATGATGGAAGGGAAACCGAGATGCGGTATCGGCGCCTGACATTGGCTACCTTGGTGGCCATCGGTGCGGTGACAGTGCCGTGCACCCCAGCCGCACATGCCGACAACAAGCGCCTCAATGACGGGGTGGTTGCCAATGTTTACACCGTCCAGCACCAGGCGGGCTGCACCAACGACATCAAGATCAATCCGCAGCTGCGGTTGGCCGCACAATGGCACACCGACGACGTCCTCAACAACCGAAACCTCGACGGCGACATCGGTTCTGACGCATCGACACCACAAGATCGGGCCGCGGCGGCGGGATTTCACGGGACGGTGGCTGAGACCGTGGCGATCAATCCCGCGCTGGCGATCAGCGGCATCGAACTGATCAATCAGTGGTATTACAACCCGGCATATCTCGCGATCATGCAGAACTGTGCCTACACCAACATCGGCGTGTGGTCACAGAACAGCCTTGATCGCACCGTCGTCGTCGCCGTGTACGGACAACCGCAATAGCGCTAACAGGAAAAGGTGCGCCCACAAGGGGCGCACCTTTGCCGGAACGCATTCCGCCGCAACGTGTTCCGTGGTGTCGCGGGATTTGCCGGGCTAGGGCAGCGACGCGGCCAGCCGCGCCGCGCGCCAGTTGGCGACGGCGCGGACACCGCGGACGCTGCGGTGGACTATGCCGACGACCGCCGGGATGAGGGGAGGGGACATGACCATCAGAAGGAAGCCGATCATGGTGAAATACTGCGACACGGTTTAGCTCTCATTTCTGCGCGGTGGGCATAAGTTCTGAATTCCGACGGCGCTTCGTGCACCGCCTGCCTGATGTTGTTGTTCTCCCAGTCTCGTCACGTTCTCCCCGATGCGCGTCTCCCCATCGAGCAGTTCTCGTCTCCCCAAGGGGGCAAATCGGTCGGCGATGGCGGTGTCAAAACGACGTTGCCGTTCGAGGAGCCCGGAGTACGGTGAAACTGCCGCAGCAAAGGATGGCGATGGGAGCGCGGATACGGGTCGTACGATCCAGTTGCCCTGGCGGTCGGATCAGATCCGCACCGGCAGCGCTTGTCGGGCGAGCGGGGAGTGGCGATGAGTAGTCCCGACGACACACAGCGCAGGCTCGCTACCGGAATCGTCGCTGAGCTCGAGGCCGAGGGTTACGAAGATGCCCAGCCCGTCGGCCGAGGCGGCTTCGGTGTCGTCTATCGCTGCGAGCAGCCGTCATTGGATCGCGTCGTGGCGATCAAGGTACTCAATTCCGATCGCGACGATCTCGACCTCGAGCATTTCGCCCGCGAGCAGCGCGCGATGGGGCGGGTGTCAGGGCATCCGAACATCGTGCCGGTCCTGCACAGCGGCCTGACCTTCACGGGCCGTCCGTACATCGTGATGCCCTATCACAGTCGCGACACGCTGGGCTCCTGGATCAAGGGCCACGGGCCGCTCGAGGTCCACGAGGCGTTGACAATCGGGGTGCGATTGGCCGGTGCCCTGGAAACCGCTCACAGAGCCGGCGTTCTTCATCGGGACGTCAAGCCGCCCAACGTCCTGCTCACCAATTACGGTGAACCGCAACTCGGCGACTTCGGCATTGCGCGCATCGCGGGCAGCCGCGAGACGGCGGCGAACATCTTGGTCGGATCCCCGTCGTACACCGCGCCCGAGCTGTTCGAGGGAGGCGCCGCGTCGGTCGCCACCGACGTTTATGGGTTGGCCGCCACCCTCTTCTCACTGCTCAATGGCGAACCGCCATTCAAGTTTCGCCCCGGCGAGAACCCCATCGCCTTTGCTCGTCGCGTGCTGGCGGGCCCGATCCCGGATCTGCGTGCCAATGGCGTGCCCGACCCGGTTAGCTCGGCATTGGAACTCGCACTGGATACCGACCCCGCCCGCCGACCCGCCTCTGCCGTGGCGTTCGGGGAGATCCTGCGTGCGGCAGGCGCTCACGTCGGGCTCACCATCGCCGATGTTCCGCTCGAGTTGTCGCCCCTGCCGGCGCAGGCAGACGGGGCCGCCGCCGATATCGGCATGGCCGGACCGACAGCACTCGGACACTCGGGTCCGCGTGGACCACGGTCGCCCGGCGCGTACTCGATGCGGAGTGCGCACTATCCGCCGAGCGCGCCGACGCGGTTTCGTCCGCCCACCTTCACGCGCCCCACGGTTCGGCGGCACCGAATCCTTGAGCGCCTCGGTTCGGGACGACGACCAAAGCTGGTGCTCATTCACGCCCCCGCCGGCTACGGCAAGAGCACCCTGGCCGCGCAGTGGGGCGAAGCCCTTACCCGCGATGGTCTGAAGGGCGCGTGGTTGGCCATCGACAGCGACGACAACAATGTGGGCTGGTTTCTCGCCCATCTGATCGAGGCGATCCGGCGCACGATGCCCGACCTGGCCGACGCGCTACAGCAAGAGTTCGACGGACATGTGGACAACGCGCAGCACTATGTGCTCAACGCCTTGATCGATCACCTGCACCACGACAAAGAAACCCTCGTCTTGGTGCTCGACGACTGGCATCGCGTACAGAACACCGAAACCACCGACGCGCTGACCTACCTGCTCGAAAACAGCTGCCATCACCTCCATGTGGTTGTCGCAAGCCGAAACCGCACCGGCCTTGCGCTCAGCACGCTTCGTGTCCAGGGTGAACTCGTCGAAATCGACGCCACGCATCTACGCTTCGACACCTCCGAATCCCAGGCGATGCTGGTCGATCAATGCGGCCTGCACCTGACCGCAGCACACATAGCCGAGTTGGAGGAGTGCACAGACGGGTGGGCCGCGGCATTGCAGCTGGCGTCGCTGACGCTGCGTGAGCAGGCCGATCCGGCCGCGCTCATCGAGCATCTGTCCGGGCGCAACGAAGCTTTGGGCGAGTACCTGGCATCGAACGTCCTGGACAGCCTCGAACCGGATCTGCTCGATTTTCTGCTCGCGACCTGCATCCCCAAACAGGTCTGCAGCGGTCTTGCCACCGCGCTGACCGACAACCGCCGCAGCCGAAACCTGCTCGAAGAGATCGCGAGACGTGACCTGTTTCTGCGCAGGACCGACGTCGAGGGAACCTGGTTCGAATACCACCACCTATTCGCCGAGTACCTGCTGCACCGCCTCGAACGAGACGCAGAAGATCGGATACCACAGCTACACCGCAGAGCCGCGCAGTGGTTCGCCGAACACCAAATGCTCAGCCAGGCTGTCGATCACTTGATCCTCGGTGGTCAGGCTCGGCAGGCGGTGGACGCTGTCGAGCGCGCAGCCACCGATCTGATGGAACAGTCTCAGATGAGCACGTTGATCGGGCTTGCGGCCAAGCTGCCTGCCCAATATGCCGACGCGCGCCCGAGGCTTCAAGTCGACCTCGCGTGGGCGAATGTCGTCCTTCACCGACTGGCGGCCGTCGAGGAGGCGCTACATCTGGCCGAATTGGGCATGGACGCGGCCGCAACGGATGAAGCTGGCGACCTGCGCGCCGAGATGAACCTGATTCGCGCCGTGATCGCCGCCTTCCAGGACCGCGTCGACGGCGTCACCGTAGCCGCCGTTGAGGCGTGCGTCGACAGGTCCGACACGCTACGGCCCTTCATTCTGTGCCGCGCGGCCGACCTCGCATCCTTTCGTGCGCTTCGGGCGTCAGACTTCGATGACGCGCTGCGCTGGCAGCGGTGGGGACGCCAGTTCCACGATCGGATCTCCGGCACACTGAGCGTGAGCTACGGCTACTGTTTTGCCGCGCTTGCCGCCAACGAGCAGCTCGACATCGCTGGCGCCGAAGCCCACCTGCGGCACGCGATGCGTATCGCGCTCCTGCCGTCGGGTCGCCCCGCCTACGTCGCAAAGCTCGGCGGAGCACTGTTGGGAGAGCTGTGGTACGAACACGGCCAACTCCACGAAGCCGAAGCACTGCTCGACGACGCATATGAGTTGGGCGCCGAAGGCGGAATCGTCGACTTCATGCTTGCGAGTTTCGGGACCGGAGCGCTGCTGAAGTTTTCCCGAGGTGACGCAGCGGCCGCGCACAGCCGACTCGCCGAGGGCCTCGATATCGCCAAGCGACTGCAACTCCCGCGGTTGCAGGCCGGGTTGCTCCTTGACAGTGTCCGGATCGCCGCGCTGTCGGGTGAGCCCGTCGACGAGCTTGTCGCACAGCGAATCACGCTTTCGAGTTCCGAACGCCTCGGCGACACCGACGGCGACACAGCCGAACTCGTCGAGGCTGCACAGATCCGAATGAAGTTGATCGAGGGGACACCTTCGGCGTGTGACGAAGCCGTCGGGCGAGCCCGGGCTTGCCTTCAACGGGCCGATCAAAATGACCGCCCCCGTGCCCGCCTTCGCGCGAGACTGCTACTCGCGCACTGTCTCGATGCTGCCGGCAATCACGACGAGGCGATCCGCGTCCTAGGTCCCGCGTTGAGAACCTGTGCCGCGCTTGGGCTTAGCCAGTTGCTCATCGACGAGGGGCCGCAGATGGTTCGCCTGGCCCAGGACGCCGCCGACACCGGCGGGTCCAGTCTTGCGGATCAGGCCCAGCCAGCCAACCTTCGCGATTTCGTGTCGAATTTGGTCGAGACCTCAGATCGCTGACGCATCACAGGTTCGGCTGGGCGGTCAACTCGCGGGTGCGGGCGCGCTTGTCGAGGTAGCGCTCACGGGTGACCAGATACACCGGGAAAGCCATCGATACGCCGATGTAGGACAAGGCCACGAAGGTCCAGCCCCACTTGTACCCCAGTCCGATCCGCTTGCTGTCGGTCACGACCCACACCATGAACACCAGCCACGCTATGGCCATGTCGATGGTGAGGAAGGCGGCGGTGCCGCCGGCCGCCAGCGCGTCACCAAAGAACGCGACCGGGTTGAGGATGTTTCCGCCGGCCGCCATCCAGGAAAATGCGTGTGGCCAGGTCAGCACCAGCGCCGCGGCCCCGACAATGAGGTAGAAGGCGTGACGGACGTTCGTCGGTGTGGATGCGGCCATAGACAAGTTCCTTGAGTGACTGACTAGATGGGATGCGGCTGCGTGGGTGTTTCGACTGATCCCCTCACGGCGCCTTCCTTGTCACCCGTGGCTGATCTTTGCGGCAGAAAAGACGCCGCCGTGCGCACCAGCACGACCGCGAAGCCGATGCTGAGCCCGGTTGCCGTCGCGATCATTGGCGTCGAGGGGTGCTCGAGGTGCACGGCGATGATGGTGGGCCAGCCCGCGCCGAAGTTGGCGCCGAAGAATGTGAACGGAAACAGGACGAACAGAGTCAGCAGTTGCCACTGACTGCCGCAGCGGGCGCGCAGCCGCGATGCCGCCACGGCGAAGCAGATCACTTGAGCGGCCTCAAGTACGCCAATCACCAACGGGTACTGCAAGATCCGGAAGACGTGTGGCCCCCAGTAACTGTACGTGCCTCCGTTTATGCCGACCATTTCGAACACCATGGACATCAGCAGCTCGACGCCGGCCCAGATGTAGACTCCGTGCCGGGTAAGTGTCCCCCGCCCGATTGCGCGGGCGATGAAGATTGCTGGGCTGGCGTACAAGACCACGTAGCCACTGTGCGTCCAGATCGGCTGCGGGACGCCGAAAGCGGTGAAATGCGTGAACATGCCCTCTGTCGAGTAGAAGTAGAGCATCATCGCCACGTCGTAGAGCGGCTCGGCGAAGGCGCCGACCATGGCGGCCAACACCATGAGCGCGTAAAAAGGAGTGCGCTCTCGCGTCCCCATCCGAATGGCCAGCCCAAGGATCACAGCGGTCAGCGCCCAGCTGCCATACGTCAGGATCGCCTGCGTGGTGAGATTCAGCGCGTGATCGACCGGCGGCACACAGTCACGCTATGGGCACACGGCGAAAGTCGCGTCCCCCGACGAGGGGCTTTTGGATCCCTCTGAAGAGAGTGGCGTCACGCGCGCAGCTGGTGATACCTGGCGACCGCATCGGTTCGGTTGGCCGCGCCCAGCTTTCGCAAGATGTGTTTGACATGTGATTTCACGGTGCCCTCCGCCACGAATAAACTCAGAGCGATCTGCGCGTTGGTCCGACCGGTGGCCAGACCACGCAACACGTCGATTTCTCGGGCGGTCAGGTCGCTGAGATGGCCGCTGGCCTGGCTGAATGTCTTATGCTGCAGCGGTTCTGGTGTCTGCGACAGCCGTTCCACCGGTGCGCAGGCAGGGCCGGCGCGCTCGATCACTTCGAGTGTGAAGTCGTCGGCGAGCGCGTTCGCCGCGCGCAGGTGTGCGTCGGCGGCTCGGCGCATCGCCTGGAGGCGGTCCATCATCAGGTTCCGTTCGAATGCGATACCGAGGCCCTCGGCGAATATTCCCAGCACATCTCGATCAATCTCATACACGCCTGGACGCTCGGTGCGGTCGGCGTGCAGAAGTCCGATCGGTCTGCCCCAACCGAGCACGGGTGCCGCCACGTAGGACATCGTGTTGGTCACCGCGACCAGTTCGGGGTGAACGCGAGGGTTGGACTGTGGGTTGCGGACCAGGATGGGAACCGAACGCCGTACCATCTCGTTTTCCAGCAGCTGACCGGTCAGGCGCCGCGGATTAGCCGCACCGGCCCGGACCATGGCCTGGGCGAACTCCTCGTCCTCGCCCGCCCATGCCGAGCATGCGATCCAATTGCCCTCGCGTATAACGGAAAACAGGATTCGGCTGAATCCCATCCGGCACGCCGCCGCGGGTGCGCGCTCGGCGAGGGCGGCAGCGGACGCCATGCCACGCAATCCGCTCAGTGCTTCCTGCGCGCCGACCATCATCTGGTTGTGGCGGGCCAGGATGGCGTCCTTCAGCGATACTTGCGCCAGTTCCGACCGCAGCAGCAACGCCGCGATCTCGGCGTGGCACCCGTCGTGCTGAGCCGTAAGGGAGCCTTCGAGGTACTCGCACAGCGCCCGCCGGGCCGCGGATAGCGCCGCATCGGCGGCGTTAAGGTCATCGTCGCCGAAGCTGGGACAGAGTTCGCGTCCGTTGAGAACGTGTCGGGTCAGACGGACGATCTCACGGGCGCGATCGATGTCATCTGCAGCTTGGGTCGTGCGGTTCGCCAGCATCACTTCTCCTCTGGTGTGACGGGCACCACAAGAGTGCCTCGGCGTGGCTTAAATGTCAAACATTTGATATGGTCAGACCGAATAGCTCTGTCGTTCGACGATGAGAGGCATGGCGCCGAGATGTTCACCACCGATCAGTTGGAATTCGCCACCGCGATCGAGCAGTTCTGTGCGAGAAACTGCGCCACGGCCCAACAGCGCGAGGCGCTCACCGATGGTGGACGGCTGTCGAATAGCCCGCAGATCCTCAAACAGTTCGCCGAGCTGGGCTGGCTTGGGGTATCGCTACCCGCCGACTACGGTGGTGGGGGCGCTGGGATGGTCGAAGAGTGCATCTTCCTCGAGGAGACCGCCCGCGGTCTGGCGCCGATCCATGCCTACGGCACGGGGCTGACCGCCGCCCAGACCTATCTGCGGCACGGTGATGAGCAGCAGAAGAAAGAAGTGTTGGGCAATCTGTGCAGCGGCCACTTCGAAGCCATCGCACTCTCCGAGCCCGGTGCTGGGTCCGACCTCAGCGGCGTGGTCACCAAGGCGGTGCGTGACGGCGACCGGTTCGTCGTCAACGGCCAGAAGACCTGGATCACCGCCGCGCATCTGGCCGACCACCTGCTGGTGCTCACGCGCACCGACTCCACCGTCGGTAAGCACAACGGGCTGACGCTGCTATACCTCACGACGGACACGCCTGGCCTGGATATCCGGCCGATCGCGACGATGGACGGCCACACCGTCAACGACGTGTTCTTCACCGACGTGTCGATCCCGGTGGCCAACGTCATCGGCGGCATCGGCGATGCCTGGCACCGCTTGATGCGTGGGCTTAACGTGGAACGGCTCATCATCGCAGCGATGTCACTCGGGGCGGCACGCCGGTCGCTGGAAGACACCATCACCTACGTGCGCACTCGTGAGCAGTTCGGCAAACCCATCGGCGCCTTCCAGGCGGTCCGGCACACCATCGCCGATCTCGCCACCGAGATTGAGTATTGCCGGGCCTTCGTCTACCACGTAGCCGAACAGATCGACGCCGGCTTGGAAGACCAATTGGCCCGCGAGGGCTCGATGGCCAAACTGAAGTGCACCGAGGTAGCCAAAACGGTGGCCCTGGAAGGTCTTCAGCTGATGGGTGGGAACGGTTACACCGTGGAGTTCGGCATGGAGATGCAGGTTCGCAAGGCGTTGGCGCCGCCGATCTACGGTGGCGCCAACGGGATTCAACGCGAAATCATCGGCAAGAGCCTCGGCCTGTAGGCCGACGAGAAGGGACAGCGACCATGAGCGCAACGAAGCGCGACATCTTCGCACCTGACCTGTTGGCGGACAAAAGGATCCTGATCACCGGCGGCGGGACCGGCCTGGGCCGGGGGGTGGCGGCGCACCTGGTCAGCTACGGCGCCCAGGTGCACTTGTGGGGCAGACGCGAGGCGGTATTGGCCGAGGCCGCCGAGGAGGTCGCCGGCGGCCGTGCGGGCGCGGCACACTATCAGGCCGTCGATGTGCGCGATTCCGCGTCGGTGGACGCTGCAGTCAGCGAGATCTGGGAGCGGCACGGGCCGCTGACCGGGCTGCTCAACAACGCCGCGGCCAACTTCATCGCCCCGACTGCCACGCTGAGTCAGCGGGCTTTCGAGGCGGTGACGTCGACTGTGATGACGGGTTCGTTCAACACCACAGTGGCCGTCGGCAAGCGCTGGATCGCGGCGGGTCTGCCCGGTGCGGTGCTGTCGAACCTCACCACATGGGTGTGGTCCGGGTCGGCATTCGTGGTGCCGTCGGCCATGGCCAAGGCGGCGGTGCATGCGATGACAATGTCACTGGCGGTGGAGTGGGGGAGATACGGGATCAGGATCAACGCCCTTGCGCCCGGACCCATCCCGACCGAGTACGCCTGGGAGATGCTCAACCCGACCGACAAGAGTTCGGTGGGGGCCACGCAGGTGGATCAGATTCCGCTCGGCCGCTCCGGAACGATCGACGAGTTGGCCAACCTGACCATCTTCGCGTTCTCGGACGCCTGCGACTACCTGACCGGCGAAACCATCGCAATGGACGGTGGTCAGCGTCTGGCCGGGCCGAACACCTTCGCCGGTCTCACGGCGATGAGCGATGCCGACTGGGCCGAAGCCCGGGAGCGCAGCAAGGCCTCCTCAGCGGCCGCCAAGTCGGCACGCTCGGTATAGCACCGGCCAAACCGACCGCCGGGTCAGCGGCTTCAAGAGAGGTCAGCGACTTGCCTTGGTGGACGCGGTCAGCGCGGCGATCTTCGTCAGGTTCTGGATGTAGATCCCTTGTCTGGTCCAGGTTGTCGCTCCCTGGAGGCTGTCCACGCGGATTCGGTCCCAGCTCCTGGCCGCGCTGGATGGAGGCGGGCACAACGCTAATGGTGCCGACGCCGAGTAGCCAAGCGACGTGGATCAGTTGAGCGCGCCGGCCAGCCGTGCGCCTGCGTCCAGGAAGGACTCGACCAGTTCCGCATCGGCGTAATACGGGTCGCCCACACCGGCTTCGAAGCGCCTGCGACTGTATTCGTAGAGCGCGGCGAGTTTGAACATCGCAAGGGTCGCATACCAATTGACGTTCGACACGTCGGCGCCGCTGCGCTCGGCATAGCGGTCGAGCAGCTCGGCACGGCTCGGGTAGCCCGGCTCAAGCACGGCGGCGCCCATCGCCGCGGTCGGAACGAGCGGCTCGCCCGGCGCCGGGTATGAGGTGAGAAGGTATCCCAGGTCGGCAAGCGGATCACCGATGGTGGCAAGCTCCCAGTCCAGAACCGCCGCGACACAACCGGTTTGCAGGTCGACGATCGTGTTGCCGATGCGAAAATCATTGTGGACGATCGAGGTTGCCGACTCGGCTGGCACGTGCGCGCACAGCCAGTCATCAAGAGTAGAGAAGGCCTTCGGCACGTCGCCGTCAATCGCGACCAGCGACCGCATACGCTGCAACTGGCGCGTGTTGAATCCCTCGGGCCGACCGAAACCGTCGAGCCCGACCTCACGCCAGGGCACGGCGTGCAGGGCGGCCAACGTATCCACCAGTGATTCGCCGATGCACCGCCGCAGCCCCTGGTCATGCGGCGATGCCGGCGTTGCTTCGGTGATCACTGCCCCCTCGACGTAGTCCATGACGAACAATGGAACGTCGAGCAGCTCGCCGACGGCCGCGGTGGCCAACACGCGCGGCGCAGGGACCTCGGTGTCCGCGAGTGCCGCCAGCAGTCGGGCTTCACGCAATACGTCGTGGGCACCCGGTGGCATCGGCGGCGGTGGTGGCCGGCGCACCACCACTTGCGAATTGCCGTCTGACACCAGGAATGTCAGGTTGGAATGGCCGTCTCCGATGGCGGTGGCGGTCACCGCCGGGCCGCACAGCCCGTGTCCGGCCAAGAACCGGCCAAGGTCGTCAAGCTGGCCGTCCGACCATGTCCACATCAGGTGTGCTGCCGTATCAGATAGTCCAGATAGGCGCCATGCCAATGTGTTTCGAATTGACCCGCGCCCGGTTCGCCGTCGATGGTGGCTCGACAGGCGCCTTCGCGGATCACCGTTTGCGCCCTGTCATGGGTCGGTAACTCGATGACCCCGAAGACGTCGAGCTCCAGCTCGGTGCGGCCACCGGCAACGTCGATCAAGGTGGCCTGCAGCCGGCGCTGGTGCATCTGGTCCCCGTAGTCGGCGTGGTGTTCGATTCCGCTGACCGCGTGCGTAACCCCGTCACGCGCAACGTATCCGGCGAAACCCCAGACACCTCTGGCGATCCAGATCCACCCGTTGACTGCGCGGCCCGATTCCGTGTAAGCGACGAACCATTTCCAATGCTGGGGTACACCCCAGTCCCGAACTCCCCACGAATGATCGCGATGCCCCATCCGGTCCCACGGGATGTGTCGTCCGGCGATGTCGATCCCACCGCGCACCCGGCCGGTCTGCTCGATGCGATTCTGCGCGAACCACGACGGCAGCCCGTCGGGATTGCTGCGGTAGCTGAACGCATCGTGAATGCCGGTGAAGGCGAACTCGATTCGGACGTCGTCGCGGTCGTAGGCCATCAGGCAGGACTTCAGCGGCTCCGGCTGGGCCAGCGTTAGTCCGTCGAATGAGAAGTCGTCGAGGTCGGCGTGATCGGGTACCCGTCCGTTGTGCAGATGCATGGCCAGCGGCTGTGCATCGGGCCCCCATACGCACACGTTGTAGCCGGCTTTGCCGCTACCGGTGAGGTAGAGGTAGACCTGCACGCCGAGCTGATGCTCGGGCATGGTCAGCTGCCAGAAAAGGCTGTCGCGAGTGCGTTCCCCGGCCACGGCTCGATGCCGCAAATCATCGGCGGCCCGAAGGCCGCGGTCTTTTTGTTCAGCTGTGGTCACGGGGCACCCATCTGCACGGTCAGTGTCTGCCCGCGGCTGCTCATTTCCTGGCCAGCCCACAACGAGGTGTTCTCCATGTTGCGCACGAGCGCGTTCTTGGCTGACCGCACACCGTATTCGGGGTTGGCCGTGATGGCTTGAGCAAGCTCGATCGCGGCGTCGTACGCCGTGCCGGTCTCGGTGAGACGGTCCACCAGCCCGATGCGCTTGGCTTCGGCGGCTCGCACCGTCCGCCCGGTGTACGCCAGTTCGGCGGCACGGCCATACCCGACAAGCCGGATCAGATTCCATGACGTGCCGAGCTCACCGATCGACAGCCCGATGCGCACGAAGCCGGCGCTGAAACTCGCGGTTGCATCGGCGACCCGGATATCGGTGGCCAGCGCCAGTGACAGCCCGCCCCCGGCGGCCGGACCGCTGACGGCGGCGATCACCGGATAGGGCAGCGCTCGCAGTCCGGTGGAGCCGGCGGCCGCCGTCTCCACCAGGTCGGTGAACTCCGGGATTGACATTCGGGTCAGGACATCGACCTCAGCCAGGTCGAAACCGGTGCAGAACGCCTTACCGCCCGCGCCGTTGACGATCAGTGCCCGCAGTGGTGCATTGCGCAGAGTCGCTGCGCTCCAGGCGATCTCGCCGAACATTTCCACGGTCTGCGAGTTCCCCCTGTCGGGGCGATTGACCGACATCGCCACGATTCCGTCACCGTGGTCGGTGAAGGAGACCGTGCGGGCGGTGCCCAGTTCTTCGAGGATGTCGGCCAGTGGGCGGCGCGACACCCGGTTCCAGGCACTCATCGGCCGGAGAAGTTCGCCGGGCGCTTAGCCTTGAAGGCCTCCAATGCCTCGGTCATGTCGTCGCAGCGCGTCAAGAGCGCCTGCCCGCGGTTTTCCAGCTCCAATGCGGCTGCGAACGAGGCGATCTCCATGTTGGCCTGCAGGGCGCGCTTGGACATCCGGATCCCGCCGGGGGAGTTGGCGCAGATCTTGCGCGCCATCTCCAGCGTCTGCTCGAGCAGGTCGTCGGGTCCGGTGACGCGGTTGAGCAAGCCGAGCTGTTCGGCCTCGTCAGCCTCGACAATGCGTCCGGTGAAACCGATTTCGGCGGCCGCCGAGGGGCCGATCAGTCGGGGAAGTAACCACGAGGCGCCCAGGTCGCCTGCGGACAGCCCGATCCGGACGAACGCGGCGTTGAACTTCGCCGCGGGGGAACCCAGCCGGATGTCGGCCATCAGGGTCAGCGACATGCCGCCGCCCGCTGCAGGCCCGTTGACCGCGGCGATAACCGGAACCGGGATTGCCCGCACCGCGCTCAGCGCCCGGGCGGCGCGCTCCTGGAGGTCGAGCATGCCCAGGGCCCCAAGGGTTGGCAGTTTTTCTGCTTCGTCGAGGTCATAGCCCGCGCAGAATGCTTTTCCTGCTCCGGTCAAGATCATTGCCCGGACCTCGCGGTCCTCGCCGATCGCGCGCGCCAGCGATTCCAGCTCGTCGAACATCGGAACCGTCATCGCGTTGAGCCGCTCGGGCCGGTTCAGCGTCACCTGGACCACACCATCGGCGGGCGATTCGACTGCCAGGGTCTGATACTGGCGTTCGCGATCGATCATCAAACAATCTCCGTTCGTTGCCCGTTGCCGTTCAGCACCGGTGACGACGAACCGCTGAGCACGGCCCGAATTCCCGCCAGGATCTGGTGGGTGGCCGCCAGCGTCTGTTCGTCGGAAAGCCCCCACGGCGGTGCGGTCGCGTCGACATGGTCGAATCCCTGCGAGGCCGCTTGCAGGCGCGCGGGGAAGTCTTGCGGTGTGCACGCGACGGCGATCGCGTCGACGGCCGCATCCGGGACCGCCGCGATCAGGGCGGCGCTGTCACGATCCCGTGCCGCTTCGCGGATCTCTAGCTGGGCGCCCGACCAGCCGTGCAGAGCGAACAGTCGGTCATAGACCCTCGATGCGGCGTACTGGCCGATCGCGAAGGCCGCCCGCCGTCTTGCCGCTTCCTCGTCGTCGTCGATCGCGCACATCCGGATTCCGGTGACGACGATCTGGTCGGCGGCGCGACCGGCCTGGCTTGCGCCTGCGGCGATTTCGGGGCGCACCACCTGTTCGACGTAGTCGGCGGTGAACATCGGATGCCCGATGATCCCGTCGGCCACCTGCCCTGCTGTGCGCAGCATCAAAGGGTTGACACCGGCGATCCAGATGGGCAGATGATCGCGCAGCGGAGGCGACATATCGGCACCGGGCACGACGTGCACGGTGTAGAACTGGCCGTCGTGGTGCACCGGCCCTTCGTGCAGCCGCCAGAGCTTGCGCAGCACGACGATCAGTTCGGCCATCCGAGCCGCGGGCGCCTGCCCGCTGGTGCCGTGCCAGTTCTGCATCATCGTGGCGGTGCCGTTGCCAAGCCCCAGGATTAGCCGGCCACCGGATAACTCGTCGAGATCGCGCGCCTCGGCCGTCCACATCAGCGGCGATCGGCCCACACCGTAGGCGATGTTCGACCCGATGAGCACTCGGCGCGTCGTGGCGGCCAGCACCGCCATCGGTATCGTCGCCGAGCGGCTGTACAGCTCACTGGACCACACCGCAGCGCATCCCACCGCCTCGGCCTCGCGGCCGAGTTCGGTTATCGTGTCGAACCGCTGCCGCCCGCTACCGCAACCGAATGCGTTGATACCGTACGACGTTCGCGACGGGCCACCGACATGTGGCGCGATATCCATCTAAAGTCCCTTGTTTTCAGACGAATTCAGGAGTGCGTTTGGCGATAAATGCGCGGATACCCTCGACGGCTTCGCCCCGCTCGAAAAGCTCTTGGATCTGCTCGACCTCGAAGCGCAATCCGTCGTGCAGGGGTCGGTCGTAGGCGGCATCGACGGTGCGCACCACGGCGAGCTGAGCAGGTGTCGACACAGCCGATAACTCATGGGCGAGTCGTAGCGCTGCCGAGCGGGCGGTTTCGCCCGGCTCGGCGAGCCGGTCGACGAGTCCGATCCAGTACGCTTCGTCCGCCTCGACCTGACGCCCGGTGAGCATGATGTCCAGGGCGCGGCCGCGGCCGACCAGGCGGGGCAGCCGCTGGGTACCTCCGGCGCCGGGGATCAGACCGAGTTTGACCTCGGGAAGTCCCAACCGGGCACCTGCCGCGGCGACGCGCATCGTGCATGCCATCGCCAGCTCGAGACCGCCGCCTAGGGCCACGCCGTCGATGGCGGCGACGGAGACCAAGGGCAGGGAGGCGAGGCGTTCAACAGCGCCGCGTAGACCGTCGCCGTAGGCGCGGAACGATGTCGCGTCTACTGAAGACATGTGCTTGATGTCCGCGCCTGCGGCGAAGAAGTCTTCCACCGCCGAACTCAACACGACGACTTTGGCGTGGGTAACCTCATCGGAATCCATCGCGGCGTGCAGACCCTTGACGATGTCTGGACTCAGGGCATTGGCTGGGGCCCCGTTCAACACGATCTCGACGATCGCCCCATTGCGTTTCCAGTCCACAGGAAGTGGTTGTCCGGTCACGGTAAACTCCTTGTGCGGCTGGTGGATTGGCTCACGCCATGGTCAGGCCGCCGCTGACGGACAGCGTCTGGCCGGTGATGTACTCCGCGGCGTCGGAGGCGAAGAACGCGACGGCGGCGGCAATGTCGGACGGCTGGGCCAGCCGCTTCATCGGCACCGCGCGGGTCATGCCGCCGATCACTTTCTCGGCGTCCTGCCCGGAAGTGTCGGCGAATTTGCGCAGTGCCGGGGTGTCGGTTGGGCCGGGGCACACGGTGTTGACGGTGACGCCTTTGGTGGCGATCTCGCGGGCCAGGGTCTTGGTGAACGCGATGATGCCGCCCTTGGCCCCGGAGTAGACGGCCTCCAGCGACGAGCCGACGCGGCCGGCGTCCGAGCCGATGTTGATCACGCGCCCGAAGCCGCGTTCGATCATGCCGGGGACGGTGGCCTGGGTGACGCGCAGAGCGCCCTTGAAGTTGATGTCGAGAATCTTGTCCCAGAAGTCTTCTGAGGTTTTCAGAAACGGCATGAAGTCGTCCCAGCCGGCGTTGTTGACCACGATCTCGATCTCGCCGAGCGCGGCTACGACCGTCTTCACAGCGGTGCGCACCGACTCGGTGTCGGTGACGTCGACAGGCACGGCGATGGCTTCACCACCGGCATCGGTGATGCGCTTGACGGTGGCTTCTGCCGCCTCCACGTTGAGGTCGGCGACGGCGACCCGGAACCCGTTGGCGCCCAATGTCTCTGAGATGCCTTGGCCGATGCCTTGGGCTCCGCCGGTGACGAGTGCGACGCGGTTGCTCATGTGTTCTCTCCTTTGAGATGACTGATGGGGTGCTCTAGTGGCAGGTCGGAGCGTCTGGGTCCGGTGTCCAGTCGATGGGTCCCGCGATGATGGAGTGGCTGGTCAGTTTTCGACCGAGGACGCTCTGGGCCGCGCGGGCGGCGTCGATGATCGCTGGCAGCGACACCCCGGTGGACACGCCCATCTCCTCGAACATGCTGATCAGATCCTCCGAGGCGATGTTTCCGGTCGAGCCGGCGGGCACTGGGCAGCCGCCGAGTTCGCCGAAGCTGGATTCGAAGCTGGTGCATCCGGCCCGAAGCGCGGCGTAGGCGTTGGCCAATCCCTGGCCGCGGGTGTTGTGGAAGTGCGCGGTGACCTCGACCCCGGGCAGTCGCTCGATGGCGGCGGCGAAGAACTCCTCCACATACGCGGGGTTGGCCATGCCGGTGGTGTCGCCGAACCCCACCTCGGTGGCGCCCGCGGCGGCGAACTGCTCAGCGATTGCGAGCACTCGATTCATCGGCACTTCGCCCTCGAACGGACAACCGTACGACGTGGCGATGACTGCGGCGCAGCGCAGATCTTCGGCAACGATGCGTTTGGCGATGATCTCGTTGTCGGCCATGGATTCGGCGATGGTCCGATTCACGTTCTTCTTATTGTGCGTCTCCGAGGCGCTGACGAAGATGGCGACCTCGGAGAACGTCTCGCGGACCCGTAGCGCGTTGTCGAGCCCTTTGCTATTGGGCACCAGCACCATCAACGACACGGCGTCGGGCAGATCGATGCCACGCAGCACCTCGACACCGTCGGACAGCTGCGGGATGACGTCGGGTCGTACAAAGCTGGCGACCTCGATGCGTTTCAGGCCGCTGCGGGCGAGCTTGTTGATCAGCGCGATCTTGTCGGCGGTGGCGATGGTTTCGGGTTCGTTCTGAAATCCGTCGCGCGGGCCGACTTCGCGGATCTCGACGTGGTTCGGAAGGTTCACGGACCTGTCCTCTCTTGGTCGAGCTGGTCTCGAAACTCTGGGGCGGCGATCGCGATCATCCGTTGAACCCGCTCCCCGATGCTGCAGCCGCGAAGATGTGCGACGCCGTGCTCGGTCACCACGGCGTCGACGTCGGAGCGCGACGTGGTCACCGACCCGCCATCGAGTGCGGTCTTGATCGTGGACTGACCGCCGGATGTGGCACGCAGCGCAATGATCGACCGCTTGCCCGTTAGCGCGGCAGCCCTTGCGAAGTCGACCTGTCCGCCGACTGCGCCGACGTACACGCCGCGGCTGACCTCGGCGCCCACCTGTCCGGTCAGGTCGACCTCAACGGCGAAATTCACTGACACAAGCGAACGCAGCTGCCAAAGCACCTGCGGGCTATGGGTGTAACTCGTCGGCAGGAACCTGGCCGGCAACTCGGGGACGCGGTTGTACAGCTCGGCCGAACCCAGTGCAGTACCGGCGACGATCAGCCCGGGGTCGATCTCCTTGCGCTTGCCGGTCGCCACGCCCTTGTCGACAAGCCGGACCAGACCGTCGGTCACCATGCCGGTGTGGAATCCCAAATCCTCGTGTCCGGCTAGCGCGTCGAGCACTGCCGCGCCGAGCGAACCGACCCCCAGCTGCACGGTGTCGCCGTCGTCGACGAGTTCGGCGATGTGCGCGGCGATGCTCTGTTCGGTGACGCCCGGTGCGCGGGTGGGATCTTCGGGCAGCGGCCGGTCGGTGGTAATGGTCGCCGCGAACCGGTCGAGCGGAATCCGTGGCGTGCCAACGGTAACCGGCATCCGCTGGTTGACCTCGGCGATGAGGACAGGTGTGTGCCGCAGTGCATCGGCGACATAGTCGACACCGATGCCTAGCGAACACTTCCCGTGTTCGTCGGGCGGCGAGACCTGCAGCAGGCCCACGTCACTGGGCAGCCGGCCTTCGGCGAACATCCGCGGCAGCGCCGAGTAATGGCACGGGACTACCTGCAGGCGTCCGGACCGGCTGAGTTCCCGAAGCTCGCCGAGCCCGCCGTAGGAGACCATCGACACCCGGCTGGGCATCGTGACAGCGAGCTGGTCGTTCCAGCTCAGCCCGGTGAAGGTGCGGATCGGGCCGATGCGGGGGTTCTGGGCGATCAGCGCGTCGACGAGTGGGCGGGGTTCGGCTGCTGCCTGACCCCACCAGACGCCTGCGCCCGGGCCCAAGTACTGGCTGAAGTCGATCACCTCGGCACCCGCTGGATCAGCGTCGCTGTGCCCAGACCCCCGCCGCAACACATCGTCACCAGTCCGAGATCGCCTTCGCGGCGTTCGAGTTCGGCCACCAAGGATGCGATGAGCCGGGCGCCGGTTGCGCCGACGGCGTGGCCCAGTGCGATGGCTCCGCCGTTGACATTCACGCGGTCGGCGTCGGGAAGCAGTTCGCGTTGCCATGCCAGTACCACCGAGGAGAATGCCTCGTTGACCTCGAACAGATCGATGTCGTCGATGCCCAGGTCGTTGCGCTGCAACAGCTTCCAGCTCGCGGGGATCGGCCCGGTCAGCATGATGATCGGATCCACACCGACGGTGGTCTGGTCGACAACGCGGGCGCGCACCCGCAGGTCGAGCCGACGCGCGGCACCACCGGAGCACAGCAGCACCGCCGCGGCGCCGTCGCTGATCGGCGACGAGGATCCGGCGGTGATCCGCCCGCCTTCCTTACGGAATACCGGCTTCAGATTGGCCAGCGTCTCCACGGTGGTGTCCGGGCGCACACACTGGTCGGCGTGGCGCAGTTGACCGTCGAGGGTCATCGGGACCATCTCGGCCATGAACCGGCCGTCGGCGATCGCCTTGGCGGCGTTCTGGTGGGACCGCGCCGCGAAAGCGTCCATCTCGTCGCGGCCCAGCTGCCAGCGGTCGGCGATAAGCTCGGCGCTTTCACCCTGATGGACGAAGCTGTACTGGTCGCGCAGCTCAGCGGGCCACGGGTCGCCGTACAGTTCGGAGATCTTGCCAGGGGAGTCGATGGGCACGTGGCCCATGTGTTCGACGCCGCCGGCGATCACCACGTCATGGGTGCCCGAGGCTACCAGCGCCGCAGCCATCTCAACCGCGGTCTGCGCCGACCCGCAGCGCCGGTCGAGCGTGGTGGCCGGCACCTCGGCCGGATAGCCGGCCTGTAGCCAGGCGTTGCGGGCGATGTTGCGCGACTGTTCACCGAACGGGGCGGTGCAGCCGATCACCAGATCCTCGACCAGTGCGGGTTCGATCCCGCTGCGCGCGATCAGCTCGGAGTAGCAGGCCGCCAGCATCGCGTTGGGGTGGATATCGCGGTACCAGCCTCGCTCCGGATGCGACTTGCCGGTGGGCGTGCGTACGGCCTCGGCTATGTAGACCGCGCGGCCCGTCGCGGCGAAGGGTCCGGTGATGGTGTGGGCCATCAGATCACCGTCCCGCCGTCAACAGGCAAGACCTGCCCAGTGATGTAGGACGCAGCGTCAGAGGCGAGGAACACGAACGTTGGAGCGATCTCGTCGGGGAAGGCCCAGCGCCCCAGGGGGATTCGCGCGAGAGTCTTTGCGGCCAGCTTTTCGTTGCTGCGGATGTTCGCGGTCATCGGCGTTGCCGCCAGCGGAGCGACCGCGTTGACGGTGATGGCCTTGCGCGCGAGCTCGCGGGCCAACGACTTCGTCAGACCTACGATGCCCGCCTTGGCCGCCCCATAGTTGGCCTGCCCGATCGTTCCTGTCAGACCCGCCGCAGACGTGACGTTGATGATCCGCCCGGTGCCGTCGACCGGCAGGTGCGGCAGCGCCGCCTGGCTGCAGACGAAACTGCCGCCGAGGTGGATGTCGACGATGCGGCGGAAGTCGTCGGCCGACATGTCGGCGAACATCGCAGGCGCAATAGCTCCAGCGTTGTTGACCAAGATATGAAGGGTTCCGTTACCCAATTCGGCGGCCGCCGCAGCCGCTTCAGTCGCCGCGGCGGAATCTCGCACGTCGAGGACGAAGGGCTGCGCGGCACCTCCGTCGGAGGTGATGGCCGCTGCGGTAGTCACCGCCGCGTCCTTGTCGATGTCGGTGACGAGGACCGTGGCGCCGGCTGCGGAGAACGCACGGGCGATCGCCTGACCGACTCCGCTACCCGCCCCGGTCACCAGCGCCGAGCGCCCGTCCAGCCGGAACACGTCGCGTTGCGGGGTCATCAGTAGCTCCTCGGCAGGCCGAGCACGTGGGATCCGAGGTAGTTGAGGATCATTTCCTGGCTGATGGGGGCGATCCGCGTCAGCCGCGCCTCGCGGAAGTACCGGGCCACGTGGTACTCCTCCGAGTAGCCCATGCCTCCGTGTGTTTGCAGCGCGCGATCCGCGGCGTCGAATCCGGCGTCGGCGCACAGGTACTTGGCCGTATTGGCCTCGCGTGCACAGGGTTTCCCGTTGTCGTAGAGCCAGGTGGCCTTGCGCAAAACGAGTTCGGCTGCGTCCAGGCGGGCCAGCGAGTCGGCCAGCGGAAACTGAATCCCCTGGTTCATTCCGATCGGCCTGCCGAACACCTCACGTTCGTTGCCGTAGCGGACCGCCGTGCGCAGCGCCGCCCGGCCGATTCCCAGCGCCTCCGCCGCGATGAGGCACCGTTCCGGGTTCAGGCCGTCGAGGATGTACTTGAAGCCCTGGCCCTCCTCGCCGACGCGGTCCTCGACGGGAATCTCGAGTCCGTCGATGAACAGTTCGTTGGAGGTGACGGCGTTGCGGCCCATCTTGGCGATCGGCTTGATGTCGACCTTGCTGCGGTCCAGGTCGGTCATGAACAGCGTCAGGCCATCGGTCTTGCGCGCGACGTCCTCGAACTTGGTGGTGCGGGTCAGCAGCAGGATCTTCTCTGATTCAACGGCTTTGGAGATCCAGACCTTGCGGCCGTTGACGATGTAGCGATCGCCCTCGCGCCGTGCGAACGTGGTAATCCGGGTGGTGTCCAGGCCCGCGCCCGGTTCGGTGACGCCGAAGCACACGTGCAGCTCACCGGTGACTATTCGGGGCAGTGTGCGGGCCTTGAGTTCCTCGGACCCGTGCACGATCACCGGATGCATACCGAAGATCGACATGTGCATCGAGCTGGCGCCGTTCATGCCTGCGCCGCTGGCGGCGACCTCTTCCAACAGGATTGAGGCCTCGGTGATACCGAAGCCGTGGCCGCCGTACTGCTCCGGTGTGGTGATTCCGAGCCAGCCGCCCTCGGCGAACGCGTCGTAGAACTCGGTGGGGAACTCGTGACGCTGGTCTTTGGTCATCCAGTAGTGGTCATCGAACTTCGCTGCCAGCTCAGCGACGGCCGCGCGGATCGTCTGCTGATCCTCGTTCAACTCGAAGTCCACATTGATCTCCGCTCGACGTTACAGGGATAGACAACCTATGTGTCGAATTATACTAATGGACAGACCAAAATGGAAGTGGCTGACGCTCGGGCTTCGGGCCCCTGGTCAGGCTGGGACGGGAACGAGTGGCAGTGCGTCGGCGATACGTTCGTTCCATGCCGCGGGTGTGCCGAACAACACGCGGTCGAGCTTGGCACGCTTGTAGAACAGGTGCAGGTCGTGCTCCCACGTGTAGCCGATGGCGCCGTGAAGGGTCAGCGCGCTGTCGGCAAGTTCGGCGGCGTGACCGGTGACTTGGGCCTTGGCCACTGCGGCGTGTGTGGCGCATTCGGCAAGAGCTTCTTGGACCGATTGCGCCGCGTAGAACGCGATGGACATCGAGGACTCCACGGTGACAAGCATCTGGGCGGCGGCGTGCTTGACGGCTTGGAAGGAGCCGATCGGCTGGCCGAACTGTTGGCGTTGCTTGCTGTAGTCGACGGTCAGTTGGAGCATGCGTTCGCAGGCGCCCAGCGCGTCGGCGGCGACGAGAACAGCTGCTCTGCTTGTCATTTCGTTCATCGCGGCGTGCCCGTCGACATTCAACCGGTGTGCTGCGACTTCGTCGAGGCTGACGTCAGCGACGTCTCGTGAGCGATCCAGCAGTGGCCGCGGGTGAACTCCCACGCCGGCGGCTGCGTTGTCCACGAGCCAAAGCTGCGTCTCCTCGCCCTGGCGTACGGGTACCACGAATCGCCGGGCCCTGGCGCCACCGAGCACGCAGGGTATCCGTCCGTGCAACTGATCGCCGCGGGCGTGCACGGATGTCGTTGCCGGCATCCGGTCAGCTTGAATGGCCAGCGCGGTGACTTCACCGGCCTCCACTGTGGCCCGCAGCACGTCTGCCTCCTCTGCGAGCACCGGTGCGACGATGGCCGATTGCAGCCAGCCGGCCGACGGCGCCGCGGCACGGCCTAGTTCGCGTGCCGTGAGCGCGAGCTCCAACACGCCGCCGCCCTGGCCGCCGAGGTCTTCGGCGAAACCGACTCCGGCCCAGCCCTCCTCGACGAAGAGGCGCTCGAAGCGCGCAAGATCGCCGGTTTCCAGCCAATCGCGGACCGCCGAGGGTTGGGCGCGCTCGTGGACCCATTCCCGCAGCGAGGCAACAAAAAGTTCCTGTTCTTCGGAAAGCTCCCAGTGCATCGGCGTTGCTCCTATCGCACGCAAACCCGTTCGGCGCACGGGCCGACCAAATAAATGGTATCTTAGGTCTGACCATAATCCATGAGGTGGACGCGATGGAAGCACCAGAACCCGCCACACACGTACGATCCGACCTCAAGCTGAGCCCGGTCGCCGTCCCCAAAGCGTCCGATGTACTCGCCGGCCAGCTGCGCGAACGGATCCTCAACGGCGAACTCCTAGAGGGTGCCCCGCTTCCAGCGGAGCGTGAGTTGGTCAAACAGACCCAGATGAGCCGGGCCACGGTACGGGAGGCGCTGCGCATCCTCGAGGTGCAAAACCTCGTTCGCGTGAAGGCGGGGCGCGCGGGCGGAGCGTTCGTCCAGCGGCCCACGACCAAATCGATCGCGAACTCGGTGAGCATGCTCATCCGTGGCCGCCACATCAAGTTGATCGACCTGATGGAGACCCGAGAGGCGTTGGAGCCGTTCTGCGCCGAACTTGCCGCGCGCAACCGAACGAGTGATGACCTCGCCGTGCTGGACCGGGCCAACGAGGAAATCGCAGATCCCGACGCCGACCTCGAGCAGTTTCTGCGCTCCAATCTGGATTGGCATGTGGGTGTCGCGGTCGCCAGCCATAACGAGCTGCTGATCGGCTTCATGATCGCGTTGTCCGAGGCGATCTATGCCGGCACCGAGGATGAAGGCTTCGTCGATATTCAAGTGCGCGCGGTGACCACCACTGCACACCGGATGATCACCAGCGCGATCCGTGATCGCGACACCGAGGCGGCCGAACGGCGCATGCGCAAGCACGTGCACGGCTACGCCGACGCATTGGCCGAATCCGACGAGCGCGAAGCAATCGTCGTCGGCGACGCCGCCGCCGTAGGCGAATAGCTCCCGGCCGCAGGGCGTCGGGCGATGACCCGACACGGAGACCAAAAGGCGCTCCTTCGCGGGAAGCCCGGCTGCGCCGCATCGGCCACGATGGCGAATGACTTGGAAGCCGCGAGGTATCCCGTGTGAGCCCTGCTGAACCGCCAGACTTGACTATCGACGATCTTGGCCCGTGCACGATCGCCTCGACAACGACATCTCGTTCATCGACATGTCGTTCGGATTCGACACAGCTGTCGAGGCCGCCCGACAAGCCACCCGGGCGGCATACGTGGAGGCGTCGTGCCATCGGTCCGGCATCGGTCTGGTGAAGTTGATGGGCCTCGACTCCGGCTTCATCGCCAGCTTCGCCACGCTGGCAGATACCCAGGTCGGTTTGTGTCTCATCCCCGAAGTCGCCTTCACCATCGACGGCGTCGTGCGTGCGGCCGCAGAGCACATCGTCCGAGATGGATACGTGGTGATCGTCGTAGCTGAAGGAGCGGGCCAAGACCTGTTGGCGCAGACGGCCGAGCGCGATGCGTCGGGCAACCGCCACCAGGCGGATATCGGCGCGCACCTGCGAGACATACTTCCGGAAGCCTTTCGGGCGCGCGGGATGTCGGCGAGCCTGAAATACATCGACCCGAGCTACATGATCCGCAGCCTGCCTGCCAATGCGCGGGATTCCAACTTCTGCCTTCGCCTGGGGCATGCCGCCGTCCACGCCGGTATGGCAGGTAAGACCGACGTTGTCGTCGGCTCGTGGCGACGTCGGTTGACTCATGTGCCGATTCCGACGGCGATCTCGTCCCGCAAGAAGGTCGACACTAATGGTTACCTGTGGCAGACGGTGCTGTCGGTGACGGGGCAGGCCGACGACCTGCTCTCCGATGTCCCAGGTTGACGCGGTGCCATCTGCACCCGGCGAGATGCTCGGAAGACCCCCAAGGGGGAGAGCAAAGTGTGCTCATTAGGGGGTAGCTGCCGGCGCTGGAACGGGCGACGATGGGTTTCTGACTCAGAAGCCAGCAGGGACTTCGATCGTCAATCCCCTCGCACACGATGAAAAGGAGCAGGTCCGATGGCAACACATGCCGAACCCGCCATCTCGGCCCACGCGCGTGACTTGTCGCCGTACCCGACCGACTACAGGTCGTGGAAGATTCTGGCGTGGACCGGCCCGGTTTTCCTGTTCGCGGTCTTCGTTCTCTGGGGGATTCTCGCTGACAACATGCCGCCGTTCCCGGCCAGTGCGACGCCGATCGAGGTCAAGGAGCACTTCCTGGACCTCAGGCCCCGTCTGTTGATTGCGTTGAGCCTCTGTCTCACGATGACCGCCTTGTACATGTCGTTTAGCGTGGCGGTCGCGCGGGTGATGGAACGGATCGAGGGTCCCGGCGGTCTGTTGTCCAAGCTCGAGATGATGGGCGGAACGATAACCTGTGCGCCCGTCATGTTGACCATGGCGATCTGGTTGACCGCCGCGCACGAGGTCAACAACCTCAGCCCCGAGATCATGCACATGCTCTACTGGTTTGGCTGGCTCACGTTCGATTTGGCGTACTTCGTCACGTCATTCCAGATCGCCGCCATCAGCATCGTGTTCATGCGGGACAAGCGGGAGAAAAAGCTGGTCCCCGACGCCGTTAGCTGGTGGGGCTGGGTCACCTTCGCGTCGTTCTTCGCGGTCAGTGCGATCCCGTTCGTCACCACCGGTCCATTGGCCTTCAACGGCGTGATCAGCTTCTGGATCGCGTTCTTCACATGGTTCTTTTGGATCCCGAGCCTGTCCTTCTTCATCATCAAGGCCATCCCCCGGCTGAAGGCCGAGGACGAGGCCGCGGGGCGCGTGAACGCTTAGCCCGTCGGCGTGGAGGTCCTTACGACCGACCGTGTGAAACCCAGGCGCCTTCCCGGTGTGGACGGCATCTGGGTCTTCATCGGCGCGGACTCGGTCATATTCGCGATCCTGTTCTTGAGCTTCATGCAGGATCGGCTCAAGAATCCGGCCACCTTCGAGGCCTCCCGGCAGACGCTCAACATGAACTTGGGCGGAATCGACACGATCATTCTGCTGACCAGCTCCTGGTCGGTCGCCCTTGCCGTGCAGGCCATGAAACGTGATCAGATCGACCGCGAGCCTCGCCTGCTGCTCGGGGGAGCGGTCACCGGTCTGATGTTCGTGGCGTCCAAGTCGATCGAGTATTTCGAGAAGTTCGCCCACGACATCACCCCCGGCACCAACCCGTTCTACATGTGGTACTTCACGCTGACCGGGATCCACCTCATACACGTCGTCGTTGGCACCAGCCTGCTTACCTATCTGTGGGTCAGGTCCCGGCGCGGTACCTACGACCACTTGCACCGGGCCGTGCCGGAAAGTGTGGCGTCCTACTGGCACCTGGTCGACCTGTTGTGGATCGTGCTGTTTCCCCTCCTCTACCTGATGAAGGCAGTCTGATGTCGGTATTGCGCGAGCGGGTCACCTGGGTGTGGTTGGGCTTGGTGGCGTTGACGTGCGTGACGACGTGGGGGCTGTCCAAGGACATGTTCACCCCCGCGGTCGCGGTCGTCGGGACCTTCATCATCGCTGCGGTGAAGGTCAGGTACGTGATGCTGGACTTCATGGAGCTGCGATATGCGCCGATCCCGGTTCGTATCGCGTTCGAGGCCTGGCCCTTCGCCGTGGCCGCGATGATCCTCGGCTTCTGGTTTGCAACGCCCTAGCGCCGAACCCGTCATGGACTCGCCAAGCCGCGGTCGCTCGCCTGAGTGCTGAACCGGTTGCAAACTAGCGGTTTCAACTCCCAGGTCCAGGTTCATGTGCGACGAAATGGAATCGCATTATGGCCTGACCATAATAACTATTGACTGACACCCATTGGCATGCCAATCTATTTGCGAGCAGGCCGTTAGCTGACGGCGCGAGACCCAAAGGAGGAACAGGCCGCAGCAGACGGAGTCGGCGACGCGCGTGGGATACGGGGAGTGCCTGCACGCTCAGTTGAGTCCTGATCGGCGAAAGGGTGCGCAGCAGCCTGTAATTCGTCAAGTCCACACGGTGGCAACGCCGCCGAGATCAGCGCATGCGGTCCAGGGGGAGGTGCGCTGTTGGCGTGCCTGGCGCGTCGAGAGGACGGCGATAATGATCTTGGCAGTGATCCGGGGCCAGCGGACGCCGCCGTACAAGACGGCCGGCTTGGTGCTTTCGGTGCAGCTTGGCATCATCGCCAAAGTGGCCGACGACAGTGGGGCGTCGGCCATGCCGACGTATGGCGACGTTATCGGCGCGGCAGAATGCCCGGCGCGTTTCCCACAGCGGTCCCAGCCCCTCCTCAAGGCATACCGCGTTGTGCACGATGAGTGCGCTGAGCCGTTCCGGCCGACGCAGTGCCAGACGCATGCCGACGGGCCCGCCGTAGTCCTGCACGACGAGCGCGTAGCGGTCCAGCGACATCTCGTCGGCGAACCGTTCGATGTAGTCGGCGATGCGGTCGAACGTGTAGCTGAAGCTATCCGCGGGCGGCGCATCGCTGTGGCCGAACCCAGGGTAGTCAGGAGCGACCATCCGGTAACGCTCCGCGAGTCGGTCGATCAGCGGCTGCCACATCCTCGATGACGACGGGAAGCCATGCAGCAGCAATACCGCAGGCGCACCGGGTGGGCCAGCCTCGCGATAGAACACATTCAGGCCGTCAATCGTGACGGTCCGGTAGCGCGTCCGCATTATGCGAGCTCGAACCCCCATCCCCGGCAGCCAACGCTCACCAGCTTGGCAGCACCTTCCCAGGAGGCTTGCAGCACAACGTAGCTCGGGCGAAGGCGTTTCACGCCTCTCTGTGGTACTTGGAGAGCGCCAGCGCGAGAAGGACCGACGTCACGAGGTTGTAGGCGCTCAATACGCCGTACAGAAAGCTGTCACGCGGGTCGAAGCCCAGAACGCCCGGCGCGTGATGTGCGACATTGCTCGCGCAGACGAACGTCAACGCCGCCCACCCAAAACCTGTGAGTGTGCTGAAGATTAGCGCTGCCCGTCGACCAAGGCAGGCAAGAAGCGCCATGGTGCCGACGATCAACAGTAGGCCGGCATGCAGCGGCGTTACCTTGAGCCCCAGCATGGGGATGCCGTCCGCGCCGAAGCTGCTGTATCCCATCGACCAGGCCAACGCGACGCCACCGAGCACGCCGATCACCAGTCCCTCGACCATCAACAACCCTTGCCCCGCACGGGAGCTCAGTCCATCTTTTTCTGTGGGCTGCATCGCGTCGCCAGCGGCGAGCCGTACCCGCGGCTCGCCGACTGTCGTCGTGTGGCGGACAATGCCTCCAACCTTTCCCACGTTCCCAAGCTTGCCCCGAAGCGATGGTTTATGGAATCAACGCAAGCCAATTGGCAGGGGATGTGACGCAAGTCCACAACATGACATGCCGTTGTGAGTTTCATTCGCTGGAGCTGAATCGGTATGGTCATGACCGATGCGCGGCCGATTCAAGCGAACTATGGCAGCCGGGATTCTGTTGGTGATCACGGCAAGTGGCTGCGACGCGCAATCGCACCCCGCCCCGACAACGTCGATCACGGTGTACGCGTCGTCGGCGATGATCAAGAGTCTTACTGCGATTGGTAAGCAGTTCGAGGCTCAAAACCCTGGTGTCTCAGTCGAGTTCATCTTTGCGGGCTCATCGGGACTGTCGGCAGAGTTGGCAAACGGTGGCGGCGCGGACGTCTTCGTATCCGGCGACCACGAAAACATGGCCGCTGTCGCCAACGCCGGCCTTGTCGCTTCGACGCCAATGCCGATCGCGGCGAACGACCTGGTTATCGCCACCGCCCCCGCAAACCCCGGCCATCTTGTCTCACTCGCGGACTTGGCCCGACCAGGAGTCCGTGTGGCGGTTTGCGGTGGCCCTGACGCCTGCGGGTCGGCGGTCCGGCAGCTTGAAGACCGCTCAGGCATCCGGCTCAACCCTGTGAACATCGATACGACGGACACTGATGTTCTCAAGGACGTCACGGCAGGGAAAGTCGACGCCGGTCTGGTGTTCAAGACCGAGGCGCTGAACGACGGCCATGATGTGTCGTGGTTCGCATTTCCGGAGGCCGCCGACGCGACGGTGACCTCGTGGATTGCGCCGTTGAAAGACTCCGATCAGGCCGGACTCGCGAAGAAGTTCGTGCAGGACGTCACGGATGCTGCCAGCCGAAAAATCTTCGCCGAGGCCGGCTTTGCCGAACCAAACGAAAAATTTGAAGGCTAGCGCTAATCTGAGCGCGCCGAAGCGGGCCACCGCGGCGTGGTGACCCGCCTCGAAATGCGCTGATTTACAGCGGGATCCATTGACCCAGGAACCAGAAGCCCCAGCCGTGTCCATCGCCGGCGGGCACCGGGTACACCTGCTGGCCCATCCAGTTGAATGGCTGGTGATCACCTCGGCCCTGGTCGATGCCGCGGCCGTGCCAGTCGACTGGGCCGGGACCCCCACGGTCGTCTCGGTGGTCACCACACGCTGGTTGCCCTGGACGGTCACATCCCCACGGATCTGCGCTTGCCGTTCCAAGGCCAACGCCGAAGAGTCCGGCAACTCCGATGCCGGCGGCCAGAGCCGATGCAGACAATGCACGCTTGTAAGACATTTCCTCACTCCGTTTCTCGTTCATGCGGCAATCGCTGCCACGTGACAAGACGGTATGAGGCCGACTTTGGTTGGCTCTGTGTTGACGATGTGCGCCCGCTGTGCAACCGATTACAGATTGACAACTACACCGGCAGCGCAAGCCTGGTCGGCTCGTCGTGGCCGCGCAACGTCACCGTGTCCCCGAAAGTCCAATGACGGCATTCGCTTTCGCTGGCATTGCGAACGGTGTCCGACGATGCCAGCAAGTGTCCGGGTGTCTCCTTGGACAGTTCGCAGAGTCTGGCGGCCTCGTTGACCGGCTCACCGATGACGGTGTACTCGAAACGTTCTTTCGCGCCGACGTTTCCGGCGACGGCTTCACCTGAGGCAACGCCGATACCGGCTTCGAAGTCGGGCACCTCATCGCGGATCCGGCGTGCGATGGCGCGACTGGCCGCGAGCGCTTCGTCTTCGGGACAGTCCAGGTGATTCGGGGCGCCGAAGACAGCCAATGCCGCATCGCCCTCGAACTTGTTCACGAACCCGTGGTGGCGGTCGACCTCCTCGACGATCACGGCGAAAAACCGGTTCAGCAGGTCGACGACTTCCGTCGCAGGCCTGCCCGTCACCAGCTGCGTCGAGCCAATGATGTCGACGAAAATCATTGCGACATGGCGTTCTTCGCCGCCGAGCTTGGGGCGCTGCTGTTCGGCGGCGGCCGCTACGTCGCGGCCTACGTGGCGGCCGAACAGGTCGCGAACCCGTTCACGTTCACGCAGTCCGTGCACCATGTTGTTGAATCCGCGCTGCAGCTCGCCGAGCTCGGTGCCGTCGAACACCACCACGTTGCAGTCGAGGTCGCCCTGCTCGACGTTTTTGAGCGCCGCGCGCACGACGCGCACCGGCGTTGCGGTGAGCCACGCCACGATCCACATCAACACGAACCCGACTAGCAGCGCAACGATCGCCAAAATCCACACGGCGACGGCGAATTGCGTCTCGGTGAGGTTCTTCAAATAAAGCGCGAACACCGCAAGCAACGCGATTCCGACGACAGGTAGCGAGCCAAGGAACCACACGATCATCAGCCTGCCCATGATTCCGGCGGTTAGCCGGCGCGGTGGCGGGCCGGCTTCCAGCGCCTGCGCCGCAACTGGACGCAACGCGAACTCGGTCAGCAGATAGCACGCGGTCGCGATGATCGCGCCGGCGAAGCTGATTGTGAAGAGGAACCGTGGGATGAACGTTGTGTTCTGCAATCCGTACAGCGTCGTGAAGAGTGCCGCACCGACGCCCCACAGGATCAGGTGCGCCCTCGCCACCCGCCAGGGTGCGAGGAACGCGTTGAGTTGGTCCTGGTGCGTGGGAATGTGCTCCTCGATTGCCCATCGCAGCGCTTTGACCGTTCGACGGGTGATCCAGAAGGTACCAATCAGCAGCGCCAGCAGGATGTACGCCGGGCACACCACATACGTCACCCAAAACGGCGCATCGCTGAAGACGCTCGGCACGGGAAACGCCACAGTGACCAGGAGCAGCGCAGCGCCGATGCCGATCATGTTTGCGACCAAAATGAACGCCGTCAGGATCACCTGGATGCGGACCCGTCGCCGCGCCTGGCTTTCGGTGGATTTGCCAAGCACCCAGGCCCCGTAATCAGGCGTATCGGGCAGCCGACCGCTCTGCCGGGTGACCTTTTCCAGGACCCGTCCCAGTCTGCGCGCAACGCTCATCGTGCCTCAGCCTAATTTGGCGGTCCTCCCGCATATGGTGTTCGGGTGCGTCTCGTGATCGCCCAATGCACTGTCGACTATGTCGGGCGGCTGACCGCCCACCTGCCATCTGCCCGCAGACTGCTGTTGTTCAAGGCTGACGGATCGGTGAGCGTGCACGCCGACGACCGGGCCTACAAGCCGCTGAACTGGATGAGCCCGCCCTGCTGGGTTTCCGAAGAGCTCGATGGGCCGGTGCCCATGTGGGTCGTCGAGAACAAAGCCGGCGAGCAGTTGCGAATCACCGTCGAGGACATCGAGCACGACTCCAGCCACGAGCTTGGCGTCGATCCCGGTTTGGTCAAGGACGGCGTCGAGGCGCACCTACAGGCGCTGCTGGCCGAGCACGTCGAGCTGCTCGGTAGTGGTTACACCCTGGTGCGACGCGAGTACATGACCGCTATCGGACCGGTCGATCTGTTGTGCCGCGACGAACAGGGTCGTTCCGTGGCCGTCGAGATCAAACGACGCGGCGAGATCGACGGCGTTGAGCAGCTCACCCGATACCTCGAGCTACTCAACCGCGACACCGTGCTCGCGCCGGTGGCCGGGGTCTTCGCCGCGCAACAGATCAAGCCGCAGGCCCGAACGCTCGCTACCGACCGCGGAATCCGTTGTGTGACTTTGGACTACGACGCGATGCGTGGCATGGACAGCGACGAGTTCCGGCTGTTCTGACAGACTGGTGAAATGCCGCGGCGCCGCTCGTCACCTCGCAGGCAACGCCCGCTAGCGCCGTTGCCCGAGAGTCGCCGCATCGAGACCGGACCGGACGGATACGAGTACGTGGTCAGGGCGATCGCGGCGGCGCGCGCCACAAAGGTCTATCGCTGCCCGGGATGTGATCACGAGATCCGCTCGGGCACTGCGCATTTGGTGGTATGGCCAGCCGACGGGGGTGAGCATGCGGCCGATGACAGGCGACACTGGCATACGTCGTGCTGGAAGAACCGGGCTACCCGAAGCCCGACGCGGAAGTGGTCTTAGTCGGACGACTATCAAGCGGCCTTCGGCCGCCTTGAGGAGTCCGACGGTTGCCTTAGTGCTCTTCGGCCGGCTCGACGAGCTCGATGAGCACCCCGCCGGCGTCCTTGGGATGAATGAAGTTGATCCGCGAATTTGCCGTGCCACGTCGGGGCGCGTCGTACAGGAGTCGCACACCCTCAGCGCGCAGCCGCTCGCTGAGCAGGTCGATGTTGCTGGTGCGGTAGGCGAGCTGCTGCAGGCCGGGGCCGCGCTTGTCGAGGAACTTGGCGATGGTCGATGTCTCGTCGAGCGGTGACATCAGCTGAATCTCGGCGCTGCCCTTGGGGGCGCCGCGCACCGACAGCATGGCCTCGCGGACGCCCTGCTCCTCGTTGATCTCCTCGTGCAGCACGATCATCCCGAGGTGATCGTGATACCACTTGATCGCAGCATCGAGATCGGGGACAGCGATGCCGACATGGTCGATCGCCGTCACGAGGGCACTCGCAAGCGCTGGACGTGCCTCTACGTGCTCGGTGCTCATAACGTAACGGTAACCTTGAGACAGATGTTTGCGGAATGTGTCATGGGCCACATCTCCGAATACCCACTCCTTGGAGGTAACAAATGACGACGTCGGTGATTGTTGCTGGAGCTCGCACTCCCGTAGGCAAGCTCATGGGTTCGCTGAAAGACTTTTCGGGCAGCGACCTAGGCGCGATCGCCATTGCTGGTGCGCTGGAGAAGGCCAGAGTGCCAGCGTCGCTCGTCGAGTACGTGATCATGGGCCAGGTGCTGACGGCAGGCGCGGGCCAGATGCCTGCCCGGCAGGCCGCCGTCGGCGCCGGGATCGGTTGGGACGTGCCTTCGCTGACTATCAACAAGATGTGCCTGTCGGGCATCGACGCGATTGCGCTTGCTGATCAACTCATTCGGGCAGGCGAGTTCGACGTGGTGGTGGCCGGTGGTCAGGAATCGATGACCAAGGCACCGCACCTCTTGATGGACAGCCGTTCGGGCTACAAGTACGGCGACGTCACGGTGCTCGACCACATGGCCTATGACGGACTGCACGACGTCTTCACCGACCAGCCGATGGGTGCGTTGACCGAGCAGCGCAATGATGTCGACCAGTTCACCCGCGCGGAGCAGGATGCCGTCGCCGCGCAGTCGCACCAAAAGGCCGCTGCCGCATGGAAAGACGGCGTGTTCGCCGACGAGGTGGTGCCGGTGACGATCCCGCAGCGCAAGGGCGATCCGATCGAGTTCACCGAGGACGAGGGCATCCGGGCCAACACGACGGCCGAATCGTTGGCCGGGCTGAAGCCGGCATTCCGCAAGGACGGCACGATCACCGCGGGGTCGGCGTCGCAGATCTCCGACGGCGCCGCTGCCGTCGTCGTGATGAACAAGGCCAAGGCGCAGGAGCTGGGCCTGACGTGGCTGTGCGAGATCGGTGCCCACGGCGTCGTCGCAGGCCCCGACTCCACCCTGCAGTCGCAGCCGGCCAACGCCATCAAGAAAGCCATTGCGCGCGAAGGCATTTCGGTGGACCAGCTCGACGTCATCGAGATCAACGAGGCGTTCGCGGCGGTCGCGCTGGCGTCGACGAAGGAACTCGGTGTCGACCCGCAAAAGGTCAACGTCAACGGCGGTGCCATCGCGATCGGTCATCCGATCGGCATGTCCGGTGCGCGCATCACCCTGCACGCCGCCCTTGAGCTGGCCCGACGCGGTTCCGGCTACGCGGTGGCCGCGCTGTGCGGGGCGGGTGGCCAGGGCGACGCATTGGTCCTGCGCGCAGGCTGATCGTCTACGACGCGATGTAGTAGCTAGGGTGTTTTTCGGGCACAATGGCGCCCATGACACCCGCATTTGACCTTCGGTCCGCAACCGGCTGGTTCCGGCTGGTCGCGCTGGCGGAAGCCGTCAGCTGGGTCGGTCTGCTGGTCGGCATGTACTTCAAGTACCTGGGCACGCCCCGCACGGAGATCGGCGTCAAGGTCTTCGGGATGGCCCACGGGCTGGTCTTCATCGCTTTTGTGGTGACGGGTCTGCTGGTCGGAATCGCGTACAAATGGGCGGCGCGCACGTGGTTGCTGGCGTTGCTGGCGAGCATTGTGCCATTGGCCAGTGTGATCTTCCTCATATGGGCCGATAGGACGGGCCGACTGGAGCCTGCGGAGGCCATCTCGGCCGTCGCGCAACCGGGACGGCACGCATCAGAAACGACGTGACAGACTTGGGGGCGTGAGTCGTCCACGACCTCCCATCGCTGCCTCCATGGCCGGTGCGGTTGATCTGTCTGCCCTCAAACAACGAACGTCACCCGCTGGTGAAGGCGGCGCCACGGCCCCGCCGAACGGTGTGGAGATCACCGAGGCCAACCTCGAAGCCGAGGTGCTGGTCCGGTCCAGCCAGGTGCCCGTTGTCGTCCTGCTGTGGTCGCCCCGCAGTGAAGCCAGCGCGCAACTCGGCGATGTGCTCGGCCAACTAGCGACCTCTGACGGCGGCAAATGGTCGTTGGCGACGGTGAACGTCGACTCCGTGCCGCGGGTTGCACAGATGTTCGGCGTGCAGGCCGTCCCGACGGTGGTGGCATTGGCTGCGGGCCAGCCGATCTCGAGCTTCCAGGGTGTGCAGCCACTGGAGCAGTTGCGGCGGTGGGTTGACTCGCTGCTGAACGCGACGGCGGGCAAGCTCGAAGGCGGGGAAGGCGAGGAGCCCGAGCGTGTCGATCCCGAACTCGCTCAAGCGCGCGCGCATTTGGATGCGGGTGATTTCGATGCCGCATTGACGGCGTATCAGGCGCTGCTCAATGCGAACCCGAACCACGAAGAGGCCAAGGGAGCGGTGCGTCAGATCGGCTTCCTGCAGCGCGCGACCTCCCGCGCGCCCGGTGCCGTCGTCGCTGCCGACTCCAAGCCCGATGACATCGAATTGGCTTTCGCTGCAGCCGATGTCGAGATCCTGCAGCAGGACGTCGCCTCGGCGTTCAACCGGCTGATCGCACTGATCAAGCGGACCGCAGGCGACGACCGCACCAAGGTACGCACGCGGCTGATCGAGCTGTTCGATTTGTTCGACCCGGCCGACCCCGAGGTGATAGCGGGCCGGCGTAACCTCGCCAACGCGCTGTATTAGTCGCCGAGATCGACACAATGGCGAGATCCGCCTCGCACTTTTGCGCCCGTATGTCCGTCTTGGGCGTAGTTAGGCCGGCTCGAACCACAGCGCGGCCAGCGGCGGCAGCACCATGACCGCTGAGGCGGGACGGCCATGCCACGGCTCGTCGGTGGCCTCCACGGCGCCGTAGTTACCGATGCCTGTGCCGTTGTAGATGTCGGCATCGGTGTTCAGCACTTCACGCCACGTGCCAGCGTGGGGCAGACCCAGCCGGTAGCGGGCGTGCTCGGAACCGGAGAAGTTGAACACGCACGCCAACATCGACCCGTCGTCACCGAAACGCATGAAGCTCAACACATTGTTGGCCGAGTCGTTGGCGTCGATCCACGAATAGCCCTCCGGCCGGGTGTCCTGTGACCACAGCGCGCGACGGCTGCGGTAGATGCCGTTCATGTCCTGCATCATCCGCTGAATCCCGTTGGAGAAGCTGCTCTCATCGAGCTGATACCAGTCGACGCCCCGTTCCTCCGACCACTCCGCGCGCTGGCCGAACTCCTGACCCATGAACAGCAGTTGCTTGCCCGGGTGTGCCCACTGGTAAGCCAGCAATCCGCGCATGCCCGCGGCCTTTACGTGGTCATTACCAGGCATCCGGCCCCACAGCGTGCCCTTGCCGTGCACCACTTCGTCGTGGCTGATCGGCAACACGAAGTTCTCGCTGTACGCGTACAGCATCGAGAACGTGATCTCGTGGTGGTGGTAACTGCGGTGAATCGGGTCGCGCTTGATGAACTCTAGCGTGTCGTTCATCCAACCCATGTTCCACTTCATCGAAAAGCCAAGGCCGCCAAGGTTGGTCGCCCGCGTAACGCCGGGCCACGACGTCGACTCCTCGGCCACGGTGACGATGCCGGGCGCCAACTTGTGCACCGTGGCGTTCATCTCCTGCAGGAACTGCACGGCCTCGAGGTTCTCCCGGCCACCGTAGATATTCGGCGTCCAGCCGCCTTCCGGTCGCGAGTAGTCGAGATAGAGCATTGATGCGACGGCGTCGACCCGCAGCCCGTCGATGTGGAACTCCTGCAGCCAGTACAACGCATTGGCGACAAGGAAGTTGCGCACCTCGGCCCTGCCGAAGTCGAACACATAAGTACCCCAATCCAATTGCTCACCGCGGCGCGGATCGGAGTGCTCGTACAGAGCGGTGCCGTCGAAGCGGCCGAGCGCCCACGCGTCCTTCGGGAAGTGCGCGGGCACCCAGTCCATGATCACGCCGATGCCGGCCTGATGCAGCTTGTCGACGAGGTACCGGAAATCGTCGGGGGTGCCGAGCCGCGACGTCGGTGCGTAGTAAGAGGTGACCTGGTAGCCCCATGACCCGCCGAACGGATGCTCGGCCACCGGCATCAGCTCAACGTGTGTGAAGCCCTGACCGACAACGTATTCCGTCAACTCATCGGCCAGCTGCCGATAGCTCAGTCCTGGCCGCCATGACATCAGATGGACTTCATAGGTGCTCATCGGCTCGAACACCGGGTTCTGCGTCGCCCGCTTTGTCATCCAGTGTGCGTCATCCCAGGTGTAGTCGCTCTTGGTCACCTTCGACGCCGTCTGCGGCGGCACCTCCGTTGCGAACGCCATCGGGTCGGCTCGCTCGGTCACCGCGCCGTCTGCCCCGTGCACGCGGAACTTGTACAGTCCGCCGATCTCGAAGCCAGGCCAGAACAACTCCCAGACGCCGGTCGAGCCAAGCACCCGCAGCTGTGCCTCGTTGCCATCCCAGTGGTTGAACTCACCGATCAGGCTGACGCCCTTGGCATTCGGCGCCCACACCGCGAACGACACACCATCGACGACGCCATCGGGGGTGGTGAACCGCCGCGGGTGCGCGCCCAGGATCTCCCACAGCCGCTCGTGTCGGCCCTCGGCGAAGAGGTGCAGATCGATCTCGCCGAGGGTCGGCAGGAAGCGGTAGGCGTCGGCCACAGTGTGCAGATGCGGGGATTCGCCGCCCGTGTCGTAGGCGACCTCGAGCCGGTAATCCACCAGATCGGTGAACGGCACTGCGACCGCGAAGATCCCGGCCTCGATGTGCTGGAACACGTAGCGCTCACCGCCGATGAGCGCCGCCACCTCGACGGCATGCGGCCGGTAGGCGCGAATTACGGTGTGATCGCCGTATTCGTGGGCACCCAGAACCGAATGCGGGTCGTGGTGCTCGCCGGCAAGCAGCCGTGTCAGGTCTGCCGTGTGCGGCCGCAAATGCGGGCTCGTGAGTTGGTTGGTCTGCGTCATCAGTCACTCCCTACGCAGTAGGTTGAGTCGTTGGTCGGGTGGTACCTGGGGCATGTTCAGCACGTGGGCCACTGCTCGCGCCGGATCGATGCGAACGTAATTCGCTTGCCCCCATTGATATTCGTCACCGGTGATCTCGTCGCGCACCCAGAAGCGATCGTAGGGCTCCATGCCCAGCGCGGCCATGTCGAGCCATAGCGTTGCCTCTTCCGGGCCGAACGGGTTGAGTGTCACGACCACCAGCACCTGATCGCCCGTCACCGGGTCGAACTTGCTGTACGCCAAAATCGCGTCGTTGTCGGGATGGTGGAACTCGATGGTGCGCAACTCGTGCAACGCCGGATGGACGCGACGAATCTCGTTGAGCCGGGTCAAGAATGGCTCCAGTGATTCTCCGTCGGCCAGCGCGGCATCGAAATCGCGTGGGCGCAGTTCGTACTTCTCGGAGTTGAGGTACTCCTCGCTGCCCTCGCGTACCGGCCGGTGCTCGTACAGTTCATAACCCGAGTACACGCCCCACGTCGAACTCATGGTCGACGCCAGCACGGCCCGGATCGCGAACATGCCGGGGCCGCCGTGCTGCAGGCTCTCGTGCAGGATGTCGGGCGTGTTGACGAACAGATTCGGCCTGGCCTCGTCGGCGTGCTCGGCGATCTGCTCGCCGAATTCGGTCAACTCCCACTTCGCCGTCCGCCAGGTGAAATAGGTATACGACTGCGTGAAGCCGAGCTTGGCCAGCCCGTACAGCCGCGCCGGCCGGGTGAACGCCTCCGCCAGGAACAGCACGTCGGGATCCTCGTTCTTCACCTCGCCGATCAGCCATGCCCAGAAGTTCGGCGGTTTGGTATGCGGGTTGTCGACCCGAAACACCTTGACGCCGTGAGAGATCCAGAAGCGCACCACCCGCAGCACTTCTTCGTAGAGCCCGGCGGGGTCGTTGTCGAAGTTCAGCGGGTAGATGTCCTGGTATTTCTTGGGCGGGTTCTCCGCGTAGGCGATGGTGCCGTCGGGCAGCACGGTGAACCATTCCGGGTGTTTGCGCGCCCACGGGTGGTCGGGCGCGCACTGCAGCGCCAGATCGAGTGCCACTTCCATGCCTTCGTCACGGGCGGCGGCGACGAAGTCGTCGAAGTCCTCGACGGTGCCCAGCTTCGGATGGATCGCGTCGTGGCCGCCTTCGTCGCTGCCGATCGCCCATGGTGAGCCGACGTCGTTGGGCGCGGCGGTGACGCTGTTGTTGCGGCCCTTGCGATGCACCTTGCCGATCGGGTGGATCGGCGGCAGATAGACCACATCGAAGCCCATCCTCGCGATGCGGGAGAGATCCTTGGTGGCCGTGGCGAACGTGCCGTGGACGGGATTGCCCTTGGCGTCCCAGCCGCCGGTCGACCGCGGAAACATTTCGTACCACGAGCTGAACCGGGCCAGTGGCCGGTCCACCCAGACACCGTACTGCTCTCCGCGCGTGATCAATTCGCGCAGCGGGTATTGATCGAGCACCTCGGCTACTTCGGACGAAAGGGCGGCGCCCGCGCGGCTGAACGGATCCCCGGGGGAACGGAGCCGTGCCACGGCATCGAGAAGGGGATAGCGGTGTTGGCGGGGCGCGCCGGTCGCCGCGCGCTCCAGGAGCTTCGCGCCGACGAGCAGGTCGTTGGACAGCTCGCTTTCACTCTGACCGGCGTCCAGCTTCGCGGTGACGTTCTTGCGCCACGTCGCGAAGGGATCGCCCCAGCCGTCGACACGGAAGGTCCACAGTCCGACGCTGCTGGGACTGAACTGCCCGTGGAACACATCGGGCGTGCGCCCCGGCGACATCGGCAGCTGCTGCGGTTTGATCCGTGCTGCGGGGGTGACTACCTGTTCGATCGGCACGGCTTCCGGCCGTTTGGCTCGGCCCGGCGGGTCCTCGGCGAGCTTCGGATACGCCGTGCCGTGGTAGCGCACCACGAGCGTGGCCGATACCGCGTCGTGGCCTTCGCGCCACACCGTTGCCCGGACGGGGACGATCTCACCTACGACCGCCTTGGCCGGATACCGGCCTGTCGAAACTACGGGTGCGACGTCATCGATCTCGATACGACCGGCCACCCCATCACTCCTTACGCTGGCTGTGCTCGTGGTTTGGTCTCGAAATCAAAACTGTTAAAACATCCTGGGCGCCCTATACCCACCGTAGTGGTCGGCCCAACCCAACGCGGGTGAAGCGATCGCCACACCGCGCTGCGGCGAGCCGATTTGTCAGTAAGGTTGACTCGCGTGAAAGCTCTCCGTCGATTCACCGTCCGTGCGCATCTACCCGATCGTCTGACCGCGCTCGAACGCCTTTCGATCAACCTGCGCTGGTCATGGGATAAACCCACACAGGACCTCTTCGCGGCCATCGATCCGGAGCTGTGGAAGCAAGTCGGATGCGATCCTGTCGCGCTGCTCGGGCAGGTCGCACCCAAACGGTTGGACGACCTGGCCGTCGATGAATCCTTCCTGCGGCGCCTCGACGGGCTGGCCGCTGAGCTGGACAACTATCTCACCAGGCCGCTGTGGTACCAGCAGGAACAAAACGAGGGCGCGCAATTGCCCCATGGCATCGCCTACTTCTCGATGGAGTTCGGCGTCGCCGAGGTGCTGCCGAACTACTCCGGCGGCCTGGGAATCCTGGCAGGCGATCACCTCAAGTCCGCATCGGATCTCGGTCTTCCGTTGATCGCTGTCGGCCTGCTGTACCGCTCGGGATACTTCCGCCAGTCGTTGACTGCCGACGGCTGGCAGCGCGAGGACTACCCGTCGCTGGATCCACAGGGCCTGCCGCTGCGGCTGCTCACCGACAAGGCGGGCGACCCGGTGTTGGTGGAGCTGGCCGTGCCGGACGCCAGCCAGCTGCGCGCACGGGTCTGGATCGCACAGGTGGGCCGAATTCCGTTGCTGCTGTTGGATTCTGACATTCCGGAGAACGAGCACGAGCTGCGCGGCGTCACCGACCGGCTGTACGGCGGCGACCAAGAGCACCGGATCAAGCAGGAGATCCTGGCCGGTATCGGCGGGGTGCGCGCAATCAGGGCCTACACCGAGGTGGAGGGTCTGCCCGCACCCGAGGTGTTCCACATGAATGAGGGCCACGCAGGCTTTCTGGGCGTCGAACGCATCCGCGAACTGATCGACGCAGGACTGGACTTCGACACCGCGCTGACAGTCGTGCGTTCGTCGACGGTGTTCACCACGCACACCCCGGTGCCTGCCGGCATCGACCGGTTCCCGGTCGAGATGGTCAAGCGTTACTTCGGTGGCTCGACGGACGGCCCGTTGGGCGCGATGTCTCGGCTGCTGCCCGGGGTGCCGCTGGACCGGATAATCGCGTTCGGCGCCGAGGACGACCCGTCGAAATTCAACATGGCCCACATGGGCCTGCGGCTCGCGCAGCGCGCAAACGGGGTGTCGCTGCTGCACGGGCAGGTCAGCCGCTACATGTTCAACGACCTATGGCAGGGCTTCGATGCCGCCGAGGTGCCCATCGGCTCGATCACCAACGGTGTACACGGACCGACGTGGGCGGCGCCGCAGTGGCTCGAGCTCGGACGCGAGCTGCTGGGCACCGACGACCTGGGCTCGCTGACCGAACCCGAAACGTGGCAGCGGCTGCAACAGGTCGACCCGGGACACATGTGGTGGATCCGCTCGCAGCTGCGCGAGGCGCTCGTCGAGGACGTGCGGGCCAGGCTTCGCCGCTCATGGCACGACCGTGGCGCATCGGATGCCGAATTAGGTTGGATTGCAACGGCATTCGATCCCAATGTGCTCACCATCGGATTCGCCCGGCGGGTGCCGACGTACAAGCGGCTGACGCTGATGCTGCGCGACCCCGAGCGGCTGGAGAAGCTGCTGCTCGACCCGAAGCGGCCGATTCAGCTGATCGTGGCCGGCAAGTCGCACCCGGCAGACGACGGCGGCAAGGCGCTGATCCAGCAGATAGTGAAGTTCGCTGACCGGCCGGAGGTGCGGCATCGCATCGCGTTCTTGCCCGACTACGACATGTCGATGGCCCGGCAGCTGTATTACGGCTGCGACGTCTGGCTGAACAACCCGCTGCGACCGCTGGAAGCGTGTGGCACGTCGGGGATGAAGAGCGCGCTCAACGGTGGGCTGAACTTGTCCATCCGCGACGGCTGGTGGGATGAGTGGTACGACGGCGAGAACGGGTGGGAGATCCCGACGGCCGACGGCCTGCTCGATGAGGGCCGCCGCGACGACATCGAAGCGGCCGCCCTGTATGACCTGCTCGAGAAGTCGGTCGCGCCGAAGTTCTACGACCGCGACGAGCAAGGCGTCCCGACGCGATGGGTGGAGATGGTGCGCCACACCCTGATGGAGCTCGGGCCAAAGGTGCTCGCGTCGCGGATGGTGACTGACTACACCCAGAAGTACTACGCGCCAGCGGCGGCGTCGCTACGCAAGACCGTCGAACCCGGCGCGGATGGGGAGCCGTTCGGCGCGGCGCGCGAGCTGGCCGCCTACCGGCAGCGAGCCCAGGAGGCGTGGCCGAAGATCCAGATCACCGACGTCGACAGCTACGGCCTTCCTGACACACCGCTGCTGGGCTCCGAGCTGACGCTGACCGCGACCGTGCAACTGGCCGGGCTACGAGCCGACGAGGTGGTGGTTCAGGCGGTGCTGGGCCGCGTCAACGGCAGCGACGTGCTGGTAGATCCCGTGACGGTGCAGATGACGCACAGTGGCACGGCCGACGGCGGCAACGAGGTGTTCTCCTCGACGACGCCGTTGCCAGTGGCGGGTCCCGTCGGGTACACCGTGCGTGTCCTGCCGCATCACCCGCTGCTGGCCGGGGACAACGAGCTCGGCCTCGTCACGTTGGCGTGAGCGCTCTCAAGGTTTCGCTGGACGGCGGGCCGTACGCGCTGGCGGCAGGCCCGGATCGGGCGATGTGGGTGACGCTGGTGCACAGCGGCGCGATCGCGCGGGTGACACCGTCCGGTGACGTCACCGTGTATCCGGTGGACCCGCAGTCGCGGCCGTCGATCATCACCGCGGGCCCGGACGGCGCGATGTGGTTCACCCGCACCGGCGACGATCGCATCGGCCGCATCACGACGGCCGGCGAGTTGAGCGCGTTCGAGCTGGCCGAGGACACCGGGCCGTACGGCATCACCGCGGGAGCCGATGGCGCGCTGTGGTTTACGGCGATGACATCAGGTGAGGTCGGAAGGATCTCGGTCGACGGCGAGCTCTCGAGTGGAACCTCCGTAGGCGGTGCACCGTCGATGATCACGATGGGCCCTGACAACGCGTTGTGGTTTACGCTCAATCAGGGCAACGCAATTGGCAGGTTCACGCCGACCGACGGGCTGACGGTACGCGAAGTACCAACTGCGGGAGCGGGTCCCGTCGGCATCGCGGCGACTCACGACGACTCGGTGTGGTTCACCGAGATCCTCGCTGAGAAGATCGGCCGCATCCCGATGGACGACGCCATCCAGGAAATGGAGCTTCCAGGCGAACCGCACGCAGTGGTCGCGGATCCCGACGACGGCGTGTGGGTGAGCCTGTGGGGCGCCAGCCAGATAGCGCGCATCAGTGGTGACGGCTCCGACGTCATCACGATCGACCTTCCGCCGGGCAGCGAGCCGCACGGTATGGCAATCGACCACGAAGGCGCGCCGTGGGTCGCGCTGGAGTCGGGGTTTGTGCTGCGCATGCCCATCTGAATTCGGCTCGCAACCCGAAGGGGTCGATCTAGTTGTTCTGGGCGAGCGACCGTGCTTGCCCGCTGACACGCCGCATTTGCATGGCATTTCGCGGTCGCTCGGCGCGTCAGGGGAAACGCTTGAAGCAGCGGTCCTGATCGCCGAGCACACCGACGCGGAACGCGTCGATCCGCGAGAATCCCGACGGCACCGATTCGCCGTTGACATCGCTGGCGGCAAGGCCGTTGGTCAAGATGCCCGACACCGCCTCGTCGACGTCGCCGGCCGTCAACGCAATGGTGTTGCCGTCGGGAGTTGTGATGGTCTTCGACATCTTCACGGTGGCCACGCCGGTTAGGCACGCGGTGCGCAGCGCGGCCTCGGCGTTGTCGAGCAGCACGCCGCCGCGCCCATGCTGCAGCGCCTGCATGTAGCGGGAGACCAACACCGAGTAGGCGGTGTTGTCTCCGCTCGCCAGGCCGCCGCCGTCGGAATTGTCGGATTGGGTGCCCATCGCCTGCAGCTCCGGCAGGTCGATGACAATCGTGTTGGTGGCCGGGCAGAACGACGCAGGCGGGCTGGGCCTGGCGTCCGGACACTTCTCGGCGTCAGATGCCTTGAAGCTCAGTTTCGGCGGGTTGGCCGGTGAGAACACAATGCCCATCGCGTCGATGATCGAGCGCGTCGACTCCTCGGTGACTGGCAGTTCGCCGGTCTGATCCTCGGGCAGCAGCACAGGCAGATCGCCACGACGCTGGCCGATTTCGCGCATGTCGATCGCCGCACAGGCCGACGGCCCGTCGGTGAATCCGAACTGGAACGCCGACAGTCGTTCGAACGCCGAGCCGTGTTCGTCGACACCGGCTTCCGGATCGTTTTCTGCCAGAAGCGGATCGCGGAACGCGATTACGGCGGCGAGCACATTGTTGAGTCCGTCGCCGGTGGACAGCGTGAAGCGCGGCGACTTGTCTTCGGCCACCCAGCGCATGTAGGTACCTGCGAAACAGTCGGCCTGTTGTTCGGCGACCAGCGTCGGCGTTTTCTTGTTGGTCAGCCCCGCCTGATGCTGGATTGCGTGGCCGTATTCGTGGGCCAGAACCATCGCGACGCCCATGTCCCCGTTCGCCTTTCGCAGCGACGGCAGCAGCTCGCCGCGGTCCCAGCCGATGGTCTCGTCGTCGAAGCAGAACGCCGCGTTGACAAGTCCGTAGGTGTCGTCACCGCAGAACGTGGTGCCCTCGAAACCGTTGGCGTCCCACGAAATCAGCGCTTCGACGGGCTTGAACTGGCCGTCGAACGTGTCGCTGTACACCTGCCCCCAGTATTCCTCGATGTCGCTCACCGCGTTCGCCGCCAGTTTGTCGATCTGGCCGTGGTCGGTGCCCTCGACGTCGCGGACGTCGCCGTGGGCATCGGGCCGCAGGCCCGTAGGCCCGTCGCTGGCTGGCATGCCTGCGACGTGGAACGGGTCGTCGAACACCGAGACCGCTTTGCCCTGAAGGGTTGTGGTGCATGCGGGCACCAGCAGCGCCGAGCAGGTCGCGATCACGGCGGCAACAACGCGGCGTCGGCTCATGGAGGCAGGATATGAAAGCTGTCAGCCGGCGCGCAGACGTTCGAGTGCTTCCCGCACCCGATTCGAGTCCGTCGTCGCCCAAAACGGCGGCAACGACGCGCGCAAGTAGCCGCCGTAGCGCGCGGTGGCCATCCGCGAGTCGAGTACCGCGACCACGCCGCGGTCGTCGATCCGGCGCAGCAGGCGGCCCGCGCCCTGCGCCAACAGCAGCGCCGCATGGCTGGCTGCCACTGCCATGAACCCGTTACCGCCGCGGGCCGCCACCGCGCGCTGCCGCGCGGTCAGCAGCGGATCGTCGGGCCTGGGAAACGGAATGCGGTCGATGAGCACCAGCGACAGCGACGGGCCGGGCACATCCACGCCCTGCCACAGTGACAGGGTGCCGAACAGTGACGTCTCGGGGTCGTCGGCGAACCGCTGCACCAATGCCGATGTGGTGTCCTCGCCCTGACACAGCACAGGCGTGTCGAGCCGGTCACGCATGATCTCGGCGGCGGCCTTGGCCGCGCGCATCGACGAGAACAGGCCAAGCGTGCGCCCTCCGGCCGCGGTGATGAGCGCCTGGATCTCGTCGAGCTGCTCGGCCGAACCGGTGCCGTCGCGGCCCGGCGGGGGAAGGTGCGCGGCGACGTAGAGGATGCCCGACTTCGCGTGCTCGAACGGAGAGCCGACGTCGAGGTCGCGCCACTTCGCGCCGTCCTCACCGGCCAACCCCCACGCCGACGCCATCGCCTCGAAATTGCCGCCGATGGTCAGCGTCGCGGAGGTGAGAACCGACGTCGTGTGCTCAAACAGCCTGGCGCGCAACAACCCTGCCACCGACAGCGGCGCCACCCGCAGCACCGCGCGAATGCTGCCGCGGTTGTCCTCATGGTCCAGCCACACTACGTCCGTGCGGTCGGCGAGGGCGGGGACGAACGACGACAAGATGCGGGTCGCGGTATCGCTGATGTCGGTCAGTGCCGTCACGGCTTCGGCGCGTGCCGACGCTGTCTGCGGATCGCTCGGTGCGGTGTCGATGGCGGAGCGGGCCTTGGCAGCGGCGTCACGCAGCGCGGTCAGGTAAGTGGCCATCTCGTCGTCGAGGACGTCGATGCGGCCTGGCGTGGCGTCGTGGATCGCCGACGACAGAATCGCGGTCGTTGCCTCGAGGCGCTCCGCGAGCTCGGGGTCGATCAGTCTGCTGACGCGCCGATGTGCAACGCCAAGCGAGGTGGCCGACAGTTCACCGGTGGCCACTCCGGTCACCCGGTCGACGAGTTCGTGCGCCTCGTCGACCACCAGTAGGTGGTGCTCAGGAAGCACTGCGGCGTCGGTCATCGCGTCGATTGCAAGCAGCGCGTGATTGGTGACGACGACGTCGGCGTGCCCGGCCTTGTCGCGGGCGCGCTCGGCGAAGCAGTCGGTTCCGAACGGGCAGCGCGCCACGCCGATGCACTCCCTGGCCGAGACGGACACCTGAGACCACGACCGGTCGGGTACGCCAGGCGTCAGCTCGTCGCGGTCGCCGGTGTCGGTGTCCGACGACCAGGCGATCAGCCGCTGCACGTCGCGGCCAAGCGCGCTGGCGGCCATCGGTTCGAACAGCTTCTCCTGCGGTCTATCTTCGGGTTCGGCCGCCGAGCCATTGTGAATCTTGTTGAGGCACAAGTAGTTTCCTCGCCCCTTCAGCAACGCGAACTCTGGTCGACGGGGCAGCGCGTCGGCCAGCGAGTCAGCGAGCCGCGGAAGATCGCGGTCCACGAGTTGGCGCTGCAGCGCGATGGTCGCGGTTGATACCACCACCGGCTCTTCGGCCTCGAGGGCCCGCGCGATCGCGGGCACCAGGTAGGCCAACGACTTGCCGGTCCCTGTTCCCGCCTGCACGGCCAGGTGCTCGCCGGTGTCGAACGCGCGCGCGACGGCCTCAGCCATCTCGATCTGTCCGCTACGCTCGCTACCACCCAGCGCGGCGACTGCCTTGCCTAGCAGCTCAGTGACGTCAGACGTGTTCACTCCTCGCGGCTGGGGGGATCATCCGGGTCGGGATCGCCGGTTCTCCCTTAGACAGTTTGAGGCCGTCCCAGGGCAGGCTGTGCAGACCTTCCTTCACCCGACGCCGGGCCGCGTCCATCGACAGGTCACCGACCGGTTCGCCGTCGCGCACCAGGTCGACCGTCAGCGCGCGACCGGACTCATCCGGTGGGTGGCCATAGGGGTGGACGATCTCCTCGAGGATGGTGCCGGTGGGTTTGCACGTCCGCAGCGCCTGCTTGCGTCCGCCGTGGGATTCCTTGTGGCTGCTGCGTTTCTCGACGGGCATGCCGTCGACCTCGACCAGCTTGTAGACCATGCTGGCGGTCGGGGCACCCGAGCCGGTCACCACCGACGTGCCGACGCCGAAAATGTCGGCGGGTTCCGCGCGCAGCGCCGCGATCGAGTATTCGTCGAGATCGCCCGACACCACGATGCGGGTTTTGGTGGCACCGAGCCCGTCGAGTTGCTCGCGGACTTGGCGGGCCATCACGCCGAGGTCGCCGGAGTCGATGCGCACCGCTCCCAGTTCGGTGCCTGCCACCTCGATGGCGTTCGCCACCCCCTGTGTGATGTCGTAGGTGTCGACCAGCAGCGTGGTGCCGACGCCGAGGGCGTCGACTTGAGCCTTGAACGCGGCCTTTTCGTCTGGCCCGCCTTCGGTGGCGTGCAGCAGCGTGAACGCGTGTGCGCTGGTGCCCAGCGCAGGCACTGCGTAGCGGCGCTGCGCCTCGAGATTCGACGACGCCGTGAACCCGGCGATATAGGCGGCGCGCGCCGCGGCGACGGCGGCCTGCTCGTGTGTGCGCCGCGAGCCCATCTCGATCAGCGGCCGGTCCTTGGCGGCGCTGACCATGCGCGCGGCGGCCGAGGCGATCGCCGTGTCGTGATTGAAGATCGACAGCGCGAGCGTCTCCAGCAGGACGCATTCGCCGAACGTGCCATGGACCGACAGGACCGGGGAGCCGGGGAAGTAGAGCTCGCCTTCCGCGTACCCGTCGACGTCGCCGCTGAACCGGTAGTCGGCGAGGTACGCGAGCGTCTCACGGTCAAGAAACCCCTCGAGTGACGCCAGCGCGATGTCGTCGAATCTGAACTGCGCCAACGTTTCCACAAAACGCGCGGTGCCCGCGACGATGCCGTAGCGCCTGCCCTCGGGCAGTCGGCGCGCGAAGATCTCGAAGCTGGCGCGGCGGTGTGCGCTGCCGTCATGCAGCGCCGCCGCGAGCATGGTGAGCTCGTATTTGTCGGTCAACAACGCTGGAAACGACGAAGCCACACCGCAACGGTATCGGTTTGTTCGCCTCGGTATCCTTACCCACATGGTGACTCCGGCGAAGACCCGACCGGGAACCCGCGAGGAAACGGGCGTCAGTCCGCTTCGAGAAGACAAAGACGCCACCGACTCGCCATGGGTGACCATCGTCTGGGACGACCCCGTCAACCTGATGACATACGTGACGTACGTCTTCCAGAAGCTGTTCGGCTACAGCGAGCCGCACGCAACCAAGCTCATGCTGCAGGTGCACAACGAAGGTAAGGCCGTGGTCTCCGCAGGCAGCCGGGAATCCATGGAGGTCGACGTGTCCAAGCTCCATGCCGCCGGCCTATGGGCGACCCTGCAGCAGGACCGCTGATCCGGCTGTGCGTAAGTGGAAGCGGGTCGACACCGCCGACGGCCCGCGATTTCGATCCGCGCTGGCTGCGCATGAGGCCGGGCTGCTCAACAGCCTGGTGACGTCGATGTTGGGCATGCTCGAGGAACGCGAATCATCTGCACCCGCAGACGAACTCGAAGAAATCACGGGCATGAAGACTGGCAACTCTCAGCCGCCGGAGGATGACACGATGAAGCGGCTGCTGCCGGACTTTTACCGCTCGCGACGCGATCATCCCGCCGGCTCCGGCACCACGGAGAGCCTCAATAGCGCGCTGCGCAGCCTGCACGAGCCGGACATCATTGACGCGAAACGTCAAGCGGCGCAACGGTTGTTGGACACCTGCCCGCAGGGCGGCGGCAAGTTCGAACTCAACGAGGATGACGCGCACGCCTGGGCGGCCGCCGTCAACGACGTCAGGTTAGCGCTCGGGACGATGCTCGACATCGGTCCGAATGGACCAGATGCGTTGCCCACTGACCATCCGATGGCCGGACACCTCGACGTCTATCAATGGCTGACCGTGCTGCAGGAGTACCTCGTGCTGGGGCTGATGGGCAAGAAATGAGCTCCATCACCGATGTCAGCGGCATTCTCGTCGGCCAGCATCACCGCCTCGACCCCGATGTCACGCTCGGCAGTGGCTGGGCCAGCGGTACCACCGTCGTGCTGACACCGCCCGGCACTGTCGGCGCGGTCGACGGCCGCGGCGGTGCCCCTGGCACGCGGGAAACCGATCTGCTCGATCCGATGAACTCTGTGTGTCACGTCGACGCGATCGTGTTGAGCGGTGGCAGCGCGTTCGGGCTCGCGGCCGCCGACGGCGTGATGACCTTCCTGGAGGGACAAGCCCGCGGTGTGGCGATGGAGGGCGGCGTGGTGCCGATCGTGCCGGCCGCGGTGATCTTTGATCTGCCCGTCGGCGGGTGGCAGTGCCGGCCGACCGCCGAGTTCGGCTACGCCGCCGCTGAGAGCGCCGGCACTGAGGTTGCCGTCGGGACCGTCGGCGCGGGCACGGGAGCACGGGTGGGCGTGCTCAAGGGCGGCGTGGGAACCGCGTCAATGCGGTTGGACTCCGGGGTGACGGTCGGCGCGATCGTGGTGGTCAACGCCGCGGGTGACGTCGTGGACACCGAGACCGGGTTGCCCTGGCTGGCGTATCAGATCGAGGAGTTCGGCCTGGCGGCGCCGCCACCCGAGCAGATCGCTGCATACGCGGCCCGGCGCGCGGAGTTCAGCCCGCTGAACACCACGATCGCGGTGGTGGCCACAGACGCCGCGTTGAGCCCGGCGGGCTGCCGTCGGGTGGCGGTGGCCGCGCACAGTGGCCTGTCGCGCACCATCCGGCCGTGTCACACCCCGCTGGACGGCGACACGGTGTTCGCGCTGGCCACCGGCGCCATCGAGGTGCCCCCGGACCCGTTGACACCTGCGTCGATGTCGCCGGAGACGCCGCTGATCACCGATGTCGGCGCGGCCGCGGCCGACTGCCTGGCGCGCGCGGTGCTGGTGGGGGTATTGGCAGCACAGTCGGTCGCCGGAATACCGTCGTATCGGGACATGTTGCCCGGAGCGTTCGAATGAGAGGGAAACAAGCGTGTTGGTGATCCGTGCCGACCTGGTCGACGCCATGGTCGCGCATGCGCGCGCCGACCATCCCGATGAGGCGTGCGGGGTCATCGCGGGGCCCGAGGGAGCCGATCGTCCCGAGCGGTTCATCGCGATGCTCAATGCCGAGCGGTCGCCGACGTTCTACCGGTTCGACTCCGGTGAGCAGCTCAAGGTGTGGCGGTCTTTAGAAGATGCAGGCGAAGCTCCGATTGTCATCTATCACTCGCACACCGCGACCGAGGCGTATCCGAGCCGCACGGACATCTCTTATGCGTCAGAACCCGACGCCCACTACGTGCTGGTGTCGACGCGCGATCCCGACGAGCACGAGCTGCGCAGCTACCGCATCGTCGACGGCGTCGTCACCGAAGAACCCGTCAAAATCGTTGAGCAGTACTGAGAAAGGCCTAATTCATGTCCGTTGAGGTTTCGATCCCGACCATCCTGCGCACGCACACCGGCGGCGAGAAGCGCGTCTCCGCAACCGGTGCAACGCTGCAGGCTGTCATCAGCGACCTGGAGTCGAATTACTCGGGCATCTCCGAGCGTTTGGTCGACAACGGCAAGCTGCACCGCTTCGTGAACATCTACGTCAACGACGAGGACGTGCGGTTCTCGGGCGGGCTGGACACCGAGATCTCCGACGGCGATTCGGTGACGATCCTGCCTGCCGTCGCAGGCGGCTGAACATGGCACCACGGCGTTCCGCGAGATTGCAGTTATCGCGCTCTCTACTCGCATTTCCGCGCGATAACTGCAATCTCGGCGTGTCCGTCTGGGTGGATGTCACGTGACCTGGGTGGATGTCACGTGACGCGTTACGACTCGCTGCTGCAGGCGCTGGGCGACACGCCTTTGGTTGGGCTGCAACGGCTTTCGCCCAGGTGGAATGACGACCCGCACGTGCGGTTGTGGGCCAAGCTCGAGGACCGCAATCCGACCGGGTCCATCAAGGACCGGCCCGCGCTGCGGATGATCGAGGACGCCGAGCGCAGCGGTGCGTTGCAGCCCGGTGCGACGATCCTGGAACCGACGAGCGGCAACACCGGCATCTCGCTGGCGATGGCCGCGCTGCTCAAGGGCTACCGGATGATCTGCGTGATGCCGGAGAACACGTCGATCGAGCGTCGTCAACTGCTTGAGTTGTACGGCGCCAAAATCATCTACTCCCCGGCCGAGGGTGGGTCGAACACGGCGGTCGCACATGCGAAAGAGCTTGCGGCCCAGAATGCTTCGTGGGTGATGCTGTATCAGTACGGCAACGAGTCCAACACGTTGGCGCACTACGAGGGCACCGGTCCTGAGCTGCTTGCCGACTTGCCGCAGATCACGCACTTCGTCGCCGGCCTCGGCACCACAGGGACGTTGATGGGGACGGGCCGGTACCTGCGCGAGCAGGTGCCCGATGTCCAGATCGTGGCCGCCGAACCCCGTTACGGTGAGGGCGTTTACGCGCTTCGCAACATCGATGAGGGGTTCATCCCGGAGCTATACGACCCCGACGTGCTGACCACCCGCTACTCCGTCGGCTCCTACGACGCGGTCAAGCGGACACGTGAGCTGGTTCAGGTAGAAGGCATCTTCGCCGGAATCTCCACCGGTGCCGTGTTGCACGCCGCGCTGGGGATGGCTGCGAAGGCGGTCAAGGCCGGTGAGCGTGCAGATATCGCGTTCGTCGTGGCCGACGCCGGTTGGAAGTATCTGTCGACCGGTGCATACGCCGGTAGCCTGGATGACGCAGAAGATGCGTTGGAAGGGCAGCTATGGGCTTAACCGGACCCGGCTATACAACCCAGCCGCCGCAGCCGAAGAAGCGGCCGGCGTGGATCGTCGGCGGGGTCACGATCGTCACGTTCGTCGCGGTGCTGTGGATCATCGAGCTTTTCGACTCGCTGTCGAACCATCGCCTGGACGACAACGGCATCCGGCCCCTGGAGAGCGACGGCCTGCTGGGAATTCTCTTCGCGCCGCTACTGCACTCGAACTGGGATCACTTGATCGCCAACACCATTCCGGCGCTGATCCTCGGCTTTCTGATGACGCTCGCGGGGATGTCCCGCTTCATCTTCGCCACCGTGATCATCTGGATCCTCGGCGGTTTGGGCACATGGCTGATCGGCAACGTGGGCGCCCACTGCCCCTACGTCAACGTGCAATGCGAAACGAACCACATCGGGGCGTCGGGGCTGATCTTCGGCTGGCTGGCGTTCCTGATCGTGTTCGGATTCTTCACCCGCAAGGTGTGGGAGATCGTCGTCGGCGTCATCGTTTTGCTCGTCTACGGCAGCGTGCTGCTCGGTGTGCTGCCCGGCACGCCCGGAGTGTCGTGGCAGGGCCACTTCTGCGGGGCGGTTGCCGGCGTACTCGCCGCATATCTGCTGTCCGGTCCCGAACGTAAGGCGCGTGAGCAACGAAAGCGCAAAGCGGCGAACCCATATCTGACTACATGACGCCTGGCGCGCTCAGCCCTATTGGCATCTTCGATTCCGGCGTCGGCGGCCTCACGGTGGCGCGGGCGATCATCGACCAGCTGCCCGACGAAGACATCATCTACGTCGGCGATACCGCGAACGGTCCGTACGGACCGCTGACCATTCCCGAGATTCGCGCGCACGCGTTGGCGATCGGCGACGACCTCGTCTCGCGCGGCGTCAAGGCTTTGGTGATCGCATGCAACACCGCGTCGTCGGCGATGCTGCGCGATGCGCGCGAGCGATATGCGCCCGTGCCCGTCGTCGAGGTGATCCTGCCCGCGGTGCGCCGCGCGGTGGCCGCAACGCGCAACGGCCGGATCGGTGTCATCGGCACGTCGGCGACTATCGCGTCGCGCGCCTATCAGGATGCGTTCGCCGCGGCTCGCGACACGGAGGTGATCGGCGTGGCGTGCCCGCGGTTCGTCGACTTCGTCGAGCGCGGGGTGACAAGCGGGCGACAGGTGCTGGGTCTCGCGGAGGGATACCTGGAACCACTGCAGCGCGCCGAGGTCGACACGTTGGTGCTGGGCTGCACGCACTACCCGATGCTGTCCGGACTGATCCAGTTGGCAATGGGCGACCAGGTCACTTTGGTGTCCAGCGCGGAGGAGACCGCGAAGGACTTGCTGAGAGTGCTCACCGAGCTCGATTTGCTGCGCCCGCATGAGGCTCCACAGGCGCGTCGGCTGTTCGAGTCGACCGGTGACCCTGAGGCGTTCACCACACTTGCAGCCCGATTCCTCGGCCCAACGCTGGATGGCGTTCGGCCTGTTCAGCGTCACGTTGCGGCCCAGACATGATTTCCGTCGCCCAAACGGGCGATGTTTTCGTCAAGCGGATAGCGGGCATGGCAAGCTAGTGAGCGTGCGAATCACCGTACTCGGTTGCTCCGGCAGTGTTGTCGGGCCAGATTCGCCAGCTTCCGGGTACCTTTTGACCGCCCCTGACACCCCGCCATTGGTGATCGATTTCGGGGGCGGCGTGCTCGGCGCGCTGCAGCGCCACGCCGATCCCAACGCGGTGCACGTGCTGCTCTCGCACCTGCATGCCGACCACTGCTTGGACTTGCCCGGCCTGTTCGTCTGGCGGCGCTATCACCCGACGCCCGCCGCGGACCGCGGCTTGATGTACGGCCCGGCGAACACGTGGGCGCGGCTTGGCGCGGCGTCGTCACCCGAGGGCGGGGAGATCGACGACTTCTCAGACATCTTCGACATCCGGCATTGGGTCGACAGCGAAGCGGTTCAGATCGGATCGCTTTCGGTGATCCCGAAACTGGTGTGCCATCCGACCGAGTCCTACGGACTGCGGATCAGTGACCCGTCGGGCGCGACGCTGGTCTACAGCGGTGACACCGGCTACTGCGATCAGCTCATCGATCTGGCCCGCGGCGCCGATGTGTTCCTGTGCGAGGCGTCGTGGACGCACTCATCGGCGCGGCCGCCCAAGTTGCATCTTTCGGGCACCGAGGCTGGGCGGGCCGCCAAGGAGGCAGGTGTTGGCGAGCTGCTGCTGACCCACATTCCGCCATGGACGTCGCGCGAGGACGTCATCAGCGAGGCGAAGGCGGAGTTCGACGGGCCCGTGCACGCGGTTGTGTGCAACGAGGCCTTTGATGTTGCGCGCTCCTGAGCGCGGCTGACCTCACGCGCTCCTGAGGGTCAGACCGACCGGTTAGGGTTGGCGCGTGTCCAGACGAGAAGACGGCCGACTCGACGACGAGCTTCGTCCGGTCCGCATCACCCGTGGTTTTACCTCGCATCCCGCCGGCTCGGTGTTGGTGGAATTCGGCCAGACCCGCGTGATGTGCACAGCCAGCGTCAACGAGGGCGTGCCACGCTGGCGTAAGGGGTCGGGGCTGGGCTGGTTGACGGCCGAGTACGCGATGCTGCCCGCGGCGACCCACGAGCGGTCGGACCGCGAGTCGGTCAAGGGCCGCGTCGGGGGGCGCACGCAGGAGATCAGCCGGCTCGTCGGCCGGTCGCTGCGCGCGTGCATCGACCTGGCGGCGCTGGGGGAGAACACCATCGCGCTCGACTGCGACGTGCTGCAGGCCGACGGCGGTACTCGAACGGCGGCGATCACTGGTGCGTATGTGGCGCTCGCCGATGCGGTGACATATCTGGGGGCCGCCGGTCGGCTGTCGGATCCGCGGCCGCTGTCGTGTGCGATCGCGGCGGTCAGCGTCGGTGTTGTCGACGGACGCGTCCGCGTTGACCTGCCGTACTCGGAGGACTCGCGGGCGGAGGTCGACATGAACGTCGTCGCGACCGATACCGGCACGCTCGTCGAGATCCAAGGCACCGGGGAGGGCGCGACGTTTCCGCGCACGACGCTGGACAAGATGCTCGACGCGGCGATGACGGCATGCGAGCAGTTGTTCGCGATCCAGCGCGAGGCGTTGGAGTTGCCCTATCCCGGTGTGCTGCCTGAGTCTTCCGAGCCGGGCAAGAAGGCGTTCGGAAGCTGATCGAGTTACTGGTGGCCAGCCGCAACCGCAAGAAGCTGGCCGAGCTGCGGCGCGTGCTCGATAGCGCCGGCGTGGCGTTGACGCTGTTGTCCTTAGAAGACGTCGCGCCGTTCGACGAAGCGCCCGAGACGGGCGCGACATTCGAGGAGAACGCATTGGCCAAGGCGCGCGACGCATTTCGCGCGTCCGGGCTGCCGTCGGTGGCCGACGATTCCGGGCTGGAAGTCGATGCGTTGAACGGGATGCCGGGGGTTTTGAGCGCCAGGTGGTCGGGGCGGCACGGCGACGACGCGGCCAACACCGCGCTGCTGCTGGCTCAGTTGGCAGATGTCCCCGACTCGGGTCGGGGCGCGGCGTTCGTCTCGGCGTGCGCGTTGGTTTCGGAGTCGCGGGAGGTCGTGGTGCGCGGACAGTGGCCGGGCAGCATCGTGCGCGAGCCGCGCGGCGGGAATGGCTTCGGCTATGACCCGGTGTTTCTGCCTCAGGGTTGGTATCGCACCGCCGCCGAGCTCAGTGCAGACGAGAAAAACTCGGTGTCACACCGGGGTCGTGCGCTGTCGGCACTGCTTCCGGCGTTGCGGGAGTTGGCTTCCGGCTGACAGTGCGGCGGTGCAGCGTCCAAGCCGACGACGAGCAGGGCCGCGACGGCCCGGAGGCCCGTCAAGGCAGGAACACGTGATGGGGAAGTGGTCGCTGTCACACCGCTCGCCGGGGTGCGGCTACAGCACACCCCAGGGCTGGCTGACACTGCAACGACTGTACCGATGCGATGACGATGCTTTTAGAACCCGAACTGCGACTTGATGTTTCGCGTCTGGAAGTGCTCGACGATGATGCCGACGAGCGGGATGGTGCCGGCCAACAGCACGCCGATGGTCTTAGCGATCGGCCAGCGGACCTTGACCGCGAGATTGGCCGTGGCAATCAGGTAGATGAAGTACACCCAGCCGTGCACGACGCCGATCCAGGTCGGTGGGTTGTCGACTTTGACCACGTAGCGGATGTAGATCTCGTAGCACAGCGCGATGAGCCAGATGCCGGTTGTCCAGGCCATGACGCGATAGGCGAGCAGCGCCTTGCGGATGGATTCGACGGTGGTCGGGGTGGGGGCTTCCGTCATGGGGTCTTGTGTTCCTTGTCTTTGTCGGCGAGCTCGGCAAGGTAAGCGTTGTACTCGCGGAGTGTGGGGTCGTCATCGGAAGGCATTGCGGCCTTGGGTCTTTCGGGCAGGAGCCCGGAGGGGATCTCAGTCACGGTGTCGTGCTTGCGAGGCTCGGGCGGGGCGTCCTCGTAGCGGACGAACTTGTAGTAGGCATAGAAACAGAACCCGGCGAACATCGGCCATTGCAGGGCGTAGCCGAGGTTCTGGAATGTGCCAGAGGTGGACTCGAAGCGGGTCCACTGCCACCAGGCCAGGGCCAGGCAACCTGCGGCGGCGACGATGACCAACGCGATCAGCGCTGGTCTCCTACGCCGTGTAGTGGACACCATCCAACGGTACCGCGCGGTCCTTGGGGCCGATAAATGTGTCGAGGCGGGCGGTGGCGCCTTTGCGGTAGATGGAGAAGATGTGCTTCGTCGACCGTGTCCATGGGATCTCCAGGGAGTCGAGAGCGGCAGTGAACAGGCCGAGGATGTCCTCGGACCGGTTGGAGAAGTGATAGCGGATGCTCATGACGCCGCGATCATTGGCAACGACGCGACAGCCATTGCTGTGGATCAGGCCGAGGACGAACTCCTCGGTGGCCTGATCAACGAGCGTCTGCTGCCATGGTTCAAGCGCGATTCGCCGTGTGTGCTTCTTGCCAGGGCCGTGTTGTGGCAGGAGGCATGGCCAATATTTGGAAGTGAGCGAAACGTCGACGCATCCGGCTCGTTGGACTAACCCGGCGCGCTGGCCTGGCATCAATAAATCGATGGCTTGCCGGCAGCGGTTGATGATCGCTGGGCACTGCTTGTCAAGCGTGACTCTGAGGTGCCAGACGCGTGTGTTGCGAGAAATGCAGCCATCGCCCAGGTATAAGCCGAGAACGTAGCAATATGCGGCGGCCGGCAGATTCGAAAAGTCATGGGCGACTCTGCATGTGGAGGATCCGCGCAACAATCGCGACCGTACCTGCGGCCTGCATCACCAGTCCTTTATCGTGCCCCGAGGTACGCCCAGCTGTCGCGCGATCGCACAGTCGTTCATCCCCGCTGCGATCAGACGATTAGCTGCATCGAATTCCTCTGCTGACCGCATTCCTCCAAGCTATGCGGTTGCGCCGACAGATTTGTTGCTGAGCTGGGCGGTACGATCGGCAAGCCGCGCGAGTGTCGGAACTGGCAGACGAGATGGATTTAGGTTCCATTGCCCTATGGGCGTGGGGGTTCGAGTCCCCCCTCGCGCACCACTAGTGCTTCCACAGACTGTCAAAAAAACTATGACGGTCTCGAATCGTCGTATTCCTCCCGCACCGCTCAGATTTCGGCGTCGGGTCAGCACGGGTTCGCCTGCGCCAACCGACTCGCAACGCGGAAGGAGATGCTTCGCGACCCCAGGCGGTTGGCCGGCCGCTGGTGTTTAACCGTTAAGTGGCTGGCACGAAACTTGCCAGCACGCCGCATCGGTGACATCGCACGACAATTCGTCTTTGGCCGTTGGGCTCGTCGGTCAGATCCTCGCGCCGTGTGCCCGGCGTCCGTTATTCGGCGGTTTCGCGGCCAGGGGCATGGGCGGCGGCCGCCTGGGTGCGGTTCTGGACGCCGAGTTTGGTGAGAATCGCGCTGACGTGGTTGCTTACGGTCTTTGGTCGGATGAACAGGATGGCAGCGATGTCGGCGTCGCGGTGCCCCTTAGCAAGCAGTTCGAGGACGTCGCGTTCGCGGCGAGTCAGCCCGTGGGGGTCGGCGCGAGTGTCGGCGCGGCGCGAGTGGGGGGCGCGGCCGCCGGTCATTGCGAGGCGCTGGCGGGCTCGGCGGGCTGCGGCGCGGGCGCCGAGCCGGCGAAAGGTAGCCAAGGCCTGCTTGACGGCGGCAATGTCGCCGCCGAGCTGGGCCAGGGCGGCGTCGTATGGGCAGCCGAGGGCGGTCCACGCGTCGGCGGCGGCGCGCCAGTCACCGTCGGTCTCCAGCCGGTAGGGCGTCACCGGTTCGTTGGCGGGGGCGCTCACACTTGGTCCGCCGGACAGGCGCAGCCAGCGGTGCAGGGGCCCGACTAGCCACGGGTCGGCGCCGGTGGCGGGTGCGGTGGCCAGCCCCGCTTGAGCTTCGGCGCGGGCTGTGTCGTCTTCGCCGCGAAGCCAGGCAGCCTCGGCGCGCGCGGCCCACAACGGGCCGAGGCGGAACAGGTCGACCGGTTCGACGCCGGTGCGGGCCTCGTCGAGCAGGGGAACGACCGGCTGGTCGCCGCGGCGGGCTCGAATGAGCGCCACGGTAACCAACGGCATGGCCCGATTCATTGGGCTGATCCCGGGCCGGGTCAACAACTCATGGGCGGCCGCATCGGCGTCTGCCCATTCCCCGCGGTAACACGCGACCAGCGCGGCGGCGCCGTCGGCAGCTGGTTGGAATGCGCCTAGGTCATGGTCACGACAGAAAGCAGTCGTTTCGACGATGTAGCGATCGGCTCGTTCGAAATCGTGATGCAGCACGGCGGTCCAGCACATGATCGCACCGGCGATGCCGGCGTGTTCGGCCGGCGCGTTGCTGTCCATCAGCGTTCGCCATACCCCGTCCAGTTCGTCCCAACCGGTGTCGGTGCGCAGCACGGTGGCCAGCGCGATACAGCCGCGGGCCCGGAGCACCACTGCTGCTTCGCCCAATTCGGTGCCGAGTTCGATCGCCCTGGCCGCGTACTGTGCGGCGGTCGGGTCGTACCTGAAGGCGGCTAGTGCCGCCAGGTTGACCAACGACCAGGCCAGTTGCGGGCCCGGAGCAAGGACTTCCAACAGCTGCAAGGACGCTTGAGCGGCGGCGGTGGCCTCGGTGGAGCGACCCAGCGGCCACAACATCTGTGAGAGCCAGCGGAGATCTTCGCCCTCGCCGAGCCGGTCGCCCAGATCGTGGCGGAGCGCGATCGCCTCGCGCCAGGACCGCGTCGCTGCCTCGGCGAGCCCACTCAAGTAGCTTTCGAACGCGTGCGCCTCCAGCCACTTCGCATTCTGTTGCTTCGGAATGTGATCGGCGTGCCGCAGCGCCAACGCGTACAGCTCCGCGGCCTCTCGGTGAGCGCCCACCGCCGCGGCCCGCTGGGCGGCGGCCGGCCCGAAACGCGCTGCCGCAGCGGCGTCGCCGGCCTGTTCTGCGTGAAACGCCAACGCCGACAACGTATCCGGCGGGACCGGTGATTGCGACAGCGCGGCCAACGCGCCCTTATGGAGCTCCCGCCGCCGATAGGCGGGGATCTGTTCAAGCACGGCCCGCCGTGCCAACTCATGGCGAAATGCCACCGCCGCACCGTCGGCGCGAAGCACTCCGGCGTCAAGACATTCATCCAGCGCCGCCGCGCCCGGGCACACCTGTTCCAGCAGCCGGGCATCGGCGTGCGGGCCGCAGATCGCTGCTGCGTGGGCGGCGTCTCGCGCGGGCGCTGACAGCCGGGCCAGTCTGCCCCGCACCGCCTCGGAAACGCTGCGCGGTAGCGCGCTGCCTCCCAACGCATCCCGGCCGGCGGCTAGGATCTCGGTGACAAAGAACGGGTTGCCGCCGGTGAGCCGGTGCAACTCATCGGCGTTGAGCTCACTACCGGCGGCCAACACTGCGACTGCGTCGCGACTGAGCGGGGTTAACCCGATCCGCGTCAGAGCTTCATAGGTCGCCACGTCGCCCAACGCCACCGCCAACGGATGCTGCGTGCCGACCTCATCGTCGCGGTAAGACACCAGCAACAGCACCGGCAGCGAGCCCACCCGCCGTGCGAGGAATCGCAGCAAATCTAATGTCGCGCCATCGACCCACTGCACGTCCTCAATTGCGCAGACCCACGTGTCGCCGTCAGTGAACAACGCCAGCAGGTTGGCGTAGATTGCCTCGGCGTCACCGCGGTCGATCGCCGCGGCCAACTCGCCGGCTTGTGGGCCCGCCAACTGGGCCAGCATGTCGATCAGCGGGCCCAACGGTCGTGGCGTCGCCAGCGGATCACAGGCGCCGCGCAGCACCTGCACCCGCTTGTCCAGGCCGGCGAGAAACCGACGGATCACCGCGGTCTTGCCGATCCCTGCCTCCCCGCGCAGCAGCACCACTTGCCCGTCGCCGCGCCCAGCCCGCTGCACCAACTCACCCAACTGGATGAGCACCGACTCCCGCTCCAGCAGGATCTCCGTCGGCGTCCGCATCGCCCTCACTTCCCTTGATGTGCCATGCTCCGATGCCACGGCGCGGGCACGGGGCCAATCAAAGATACGGTCCGGGGCAAATCAAAGATATAGGGAAAATTCCCTATGAGTTGGTAGCTGGCGCAGGCGCATTCGGCATTCAACAATCCACCGACGTCGGTTCCATCCGTCGAAGGAACGGGCAGTTCGGTGAGGAGTTCCGCCCTCACGACAAGATCACTGTTGTCCCGCCGATTGGTGTGATCGTGGTCCGCGGCAGGCGGCTACTTAGGCGACTCCCGGGACCGTCGGCAAACCCGGTCGGCACGGCGGGGGTTTTGGAAAGCCCGAAGAGACGGCTAGCTACCGGTGGCGCATGCGCGACCTGAATGCGCGCTGCCTGACTTGACGCTTCGCGCGGCGCCACCGCAAACGCCCGGGCGCGCAGACCTCATCATCGCGGTGCGGGATCGGCAACACGACCGTGTCGGCGGGAGCCGATCAAAGACAGGGAATGCTCCTCATGAATTCAGACCCGTCGCACGTGCACACTGCATTTGCACCCATCCACCGTTATCTCGTCCTTCGGACGGATGGGCAGTTCGGTGAGGAGACACGTCGCAGTGCTGTACTGCCGCAATGAGGCTCAGTTCCGGCTGTCGAGCGACAGGCGTGCCAGGGCCTCTGCGCGGCCTCACTGCGAGCCAGCCTCATCTAATCCATCGTGTGTTTCACGATGTCCTTTGGATTGTCGGCGTCGGAGGGGTTCGCCGCCACCCGGGACGAGCTCGCCGGGTGTAGGCGAGTGAGCAGGTAGGAGTCGTGGGGGAGCTCCTACCTGTCTCTCGCGCGCCGAATCAGCGGGCGCGTACGGCCCGCCTGTTAGTCGTCCCTCGGTCAAATCGACGCGGTGACCTAGTCGTTTGAGCCTTCACGCTTTTCGGATTGGATATCCGGCGTGCCTGCGGGCTGACGGGCCAGGTAACTCCAATGGCGTGCCTGCGGGCTGCTACGACGACGATGGCGTGCTCGTTGCACCCTGGCCGTGTCATGTGGTGGTCGATCCCGATGGGTCTTCTGACGTGTTCACGGGCTTGGGGTGAGCGGCATGAAGTGCTATGACGTGACATTGCTCGATGGCATGGTCTGCGACAACGAGGGCACGATCTGGATTGCGGGCGATGACGACCGCTGGTCGTATATCGGGGACCACGGTGCCTGTACTTGGGATGCTCGCGATGAACTGCCCGTCGAATATGAGCCGTACGTGAAGCTGGACAAACAAGCCCAGCTCGTCATTCGGCTAGGGCTGGTGGCGTTGGCTGCAACACGAAAATGATGAATGACACCTGGTTCAGTTATCCCCCGGTCATGCCGGCAGGAGTCCGTCAATAGCAGGAGTCCGTCAATAGGTTGTTGCGCGACGGGCTTTTTCAGCCCCTCAACTGATGGCGATCTCCTCCGCATCGTCAGCCTGCGCGCGGAAGCATGCGATGCTCGCGCCGAAGCTGACCAGGGCTACCGCCCCCGCGACGGCTGCCGTCGCCACATGTGCCGCTCCCCAGCTCGCCAGACAGACCGTAACCGCGATCACCGCGATGACGATCAGAAACAGCCCGGTTGTCGCGATGGCCTCGGCCATCCCCTCCTCGCTCATGGCGGGGAGGATGCCCGCTAGGGCCGCTGTTGAAACCCAAGCCGTTTGCGGTACGTCGACGGTGTCTCACCGCAGAACTGCGTGAACGCGCGCGTGAATGCGCTCAGACTCTCGAAGCCGACAGCCGTCGACGTATCCTGCACTGACTGTCCCGGCGCGGCCAGCAGTGCCATGGCGCGCAGCATGCGGGCGTGCAATAGAAATGTGCGCCAAGGTAATCCGATGGTGTCCTGAAACAGGCGCCGTAATGTCCGCTCCGACACCGACACCGCGCGGCCGACGTCGGCCGCCGTCACCGAATGCAGATGGTCCTTCGTATAAGCCATCGCCGCTGCCACGAGTGGGTTGTCGGACGTCGGAAGGCTCAGCGGCGCTTCATGATCGAGCGCCTCGACGACGAGATTCGCCAGCGTCCGAAAGAACGCGTCGGAAACCTCGTCGCCCTCCGGCCGATCGATCGGCCACCGCAGCCCGTAGATCATCATTTCCCGGATCAATGGCGACACCGCGAGGATGCGCGCGCGGTCTCCGCCATCGCTGACCAGCTCGCGGTCGAACATCACCGCGACCGTCCGCACGTCCGGGTTCATCGTGGCCTGGTGCTCCAAGCCGGCCGGGATCCAGGCCGCCTGCTGCGGCGGCAGGAGATAGTGCGCGGACGCCGTCTCGACCTCGACGACGCCGCCGATCGCGTACTCGATCTGGTGCACCTCATGCGAGTGCCAGCCGGTGATGAGCGCTTCGCCTTCGTAGAGATAGCTGCCGCCGAGCGCCCGCCCGCCGCGGCGCAGTGCGATGATCGGTCTCAGGTTGGCCGATTCGGCTAAAACCTTGTCCGAAAGCGCAGAGACGGTCACACGGCTAGACGGTACTAATTCTTTTATGAATGGCAAGAGCCCAGACGACCTGATCCTCGTGAGCATCGATGACCACGTGGTCGAGCCGCCCGATATGTTCCTCAACCACGTGCCCGCCAAGTACAAGGCCGAGGCTCCGGTCGTCGTCACCGACGAGAAGGGCATCGACCAGTGGATGTATCAGGGCCGGCCGCAGGGCGTCAGCGGGCTCAACGCTGTGGTCTCATGGCCGGCCGAGGAGTGGGGGCGTGACCCTGCAGGCTTCGCCGAGATGCGGCCTGGCGTGTACGACGTCCACGAGCGCGTCCGTGACATGAACCGCAACGGGATCCTTGCCTCGATGTGCTTCCCGACATTCACCGGCTTCTCCGCGCGGCATCTCAACATGCATCGCGAAGAGGTCACGCTGGTGATGGTCTCGGCCTACAACGACTGGCACATCGACGAATGGGCTGGCAGCTACCCGGACCGCTTCATCCCGATCGCCGTGTTGCCGACGTGGAACCCCGAAGCCATGTGTGCTGAAATCCGCCGCGTCGCCGCCAAAGGCTGCCGCGCTGTCACGATGCCGGAATTGCCTCACCTGGAAGGACTTCCGAGCTACCACGACGACGAGTACTGGGGTCCGGTGTTCCGTACGCTGTCCGAGGAGAATGTGGTGATGTGCCTGCACATCGGCACCGGCTTCGGCGCGATCAGCATGGCGCCCAACGCGCCGATTGACAACATGATCATTCTCGCGACCCAGGTTTCGGCGATGTGCGCGCAGGATCTGTTGTGGGGCCCCGCAATGCGCAACTATCCCGACTTGAAGTTCGCGTTCTCCGAGGGCGGCATCGGCTGGATCCCGTTCTATCTGGACCGCAGCGACCGGCACTACACCAACCAGAAGTGGCTGCGCCGCGACTTCGGCGACAAGCTGCCAAGCGACGTGTTCCGTGAGCACTCGCTTGCCTGCTACGTCACCGACAAGACCTCGCTGAAGCTGCGCCACGAGATCGGCATCGACATCATCGCGTGGGAGTGCGACTACCCGCATTCCGACTGCTTCTGGCCAGACGCGCCCGAGCAGGTGCTGGCCGAACTCACCGCCGCCGGCGCCGACGACAGCGACATCGACAAGATCACCTGGCAGAACGCCTGCCGGTTCTTCAGCTGGGATCCGTTCGCCAGCACGCCGCGCGAAAGCGCCAACGTCGGAACACTGCGCGCCAAGGGAGCCGACGTCGACGTCTCGATCAGGCCGCGCAAGGAGTGGGCGCGGCTGTACGAACAGAAGCAGCTGGCCAAGGCCTAAGAACGCATCTGCGGGCGAAATTAGGTGCTTAGTCCGCATCTGCGGATAAGATGCCGCGGTGGCATCTATTCGTGTGCGTGAGGCGGCCGAGCTGCTGGGCGTCAGCGACGACACCGTCCGGCGCTGGATCGATGACGGGAGCCTGGCGGCGACGCTCGACGATTCGGGCCGCAAAGTCATCGCTGGCGACGTGCTGGCCGAGTTCGCGAGCGCGAACGCCGCTGCCGCACCGAAGGATCCGCTGAGCATCGCCAGCTCGGCTCGCAATCGCTTCGCCGGGCTGGTCACCAAGGTGGTCACCGACAAGGTGATGGCACAGGTCGAAATGCAATGCGGACCTTTCACTGTCGTCTCGCTGATGAGTACGGACGCGGTGCGTGAACTCGGGCTGGCGCCGGGCAGCGTCGCCGTCGCTGTCGTCAAGGCCACCACCGTGATCGTCGAAACCTCTGGAGGGCAGTCGTGAAACGACTCCTGATCGCCGCGCTGACGCTACTTCTGATCAGCGGGTGCGGCTCGACCGAGCAGCCCGCGGCCTCGAATACGAAGATCATCGTGTTCGCCGCTGCGTCGCTGAAGAAGACCTTCACCGACATCGGCGAGCAGTTCAAGACCGAAAACCCAGGCAGCTCAGTCGAATTCTCATTCGCCGGCTCGTCGGATCTGGTCACCCAGCTGACCCAAGGTGCGCAGGCGGACGTGTTCGCGTCGGCCGACACGAAGAACATGGACAAGGCCGCACAGGCCGGGCTGCTGGCCGGTGACCCGGTGAACTTCGCGTCCAATACGCTCACCATCGCCGTCGCACCCGGCAACCCGAAGAAGATCGCCTCGTTCAAAGACCTGACGCAGCAAGAACTCAACGTCGTCACATGCGCCGCGCAGGTGCCGTGCGGCTCCGCCACCCAGAAAGTGGAACAGGCCACCGGCATCAAGCTGAACCCCGTCAGCGAGGAATCGGCCGTCACTGACGTGCTCAACAAGGTGGAAACGGGACAGGCCGACGCCGGACTGGTCTACGTCACCGACGCCAAAGGCGCAGAAGGCAAGGTGACCTCGGTGACGTTCCCCGAGGCCGCAGGCGCCGTCAACACATATCCGATCGCGGTGCTGAAGGAATCCAAGAGCCAGGAATTGGCGCGCAAGTTCGTCGACCTGGTCACCGGCGAGAGGGGCCAAAAGGTCCTCACCGCAGCGGGATTCGCCAAGCCTTAAATCATGTCCCTTTCGGTGAGCCATCGCATGATCGGCCAGCCGATGAACACCGGCAGCCAGCACGTCAACACCCGGTAGAGCAGGACCGACGGCACCGCGATTGCAGTGGGCACGCTAAACGCCGCAAGACCGCCGATCAAGGCCGCCTCGACCGCGCCAACGCCGCCGGGGGTTGGGGCCGCCGACGCGAGGGTGCCGCCGATCATTGTCACCACCGTCACGGTGACGAACGATGTGGTGCCGCCGAACGCTTCGATGCTGGCCCACAATGTCAGCGCCATACCGAGAGTCGTTGCAGCGCAACCCAAAACAATGAGCGCAAGGCGCTTGGGTTCGCGGGCCAGCGCGGCGAGATCGGTGAGTACTTCTTTGAGTCGTGGCCGAACCGCCGTCGCCAACCAGCGCCGCAGCTTGGGCACGAACAGAAAGGCGCCGACGAGGCCGAGCAGCACGCCGGCGATCAGGTACAACACCGTGGTGGATGGGACGAAATGCCTCAAATCGGCCGAGGCTCCCGCAACGGCGCTGAAGAAGATCAGCAGCGTGACGTGGGTGATCACCTGCACGCTTTGTTGCAACGCCACGGCTGCGGTCGCACGAAGGGCGCCGAGACCACCTTTCTGCAGGAACCGGGTGGATAGCGCCAGGCCGCCGACACCCGCGGGCGTTGTTGTCGCTGCAAACGTGTTCGCCACCTGCATGATAGCCAAGTTCTTGAAGCTGACCAGCCCGTCGGCACAGGCCCACAATGCCGCTGCTGCACCGATATACGTCAGCGCCGACACCACAAGACCGAGCAGCGCCCACCACCAGTTCGCCGTTTTCAGCGCGGAGAAAAACGCGGGCACCGTGCTGATAAAGGGGTAGGCGACGTACACCAGCGCGACGAGCAGAACCAGTCGGATGACCTGGCTGCGGGTAAACCGGGTGATGGTTTCGGACTTGATTTGATCGGCGCCCGTCTGCCGCTTCACCTCGTCCCGAGCCGACGACATCGCCGCGCTTACATCCGCTACCGACTTGCGAATTCGTTTTGGCATGGCGGACTTGGTAAGTCGTCGCGATGCCCGCAGCACTGCGTCCTTACCGAAAACGTCGACGGCCGCGGCGACCGCGGCTTCAGCACCGTACAAGTCGGTGGTCGTCACGAGCAGTTGGGCAACATCGGCCTGTAGCTGTTCGTCCGTCGCACCGTATTCGGCACTGCCGAAGCCGCCGAAGCGCGCGACCCCGTCGTCGATGGTGATTTCCTTGCCGCGAAGGTCGCCGTGCGAGATCTGGGATTCGTGCAGGGCGCCAAGCGATTCCCACACGCGGCCGACGGCGCCAGCGTCGTCGCGGCAGTCGCTGATCTTCGTGCCGGATGGCGGGGTGTGGGCATACAGAGTCCAGCCGCGATCGAGCGGGGCCATCGCCATCGTCGAGGTGTTCGCGATGCCGAGATCGCCGATCGCGATGGCCATCAGCGCGCGATGCTCGACGGCGCGCCGCATGGAGGGCTGCAGCGGCGCCGTCTCGCGGTTGCGCAGTCGCAGCCAACGCCAGAATTGGCGCATGAATCCGCCACTGCGCTGATTGGGGCCGTACATCTCCACGATGGCCACAGCTTCGGGATCGTGGGATTTGGCCGATAGCAGCAACGGGCCGCGTCCAGCTGGACGAACCACCGTCAGCGTCGAGGGTGCGAAGTCCCGCCGGGTCAGCGCGCGTACCGCGCCATCGAGCGGCACCTCGAGTGCGGGCGTCCCGACCACAAGCACCACCAGTGCGCCGACGAACCAACCGACCGCGAGACCGAGCAGTGAGCGGGCGGGTACCACCGCGCTGACGACGAGATGGATCGGCACGAACGCAAGCAGCAGCGCCCACCACCACCGCCGCCAGCGCGCGGGCAGCCATGGCCCGGAGACGGTCAGCACGGCGGCCAGCATCGCGATCCACCGCGGGTCGTCGAGGAACTGCGAAAGCAGCGTGTCCAACCGGTCCGACAAGTCGAAATGCCAACGCGGCGCGGCGATGCCGTTGCCCGTGATCGACAGCGAAATGAAGGCGAGGAACGCCGCCGCGGCGTATGCGCCGAGCAGCATCCACTGCCGCGACAGGATCAAGCCGATCAGGATCGCGAACGGAAGCGCCAGGATCGCGAGGCCGTAGACCAGGTACACCAGGTTCGATTGGGTGGGTGTGAGCACCCCGACGATCTCGGAGATGGACTTCTCGAGTGCGACCCACTCGTAGCGGGTGATAAGCGAGCTCGTGATGACGGCCGCGAGAAACACGGCCGCGAGGACCAGGCGCAGGATGTCGTTGGTCCGCCGGGTCAGCGGTTGCAGCAGGCTGCCCGAAACGGTGATGTCCCGCCCGTCGACCCGCATGGTTCCAGCATTTTCGCACGTCGCCGCGCGTGTAGGTGTTAACGCGCGTCGGCCGATACCAGCTGGGGCAGCGGACGGCCGGCGGTTTCACGCATGGTGAGCACCGTGAGAAGCGAGATGACGGCTGCGGCGATCACGTAGTAAGCCGGTGCGATGTCGTTGCCGGTATGAGCCACAAGCCAGGTGGCGACGTATGGCGCCGTACCGCCGAACACCGCTACCGAAAGGTTGTATCCGATGGAGTAGCCGCTGGACCGGACGCGCGTGGCGAACAGTTCGGCACCTGCTGCCAACGACGCAGAGACGAACACCGACTCGATCGCCGAAAGACCGGCGTGGGCGGCGATGGCTGCCGGCAATGAGCGCGTATTCAAGAGCAGGAACAGGGGATACGCCAGCACCGCGAAGCCGACCGCCCCCGAGATGAGCAAGGGTTTGCGACCAACGCGATCGGAGAGCGCCCCAAGGGCCGGGATCAGCACGATCGCCACCAGGCTGGCGACAGCGATGGATATGAACGCATCAACCTTGGTGAAACCCAGGGTCTTAGTGAAATAGCTTGGTAGGAAAGTGAATACGACATAGAACCCGACGTTGTGGATGACCACGAGGCCGGCAATCTGCAGGATCGGTCGCCACGACGAGGTAATCGCCTCTTTCAGCGGCGAATCCGACACCTCGCCCTTTTCGCGCAACTCTTCGAAATCTGGTGTGTCGGCGAGCCGCAACCTGATGTACAGGCCGACTACACCGAGGACGCCGGCGATGAGGAACGGTATCCGCCAGCCGTACTGGTTCATGGCGGTGTCATCGAGCACCGCTTCGAGGCCGGTCACGGTGAGCGCTCCCAACAGAAAGCCGACGATCACCGACCACACCAGGAACGAGACCACGAAGCCGCGACGTTTGTCGGACGCGTACTCCGCCAGGAAGCAGGCCCCGCTGCCGTATTCACCCCCCGCCGAAAAGCCTTGCACACAACGCAGCAACAGCAGCAACAGCGGCGCAGCCACCCCGATCACGGCATAGCTCGGAACGAGGCCGATCACAAATGTCGAACCCGACATCAGCAGGATGACAAGCGCAAGCACGCGCTGGCGCCCGATCCGGTCACCCAATGGGCCGAAAAAGAATCCGCCGAGTGGGCGCATGAAGAATGCGGCCGCGAATATGGCGAATGTGTTGAGCAGCGCCGTCGTCTCGTTGCCGGGCGGGAAGAACTTCTGCGCGATATAGGTGGCCAAGAAGCCGTAGACGGCGAAGTCGTACCACTCGACTAAGTTGCCGATGGAGGCGCCGCGTACCGCTCTCCGCACGGAATCTGGCTCCGGCTGGGCGGGACCGCCCTCACCTGCGAAGACATCCGACGACATACCCCTGCATTCCCGTTTGGGGGGCGTACGTAACGCGGTTATACGGGCGCGGAGATCTGCGTCAGCTCAGAGCGGCCGCGCAGCATCTCCGAGCCCTCAAGCTTCCAGCAGCGGCGCTCTGCCTCGTCGGCGCGGTCGATCGCGGCGCTGGAACACAGCACCCGGCTCTCGAATTCCTTGGCCCGGTCGGCGAGTCGCGCAGCCTCATTGACCGCGTCGCCGACGACCGTGTATTCGTAGCGGTTTTCCGCGCCGATGTTGCCCGCAAAGACCGGCCCGGCGGACACGCCGATGCCGAAGTCGACGAGAAGCAGTCGCAATTGTTCGGCCAGTGCCCGCGCAGTCGCCAAGGCGGCCGTCGCCGGATCGTCGATGTGCAGCGGTGCGCCGAACACCGCCAGCGCCGCATCGCCCTGGAACTTGTTGATCAAGCCTTCGCGTTTGTCGACTTCGGCGACCACGATTCGGAAGAAGTCGTTGAGCACCGCGGCTACTTGATGTGGTTCATGCGTCGCCGCGAATTGTGTTGAACCGACGAGATCGATGAACAGGATCGCGACGTCGCGCTCGTCTTCCGATACCGACTCGTGTTCCTCGATCGCGCGACGGACCACTTCTTCACCGACATGCCGGCCGAACAGATCCCGCAGCCGGTCGCGCTCCTGCAGACCCGCCACCATGCGGTTGAACCCGCTCTGTAGTTGACCGAGTTCGGACCGTTCATACACCTCGATTTTGTTGCCAAGGTGACCGCGCTCGACCTCCGCCATGGCGTCGACGACGTCGTGTATCGGATCCGAAATCGACGATGCGACCAGAATCATCGCGCGCATGCCCAGCACCACGGCGACCGATGCGAGGACCAACACCGGCACCTCAATTGGCGCGTCGCGCTGAATGATCCAGCCATTGGCCCGCAACATCACCAGCACGACTATCCCGGCACCTGGAAGTGCCGAACACATCGTCCACATCAATATCAAACGGGCACGTACGCCAGGCGCTCGCTCCGCATGCTCCAAATCCCATGTGGCGGCAACCATCAACGCGCGCAGAGCGCGCTGGGTGAACAGGAATCCAGTGCACACCGTCGCGGTGGACCCGAACATGATTGCGGAAACAATCAGGATCAGCACACGTAGGCCTGCCGAGAAGTTCAGGGGAACCATCACAGCGGCTGCGAGGGCCCACGGTGCCAACAGAATCGCGGACTGTCGCCTGGTGATGTTGGCCGTCTTTTGGGGATTCGCAGCGCGGCCGAGGGCGCGAGCTACCAACGCCGCGCCGCTCAGCCCGACCGAGAGAGTTCCGACGACGATGATCGCGGCGGTCGCGACCAGATTCGTGACGTTCAGGACGGATTGCGCCTCGAGGACCGTTTCACGGCTGACCGAAATAACGATCGCGACGACCTCAGCGGCCGAGAGCAGGTAGGCGAACGCAAGGCCTGCCGCGTATCGAACCAGCAGGCTAGGCGGCCTCATCGGCCCATAGTGTCAGTCGCTGGCAGGCAGCGGCTTGGCTTCCTTCAGATTCAGTGCGGTCGTGCCGATGCTGAGCGTGCCCGCACCGGCCTTGGTGACGAGGACCTCGGCGCCGTTCTCATCGACATAGCGCTTGCCCATCACGTTGCCCCCGGCGAAATCCGGGTCCATGGTCAATTCGGACGACCTCGCTGACTCTTTTTGGCTGTCCAGTGCCACCATCGGAACCCCGCCTGCCCGCAAGTCGTCGAGGCTGTCGGCGCTACGCACCACGATGACTTGCGTGTCGCAGACCTGACTCTGCAGCCGCGTGCCGTTCTTAATCATGTTCGACTCCTTGCGTATTCGTCGACTAGTTCACGGCGCAGCACCTTGCCGGTCGCGTTCGTCGGCAGTTCGTCACGGAACACCACCCGATCGGGCGTGCGTGATCCGCGCAGATGCGCTCGCACATGCTCGCGCAGTTCGTCTGGGTCGGGTGTGGCCCCGTCGGCGGGCACCACCACCGCGACGATGATCTGGCCCCATTCGGGATCCTCGGGCCCGACGACCGCACAGTCGCGCACCGCGGGGTGCTCGACGAGCACATCCTCGATTTCGGCGGGGGCAATGTTCTCCCCGCCACGGATGATGGTGTCGTCAGACCGGCCACCGATGAACAGGTAGCCGCCTTCGTCAAGCATGGCAACGTCTTTGGTGGGAAACCAGCCGTCGGCATCGAGCACAGACCCGATGTCGGTGTAGCGCCCCGACACCTGTTCGCCGCGCACAAACAGCTCACCGGTCTCGCCTGGCCCCAGCACGCTGCCGTCGTCGCCGCGGATCTGCACCTCGATGCTGGGCACCGGTTGTCCGACCGACCCCAGCCGCCGAGCAACCGCTTCGTCGGTGGCGGCCAGTGCCGCGCGGTGGTCGTCGGGGGTGAGCACCGCAATCGTCGAACTGGTCTCGGTGAGGCCGTATGCGTTGACGAAACCCACGTCGGGCAACAGGCCAAGAGCCCTGCGTATCAAGGGAAGTGCGACTTTGGAGCCGCCGTACGCCAGGTTGCGCAGGGTGGGCAGCCCAACGGGCTCGGCTTCCAGTACCGACACGATGCGATCGAGCATCGTCGGCACGACAGTCGCGCTCGTGACACCTTCGTCGCGCACCAGGCGGGTCCACTCATGTGCGTCGAACTGCCGGAGGTACACCATCTTTCGGCCCGCGTACAGATTGGACAGCGCCGCGCTGACACCGGCGATGTGATACGGCGGCACGCAGATCAGCGCGGCGTCGGCCGGATCCGCGGAATCGAACTCGACGGTGCCGGTGACGTAGCTGGTCAGGTTGTTGTGTGTCAGCTCAACGGCTTTGGGCTTGGACGTGGTGCCCGACGTGAAGAGCACCACCCCGACGCTATCCGGGTCGGGGAACTCGGCCGCAGACTCGGCGGTGCGGGCAGCGTCGATGAATTCGTCGGAGGAGATGACCTGCTTGCCAGCGCCCGCGACGACACCGCGGTACTCGTCGTCTGCGATCACCAGCGGCGTGGGCAGTCGGTCGATCAGCTGCCGCAGGCCGTCCTCGCTCAGCCGGTAGTTCAGCGGTGTGAACGCGACCCCCGCGCGTGCGGACGAGAACAGCAGGAGCGGCAGCTTGGCGCCGCCGGTACCGACGTATGCCGCGTGCTGGGCGCCCGACGCGGCGATGACGCCGGCGCCACCGTCGGCGAGGTCGCTCAGTTCGCTTGTGGTCAGCCGGATCTCACCCGACACCACCGCGGTGCGGTCCGGATTCGACGACGCCGCCATTTCCAGCAGCAACGAAATACTCATGACTTATCGATGAAGATATCAAGGATGGGATCGTCGCCGCCGCCGTAACTGGACAGGTCGGTGACTCCGGCTTCGGCCAGCACGGCAGAGTCGATGAAGCATTTGCCGTTCACCTCCGCCCCCGCGCGCGACAGGATCTCGACCGCGGCATCGCCCATGATCTGCGGGCTGCGGGACCGCGACATCAGCTGGCCGTCGAGGTTCGCGACCGCCGACGTCGCAATGTACGTCTCGGGCCACAGGCAGGAAAACCCGATACCGGCGTCGGCATACTCGGCCGCCCAGCCCAGCGACAGCAACGTCATCCCGTACTTCGACAGCGTGTAGGTCGGGTGCGCGCCGAGCCAGTGCGGGTTCATGTTCATCGGCGGCGCAAGCGTCACGACGTGGGCGTTAGCCGACTTTCGCAGGTGCGGTAGCGCCGCCTTCGTCAACAGGAACGTGCCGCGGATATTGATGTCCATCATGAGGTCGAACTTCTTGGCGGACAGTTCGTCTGTCGGTTCGGTGGCGATGGCACTCGCATTGTTGATCACGATGTCGACTCCGCCGAAGCGCTCGACCGCGAGATCGACGGCACGCTGCACGTCTTCTTCCTTGCGCACGTCGCCTACCACCGCCACACCCTTGCCTCCCGCGGCTTCGACGTCGGCGACCGCGGTGTGCACGGTGCCTGGCAGCCTGGGATGGGGCTCGGCTGTCTTGGCCAGCAGCACAACGTTGGCACCCTGTTTTGCTGCGCCCAGGGCGATTGCCAGTCCGATGCCGCGACTGCCGCCCGAGACGACGAGCGTGCGGTCAGTGAACGTGGACATGGGCCTCCTCGGGTGCCTTACCGGGATGCTACCCGATTGGAATTGGCATTCTCATTCTAGGCAAGTCGCATAATCGCTGTGTACCGGCCCTTCAGTCGGCGAAACCGGCATACCGCGCCCCACGCTCCGTGCATGTTTCCACGGAGCGGTATTGGCATTCTCATTTTCTGCAAGTACGTTATCCATTGATGAGCGAGCCTGTACAGACCCCTTCTGGCATCCCGCTCGAGCCCGTCTACGGACCGGCCGACCGGGAGGCTGATCCGCCTGCGCCGGGTACCTATCCCTTCACGCGCGGCAACTTCGCGAGCGGGTACCGCGGCAAGACATGGACGTTCCGGCAGTATTCGGGCTTCGGCACGGCCGAGGAATCCAACCGTCGCTACCGTTACCTGCTGGACCAGGGCGGGACCGGGCTGTCTGTGGCCCTGGATCTGCCCACGCAGTGCGGGTACGACTCCGACGACCCCGAGTATGGGGAGGAAGTCGGTCGGGTCGGGGTCGCGGTCGACACGCTGGCGGACGCCGAGATCCTGTTCGATGGCATCCCGCTGGAGGCGATCAGCACCAGCTTCACGATCAACGGCACCGCCGCGATCCTGCTGGCGTTCTACGTGGCGGCCGCAGAGCGCAAGGGTGTGCCGCGGGCCAAGCTGACCGGCACCATCCAGAACGACATCCTCAAGGAGTACGCCTCGCGCGGCACCTGGATCTGGCCGCCGGAGCCGTCGCTGCGGCTGATCGCCGACACCATCGAGTTCTGCGCGGCCGAGGTGCCGAAGTTCAACGCGATCTCGGTGGCCGGTGCGCATTTCCGCGACGCCGGTGCGAACGCGGTGCAGGAGATGGCGTTCACGCTCGCCGATGGCGTGACCTATTGCGACACGGTGGTCGAGCGCGGCCGGATGACCATCGACCAGTTCGCGCCGCAGATCTCGTTCTTCTTCTACACCCATGGCGATTTCTTTGAGGAGATCGCCAAGTACCGGGCGGGCCGGCGGCGGTGGGCCACGATCGTGCGTGAGCGTTATGGCGCGACAACGGATAAGGCTTCGATGTTCCGGTTCGGTTGTGTCGCCGGGGGCGCGTCGTTGTATGCGCCGCAAGCCCAGAACAACCTCGTACGCGTGGCATATGAGGCGATGGCCGCGGTGCTCGGCGGGGTGCAGTCAATGTTCACGGCAGCGTGGGACGAGCCGTTCGCGCTGCCCAGCGAGGAGTCGGCGACGCTGGCGCTGCGCACGCAACAGATCCTGGCCTATGAGACCGGCGTGACGAAAGTGGCTGACCCGCTTGGCGGCTCGTACTTCGTCGAAGCGCTCACCGATGCCACTGAGGCCAAGATCATCGAGATCATGCACGACCTCGAGACACACGGCGGCATGGTCCGGGCCATCGAAGACGGTTATCTGCAGGGCCTCATCGCGGACGAGGCGTTCAAGATCCATCAGGAGATCGAATCCGGTGAGCACCCGGTCGTCGGCGTCAACAAGTTCGTCTCCGACGAGCCACCGCCCGAAATCGCAACCTATGAATTGGATGCCGAGGGCCGTGATCTCCAACTGAAGCGACTGTCCAAGGTCAAGGCGGAGCGTGACCCAGTGGCGGTCAAGGATGCTCTTGCTGCCCTGTCCCGTGCTGCGGAAGGCGATGACAACCTGATGCACAAGCTGATCGACTGCGCAGGAGCTTATTGCACCGTCGGCGAAATGGTCTCCGCGCTCAAGGCAGTGTGGGGCGAGTTCCAGCAACCGGTGGTGTTCTAGTGAACAGGTTGCGCCGCGAAGAGCGCTTGCGCGAACAGCTATCGATGAACAAGCGAGGACTCTGATGGCAGCGCGCGTTCTGGTCGCAAAGCCGGGCCTGGACGGCCATGACCGCGGGGCGAAGATCGTCGCCCGCACACTGCGCGACGCCGGCTTCGAGGTCATCTATACCGGCATCCGGCAACGCATCGAGGACATCGTATCCATTGCGCTGCAGGAAGATGTTGCGCTGGTTGGCCTTTCGATCCTGTCCGGCGCGCACGTGGCGTTGACGACCCGCACCGTCGACGCGCTCAAGGCGGCCGACGCGGGTGACATCGCCGTCGTAGTCGGCGGCACCATCCCGCAGGGAGACGTTCCGAAGTTGCTGGACGCCGGTGCCGCTGCCGTGTTCCCGACGGGCACGCCATTGGACGTGCTTGTCCAAGAGGTGCGAAAGCTGACATCGGAAAGGGTGACGGACTGATGGGCGGGCGAAGCAGGGGCGGGAGAATAATATGCGCCTTGGCGTGATGATCGGGGCCGAGCGCGGCGACATGATTCGCAAGGTCAAGAAGCTGCTCGATGACATCGAGTGGGCGGAGTCCGCCGGGCTGGATACCGCGTGGATGCCACAGGTGCCCAACGACTTCGACTGCCTCACCATGGTTTCGCTGATGGGCGCCCGCACGTCGCGCATCGAGCTGGGTACAGCGGTGGTGCCGCTGCAGGCTCAGCATCCGATCGCGTTGGCGCGTCAGGCGCTGTCGGTGCATGCCGGCACGGGTGGACGGCTGGCGCTGGGGGTGGGGCCGTCACACCACTGGATCGTGCGCGACATGCTCGGCATCCCCTACGAGAAGCCCGCGGCCTACACGCGCGACTATCTCGAGGTGCTCAACCAGGCGGTGGCCGGACCGGGTGACGTCGACGTGGAGAATGACACCTTCACCGTTCACAATCCGACTGTGCTGGGCGCCGAGACACCAATGCCGGTGCTGGTCGCGGCGCTCGGACCGGTAATGCTGCAGATTGCCGGTGAACTCGCCGACGGGACCGTGCTGTGGATGGCCGACGAACGGGCGATCGGAGATCACATCGCGCCGCGGATCACCAAGGCCGCCGACAATGCGGGACGTCCGGCGCCGCGGATCGTCGCGGGTATCCCGGTGTGCCTGTGCGCCAACTCCGAGATCGACGCGGCGAAGGAGCGGGCCAATCGGATTCTGGCTGAGGCGGAGACGTCGCCGAATTACCAGAAGCTGCTCGATCGCGGCGATGCCCGCGATGTCGGTGACCTGACCGCCGCCGGTGATGAGGAAGCGATTCTCGCGCGATTCCGACAATTCGCCGATGCGGGCGTCACCGACCTGTCCGTTCGGTTGCTGCCGATCGGCGACAACCGAGATGAGCTGATTGCCTCCAAATACCGTACTCGCGAAGTCATTTCGCAGCTAGCCGCTGAAGTGCGATGAGCGCTTGCGCGAAGAGCCGAGGGCGCAGATGAGCGCTTGCGCGAAGAGGCGAGGGCGCAGATGAGCGCTTGCGCGAAGAGCCGAGGGCGCAGATGAGCGCTTGCGCGAAGAGCCGAGGGCGCAGATGAGCCAAGGGCCGCTTTCAGGCATCCGCATTCTCGAGGTCGGTGTCATGCTGGCTGGCCCATACGCGACGATGTTGCTGGCCGATCTCGGCGCCGAGGTCATCAAGATCGAGCCGCCGGGCGGCGAGATCTCCCGGCAGGTCAGCGACAGCTATTTCGCGAGCCTGAACCGCAACAAGCAGAGCGTCTGCCTGGATCTGCGGTCGGAGCAGGGGCGACAGCGGCTCGGGGAGCTGGTCGCGAATTCGCATGCACTGCTGGTGAATATGAAGCCGTCGGCGATCAAGCGGCTCGGGCTCACCTACGAAGCATTGCGGGGCTTCAACGAGCGAATTGTCTGCGTAGCGATGACCGGCTTTGGGTTGGAGGGCGGCGACGACCCGGCGTTCGACTACGTCATCCAGGCGGCCACGGGCGTCGCCGCGATGACCGGCGACCCGGATGGTCCACCGACGTTGCCGGGCTACTCGTCGGCCGACAACTCAACGGGTTTGGCGGCGGCGCTGGGATTGCTCGCTCAAATCGTCTCGGGGCGCGGCGGGCAGGTGGACGTGTGTCTGCGTGACGTGATGCTGTCGCAGCTGAACTATCGAGCGTCGGCCTACCTCAACGACGGCGTGGCGCCGCAGCGTTACCCCTTCGGCGCGCACTCGTATTACGTTCCGGCGCAGCTGTTCTCGACGGCCAATGGGTACCTGGCGCTGTTCATTACGCACGATACATTTTGGAAGGCATTCGCCGGCGAGGCGAAGATCGACGGATTCCCGACGATGGCCGAGCGTGCTGCGAAGCGCGATGAGGTGCTGTACGTCGTCGCCGCTGCGCTGGCCACCGACACTGCGCTCGGTTGGGAGTCGCGACTGCGCCCGCTCGGCATTCCGGCCGCAGCGGTGCGCACGCTGCCTGAGGCATTGGAGGCAACCCCCGAGGCGCTTGTCACGGCAGGGGATTTCAGGTTGATCGGCAGCCCGATCCGCATTGCGGGTTACGAGCCGGACTTCCGTCCGCCGCCATCGCTTCACGAACACGGCGACGTCGACTCTTAGTCTTCGTAGTGCACTGTTACCGACGGGGTATCCGGAATCGCCTGACACGTAAGCACATAGCCATCCTCGACCTCGTCGGGCTCCAGCGCATCGTTGACCTTCATCGTCGCGCTTCCCTGAGACAGCCGTGCCATGCACGTACCGCAGTTGCCCGCTTCGCATGAGAACGGCGGTGACACTCCTGCGCGCCGAGCGCTTTCGAGCAGCGTTTCACCCGGCACCCGCGGCACCTCGGCCTTCTTTCGGTCAATGTGAATCGTGATGGTGCCGCCGGTGTTCTCGGCCTTTTCGGGCGCGGCGACGGACTCGTGGGTCTGCGGTGTGGCGTCGAAGTCTTCGATGAACACCCTTCCTGGGCCGGGTAATGCCGCCGTTACCACAGCCATGAAACCCTCAGGGCCGCAGACATAGCAGTCCGCGTCGGTGTCGGCGCCGACGAAGTCGACAATCGCGGCGGGATCGATCAGTCCGTTCTCGGCGTCGATGTGCCGGACGACCGACAGCCGCCCCGGGTAGCGCGTGACGAGGTCATCGAGCACCGCGTCGAAGATCACCGACGGCCGGTCCTTGTCAGCGCATAGCAGTCGCACCGAGCGATCAGTGGTGGCCAGCGCGCTCTTGACAAGCGACAGGATCGGCGTGACGCCGCTTCCGCCGCTGAAGCCCAGTAGGGGACCGGTGGTCATGGTCAGGCAGAAGGTGCCCGCTGCCCGTGTGATCGTGACCTCGTCGCCCTCGACGAGATTGTCGAGTATCCAGTTCGACACCTTGCCGCCCGGGACCCGCTTGACTGTCGTCGCGATCTCCGAATCCGTCTCGGGTGCGCTCGACATCGAGTAGGACCGATAGAGGTCCTCGCCGTCGACGCGCACCTTGAACGTGCAGAACTGTCCGGCCTTGTAGGGGAACGGCGTTTCATCGGGGGCCAGCACGTAGGTCCTCGCGTCGGCGGTCTCCTTGATGATCCGAGACACGGTCGCACGGTGGAACAAGTGCGGCTTGGGCATGGTCCCCCTGTCGTGTGGCATTGTGATTCTGATATTAAGAGAATACCATTCTCATCGATATCGGAAACCTTCTCAAACGGCGGAAAGGAGCGGGCGCGACGTGAGTGAGCGGCCGGCGCTCGCCTTTGAGCAGCGGGAATACACCCTCCCGCAGCTCGACGCCCTCGCCAACGGGATGGCCACGGTGCTCGAACATCGTGGGGTGCGGTCCGGCCACCGGGTGGCGCTGATGTCGTCGAACCGGCCGGAGTTCGTGATCGCCTTACGGGCCATCTGGCGGCTCGGCGCGGCGGCGGTGCTGCTGAGCCCGGCATGGAAGCGAACCGAGGTCTCCAACGCGCTTGCGCTGACGGCGCCGTCGCACGCGGTCGGCGACCATCCGGTGCTCGCCGAACTGATGCCGATGGTGTCGCTCGACGAGGCGATCACCCCGGGTCAACGGATGTTCGAAGCGCCGGCTCCGCAGAGCGACGCGCTGTTCGTGTTCAGCTCGGGCACGACGGGCATGCCCAAGGCGGTGCGACA